>JAEUIH010000044.1 GCA_016795105.1 Planctomyces sp.
CAGCGGACGGCAGACGGAGTCTGCCTGCTACGGTAGCCATCCGCACATGATCCTAGACGAACTTTGTCTTTCCAGGGATCGCGACTGGTGGTACGGGGACATCACCCCATTCGTAAGATGCAGGGCTGAGATCTTCTTTTGAACCCATTGCCTGGTCCCAGGTGAGCTTCTGACCTGTATAGCCTGCCATGCGGCCGGAGATCGCCAGCATTGTACTCTTCGCCATGTAATCCCCGTTATTGATCGGCTTCTGGTTACGAATGCTCGCAAACAGCTCATCATGCTCGATCTGATACATGTCTCCGCCGTCTTCCTTGAACTCCCATACGACTTTCCCATCGTAGTCGTAAATCTTGTGAGCCATCACGTCCACCCAGCCCTGAGTCCCGAAGATGTAGTCTTCAACTTCATTTTCGCAGTTGTTCCAGTGTCGGCATCGAGCAAATGCTTTGACGCCATTTGCCCACTGGTACACCACGTCAAAGTGATCGAAGATATTCCCATACCGGGCTTCAGTTCGAACCTGCCGGCCGCCGGTTCCACTGATCGTCGCCGGAGCTTCGTCATTCATGGCCCACAACATTTTGTCGAGACTGTGAATGTGCTGCTCAACATTAAAGTCACCCGACAGCCATGTGTAGTAATACCAGTTCCGCATCTGGTACTCCATCTGGCTGCTGCATTGTTCGGGCGTTCGACGAGGATCCCAGACTCCGCCTGTCATGTAGCTGCACTGCATACTCACAATTCGACCGATTGTCCCCGCCTTAATCTGTTCAAACGTGGCACGCTTTCCATGGTGGTAACGCCAGCACAAGCCTGAGACGAGGGACAGGTTCTTCTCTTTGGCGATTTCTGACGAACGAATGACCGAATGAACACCAGGAGCGTCAACCGCGACCGGCTTCTCACAGAACACATGTTTTCCAGCGTCAACAGCTGCTCGAAGGTGCATTGGCCTGAAGTGTGGCGTTGACGCCAGAAGAACGACATCACAACTCTCAATCACCTGCTTGTATGCATCGAAGCCAACAAAGCAGTGAGCATCATCAACATTGACTCGAGAAGGACTGCCATCTTTGTTGAACTGACGTGCGAGTCGGTTTCGGGACCCTTCAAGAATGTCCGCAAATGCGTCTGCCATTGCGACAAGTTCAGTACCTTCATCCGCCGTCAGAGCCTGAGAAGCAGCACCCGTACCTCGGCCACCGCAACCAACCAGCCCGACTTTCAGCAGGTCACTGCCACCGGCATGAAGTCCTGCATTCAGCATTGAAGGAGCGGCCATCGCTGCGGCCCCGGCAGCCGTGGCTGCGATGAACGATCTGCGCGTTGGGTTCGACGGTGTCTCGGATGTCATTGTATTCGCCTCAGTCTCTGGAAGGGTCATTCAGGTGGGATTTAGCCATCACTAAGAGTCTTGCCCTTAATGTGGACTGCCAAAAGAGTGACCAGGATTTCGCTTCAGGTCAAGGGACCTGCCGTTTTTCGGCAGCTGGGTTCCGGACACGCTGTCAGAGACTCGGAATTTCCTGAATCAATGTACGTCAGAAATCCCCTGCTCGATTCTGGTCCCAATCAGGCATTACCTGCCAGGCATTACCTACCTGACAGGCGTTATTCGTGACGAAGCGCTTCAATTGGGTCCAGCTTCGCGGCTGCTCGAGCTGGATAGAGCCCGAACACAATCCCTATGCCTACAGAGATTCCAAACGCAATCGGCAAGCTGGCCGGAACCGGTCTCGGGTTCATGCTGGCAAACATCTTCCCCAGTTCGGAACCCGCTTCACCGCCATCAAAAATTGCCCATCTGACAATCCACTTGATGGCCTCAAATGCCCAGGGAGTCATCAATCCCAGAACCACACCAATCACGCCTCCACTGCCGGCAAGCACCACGGTTTCCGTCAGAAACTGAACTGTAATATCACGCTGCTTTGCTCCGAGCGCACGGCGAATGCCAATCTCACGGGTACGCTCGGTAACCGTAGCCAGCATGATGTTCATAATCCCAATCCCACCGACGATCAGACTGATGGCCGCAATCGACCCCAGTACCACGTTAAAAATGTCGCGGATCTGCTCTGCCTGCCGAAGCAGTTCAAGCGGGACAACAATGGCATAGTCTTTGTCGTTCTTGTGATTGAGCTTCAGACTTTCCCGAATCACCTCGGCGGTTTCTTCAACACGATCTTTGTCGTTGATCCTCAAAGTAATCTGATTTAGTTCAATCTGCTCTGCACTGAATGACCCTGTCGTACGGTCAATATCAAGGTCCCCCATCCGAGCTCGCATGGTCTCGAGAGGAATATAAACGTCGTTGTTGTAGTCCTGACCCGACATACTTCCGCCAATGGCTGCACTCGCCTGTCGCGATCGAGTCACCCCGACAACCGTGTAGTAACGATCAGCGATCTTGATCGACTGACCCATTGGATCTTCAAACTGAAACAGCTCCTGCGCGGCGCCGGCTGCAAGCACTGCGACATTCGTCTTGTCCCGTCGATCTTTGTCGGTGATGAACCGTCCCTGTGCCATATCGAGGTGGTTCACGTCAAGATAATCGGGGGTGCACCCCACGATTCGACAGTTTAACTCTCGATGCAGATGACGACACGACTTGATCAATTCCCGAATTGGAATTGCCTGTTCAATTGTCGGAATTGTCTTCGATAACAATTCGTAATCTGCACGAAGCAATCCATATCGCAGGACAAAGGACCCTGCATTTTGAGCACCGGCTGTCTCTTTGGGTGGCTTTACACTGCGAACGATGATGTTCGTCGCCCCCAATTCCAGTACCTGATCCTGCGCCTGTTGACTGGCTCCCTCTCCAATCGCCAGCATCGCGATCACAGAAAACACTCCAAAGACGATCCCCAGCATGGTCAGCCCGCTGCGGAGCTTATGCAGGAGTAGGCTCTTCAGAGCAAGTTGCATTGTGCGAAGGATGTTCGTCATTGGATCAGTTCAGTCTGCAGGGCCTGAATACAAGGTGTCAACCCGGGAAGATCCCTTCTCCGGCAATCACTCCGTCCTTCATATAGATCTGTCGCTTTGCCAGCTTCGCAACGGCAGGTTCGTGAGTCACCATAATGATGGTCCGCCCTTCACGATTCAGTGCCAGCAGCATTTCCATAATCTCCTGCTCCGTCGCCGAATCCAGGTTCCCGGTCGGTTCGTCGGCCAGAATAATCTGAGGGTCATTCACCAGTGCACGTGCAATCGCAACACGCTGCTGTTGACCGCCCGATAACTGAAACGGACGATGATCCAGCCGCTGCCCCAGCCCGACCATCCCGGCCAAATCTTCGATACGCTTCTTTTCCTTTGCACCAATCGAAGGATATCCCTTCCGATAGTGCAACGGCACTTCGATATTCTCCACAACCGTATATTGAGGAATCAGGTTGTACGACTGAAAGATGAAGCCGATCAGTCCGTTCCGAA
The DNA here is from genome assembly GCA_016795105.1 of Planctomyces sp. Taxonomy (GTDB): domain Bacteria; phylum Planctomycetota; class Planctomycetia; order Planctomycetales; family Planctomycetaceae; genus F1-80-MAGs062. The sequence continues at coordinate 3,451 of JAEUIH010000044.1, forward strand.
CTTCACTCAACTCATCATCGGACATCACGGATACGTCCTGACCTCCGATGATGTATTTGCCGGAGGTCGGCCGATCCAGTGCCCCCAACAGGTTCAGCAACGTACTCTTCCCACTGCCCGATGAACCCATAATGGCCACGAAGTCACCCTGCGGAAAGTCAATCGAAACTCCCCGCAACGCCTTCACCACCACAGGACCAAGGTCGTAGAACTTTGTAATATCAACGACTTGTGCTGCAAATTTTGTCATCTCGGTAACTTAACCTTGAGGCTGTTGCTGTCGAAACCGCTCAAACGCCTTCTGCATTTCCTCCAGGGTTACCTTCCCGTCCTTATCCTCGTCCGTCCGGTCAAACATCTCCGGACTTGCGGATTCGTCCTTTGTGATGGCTCCGTCCTTGTTCTTATCCTGACTTTCGAAAATTGCCTTCGGGTCGAAGCCAGCACCACCAGGTCGCGGGCCTCCACCACCAGGTCGCGGGCCTCCACCACCACCTGGGCCTCCACCACCACCTGGGCCTCCACCACCACCTGGGCCGCCACCACCACCTGGGCCTCCTGCGCCCGGACCGCCGCCGCCTGGTCTGCCACCGCCCGGACCACCTGCTGCACCCGGACCGCCGCCGCCAGGGCCCCCGTTTCCATCACGTTTTGGAGTTTCGACCTTAGGTCGTTCTGCTTCACGCTTCGTGGCGGCCGCCGCTTCCAGCACAGCAAGTTCCTTCGAGAAATGCGTGCGAGGATTCATAATCACACGCTCTCCAGGCTCAATCCCTTTCAGGATTTCCATGTACTCGTCATTGGCATCGCCAACTGTAATCGATCTTAACTCGGCTCCACTCTTCGAAGCGACATACGTGTAGAATTCACCGGAAAACGAAACCACAGTCTGAACAGGAATCTGCAGGACCTCTTCTTTACGATCCTCGACAATAATGCGCACCTGAGCGGTCATCCCAGGCTTCAGCTTTCGGACTTTTTCGTTGTTATCCTTGATTTCAACTTCAGCCTGATACTCTTTCAAATCGGTATTCGGCCAGCTTCCGGGAATCGGCACAGATGAAACGGCCTTCAGAACTCCTCGATACGGGTCGCCGGGCAACGCATCGATCTCAATTTCAACCGGCTGTCCCACCATCACGCGACTGATTTTGGATTCGTGAATTCGAGCATCAATCTTCATGTTTTCAATGTCCGGCAGGTTGATGATCGCCTGACGCTCTCGAACGGTCGCGCCTTCTTCAATCACTACAGGCTCACTGCGGCGACTCTCCTGAGATGCATAAACAACTTCTCCGGGCTGAGGTGCCACGAGGCGACTGTCACGAATCTGACGCTTCAATAATTCCAGTTTCTCTGCTTCGACGGCTTCCGTCAAAGTGGCGGCATCGAGGTCCGCCTTCTGAAGCGCCATTGCCGCTTCACCTTCGAGGATCGCACGCTTTGTTTCCCGCTTCGTATCTTCCGCCAACTGCTTTAATTCACTCTCAGTTCGCTTTTTCGTGTATTCCTGAAGTACGTTCAGTTCCCCTCGCTTCACCTGAAGCAGAATTCTGGACTGAGCGGCTTTCTGACGAGCACTCTCCAGAACGTTCAGGGCCTGATATCCGAATCGAGCAAGGTCACGAACACGTTCGTAATCTTCCTGATTCAGTGCGACTTCTTCTTCATACTTGGTGATTTCACCAAGCAGTGTTTCAACGGCCTGCTGATATTCACCACCGTCTGCGGTGTATTTCTCAAGGTCGAGCTCAGCAAGCTCTTCGGCGAGCCTCGCTTTGGCAACGTTGCTCTCATTGGTGGTAAGCTGAATCTCCAGATTCTTCTGGGCTTTTTCGAGGTTGGCTCGAGCCGTTGTCAGCTTGATCTGCTGCTCTTTTTCCTTTTCAACAAGCGTTGAAGAGTCGAGTTCACAGAGGACATCGCCGGCGAGATAGTCACCCTTGCGCACCTTCTGGCGATCCGTTACCAGAACTTCGGTGAACGCTCCCATGGTCACGTCGTAGGTCTTCTCCTGACCATCTTCTCCGACTAGTCGCAGAGTCTTATGCGATTCTGAATCCACGTCGACAAACTCCACGACGCCCTCGAAGTCTGCAACCGTGGGAGCATTCACTCGGCTGCCTTCCGGCACGAGTGTGATGATCGTCGTTGAACCTTCGATCTTGTTGATGAGCACTGCGTTGCGACTGCTGTCAACCGTCCCGTTTTCTGTAATCAGAATTCGAAACGGTCCTTTTTCCGCCGTCCGCAACACATACTTCGCACCCAGATCCTGCTGACCCCCACCAAAAGGCGACAATACCTTCGATCGCAAACCTGGAACTGCAAAGACGATAACCAACAGCAACACAATCAGAATCGCAAGGATACTCAGGATCGATAAACCACGACGATTCCTTATTTCACTTTGTTTCCGGAGTCGGATTCTGTTTCCTGATTTCATGCTCTATTTCCTCGACTTCTCAGCTAGTTGGGATTTTCAGCTGTCGGCGGGCCGGATGCCGCAGCATCCGCATCTGTTGTGTTCGGGGTAATGTCTGTTGTGTTGGGGGCAGGAGGTACGGGCTGTTCGGCGGGTCCGTTCGAATTGGCTTCGATCGGCCGAGTATCCATGCTTAGATAAAACTCATCCTGCCACAATCCGCGGGGATCAATCTGCATGATACCCATGTCACGAAAGATGTTAAGTCGATTTGTCTCATAACTCGTCCAGTCAGCCACCAAAGAGTTCTGTGCCTGAAGAACCGTATCGAGAGCGTTCAACAGACTCAAAGCGTTCTGTTGAGCCCCGCGAGCCGCGTTCAAAGAGGCGTTGTCATATTGTCGAGCCGCATTTCGTACGGTCTGCCGGTCAATTTCTAAACGTTCTTTCTGAACTTCCAGCTGCCGCCAGCTTGCACGAATCTGCTGCTTTACCTGGTCCTCTAACAACATATAGGCGCGGCGTTCACGTTGGTACGTCACAATCGCCCGACTATATGCATTTCGTTCACTCACCTGGTCCAACGGCGTCGTAAACCTCAATCCAGCACGGTATTGCGACGAATCGGAATTTCCTCCGGACAATCCCACACTGCCATCCATGGTCACATCCAGGGCCGCTTCCAGTCGATTTGCAGCGATCTCCACTGCTCGGCGACTGTCCATGACGCGTGCTCGAGCATTCATCAGGTCATGACGCTGCTCCAGCCCAATCCGAACGACCTCTTCAATGTCTGGCGTCCCCGAAATCGAATCCAGAGAGAATCGGTTCAGAGTCACCGCCTCTCCTCTTAAACCCGCCTGAAGCACTTCAAGACTCTGTGCAGTTCGGGAAAATTTGTCTTTTAGTCGTTTTGCAGCGTCTCGAACATCTTTCAAAACCACATCAATTTTCAAAGATCCCGGAATCCGGGCATTCTCGGCTGGTTCGGCGGCCGGCTGGTCGCCAAGAATCTCTTCTCCACTTTCGTTTGACCGACGCGGTCCGGATCTTGGCAGATCAGGCCATTCCGGAGGAAGTTCACTCAGTTCAACTGAGCCATTTCCGTTCTTGTCCAGCTTTTTGAGCAGTTCATCGGAAGTGTCGACGTCAACGAGCCCAATCAGCATGTCCAGAAGACCTGACGCAACCGCGTAGTCTCTTTCGCTGATCCGATACAATCTCAGGTCTCGCTCAACGTCAGATGCAACTCGATCTCGCTCTTCCTGGCTTGAAAAGAACCGAACTCCGTATTGAACCTGCGACCAGTCATCTTTCGTAAGCTCAAGAGCATCTCGAACTGGCAGAAAGTCATTCTGAACGGCTGTCAGACCATACTCGTACAGTTGCTGTCGGTTTGCCGAAAGCTCTGAAAGATACTGCCTGAGCGGTTTCAGGTCCTGAGATTCATCGCCAACTTCTTCCGGGAGAACTGCAGCTCCCAGTCGTTTATCGAGTTCTCGAAACTCCTTCTCGGTCGCGATCAGCTCAGCAGTGATCAGTTCGAATTGTCCAAGCAGCGTCTCATCAATTTCCAGCTGAATATTTGGCGGTAAACCCAGCGAAATTTTGAAGACGTCAAGCTGGTCCGCAAATGCTCGCTTGGCATTTTCATATTGGTTCTGAGTTCGATTCAGTCGCGTTCGAAGTTCGGCCTGTGCCAGCGGCGTGGCTTCGTTTCGAGCGTACGCGACGAGCTGCTGTGCGGCTGCCTGGAACATTGGCTCGGGCGACAAATTCAACATCGTAGCCTGATCTTCATCAGACATCGGGCCACGCCATCGCAATACTCCGGGCTCGAAGGTCAACTTTCCTCTGAGCGAATCGGGAATCGCGGCACCGTCAGGAAACTTTGCAAGCGGGTCGGAGAAAATCTCGACGGGGCGCCGATCCACCGACTGCTGAACATCCAATTGCTCCTTCAACTGCCGGATATTGTTCTCAAGGTTCAGGATATTCTGTCGCTGCAACAGAAGCTGCAGGTAATCACTTGAAACGTCTGTAAACAAAGTCTGACGAAACCTTGCGAGGTTTCTGGCCTGATACAACACATTTCGTTCGGCCTGTGTGAGAGGCTCCAGTGCGATCTTACGTCCGGCGTTAAACAGCAATGGCTGTGTCAGACTATAACTGAGTGAAGAAGCAGAGGAGGATCCCCCGGATCCGAAAATCCAGAGAGTGGAGTTCGCCAGTTCAACGGCCATCTGGCCGCCGGTTGGCAAAGCCTGACTGATCCCGAATGTGGATCCAAGAGACCCCTGAGTCTCACCGTCGGCCGATGTTGTGGTTCTGAACAATGAACCTGGTTCAGTGCCTCCGACACCAAGATAACGCACGCCGAGTCGGAATCGTTCAAACGTCAGATCGAGGGCTCGGAGATAGAGATCTTCAATGACCGTCTGATATTCACGACTGTGAATGTAGGAAAGCTCAACGGCCTGCGGCAGGGAAACATCCTGAAGCTTGACTTCTGAATGCCCTATTACCGGATCGGCTCCCTGAACCGCGATTCCAAACGGTTCAAGCCACTGAGGATTTTCGATGCTGAGTGCTGTACCGAACTTATGCCAGCTCTTATACCCCTTTTTTCCGTTCACGCAGTGCATGTACTGGTGAGCGGCTCGGTCGTCGGGTGGCAATGGGCTGCAGTCAGGGTTATATGGATCGTGGAATCGACTGCGCGTATCAGGCGTGAGATCGATTCGAGGAACCTGCCAATGCGGGTCCGTCAACTTCTCGGTGACCGCTTTGTAGGAATCCTGTTCAGCCTGGCGTCGCCAAAATTGGCGAGAACATCCGCTCAGAGACGACAAACTCAACGCGCCAAACACCAGCAAGGCGGCCCATCTCCGGGCGCCTCGCCGCGACATTACTCTCAGCATCCTGCTGCTCCAGTCCGTTGTGCCGTTCATCCTTGAACGACAGGGAATAGGGATCCCAGCAAAGGGACACTTCGAGTTTCGACTGCGGCAAAGACGCTACTTCACGCGAAGACAGGGCGTTGAGCACCATCACGACAATCGCCAAATCCGGACCGTCGGGATTCGTACCAACCGCACATGCGTTCCCATATGCAGAATCGAAACAGCCCGTACAAACGGACAGGTCCGGCCTCTCCATAAACAACGTTCAGAAAGAACTTTCATGCTTTTGTCACAATTCCGGGGGCCATCATCGCGATTAGAGATGCAGTGCCCCAACATTTCCGGATGTCGCTGCTCGGAACCATCTCACTCCTGATTGACTTTGCCGATTACGCAGACTTCGCACCCCAGTCTTTACTACTAACAGTTGAATTCTTTTCGAGCCGCAAAGATTTTAAACGGCGAGTTGCGTAAATTGTTTGGTGCTGGCGTTTTGCGGAGCGAGGACTGCAGTGCGTTGATTCGGACTTCATGCAGCGTGTAGCCAGCGTGATTGGTAACCACGAAATACACACAAAAGTACTCATCACGCTCCGCCGTGATGACCTGCCCCCCGGTCCGCCCCTTTCGCGTCTTCCGCGTCTTCCGTGGTCAAAACACCAACCCGGCCTTCGATTCGAATACAAAACCGCGAACACAACCCCTAAGTGTTCTCGTATGGCAAGAGAATGAGAGCAGAAGAATGCAGGGCTCGACGATTCTCCTGCCGCCATTCTTTTGCCATACCCCGAACTCCTGGCCCCCTGAGATTCTTTCGTGTGGTTCGTGTCTTTCGTGGTTAAATTACCAACCCTGGCCGCGACTGAACCTGGTTGCGACTGAGCGAAGCGAAGCAGCGCTGGGCAAATCACGTTGAAACACCACCGCCCATTGAAACGCCAACGAAGGATGCCGCAAACCAATTCATCAGCCAGAGAGGCCAGCGACGGCGGCTTTCATTTTCGCGAGCCCTGTCCTGGCGACATCCATTGCGTTCTGCTTCCAGTATTCTCGGTTGAAGAGCTCCAGCGAAAGTGTCACGGGACGGTTCGTTCGAGCCCCCTCCGTGCCACCAACCATCGTGAGAATCTCTTTCAACGGAGCAATCCCGTCGCCTGGATAGACTCTGTGAGAATCGTTGATGTCCTGTCGGCCTGGTTCCGCCGGATAGTCGTTGACATGAAACACCTGAATTGCAGTGGCACTTAACAGCTCAAGCCCCCCAAACCCAGAGCCTCCCTTGTAGATGTGATACACATCCGGCAGTACGCAGGCACTGGGATGGTCGGCTTCCACGCAGACAAATACGGTTTCGCCGAGTCGGGAAAGATTTGTGGAGAATCCCCAAACTTCCAGCTGAGGAATCACTCCAATCGAAGCTCCCAACTCCAGAAGGGTCCGATATCGCTCAGCAACGACAAACAAGTCGAGCTTCGATCCATTGGTCGCTCCGGCAGGGGGAGCGGCGATGCGAGTTCCACCAATCTCCCGCAGTGTATTCATGTCCCGTTTTGCTTCTTCCAGTCCAGCCTTTCGTTGCTCAGGATCGTCGACGATCCACTGGGCAAACCCGATCGCACTGTCCACCGTCAATCCGGCGTCTTCAATCTGTTTCTTCAGGTCAGACAGCTTCCCGCCGCCTTCCACATAGGTGTTTATGCTGCCCATCCACGGCTCAATTCCATCGTAACCCGCTTCCCCGGCAATGCGAACTTCCTCGACAATTCCTAATTCCTGTCCGCGAATTGTGCTGGTATTCAAACAGTATCGAAACCGTCCTTGTGAATCAGGAGTTTCCATGGTGTTCGGATTTCCTTCGGCAAAGAGATTTCCAGCGAAGATTCCGGCCCCAAGCGTCGTGGCACTGGTGAGAAACCGTCGGCGATCTGAATTCATGTAAACACTTCCCGTGCTTCAATTTATGGAATATTTGTCGTGAAAGGCTGTCCGAACAGTCCCAGTCGCGATGATGACAATCCTTGCGTTATGGGGCAAGTTATACCCCTGATCGCTGCCAAATTCTGTCCCAAACATCAGACGAAACGTTCTTCCACTTGAACCCACTTCCGACCTCGGTACCCTGATTTGCTCTTAGGACGAGGAATAGGGGTGGATGGACGGGAGTCTTGGGCGGACGGCATTCGGTGTGGGGATGCTGGCGTTGGGCGGACGGCATTCGGAGAGGGGATGCTGGCGTCGGGCGGACGGCACTCGGAGAGTGCCTGCTACTTTTTGAACATATCTCGTAACGGATCTGTCGTGAAACTGGGTTGGCATTTTAGTAAGGTCAATCCTCGGTTTAAGAACCGAGAAGCGACTCAGGGCGAGTTTTTCGCCAGCGATACAGAACTGAGGGCCTTCGTTCGCGAAGCTGTCCAGAATTCGCTCGACGCGCGCCGCCCAGATCATCGTGGCCCGATCGCAGTTCGAATTTTTCTGAGTGGTGATCGATTTGCCCTTTCGCCTCAGAAAGCGAAACAGTGGTTCCGTGGCGGATGGGACCATTTTCAGAGTCCGCAAAGCGGCCTTCGAGAAGTCCCGTCACCCGATGATGTTTGCCGGTTTATTGCACTTGAGGACTCCGGTACGACAGGACTCACAGGTGATACAGATCAGTATCACGAAGTCTCGGGGGTGAAAAACCCGTTCTACTACTTTTTTCGAGCAGAAGGGCAGTCGAACAAACTGGAAACGGGCCGTGGACGCTGGGGACTCGGAAAGTTCGTGTTCCCGCGCAGCAGCCGAATTCGCTCGTTTTTTGGTCTGACTGTGCGGCATGACGACAGACGCCGTCTGCTGGTAGGGCAATCCATTCTTCGTTCCCACGAAGTTGATGGGAAAAGCTATACGCCCGATGGCTGGTTTGGACGAAAGCCGGATGGCAAGGAAGCGTGGGCTCCAGTCGACGATCGGGAAGTGATCGCAGAATTCGAAAAAGACTTCTGCCTTGAACGTCGGAAAGAACCGGGGCTGTCGCTGGTTGTTCCGTTTTGTGATGACACCTGGTCAGTCCAAACGCTGACCGATGTCGTTGTTTCCGATTACTTCTTTCCAATCCTCAACGAAGACCTTGTCGTCACCATTGAGGGACCCGGAAAAACGCTTGTTCTGCAGTCCACATCACTCGAACTCGTGCTCGAAGACTGTTCCGAAGACGTGAAATCTTCTGTTCAGCCGCTGATCGAGTTAGCTCGGTGGGCCATCGAACGAATGACCAGCGGCAATGAACTCGTACTCAATCACAGTTGCGCAAAAGGCGCGTCTCGGTGGACTCGACGACAAATCGATCCCGCGGCCTTCGAGAAACTCCGGCACGAGTTATCAGAGCATGGAAGGGCGGCAATCCGAGTTCCGGTTGTGGTTCAGGCGCGTGGAGAAGACAGTCAGTCATCGTGGTTCGATCTGTTTCTAAGGAAAGACGACTCCGGTTTGAACCATCGCCCCGTGTTCATCCGCGATGGACTGGTGATTTCCGAAGTGCGATCGCGACCCGTTCGAAATTCGGCCGTCGTTTTGATCGCTACAGAACCTGGACTGACACGCTTTCTGGGTGATGCTGAAAATCCGGCACATACCGACTGGCATGAAGAGACATCACACTTCAAGGGAAAGTACATCAACGGACCGGCAACTCTTCGATTCATTCGAAACGCAGCCGCAGATCTCTGCCAAATGCTGGCCGACGAACCTGATGAAGACGACTCGGAGCTTTTACTCGACGTCTTTTCGGTAGGAACAGGGTCCGGTCGCCCAGGAGTCGCTGTTGGCTTTGATGCAAAAACATCCCGCCTGCCAACGGAGTCATTGAAGCGACTCAAATCAACTGCACGCAGTTCAGCAACAAAGTCGTTCCGCATTTCAAAAAGGCCCGGCGGATTTCGAGTCGCCGGTCAGAAGTCAAAGGTCGCCTCAACGAATCACACACTGCCGGAGATCGAAATTCGCATCGCGTACGATCGAAGATCAGGAAGCGCACTCAGAAATTTTCGCCCGGAAGATTTCCAGTTGTCGTCTTCACCAATTCATCTTGAAAGCCGCTCAGCCCGAATTACGATTCTCGACATGAATGTCATGCGAATCCAACCGGAACAAGTAGACTTTGAAGTGATCGTCAGCGGGTTTGATCTGAATCGAGACCTGTTTTTGACCTCGCGAATCATGGTGGAGACATGACGCGACTCAACTTCACCGGACGTCGAAAAATCTCTCAGGCGCATGTAAGAATCACGGTCACTGGCATCGGTGGCATTGAAACCTTTAATGCGGAAATTGACCTGAGTACCTATCAGTTCCCCGATTCAGCACGGATCGTGATCGAAGCATTCCGACAACTGGAGTTGGTGCGATTTGACTTCGGAACGATCGGACAACAGATCACTCCCGAACATCGCAGGCTATCTTTGTTTGGAACGTCATCAGGTTTGAGATTTCGGTTAAAGGTCATTTCCAGCGAACCACCTCGAGGCCAACTCCTGGGAGTCGCTGATCGAATTGCACCTCTGGATGAACATCGAACATCCATGCTGAGAGTTCCCCTCCTCGCGGTACGTTCACAGGATCTAGGTCGCGAAATCTGGCGGCTGGATTTGTCTGATGAACCTCTGCTGCTGGTGAACTCGCGAGTCATCCCAAGAAAGCACCTGATCACGTCACCCGAGTTTCAGTGTCTTGTTCTGCCAGAAATCCTGCGGAATATCCTGATTCGGATCCTGATCATTGACCAGGTTCGGGATTTTGATGACTCCGACGAGTGGACAGCCCGCTGGCTCAGGTTTGCATGCTCTCTGCCAGGCCTCCCTCCGCTCGGCGATCATTCCGGACCTGACCAGGACATGGAATGGATCGATCAGGCGATCGGAGCATTTTGCCGCTGGAGAACGGTCGATGATCAGTTTCGTAACTTCTGGAAACTGAGACCCATCGCAGAATCAGACGTTGATACCATTCCCATGCAAAACTCGTCGGAACAACAGGCGTAAACGGCAATGTTGGCAAGACGACTGAACCTGGCGGGTATGGAACGCTTTGAGACGTTCGTTCGATCGCTGCGAATCGATGCTTCGCTGGATACGCCACTGGAGATCCTCACCGATCCTGAGCTGAGTGAACCGATCGAAGCTGAGATTGATGCGGAACCGCGGCGATTTCATTCGCGGCTTGAGGTTGCTGAACATCTGACGAAGATGCTGCGAGGCGACCCGGCGGGACTCAGAAATGACACAGGGTTCTGGTCATGGCTGTCACTCTGCTGGTTTGATGAACTGTGTCCCGAAATTCAGGATCAGCGTCAGCCAGGTGATCCGGTTCGCTGGGTTGCCGTGCTTGACGATCCACGCAAAACATGTCGCCATTTATTGGTCGGGCCATATCAGATTTTTCAGGCCCACAAGGATGAACCTCTGAGAGCAATGTGCCTGCTGTGCGGCTCAGCAGACAAAACCGGGCCACTCGTGCATCTGCTTGCATCGCGTCCATCACTGGCGTCATGCCCGTCCGTTGCCGGAGTCGCCACGAGACTCTACTATCAGCGTGATGCCGGACGAAATCGTCCGGGCCTCGGCTCCCGCACCCCCGGCAGCCCAGCCCGACTGATTGATGTACTCAGCCAGCTGGAAATGAACTGGGACCTCTATACTCTAAGTATCGAAGAGTTACTGGCGTTGCTGCCATCCGAATTCGATCACTTCTCTCGTCCTGCGACTCACGGTCATCATCAACGGTCATTGCTGGATGACCTCTGAGCCCCTTTAGAGCAATTGGGAACGGCGATGCATGCGTCAACGTACATCATGCAAACCGCGGTCCATCAATCGGGTACCGATAAAATTCCCGGCAAAATCCTTCCCAATCTCCCATGGAACCTGCAACAATAGTGGAACGACAAATGGCACCAAGACTGACCTAACTGGAAGCTGGTCGACAGGAATGACGCCCACTGATCATCAAAACGACACACCCGATCTGCCTGAAGGCGCGCTGTCGAATACTCGACTGGGAGAATTCCTGCTCCTTCGGCGGCTAGGCAGCGGCGGGATGGCGGATGTGTATTTGGCGGAGCAAACCAGTCTTGGCCGTCCGGTTGCTGTTAAGGTACTCAAGGCCGACGCAATCACAGACCAAAATGGTGTGATGCTGAAGCGTTTTGAGCAGGAGGCACGAGCGGCTGGAGGGCTGAATCATCCGCACATTGTTCAGATTCTGACCACAGGCCGAGACGGGAACGTCAGCTATATCGTTCAGGAATATGTGCCTGGTGTGAACCTCAGTCAGTGGATTCGCAAAAACGGCAGCCCGGACTTCCGAACGGGGTTGACATGGATGCGTCAGATTGCCGGAGCGTTGAAAGCTGCCAACGAAGCGGGAATAGTTCACAGAGACGTGAAACCCGAAAACATCATGGTCACTCGGACTCAGACCGCAAAAGTCACAGACTTTGGCCTTGCTCAGCTGGCGCAGCAGTCTGATGGCAAAATGAATCTGACACAGATCGGTACCACGATGGGGACGCCATGGTACATGAGTCCGGAACAGATTCAGGGCGAGAAACTTGATCATCGCAGTGATCAGTATTCTTTCGGCATTACCTGCTTTCATATGTTTGCGGGCAGACCCCCGTTTCCCGGTAAGAACGCAGTCACAGTCGCGGTTCAGCATCTCAAAGAAGAACCTCCGGCGCTCTCCGCGATTCGCGCAGACCTGCCAAAACAACTCTGCGATATCATCCATCGGATGATGGCCAAAAAAGTGAGTCAGAGGTTTCAGACGTCTGATGAACTCGAAGCAGCACTGGCAGCACTTGAAAACGTATCGGTTAACGAAAACTTTACGTCGTCCAAGGGGTTATTAAGTCGACTTCGTCCGTATGCCCCGGGAATGATTCGGCTGGGGTTCACATCAATCGCAGCACTCCTGATCTGTTTTGTCATCGCTCGAAACGCATCTGCACCAGTCAGCGTGCCGGACTTGAAACCCAAAGCCGATTTTCGGACAGAAGCAACGGCCGGAGCCCAGTATGCAGCCGCAATCATCAATCCGAAGAGTGAAATTGCGTGGCAGAAAGTCATTGAACGATTTCCCGGAACCTACGAAGCAGATATGGCTCAACTCCGACTGGGACTGATGTACCTCGATCCCCCGGTTCCTCAATACGAAAAGTCGATGGACGTCTTCAGAAGCATTGAAGATGCGGGAAGTTCACCGGAAAAGCGATACCTTAAAGCGCTCGGGATCCTTGGGCAGGCTTATGTACTCAATCGTGAAGGCAAACGGGCCGATACAGCGCCCGTCCTGCAGAGACTGCAATATGTTTTTGACGGCATCCACCGCGAAGAAGAACTGGACGCTGCTATCGAAGAGGGTCCGCAGGAGTTGCGAGACTTCTACCGGGGCGGAAACGGGGGCTTCTTCGGACGACAGCCCGGCTAAAACTAAACACCCGTACACTATCCTTCCACGAAACTGAACGAAAGCGGATTGATCGCTGGACAGGAAGGAACGAGAGCATGAGAATGCGGCACATCCAATCAGTACAGGAGCAGGATGAGGAATCGATGAAGACTCGATTCCTCAAATCATAAACTGGTCGAAGTTCTTTCGGCCCGGGTTCCTGTGAAGAGTTATCTGGCAGAGATCGATGCGAAATCGTGACACGATGCTGAGCGACCTGCGGGCGATGCGCCCGGCGATTGCTCCGTCGATGTTAAAGTGTGACTTTGGGAACCTTCATCGCGAGTTAGAGCTTCTAACTACGTCCGGAGCGCCATTGTTGCATTTGGATGTGATGGACGGGCATTTTGTCCCGAATCTGTCTTACGGCCCGATGGTAATTGAGCGAATTCGGACTCGAACATCGCTACCCTTCGATGCTCATTTGATGATTTCGGACCCGGCCAGATACCTGGATGAGTACATTCGGGTGGGTTGTGAGGCGATCACATTTCATCTGGAAGCGGTTCCGGAACCGCTTTCTCTGCTCCGTGAGATCCGCCGACGAGGCGTAGTTGCGGGGCTGGCCATCAATCCGGAAACTCCATTTTCTGCCGCAGAGCCATTTTTGCGGGAGTGCGACTTATTCCTTGTGATGAGTGTGCGCCCAGGGTTTGGCGGCCAGAAGTTTATTCCAGACGTCCTTTCCAAAGTGACTCAGGCACGATCCGCAGCCGGACCCGACCTGATCATTTCCATTGATGGTGGTGTCAGCAAAAGCACTATCGGGGCCTGCGCCAGGGCTGGAGCGGATGTGTTCGTGGCGGGTAGTTCGGTGTTTGATGAACCAGATTACAAGTCGGCTATCGCCGAGTTACGTGACATCGCGATTACTTCGCGGCCGGGTTGCTAAGGAAAGAATCCACATGGCAACGGTTGTTTTGATTCGAGCGGGAAGTACAGACTACGACGAGCAACATCGACTCCTTGGGACACTCGATATGCCCGTCAATCAGCGTGGGAATGAGCAAATCCGTGACGAAGTCCGATTTCTGCAGCAGCAGGGAATCCGACTCGACGCGATTTACACTTCGCCGGACGACCCGGCATCGAGCACAGCTCGAGGAATTGCAGAATCGCAGCCTCAGGCGAAGCTGAAAGAAGTTGATGAGCTGAAAAACGTCAACCAGGGACTGTGGCAGGGATTGCCGGAAGCCGACATTCGGCGGCGATTTCCTCGGCTTTTCCGCCACGGAAAGGACAGTTCGGTCTCGATTTGTCCGCCCGAGGGTGAGACACTGTCCGATGCCTGTCAACGGCTCGTCAGAGTTCTCACAAAGGCGATTCGAAAGTACGATACGTTTGCCGTTGTGGCACCGGAGCCTCTGGCAACTGTAATTCGCTGTACACTCCAGCATCGCAAACCGAGAGCGACGGATTGTTTATGTGGCGAAGAACAGACAGAGTTAGTTCAGGTCATCGAAACAAACGCATTTGATGTGACACAGTTCTTGTCCGCAGACAGTGGTCCGGCTGGTGAAGCCGTTCCGGCTGCATCGGGCGAGCAGGAGAATGCTCGATGAGCACCGTTGATAATTCTGAAACGTCTGCATCATCCGGTTCCGGAGCTCGACGTCCCAAGCGTGGCGTGCCGGAAGGACTCTGGATTCGCTGTGATGCGTGCAGTGCCACGCTGTTTCGAAAACAGGTAGAACAGAATCTCAACGTGTGCCCGGAGTGTGGACACCATTTTTACGTGCCGACCTCTGCTCGAATCCGGCAACTGCTGGACCCGGATTCATTTGAAGAGTGGTGGGCAGACATGTCGGCTGGCGATCCGCTGGAATTTGCGGATCGCAAACCCTACGCAGAAAGAATCATCGACGAACAGCGCAAGACAGGCATGAAAGACGCCTGTACCGTCGGACGTGGTTACATGCGAGGGCGTCCCCTGGTCTTCGCCATGACCGACTCCGCGTTTATCATGGGAAGCATGGGTTCTGTCGTCGGCGAAAAGTTAACGCGCGCGGTTGAAAAGGCCACGGAACTTTCCCTGCCTCTGGTCATTGTGAGCGGTTCCGGCGGGGGTGCTCGTATGCATGAGGGAATCATTTCACTCATGCAGATGGGAAAAGTCTCCGCCGCACTTGCTCGGCTGCGACGTGCTCGCGGTCTCTTCATTTCCGTCCTGACAAATCCCACAATGGGCGGTGTTGCCGCCAGTTTTGCTTCTTTGGGGGATGTCACCATCGCGGAACCTCGAGCATTAATCGGATTCGCCGGACCTCGAGTCGTCGAAGCCGCCTGCAAAATCAAACTGCCCGATGGCTTTCAGACCAGCGAATTCATGCTGAAGCACGGGTTTGTGGATCGCATCGTTCATCGTTCCGAGCTGCGGTCGGAGTTAGCTCGCATTATTGACTATTGCGGCGGTTCCGGCGTCTGAACGGATACAGCGTCGGTCCATGCGGATTGGCATGCACCATGTTTGAGAAGCTGTTTGGCAGGAAGAAATCCGGCCACGAGCAAACGGACATCACGAAACGATTCAATCTCCACAATCGAGTGGGGCAGGGCAGTATGTCCAAGGTCTGGAAAGCAACAGACCTCAGACACGGCCGACTCGTCGCGCTCAAGGTGCTCGATAAACAGAAGACTCAGGAATACGAAGCTCGTTTTACCGGCCGAAACAAGCCGTCCGAAGGCGAAGTCGCTCT
Organism: Planctomyces sp.; assembly: GCA_016795105.1. Lineage (GTDB taxonomy): Bacteria > Planctomycetota > Planctomycetia > Planctomycetales > Planctomycetaceae > F1-80-MAGs062. The sequence continues at coordinate 18,960 of JAEUIH010000044.1, forward strand.
CACTCTCAATCATCCCAATATCGTCAAGACCTACGAATACGGATGGACCACTGACGATGAAATGTTCCTCGTCATGGAATTCGTCGAAGGAGTGGGTCTCAGTCTCCTCGTGGATCTTCAAAACGAAGAGATGAAACGGTATCGCCTGAGATACATGATCCAAATTGGCGAAGCTCTGCATTATTTTCACCAGCAGAACTGGATCCATCGCGACATTTGCCCCCGTAACGTGATGGTTGCCGAAGACAAAACCATTAAGCTGATCGACTTTGGCCTTGTTGTCCCAAACACGCCCGAATTTCGTAAACCGGGCAACCGAACCGGCACCGCCAGTTATATGGCTCCGGAACTGATTAAACGACAGCCGACCGACCATCGGCTGGATATCTTTTCGTTCTCCGTAACCTGCTTTGAAATGTATTCACGCAGGTTTCCCTGGGACGCTGCTCTGACGATCGACGCTGTACTTCAGCACATCAACAAGCCACCTCTCAACATCACAGAAGTGGTGCCCAACATCGATCGTCAGATTGGTGAAACCATCATGAAGGGGCTCGCTGCAAACCCTGCTGATCGCTGGCAGACGGTGTCGGAAATGATCGGACAGATTCGGGAAGCAGAGGCACGAATTGTCAAAGCGGCACGTGCCGCTGCGGCAAGTCGAACTGCTGCAAAGTCGTCTCAAATCGCCGCTGAGCCAAAGACCAGCTCATCAGATCCCACAAAGGATTTGCCGGCGTCCCCAGGAATTCCTGGACCGGCGGCGAAACCGGCGGCTTCAACAAAGACGACTGCTGCATCGAAGCCAGCCGCTTCTGCGAAGCCTCCTGTTGCAAAACCTGTTGCGGCCAAACCAGCAACAAAGGTTCCCGAAAAGAAACCGCCTGCGGAACCAAACGCATGATCTGATAACGGATGTCTGCCTTTGCAGACTCACTTTGAAAACCTGACGGTTGTGCGTTACCCTCCAACCTGTTCGAATATCAGATTCCAGGACAATCCCGCAGAAAGGCCATCCGATGGCTGACGAAAGTTCAGCGTCCGCCCCGAAGAAAGTTGATCCCGCCAAAAAGGAGCTTGCATTGCAGCTCTGGGAACGACTTGGAAAAAGCCGTCCGGGACCAGACAATAAAGATCTGATCTTTATCGCGAGGTTTGTTCCGCTGTTGACGAGTGGTGCCGTTAAGACTCTCCTCGCTCGCAAGCTGGCCCTGAGCGAAATCAAGGAACTTGCTGAACATGTGCCTCGCGCCCAGGAGGGAGTGATCAAACTGGTCACTCAGATGACTCCCGATGAACTTTCGGAAGAAGATCTGCGTTTCTTCTTTACTCACACGAAATCGGTTGACATCGCCAGAATGCTGCTGAAACGCTTTCCAACCGATCAGAATCTTGCGCTTGTCGAAGGCCGCACAGATGCACTGAAAGAAGCAATCGAAAAGATGCGTCTGCAGGAAAAGACTCGTGATTTGATGCGGGAGATTGAACGAAGACTCTGAACTCTGCTGAATGCGGTCTGTCAACATACCAGGAATTCAACATGCAGGCTCGAAGTTGCTCCGCGATTTTCCAGGTCGCCATCTCACTCATGGTGCTTCTGTTGATCGCGGATTGCAGCTTCGCAACTCATCCTGCCGCCTCTCGTGTTCCCAGCACAATGGATTTACCAGTCGCCACGGATGACAGTGGCCCGATGCCGGGTGATGAGGCTGACGATCATCGTCCAAATATTATCCTGATTCTTGCTGACGACCTCGGCTGGTCCGATTTATCGTGTTATGGATCGGACCTCCATGAGACCCCCGGTATCGACGCATTGGCAGCGGAAGGCATTCGGTTTACGCACGCTCGAGCCCCTTCGCCCGTTTGCACTCCGACTCGTGCTTCAATCCTCACAGGCAAACATCCAGCCAGACTGCAAATGACAATCTGGCATGAAGGTGCACTCGCTCCGCCAACGGATCGTGCCATGATCCCGGCGACCTCAAATCCGAACCTTCCCCTCGAAGAAATCACGCTTGCCGAACACCTCAGTCGCACTGGATATCAAACGGCGCTGGTTGGAAAGTGGCATCTCGGTGATGCTTCGCATGCGCCTGAGACTCAGGGGTTTGATGTCAACATCGGCGGAACCCACTGGGGTGCTCCAAATACGTTCTTCTGGCCTTATCGGGGCAATGGGCGGTTTCGGAGCGAGTTTCGATACATCCCTCATCTGGAGTTCGGTCGTCCGGGCGAATATCTGACCGATCGTTTAACTCAGGAAGCCATTCGCGTAATCCGTCATTCGGCATCAAATCGAGAGCCCTTCTTTCTGATGCTGGCACATCATGCGCCTCATACTCCGATTGAAGCAAAGACTCCGGACATACAGTACTTCGAACAAAAGGTCTTACCAGACGGAACGCACAAACACCCGGTCTATGCAGCCATGCTAAAGTCGCTCGACGAAAGCGTCCAGCGTATCGTTCAGGTGCTCGATGAACTCGATCTTGATTCAAACACGATCCTGATCTTCACGAGTGACAACGGTGGTTATCTTGGAACCTCACGATTCGACGACACCGACCTGCCGATTACGAGTAACAGCCCCTTACGATCCGGAAAGGGAACGCTGCACGAGGGTGGCCTTCGCGTGCCGTTGATCATACGCTGGCCTGAGAAGCAAACGGGGACAAAGGTGTGCACTTCACCGGTGCTTCTGACAGACCTTTTCCCAACCCTGTTGGAAGCAGCAGGCGTAACACTGGATACCGCCGAGCATGCAGATGTGATTGCTGAAGATTCAAGGAGCATGATGCCACTGCTGACGTCCGAAAAGGAAATCATTTCTGAAAGAACGTTGACGTTTCATTACCCCCATTACTATCACGCACCGCCCTCGACTCCTGCCAGTTGTATCATTCAGGGTCGCTGGAAACTGATTCAGCACTACGAAGACGAACGCCTGGAACTGTTCGATCTGGAAATTGATCCACAGGAGCGAATCAACGTTGCCAATCAACATCAGAAACAGGCCACGAAACTTCGTGAGATCCTGAAGCAACAACTCAAAGGCATGAACGCTGCTTTCCCCGAACACCGCAATTGACGATCATTCGAGGAATTTGACATGTGCCGATCCCTGCCTGAATTCCTGATCATACTGTTGTCCTGCGTGGTCCGCGCAGATGCATACCAGCCAGCAAACACTCGTCCCTTGACACCGAACCTGATCATCATTCTGGCCGACGATCTTGGAATCGGAGATGTCTCGGCATACGGTGCTTCCGACATCCACACACCAAATATCGACAGTATCGCTCACCAGGGAATAAAATTCTCCGGCATGCGAGCGAATGCCACGGTGTGCTCTCCAACCCGTGCTGCACTGATGACTGGTTACTATGCCGATCGAGTTGGTGTCCCAGGCGTCATTCGAACTCAGCCGGAGAACTCATGGGGCTATCTTCGACCGGGAGTTCCGACACTCGCGGATGAACTTCGCAGACTCGGGTATCACACTGCCATCATCGGAAAGTGGCATTTGGGTCTTGAAGCTCCCAATCTGCCCACGCAACGCGGCTTTGATCTGTTTCATGGCTTTCTGGGCGACATGATGGACAGCTACGAAAGCCACCTGCGGCATGGAGTGAATTACATGCGACACAATGAACAGACCATCACGACAACTGGTCATGCCACAGATCTTTTCACTGAATGGGCACTGGAGTTTCTGCGAAAAGAAGCGGAAACCCCTGAAACACCCTTTTTTCTTTACCTCGCGTATAACGCTCCTCACTTCCCGATCGAACCACCTGCTGATTGGCTGGACCGCGTGCGTGCTCGACAACCTGAACTACCCGCTCTCCGCCTGAACAATGTCGCATTCGTCGAACATCTGGATGAAAATATTGGCCGGGTTCTAAAGACCCTCACAGAGATTCACTCTGATCGCAATACGGTCGTTGTATTTACGTCCGACAACGGTGGCTCAATACCACACGGTCAAAGCAATCTGCCGTGGCGAGATGGCAAACAGAGTCACTATGACGGGGGTCTGAGAATTCCATTCCTGATGAAGTGGCCCGGAGTAATTTCACAAGGTTCGGTTTCAGACTATTCCGGGCTGACGTTTGATCTCATGCCGACATTCATTGAGATAGCTCAGGGTGAGCCGAATGATCATCTTGACGCGGTCAGTCTGTTGCCACTCCTGACCGGAGGCCAAATGCCGGAGACTCGCGATCTCTACTTCGTGAGACGCGAAGGAGGCCCCGACTATGGAGGCAGGAGTTACGAAGCCTTCATCCGAGGCGACTGGAAATTGTTGCAGAACTCCCCATATCGCCCACTGGAACTCTACAACCTCAGAGAAGATCCCTTCGAAACTCGCGACAGGATCAAATCAAACCCTGCAATTGCCAGAGAACTCTCTGCTGCGCTTCAGGAACAGATTCGCAGGTCAGGTGCAGTCCCCTGGCAGCCCTGACATGCTGCTGTCTGCAGGCGGCCCATCATTCGATGTGTGGGCGGGGCACGCCGGAAGTCGACCCCAGCCAATGCACGAGTGCGATAATCTGACGTTCATCGAGCACTTCAAGTCCTCCGTCAGGCATATTTGAAATCGACTGCTGGCGAATTTCTTCTACATCGGACTTTGCGAACTCTGTTCGCTTCAGATCGCTGCCAATGATCAACATACGATCAGATCCGGCAGCTGCCATCAGCCCTGCAAGTTGACGCCCATCCGCAAGTAGAACCACGACAGCCGGGTATTCTTCATTCAGTTCGTGAGACGGGAAGATCAGACTCCGCACAATCTCTTTGCGACTTCGTCTCCAGCCCAGTGTGGTCAGATCAGGCCCAAAATGATTTCCGAGTTCGCTGCGTTTATGACACTGATGGCAGTTTGCCTTCTGAAAGGCTTCGATCGCAGTTGCCTCCATATCGGGTGTCCAGACCTGCGACTGAATCATACGAAAGACGGATGCTTCTTTCCACTTTCTCCCGGCGACCTCTGTTGGAAGTTCGGCTGCCGGTTCGTTCGGATATTCGTTCGCAAACCACTGCTGATATTCCGGCAAACTCCATCCGGGTGAATTCTTCGAGCCACGTGGCTGTCCTGACCAGTGCCTCAGCAACTTCAGCGCTACCTCGCGATCGGTGTCCGACAACTGCAGTCCTGTCAGGATGACCTGCCGAATCCAGTGACCCCGTGTCGCTCGCTGAGGAAAACGAAGCAGGGTTGTCATGACATCAACTGCCTGCGGACCCTCGACGACTGCCAGCGACCGAACTAAGAACTGCCAGTCTTCAGATTCAACGGGTTTTAAACGCACAGCCAGCGCCAATGCCTGTGCGGCATCAGCTCGGCGTTCTGATGATGTTTCAAAGACGGCCCGCAAATACTCCGTTGCTTCCGGCAAATCTGCTTCTGCAAGCAGAAGTAACGGTTTTGACGAACCATCCTGAGGACGATCTTTTGGCGCGAGCTTTTCCAAAAGATGATGGATTTCTTCATCTAACGCGATGACCGATCGAACGCTTTCAGAATCGTCCGGCGGGTCGGTCAGCAGTTCAAGCTTCGCCTCGACTACTCCACGCAAATCCGAACCCTCCCCAGCCGGGCTGTCGTGTCCGGCCCGGCTGTCCTCATCAGGCAGGCCTGGCAGAGCAGCACGCGCCGGCAGCCCGGCAGAGTCGTGCATCAGTGCGAAGAAAGTCGAAACAAGGCAAATCACGCCAAATCGTCGCATTCCTGAACCCCACCGGAAACAGACGCACGAAAATCACGAAACTCGATTCACTCCATTCTACCACGATAACGCCTGCTGCTTCCGACTTATGGTCTGTGCGTTCCGGATTTTTGACGAACGGCTCGAGCGAATGGTGTTGCCACTCGGCTCAACGTAATCGATTCCGCTGTTGTTTGTTCACACTTCACACCGTTCATCACCATATAGACAATCGGAACGACATAGCTTCCAACACCGAGGATGATTCCGGAGATGATTCCAATTGGCAACAAAGCTGTTCGAGAGCTTCCGGTATCGAAGATTTCAACCGACACTAAAGTGAACAGCAGAACGTAGACTGGTATCAGCATCCAGGCCAAACTGGCAAACAAAATCAGCCGCCGACCATGGTTTCTATGTCGATCACATACGGGCAATGCGACAGCTCGTTCAACAGATGTCATCATCGCAATGAACACTCCGGGTAACCCGCCAAAAATGAACCCTGCGATGGTCAGAGCCTGAGCCCATGGCGGCTGATAGTTGAGCTTTCGATGAACATGATGGGAACCAGCACAACCACAGACAACACAGATTTCCGGTAACTCGGTGATCTGCCCTACGGATACGCTGACGGTGTTTCCTCCCTGAACTGATCCTCCAACCGGGGACTGGTCATAAACAACAGCCTGCCTCAGGCCGGTCAGGCCCAGGATACACAAAGCGAACGCCATAGCCCCTGGGACTGTCAGCAACAGAGTCCACTCAGAAATCAACATCCCCTGACTTACAGAAATGCGTTCCTGACTCGCACCACTTGCTTCCTGAACCGCCAAATAGACGCGATCGTATCGCGACCGGTGTTCAGCCGTATGAATCACCGCAAACCGATCTCCACTATTCTGGACTTCACTGATGGAAGCAGCAACCGCCAACAAACCGGTAAACGCTGTCAGGAAAATACCACCCGTGATCAGAATCGACTGATGACCGTTGGTGAGTCCCAATCCCGCGAGAATGCCGGTAATCAACAGAAACATAAAGTAGATCCGTCCTGTCGTCAGATCAGAACCTCGAACGTCCACTTCATTTCTGATGCCCGGACTCATTGACGTGGACTCGTTGAAAATGACACTGTCAGCATGAGAATTCCGGGTGAAACCCTGATACGCTCCTGGTGCCCCCGCCTGACAGAGAACGTATTCAGAGGATCGGCGCAATCCAGTTGCAGATGGAAACTCAGAACTGCCTCCCTCAAAACGAAGGGGCGTCGAATCGCTCTGAGCCATGTACTTTGAGGTTTCAGGAATCTCTGAAGCCGCATTCTCTCCGTTGACGACTCTACGAACGGAATACCAGGGAAAGAAGGTGCTTACCAATCCGATCAGAACCAGAACCAGTGCCATCAGCGCTGGAAACCGAGGTCTTGTCGACGATGCTGCGGCAGTTGCACCTCCAACCATGCGCCACACGCCGGCAACTTCCCGATCCAGGATTGTGGAAAGTCCCTGAACCGAAGATTCCGCGTAGTTGGTCACCGACTCGGGCAGAACAGCGGCCGGTGCGTGAGCAATCGAAGCCACCTGATTTCGAAGTACACTGATACTCTGATAGCGTTGGTCCGGTTCGGTCGCCAGCGCGTGATTGATTACGTCGTCCAGACGCAGGTCCGTCCCTGCTTTGTGAGACGCAGGAGCAAATCGTCCAAGCGGAATCGATCCAGTGAGCATCTCGTAGAGCACAACGCCGAGTGAATAGATATCGGCACGATGATCAACGTCACGGGACCCGGTGAGTTGCTCCGGAGCCATGTAAGACGGAGTTCCCATCACCTGATGTGTACCGGTTAACGTGAAGTTATCGACAGACCCATCTGCCAGCTTTGCCAGACCAAAGTCTGCGATTCGGATACGGCCTCGAGAATCCAGAAGCAGATTCTCCGGTTTAATATCTCGATGAACGACACCAGCATCGTGGGCATACTGCAGTGCTTCACACACCTGATCCATGATTGACATAGTCAAAGATGGATTCAGGCCTTTGGTACGAATCAACTGCCGAAGGTTTGCTCCGTCAATGTACTCCATGATGAAGTAGTACATCGAACCACCGGACGATGATCCTGTCGAACCTGGAAGTTCGATTTCTCCAAAGTCATGTACCGCAACAATGTTCGGGTGCTGTAGTCGGGCCAGTGTTCGAGCTTCACGCATGAACCGTTCTGCGAACGCGGGGTCTCCGGAAACCTCAGGCCGAATGATTTTAACAGCCACAAGTCGGTCAAGCTTCTTTTGTCGAGCCTTGTAGACGGCGCCCATGCCGCCATGTCCGACAAGCTCAAGAATTTCCAGTTGCGGGAAGTATGTCGACAAATCGGCGACTGCCGGCATTCGTATGTCACGTGGCTGAGGAGTCGTCACGGCGAACGCGGCATTCCCGACACCCGCCACTCCTTCGACAATCTGGTCTGCATCCGGAATCCCGGGCAACTCGACCGCTTCTACAGACTGACTTAATCCTCGCTCGAGAAGACATGCCGGACAAAGCCCGCCGGGTGCATGTTTCGGTATCGACTTGGTGCAAACAGGACAAACATGCTGAGGATTCATAGTTCTTCGCTCAAAGAAACCCTGAGAAACATCGTGTATATCTGAGATTCCCGATTTCCTGCCGGATGTTACACGCTTTTTTGAGCCTTTTCCGCGATTTCCCATTCCACCAGGTTTCGGTGGGAATTCCTCCGCCATCAACCGTCCGACCGCAGCACTCGCCGAAGATACTCAAGCTCGTCATCGACATTCTCATGGGGCCCCAGCGTTGCGGAGACTTCCGCACGCAGAAGCTCACGAAATCGCTGCCGAAGCCGATGGATGGCTACTCGAAACGCGCCCTCTGTCATCGAACATGTCTGAGCAATTGTTGCGTAACGGTCTGCCGCCGGATTGCCGATCAGGAACGACCGACAGGCGAAATACAAATCGACCTTTCCACGCTCTCGATATTCGGTCTCCAAAAGCAACAAAGACCTCTCCAGCAATGTCATTGCCCACTGCCGCTCGAAGACCGACTCAGGACTCTGCTGAGTCGCAGTAAAGTCCGAGTAACGACGTTCTCCGTCATCAAAGTCCAGCGAGACAAAGGAATGACGTCCACCAGCCTTAGCCGTGTTCGCCCGAGCATACTCAGATGCCAGAAACCGCTGGAACACTGTCAGGAGAAAATTTCGAAATCGACCTCGAGCTGGATCTGCGGTCTGAAGAACGGGCTTCTCCATGAGCTCCGCAAAGAAAGCCTGAGTCATGTCAGCTGCGTCCGCCGCAGAATATCCTCTTCGACGAGCAAAGCCATAGAGCGGCAGCCAGTACGAATTGCACAAGGCTGCAAATGACTCTGAAGCCATCGGCGAGTCCGGTCGCCCCGCTTCCAGCACTACACTCCATTGCGTTGTAACAAATGGCTGATGCCGCGAAGGTAACATACCCATCTCTGAAACATGGAACCGCATTCAGACGTCGTCGCACAGAGAGCCAAGTATGTCGCATCCGGCACTGAATTGCGAACCTTGCGGCAGACTTCGCCGAAAGTCGATTTCCCGAGGTGGTTTTGCGTCTCAAAACCAAAAATCACACGGAAATTCCGGAAATCCAGAGCCATTGTGTCCCCAGAATCCTCGTGCAGGGATTGCATTCGCTTTTGAAAAGGATGTCGCAATGTTGTTCAACTCCGGAAATCAGAATCGTCGCCGTATCCACAAACACGCCAGCCGCCTTGGCAAAGCTTCTGAACACTGTGAAATTCGAGCACTCCTCTCAGCAGACGCTGTCCTCGCTGGCTGCGATGCTCCTTCAGATCTGGTGATGGAACCAGAACTGAATGAAGAACCAGAGTTCACAGAAACGTCAGCGGTCAAAGAACCGACAGAGTTCATTGAATTGCTCCACTTCCCGGTGGAATGGCAGCCCGGTGAAGAGCTCGGGCCCGGTCCGGAGATTGAGCCAGGGGAGATCTTCGAACTCATCCCAATTGACCTTGAGTATGTGGCCCCGGATGGATCGCTTCCCGGCGATATTTTGATCGAAACTGCGACTGATCCGGATTCAGAGATTGGTTTTGAAGAACTTGCCGGTCTCCCGTACGAAGACAGCCCACCGGAAGATGGCTGGGATCCAAGCTGGGTTTACCGCAGTCTGCCCACGGAACTCCCAGACGATGTACCCGGTCAAGACACAATGATGGTGTACTCAGATGACAGCATTGCGGTCGAGTTCTTTGAACTCAGTCCGGAGTCTGTTGTTGATCAGGACGACGAGTTGATCACCGGTGGTGAAGTAGAACTTGCAGACATGCAGGAGTCAGAGCCTGGTCTGTTGTGGATGATGTCCATGGCTGGTGAAGCAACTCCGTCAAATACTGAAGCTTCTGCCCCGGTGAGTGCATCTGAGTCTACAAATCTCATGCCTGCATACCCGGAACGGACTCCACTTTTTAATGAAGGCTCAAAGCAGCAGGTCAATCCGGCCAACCAGCAATCACCATTGGCTGAGTCGTATGGCAACCCAGACGTAGTACACACGCCGTCAACACCGCGTTCGACTCAGTCGACAACAGTTCGGAAGCATGGGCAACCATTGAACACTTCTCTGATGTCATCCCTCTCTGAACCGTTGAAGCCATTAGAAGCAGGATTTGAACGGCCCGTTGAATCTCAGTCACTGCTGTTTTCTTCACTGGACAATGAAGCTGACGACAATCTGAGTTCGGTTTAAACGATCATTCATTTTGCAAATTTCGAATCCTTCAGGACAGGCGTTCTTCCAGCGTGCTTCAGACCAGCACAGCCGGAAGGACGCCTTGTTCATTTGGAAATCAAAAAACTGTAAGATCTGATGCGTGACATCCGTCTGACCGACGTAGGTCAGGTAAATGGTGTTCAGCAACGACGCAGTCTTGGTGATGTCATCGATTTTTCCGATATATCTTATCGCTGAACGTGAACAAACGCGGGAAAAGACACGTTTGAAATTCTGGGATGCTGGCGCGATTGGCAACATTGGACAGATAGGGATGGGCGAAAGCCCGCGATCAGGAGTTGATTAAAAAACGAAGGTGTCTTGAACACAGCCGCAACCCGAATAAGTGAGTAGGGAAAGGATTGTTTCTTGTCTCAGAATGAAGAAGTTTCAGAGCTTTCTGAAAGGGTCTTTCTGAAACTGCGAACCAATCGTCTCCGACTGGTTCTTGCAGAGAGTTGCACAGCAGGATTGATCGCCGCGGAGCTTGGCCATCTCCCGGGCGTCTCTGAAGTGTTGGCGGGGTCCTTTGTTGTCTATCAGATAGAATCGAAAATACGATGGCTGCAGATCAATTCTTCGACGATCGACCGATATGGCGTTGTCAGCCGCGAGGTAGCGGAAGCAATGGCAACCGGCGCTCTCCAAATGAGCCCCCATGCGGACGTGTCCCTGAGCGTCACTGGTCATGTGGGACCAAATGCGCCTGAGGAGCTGGACGGAGTGGTCTGGGTCTCAGTGGCGGATTCTCAGGGTCTGGAATCGAGACGATTTCAGGTCGGCCCACTGTTTGGTTCGGACGAAACAGGTCGACTCTCGGAACGTTCCCGGGAGGTCATTGCAATTCGGACGAGTCGTCAGGTCAGAGTTGTCTTTCACTGCCTGACTTTTTTAGATGAATTCATACTGCGGAACAGGATGCAAGGTGAATCAAGTGAGTGCTGACTGGCTCAACTACCATCATTTGTTGTACTTTTGGACTGTCGCACGCGAGGGAAGCATAACCAAGGCGTGCGACAAGCTGATGCTGGCCCAACCAACCATCAGTGGCCAATTGAGAAAGCTCGAAGAGTCCCTCGGAGGCAAGTTGTTTGATCGAGTGGGTCGTGATCTGGTTCTTACTGAACTTGGACGAATGACGTTTAAGTTTGCAGACGAGATCTTTACGATCGGACAGGAACTGGTGGATGCTGTCCGAGGTCGTCCAACGGGGCGTCCGATTCGTCTTGCGGTTGGCGTGCCCGGAGTTCTCCCTAAGCTGATCGTCTACAAGATGCTTCGGCCAGTGCTTGAACTGCCCGAGAACATTCATCTTGTATGCCGACAGGCCGCTCAGGACGAACTGTTGACGATGCTTGCGGCTCACGAACTTGACGTTGTCTTCTCCGACATTCCGGCAGGCGCACTTGTCCGAGTGAAGGCATTTAATCACGCCCTTGGCCGCTCCCCCGTCGGCATCTTTGGGACTCGAACGCTCGCAGCTCAATTTGGCACAGACTTTCCAAACAACATTGCAAGTGCCCCATGGCTTCTTCCATCTGACTCAACGACTTTGCGACGAACGGTCGATCGCTGGGCCTATGAATCCAGCCTCTCGCTCAACGTTGTCGGGGAGTTTGACGATACGGCTCTGATGAAGGTTTTTGCGGAAGCCGGACGTGGCCTGGTAGCATTGCCGTCCGCAATTGCTTCAGAACTTGAACAACAAAACGGCCTTGTGCAGCTGGGATTGATCCCTGGAGCAACAGAAGACTTTTTTGCGATTTCTGTGGAAAAGAAAATCAGCCATCCTGGAGTCGCGCTGATCTCCGACTATGCCCGCCGACATTTGTTTGCGGATCATTCGGCCGACCTGCAGGACGATTCTTCAGACAATCTAAATCCTGAAAGTCCAGGGCTCGAATGACCAATTCCTGAGTTCTCAATCCGGAAGAAACACGTTACGCTGTTTGGCGTCGTGGTGTCCAGACGCTGTTTCCGGAGAGGTTCTTCAGGCCGATGTCCCCCGTTGTTCCGCCCTCGCTTTTGTTTCAGTTTACTCAGTTGATTCCTCGGATCAGCGAACTTCCCCGCCGCAAAGGAGACCTGCTGCAGTTACCTCCGGCGGCGGAACTTTTTGTTCCGGCACGGCTAAATGATCAACAGGCTCCGCTTCAAATCCGTTGCGGCTGGAATGAACAGGGACTTGGAATCGACCTGCGAGTGAAGGGTCGAAAACACCCTGCAGCGGGCCGGAGTACAGCAGTTACTTCCTCAGACAGAGTCCTGCTGTCGTTTGATACTCGACATACCGCCGGCGTGCATCGCATCACGAGTTGGTGTACTTCCCTGCTTGTTCTTCCTCAGGATGAAGACAACCAGGGAACGGCTCAGATCCGACTCAAAGAGTTTGGACAGCCGAAGGACTCCTTTGGGCTCCCGACCCCAGGAAGCAGAGTCCAGTTTGATCAGGCGCCGGATGGATATCGACTGCAGCTCTGGATTCCGGCAGCTGCAATGGCGGGCTATGCAGAGGTTCCAGAGATCGGGCGCATGGGCATTTACTGTGTTGTCGAGGACACTGAACTTGGAACCCTTCCTTTAAATGTCTCCGGAGACTTTCCGATCTCGCTGGACCCATCCACCTGGCTTTCGATCGAACTTGCCAGATAATCCCCGCTAAGAACAAAGTGATGAATAAATCATGAGCACGATCCACTGTTCTCTCTCCCGCATTGTGATTTGCTTCATGTCGCTTTTGGTGACCCATACGACTTCCATGAGTCAGGAAACGACCGCTACGCCTGTTGTGATCTCTCATCGCGGTGCCTCCGGGTATCTCCCTGAACATACACAGGAGGCAGCCGTGCTCGCGCATGCAATGGGTGCCGACTACATTGAGCAGGATGTTGTGCTGACTCGGGATGCCGTTCCCGTCGTTCTGCATGACCTGACGCTTGATGACGTGACAAATGTTGCGGAAGTGTTCACAGGTCGAGCACGAAACGATCAGCGACACTATGTGATGGACTTCACATGGAATGAGCTTCAGACATTGAGGGTCCATGAGCGTACATCTGCGAATCGAGCATGGAAGGATCACAACAATCGATTTCCTGCAGATCAGGGCAAATTTCGAATCGCCACACTGAGCGAACATCTGGCTCTCATCCGTGGCCTGAATCAGACTACCGGCAGAGACACGGGCATTTATGTTGAGATCAAGGATCCCGCCAGGCACCGTGAGAAGGGTCTGGATTCTTCAACCGTGATTCTGAAAGTGCTGAACGATGCTGGCTACAGGAAGTCCGACGATCGAATCTTTGTGCAGTGTTTTGATCCTTCAGAAATTCGGCGACTGCGTGAAGAGCTGCACTGCGAATTGCCTCTGATTCAGCTCTGCTCAAAGAAGCCAACGCCCGAGCAGATTGCTGAATATGCTCCGTTCGTGAATGGGCTCGGCGTGCAACTGACACATGTGATTGAAGGCAAACGCGAAGACGGAACCCCGATTGTCAGCGACGTGGTACAGGAGGCTCGAAAACATGCCATCCAGGTCCACGTCTGGACATTCCGAGTAGACGCCATGCCGGAATTCTGCAGCGAGACTTCGGAATTGCTTTCCTGGCTGTGTCGTGATGGCGGTATCGACGGAATCTTCACAGACCACCCGGATGTTGTCATCAAGTGGCGCAATCAAAATACAGAGCTTGTTGGTCGATCTGGCCCGTTTCATCTGTTGAATGAATCCGCACGCCCAAAGTAGTTCGACTCACACATCAATCGTTTCCGTAGTCGCCCCCGTACCGAAGGGATCAAGTTGCTCCTGAAGCCACTCTGTATCTGCAAAACGCCGTAACAGCCAGACAAGTGTTTCGACCGGACGCTTCATTGCAGCATTGTCGACCGCACAACTTTCCAGACTCGAATCAACGGCCCCACATAGAAATCCGTCGAGTGTCAGCGTAACAGTCCAGCGTTCTCGAGCGGCAAACAGGTTCATTCGATCCATGACCCGCTTTGCCCACACGATCCCAAAGAAGTCGCGAAAGATCAGCCACAGCCGATTTGCAGCTTCGAAAGCCGAACCTTTCGGTACCTGAACCAGCGTCTGATAGCGATGGTCTGCCAAAAGACCGCTGACCAGCAGAGCAGGGGCGCTGAATAACGGAGACAACCAAAACTGGTCCCGATAGCCAGCCACAGGGAGCAGAGGAAATGCAACTGCCGTAAAGTAGAACATCGCAGACAGCGTGTTTCGAGTTCCAAAAAAGTTGCCAAATCCCATCAGACCCGCAATCACAAACCCCATCAGAGCCGGTGTTCCGGCTGTCAGCGGTTCTCGACCTCGATTTGAAAGCAGTTCTGAGACCGCTGGCCAGAGTAACACAATGATCAGCGGCAAAACGACAAACCATGGCCACGCTCGCGCCCCGGGCCGTCGAGCTCCCAGAACTGCAATCGGGGCCGTCATCAGCATGACACCGGCCAGCCATTCACTGCCATTCAGGACCCCGGGAGCGATCTGGTCCTTGTTGAGGTGACACAGCTGCATCAGAGCAATTGGAATGACTGAGATCAGAAGCCATCTCCAGGCATGAGCCAGCGATGTCCGTGCAAGCGCGGAACGACGCAGCAGCAGAAGACGAACAAACGCTGCGAGGCACACTGCAGAAACCCAGAACAAAGCTGCATCGCCTTCAAAAAACAGATCACCCAAAGCTCAGTGCCTCCGCTCAACCCGACCGATCATAACAGCAAATCGTACCCATCGAAATTGCGCCCCCACCGATCTCGGCATTGAGATCCCCAAAGTTAAAGTGCCACCCCTCAATTTTAGGTGCCACGGACCGTTTTGTTAAAATAGGGCGTTTCTGATTCGCGACTGATCGTTTTCCTTTGGCGGATGTCACAGCGTGAATTGAAATTCCGCAGACTTGAGCCCAAATCGGATGACATGGCAGGAATTTCATGTCAAGTGCCAATTCGTCTGGTCGCATCGTTTTTTGCTGAAATGACCAATGTCGCGGTTGAAGGTCTTCCGATGATTAGAACGGGGCATTCTTCCGGCTGGTGCCGTAGATCATACGCGGCGATTGGGCCAGTATCGGAAGGAACGAATCGAAGAAGGGTCAAGCAAACTTTCTTCTATATGCCTTCAATTGGGGCTTGAAAGCTGCTGTTCAGTTTGCAGCACTGTGCAACATCATGGAGCGGAGCCATTCGTGGACGTCTGCATCTGTGATTGAAGCACGAATTCCCTGGGGGGGGAAATTGACATGAAAATGCGTCAGCCTTTAGCGCTGTTGCTGGGGGGGATTGTGTCTTTCTCCAGTGTTGGATGTGCAGCTTTCAATGCAATGTCGGAGAAGGGCCCTGGTGCATCGACCAAAGACGCCAACGCTGAGCGTTTGGTTTCGATTGGTCGAGTCTTCGAGAACCAGGGAAAGTACGATCAGGCGGAAGTCATGTACCGTAAGGCGCTAAAGCAGCGACCAAGCGATCCAGTGATCCGTCAGCAGTTGACCCAGCTTGCCGACCGAAAAGCCGGACGACAGTTCGGACCAGCAAACTCAGAAGAGGCGCTCGCCATGGCTGATGCTGTGAGCGGTGCTCACCACAGTAAAGCAAGGCCATCTTCGAACACTGCAAAGACGACTTCAGCGAAGCCGGCGACGGTTCAGCTGACGGCAGGAACTTCAGGCAAAGCGTCAATCAAGACTGCTTCGGCAACAACAGAAGTTGCTCCGATTCCTCCGACGCCTAAACCAGTCTCTTCTGCCGTGCAAACCTCGGCGACAGGAGCGGAGAAGTCAGGCATCACCTTCGAAGATGTGCTGGCAAAGACTGAAGGAGCTGCCGGACACGCAGCATGGCTGAAGAAAGCCCTGTGTGAAGCCGAGTCAGCGGAAGCTCGAACACTCGCAGCAACATTACTTGCCGAATGTGACCCGGCTGATCAGTCGATCAACGAACTTCTGTCGAGTCGACTTGAATGCGAAACGGATGCTGGCCTGCAGCTTGCAATCTGTGAGACTCAGACTGTCCGCGGATGCTCGGACGAAGATACGGCAGAGGCCCTGATTCAAATTGCACAAAGTGATAGCGAAGAGCTTCAGGTTCAGGCCATTATGTCTCTGCGTCACTTTGCAGGAACAGAACACCAGGCTGAATGTCTTTCATGCCTGACAGAACTACTCAGGCATCAAACGACAAGCGTGCGTGCTGCGGCATCAATTACCGCCGGCGACTATGAGCCTGGTGACGAAACGATGTTGAACCTGCTGACGGAACTTGCAGCCAGCGATGCGGATCCTTCAGTCAGAGAAGCAGCACGAGCTGCGATCGGTCGTCGAGGTACAAACTCAGTTGAAACCGCTGCTCCAATCCTGATTCAGCCTGGAACAGTCACCCAGCCAGAAACATTGAAATAACGTGGTTCATTGTGCCTTCACCCTGCATCGGCACAGACCGCTACACGGAGGTTAAAGATGATTCGAAAGACTGTTCACGCATGGATGCTGATGCTGTTCTGTTCAGCAGTCGGATGCAACGCAGTTCATGAACACGTCATTGACGCGGAGATGGACCTGCGTAACTGTGTTCTTGCACAGAAAGCCTGGGGCGAATGGTCATGGTGTTACGATGACCTCGATCACCCGCTCCACTTCGCAAAAGGCTTTAAGGAAGGTTACCGCGATGTGCTTGAAGGCGGGAATGGCTGTCAGCCAACCCTTCCGCCTCAGTGCTACTGGAAGCCACAGTTCCAGACTCCTGAAGGCCGATGCAAGATCAACGCATGGTTTGATGGATTCTCTCACGGTGCACTTGCTGCAAAGCAGGATGGATACGGCAACCTTCAGGAACTGCCGATTTCTCCGACAGCACGTGCAAACATTATGGCAAAACGAGCCCCTGCACCACGGTTTCCGTATGCATCAGGAGCCGGTGAGGTGCAACCGGCTCCAACGCCCGATCAGCTTCTTGAGACTCCTCCGGAGACCCCGGAAATGCCGGCTGAGGAACTTCTTCCTCGAGTAGATTCCGGCGACGAGTTGAACGGGATTCCACCCCGTCCGTACGAAGAGAACTGATCCAGACTCCTAGTTTAAATTCCTGAAACATGATCGTCCGCTGCCGGCAAAAACCATGAGCAGCGATTCTGGAGGATGTCAGATGGCTGACCTGCATAAGTTGTCTCCTGCGATGCTGACCGCGGCGGTTGTCTGCCTGCTGGCTGGCTCAGGATGCTCTTTCAATCAAAACCTGAATGCGGTTCCCGCAGCTCGGGTACCTCGAGACCTGCTGACCGCAGACCTCAAGGATGACTTTGAAGACATTTCCCTGCTTCGACTTCGTCAGGATCCCCCAACAGATTATCTGCTTGGACCTGGCGATGTGCTGGGGATCTATATCAAGGGTGTTCTGGGCGACAAAGATGAACTGCCGCCAGTCCACTATCCCGAAGACTCCAGCATGCCTCCGGCAGTTGGATATCCGGTTCCGATTCGTGAAGACGGAACGCTGGCACTGCCATACATCGATCCTCTCAAGGTCGAAGGTATGTCACTTGTCGATGCAACCACTCAAATCCGCAACGCCTATACGCTGCAGGCGGACATCGTGAAGAGCGATCGAGACCAGATCATCGTCACCATGATTCGTAAGCGAACTGTTCGAGTCCTCGTGATTCGCGAAGAAAGCGGTGGTGTCGAAGGTGTTTCAAAACGCGGTACTGGGCACGTTGTTGACCTGCCTGCCTACGAAAACGACGTCCTGCATGCCCTCAGCGAAACCGGTGGGATGCCGGGAACTGACGCAAAGAATGAAGTTCTGATCTATCGAGGGATGTTCTCTGACGCTGTCAACTATGACGCTTTGATGAATGGTATCTGTCTCGACAACTGTCAGGATCCATGCTTTTGCAACGAAGCACCTCTTCCCGATGCTCCAAACGTAACTCGTATCCCGCTCCGCTATCATCCCGCCAGCCCACCAGTCTTCAGCCAGCAGGATGTGATTCTGGGAGAAGGAGATATTCTGATCATTCGCAGCCGCGATGACGAAACCTTCTTCACAGCCGGTGTGCTTGGTGGTGGTGAGTTTCCGCTTCCACGGGATAAAGACCTCGACATTATCGGAGCCATCGCTATCGCTGGAGGACCGCTCGGGAGTGCTGGTACAGGCGTCGGTGGAATCGGTGGACGAGGCGGTGCTGGTGGTGGCGGTCGCGGTGGAAGCCAGTTCTGCCAGCCATCAGAAGCAGTTGTTATCCGAGAACTGCCCTGCGGAAACCAGATCAGTATCAAGGTTGACCTCAACAAGGCCCTTGCGAGTCGTTCAGAACGAATCCTGATCCAGCCAAATGACGTAATCGTCCTCAGATACACACTTGCTGAGGAAGTCGGAAATGTGATGCTGAACCTGTTCCAGTTCAACTTCCTGCTGAATGGCTTCAGCGGCAACGGATTCTGATCCGGCACTCAGCGAACTCAGCTCACCACGAAGACCCGCACGACGACCGGTGTTTCAGAAATGGAACATCGGTCGTTCGTTTTTTGCGGCGCTCACGATGCCTGCGGTCAACACAACTGAACAAATACGCATTCATCACCACCATAAATTCAACTTCTTATCGGCTTGTGTCGTTTTCTGCCGAAAGAACCCGCCAGGTTTGAGGCTATTATGGAATTCATCGAGCGGAGTTCTCTCCCTGACTGGAATCCCCTCTTTTCAGCGCCTCGCTATGTTGTTCCAATCCTGCATGGACCTGCCAGGAGTAGGCACGTCTGTCGTTCAGCCTGCAGCGTGGAGTTCTAACATGCACGGTCAGTCGGTGTTCGCTCAGTCGGTGTTCGCTCAGTCAGTATTCGCTCGAGCATTGTCTGTGGGTGGTTTGTCGGACCACGTCAAAACGCTGTTGCGTCTCGGAAACCCCAGTCGCAGAACTCGCAACCGTCGGTCTAAAGCAACGACAAATGCTGCCGTGCAGTTTGATTTACTGGAAGACCGAGCTCTCCTCGCTGCTGTGACAATGACAGACAATGAGCAACTCCTTCTCGAACTCATCAACCGTGCGCGAGCAAACCCGACGGCCGAGGCGGCTCTCCATGGTGTTGGCCTGAATGATGGACTGGCGGCAGGCACGATCACGACGACTCCTAAACAGCCGCTGGCGCCACATCAAAGCCTGACAGACGCGGCACAGAAACACTCACAGGACATGATTGACCGTGATTTTTTCGCCCACAACAATCCATCCGGCCTGACTCCTCAACAACGAACGACGGCGGAAGGTTATCCGTCTACGCTTGTGGGCGAGAACATCGCCATGGGGCGCACAACCGGAACGATTGATCAGATTCAGCAGGTTTACGATCGTCACTCCTCGTTGTTCAAAAGCCCTGGACATCGTCAGAACATGCTGCATGTTCCATACGAAGAGGTTGGGACCGGGATTCGGTACGGTGTCTATACGGAGTCAGGTACGAACTGGAATGCCGCACTGGTGACAGAGAACTTTGGGATCAGAACCATCAATCCCTACATCACCGGCGTCGTTTATACGGACTCAAACAGCAACAACTTCTACAACGTCGGCGAAGCCATTCGCACCGGAACGATCACCGCCTACAACACCGCGACGCAGGCGGTGTTCACCGAGACCATTGGCAATTCGGGGGGATATGGCATCAGTGTGCCAGCGGGAACTTATTCTGTCAGCGCTCGCTACAACGTCGGTCAGACGCCCGTCGTGGCTATCACGACCGTGACCGTTGGAACCGACAATCTGAAGGTTGACTTCGTTACCGGTTCAGCCACATCTGTCGGCCTGACACTCACATCCCCAACAACAACGCTTTCGGAAATTGGCGGTACAACATCGTCGGTCTTTACTGTGACCAGAACGGGGGACCTCGGAACCGCTGTCGTTTTTGCAGTGTCCACATCAGACTCTACAGAGACTTCGGTACCGGCAACTGTCACGATTCCTGTCGGGCAGACGTCCGCAACATTCACTGTCAATTCAGTGAACGATCTGATTGTCGATGGCAATCAGACGTCGACAATTACCGTTTCGGCAACTGGGTATCCAACTCGCAATCTGACGGTCACAACAACCGACAAGACGGCCCCGATACTGCCTTCAACTCCCCAGAACTCCACGTCCTATCGACCAACCTTCACATGGCAGGGGGTCAATAACGCCGCCACCTATGAACTCTGGCTCTCAAGAGCAGCCGGCACTCAGGAACGCATTCTGCTTCAGTCCGGAATCGTTGGAACGAGTTTCACACCGGCATTTGACCTGGGTATCGGAGTATATCGAGTTTGGGTACGCGGTGTGACTTCGGGCGGCACCAATGGTGCATGGAGTACGCCTCAGGACTGGAGAGTCATCACCGCTCCAGTCGTCACGAATCATGGTTCAACTGTCGCGTCGTCTGCATTTACAATTTCGTGGAACGCGATCCAGGGGGCTACAGCCTACGATGTCTGGGTCGACAACCTGACGACATCCACTTCTCAGTTCTATCGCAACACAAACGTCTCAGGGACATCTGTCAATGTCACTGGATTCCCGATCGGCACTTACGGAATCTGGGTTCGAGGGCGCAATGCTGGCGGAGAATGGGGGAATTACAGTGCCCGGGCGGTCGTTCGAGTCAGCATCACTCCGACTGGACTGGACGTTTCAGGCGCAAATTTCTCGGACACACCTGTCATGACGTGGCTCTCGGTTCCAGGTGCCTCTGGTTACGAAATCTGGGTCGATGCGCATGGATCTTCGCCCTACTTTCAGGACAGAAACGTTGCGGGTTTGGTGAGAGCAATTCCGGGTGCGACGGCTGGTGATTTTAAGGTCTGGGTGCGTGCGAAAGATTCCGTCGGAAACTACTACAACTGGAGCCCCGCGTTCGCATTCCAATACCAGCAGACGTCCAGGATCCTGACACCTTCCGGTGGAGGACAGTCTTCGACTCCGGTCTTCACCTGGACACCTGTTGCCGGAGTCCAACGGTATGAACTCTGGGTCTCAAGCCTCTCAGGCGCCGGGAAAGTGATTCATCAAACCGATATCGAAACCGAGTCATTTGTACCGACGACACCACTTGCCGCCGGCATCTATCGATCGTGGATTCGAGCTTTTGACAGTACCGGCGCCAACCTGGGCTGGAGTTCATCGCTGGACTTCACGGTGGCTGTCATTGATGGAACTTCCGGATCTCCGGCAGATGATTTCCTGAACAGCAACCTGACTTCCGTCACCTTGCCGCTCAGATCAAACTCGAGTGAACAAGAAGATCAGCATTCGAAAGATGAGCATCATCACAATCACGGCATCGCATTCCCGGATTCCGCAGACACTCAATCCGAAATGAATGCCGGGGATTCGGCAATGACTGAACGAAATCATGTTCAGATGAAATTGCTCAGCTCTCGAAAGACCGAAGTGCTGCACAAGTTGATCGATGATGCGGTTTTAGAGTTCATGAAACTCCACTCCTGATTTCGGTAATCCAAAAATTGGTACGGATCTCAGCCCGAACGCCGTGAAACAGGCGATTTTCGGGTTTGCCAGGAAGAGTTCGCTGAGGCTCGACAGTTTCTAAGGACGTGTTCGGAGAAACCGGCAGTTTACGATTCGCGGTCAGCAGGTTATCCTTCGCCTCCTTCAGATTCTGGTACTTAGCGAATTTCTACCTTCCCCATCGATGCTCAAACTTACAGGCCTTAATGCGCCACAGCGAGAAGCCGTCGCTGTCCTTTCCGGACCACTTTTGGTTCTCGCCGGAGCAGGCACCGGAAAAACTCGTGTCATTACGTATCGGATGGCAAATCTGATCGCGCACGGGATCCGTCCGGATCGCATTCTCTCCGTCACGTTCACAAACAAGGCGGCCAGAGAAATGCGTGAACGAACATCTTCAATCATTGGAAGCCGTCTCAAACAGAAGCCGGTCGTCTCCACGTTTCATGCATGGTGCGTTCGGGCACTTCGTGAAGACATCGAAGTCCTGGGATACCCTAAGGGGTTTGTGATATACGATCGAGGAGATCAGGAGTCCGCCGCCAGAACGGCAATTCGGGAAATTCGAATTGGTGACGGAGCGATGAGCCCCGGAGACCTTCTGAATCGCATCAGTCGCTGGAAAATGTGCGGGATCACGGAATCAGAAGCCAGTAATCACGTGGAAGTCGACTTTGACTTCCTCGCCGCAATGGCCTACCGGCGATATCAAAAGCAGCTGCGAGCATCCGGCGCCGTGGACTTCGATGACCTGCTGCTGCTGACAACTCGGATGTTCGAAGAATTCCCGGAAGTCCTTCGCAGACATCAGGCGAAATTTGACCACGTCCAGATTGACGAATATCAGGACACAAACGGAGTTCAGTTTAAGCTGGTTCAGCAGTTGGTGAAGGCACACAACAACCTCTGCGTCGTTGGCGATGATGATCAGTCGATTTACGGCTGGCGAGGCGCTGAGGTTGAGCACATCATCAACTTTGCATCTCACTTTCCGGGGACTCGAACGGTCCGACTCGAAAACAACTACCGCTGCACAGATCAGATTCTTGGTTGCGCGAATCGACTGGTACGGCACAATCGAAATCGACACGACAAGACCCTGATTCCTCATAAGAAGGCAGGCGCTCCGGTACGGTTTCTCGCATTTGATGACGAAACGTCAGAAGCAGAAAATGTTGTTCGTGAAATTGCATATCTTATCAGTGAACTCGGCGTGCTGCCCAAACACGTCGCAATTCTCTTCAGAACGAACGAACAACCGCGTCTATTCGAACAGGAGCTTCGACGCCTGCATGTTCCTTATGTGCTGGTCGGAGGACAGTCGTTCTTTGATCGACGAGAAATTCGGGACATCCTTGCCTACCTGAAGGCGATCTCCAGCCCCCGAGACGAAGTTTCTCTCCTGCGAATCATCAATACACCAGCGCGAGGCATTGGAGCGACAACTGTTGAGAAGCTGGTGCAGATGGCCGTCAAGAAGGGCTCCAGTCTTTGGGAGATTCTGCCTGAAGCACAGGCAACCGGAGTTCTTCCGGCTCGAACGATGAGTCAGCTTGCAAGCTTCCGAGCACTTCTTGAGCGATATACTCAGCTTATGACATCGCACCCCAAATCGCTTGCGGAATCCATCCGTTCATTGATTTCGGAAATCAACTACAACGATGAAATTGATCGACAGTACAAGGAAGAGGCTCAGCAGGAAGCGCGAAAAAATATGCTCGCGGAATTTGTCAACTCAATTGCTCAGTACGTTGAACGCGAAGAAGACCCATCGCTGAGCGGATTTCTCGAATCAACCGCCCTGATGGATCGCGACGAACAGTCCGAAAAGGATGAGAAGCTCTCTGACAATTCTGTGCGACTGATGACCCTGCATTCAGCGAAGGGACTGGAGTTCCCTCGGGTCTATCTGGTCGGCATGGAAGAAGAAATCCTCCCGCACAAACGCAGTGTTGAAAGTGGGCTCGAGAAGGATATTGCTGAAGAGAGACGCCTGGCTTATGTGGGTGTTACCAGAGCAATGGACCACCTGACGCTCACCAGAGCCAGTGGACGGATGAAGTGGGGAAAACGCCGCGAAGCAATGTGCTCTCGCTTCCTGTTTGAAATGCAGGAAAATCCGGGAGACGCATTGCCCGAAGTCTATATCAGCCGCGAAGAAGATGGCCCCCCCTCGTCGAACTCAGGTCCGCCGTCGCTTAGACCTGCAACAATGCCGGAAAAACGAGCGGAGTGGCCGGCAGCAAGCGAAATCGACGCCCCACCGTTCTGATTCTTGTGAATTTTCATCCTTACGCCGATTTTCATCCCGAATCTCGATCTCATCCCGCGATCGCCAGATTGTTTTGACAGAATTCAGAGTTCTGACTTAAACTCCCGTTTCGCGAGTCGGAGTACTCGTTCGAATTTTTCAGGGAGGTACAGATGAACGTCATTGGAATGATCCCCGCACGGCTTCAGTCGACTCGACTGCCACGAAAACTATTGCTGAATGCAACCGGCAAGCCTCTCGTGCAGTATGTCTGGGAAACGGCCTGCCAGTGCCCTGAATTCTCTGATGTCATTGTCGCCACTGACAGCGAAGAAATTGCCAGCGTAGTCAGAGCATTCGGCGGTCGAGCTGAAATGACCGGTCAGCATCAAAGCGGGACCGATCGAATTGCGGAAGTCGTTCGCCGCTGTTGCCCAAATGCAGATGCCATCGTCAATCTGCAGGGTGATGAACCAGAACTTGATCCGGCCATCGTATCGGCTCTCGTTACGGAACTCAAAGGCTCCGGCTGTCCAATGAGTACCGTCGCAACTCCAATCACATCACCCGAAGTTGTTCGCGACCCCAACTGCGTCAAGGTTGTGACCGATGTTCGGGGAAGGGCACTCTATTTCAGCAGGTCTCCGATTCCATTCAGCCGAGATGAGCCAATCGAGTCATACTTCCGCGATGGTGAACCTTCGCCATGGCTGCTGCACGTCGGACTATATGCGTATCGTCGCGACTTCCTCCTGCAGTTGACAACAATGCCGCCCTCACCGCTCGAGCAAATGGAACGACTTGAACAGTTGCGGGCTCTTCAGGCGGGAGCTCAGATCGCTCTAACCGTGATCGATCATCCTGCTGTTGGAATCGACACTCCACAGGATTACGAAGCGTTTGTGCGAAGACACCTCGCGACAACACGTAATGCAGCCTGAGGTGATTGGACACCGTACGGGTTCGAGTTATTTCGGCGTCCGTCGTTGATCTCTCCATGTAATTCCTTCGACTTGTTTCGGCAGCACAACAGTCGAACAGAGCCCCTTGCGGTCACTATGATTCATGTGCCTGTTCGCAATCGCGTTTCACGTCTCGCGATAAAGAAGATTGGTGATTGCCACGCGGCGAAAGTGAGTGCGACAGTTTTGAACATAATTGATCGTGGAACTGGCGGTCCGCTGAGTCCCAAAATCGTGTATTGGTGGTAGTCCCCACAGATTCGCAGCGATCGTACTTTGGGCCGTGTAACTGAAGGGTTCATCGTTGGAGATCGGAACAATGTGAACGGCACCATCAAGTGGGTCACACAGCGTGGCGTATCGCAAACCATACATGTAGCGGATACTGTCAATGACCACCCAGTGTGCGGCACCATTGTGCGACCACTGTACGAGCAGGATGATCGGGTTGCTGTTCAGGCTTGGGCCAAGACCGTAGTCAACCCCGACTCGATTCACGATTTCCGAAGAGACTCTCTCGGGCGACAGACCTGGAGCAATGGTCCATCCCGCCATCTGCAGGTCGGGATGGTTAAGCACCTGGACAAGTGAGATCCCCACCAATCCATGATCCACGACCTGCCCCTCGCCAAACATCTGATCACTAATTTTCAGTACAGTCTCTTCGTCAACCGGGGGATCGGCACCCGGTACAAATTTGTTGACCTTGTAGGCTGCCATAAGCGCACAGGCGAGGCCACACGTCATCCGATGTTCCTGTGCGAAGCACAGGTGTACGTCGCCAAACCGAGTTATTCGCGTAAACCATGCCATAGTCCGATGGTGTCCTTTTCAGGGATGACATTCAGTTGCCGACGTTCGAGTGCTGAACCAATCGAGAATCTCAAGGGGCCTCGGCCAGAAAAGTTCATCCTTGACACGTTTTCAACGAAGTCCAACAGGCCAACTGAATGGCGCTCGCGAACGGCGTCCACAGTTCATCCCACAGGTCGCTTTGGTGGAACGGGCTTAGGCCATGATCCACCACCTCCAACCCAGGCGTTCATGTCGTTATTGTAAGACTTCATCGCTGCATTGTATTGGTCCATCGTCATTTCAGACGTGGCAGGCAAAGATGACGGTCGCAGATTGATGGCAGGCGGACCGACCTCGAGGGCTGCCCAGGTCTCCGGACCTACGACTCCTTCAATCGCGATGCCTTTGGCCCCCTGAAACTGCTTGACTTTTGCATCTGTCTCACCACCAAATATTCCATCCACCCAACATGGACTGCCAGGCAACCGCTTATTCAGTAAGTTTTGGCAATAGGCGACAAACAATCCCTGCGACCCAAGTCGAATCGTCGGCGGAACTGAATTGTGATTTGACATGACGAAACTCGCATCTCGTGGCAATCGTTGTGGTCGGAAAGGCGGACATCAAAATGCGGGCGAAAAGCATCAAACGCGGAGACCATACTCAACGGAGCTCCACGCGGTACCTGCAACCCGTTCTGGCTATCGAGGGATCATCAATCCGTCGGCCAGAAAATTGTCCGTTTTTGACATTTGGCAGAGATTGCACACTGCTGCGGCGGGACTCAACTCACCCTGTCCCTGATAAAGACCAACGGGCCGTTAGCTCACATCAGCTTTTGTCCATTCGCCATCAATTCGTCGCCACACCTGTCCATTTGGGTTCTTGTCCTGCAGAATTGATGGAAGCCGATGAGCTCGCACGTTGTCGAACGACTGCAGCATCGCAAATCTGCGAATTGATGTTGGAATCCCCACGGCAGTAAATCCAGGATGTCCGGTTGCCGGAAACGGTCCACCATGATTCATGGCGGCACTGACAGCCACGCCGGTCGGCATCTTGTCATTTAACAGACGCCCAACTCGACATCTCAGCGCCGGAGCAATGATGTCGTACGCAGAGTCGTCTTTTCCGGTTGAATCCGAGTAAATGCAACCCGTCAGATTTCCCTCCAAAGCTTCCGCAACGGCAACCATCTGCTCGGGTGAATCCGCCACGATGAACAGCGATCCGTTTCCAAACGCTTCCGTCTGAAAAGTCTCCGGTTGCTTAACAAAGCTTTCCGCTGAGATCTTCAGAAGTGTATTCTGGAAACAGAAGCCTTTACCGCCGCCAGGTTTTCCGCCAGTTACAACTTCTGCCCCAGCACCTGTCAGCACTCCGATCCCCGCTGCAAAACTGTCGCGAACCGACTGCCCAAGCATGGTTCCGACGTTTGCAGCTTTGAACCGATCCGCTACCGAATTCAGAAATGTGTCGCCTTCGGGTGACTTGGGAATTACTACGATCCCAGGGTTCGTACAGAACTGGCCC
Organism: Planctomyces sp.; assembly: GCA_016795105.1. Lineage (GTDB taxonomy): Bacteria > Planctomycetota > Planctomycetia > Planctomycetales > Planctomycetaceae > F1-80-MAGs062. The sequence continues at coordinate 46,520 of JAEUIH010000044.1, forward strand.
GTTCCCATCAGACAACTCGTCGTAAAGTCGTTTGCAAGCGCATCGCCTTTTTCAACAATCGCCCCCTGCAGAACAAACACGGGGTTAATACTCGACAATTCAAGATAGATCGGTTTGCCACATGCATCCGCTGCGGCCTTGAGTTTCAAACCCGTGTGTCGCGCACCCGTGTAGCCAATGGCCCCAATCCGGTGATCCGATACAAGCCGAAACCCATCTTCGTGGGATGTTCGATAGACCAACTGAACCAGAGCTCTTGGCATACCGGTCTCCCGAATCGAGATCAGAGCAGCCTCGGCAAACAGTCGAGTTGTCTCCGGATGGCACGCATGCCCCTTGGCGATCACTGGATTCCCGGCAGCAATCGCTGCTGCGAAATCTCCCCCCGAAACCCCATTGAATGCAAACGGAAAATTATTCGGCCCAAAGACGATCACCGGACCAATTGGACCAAGCATGGAACGTATGCCGGCTGCTCGATCGATAATCGGGTCTCTCCACGAATCACTCCGAGCTGCAGTAGCGGCCTGCCGAAGCTGATTAATTGTACGAGGCAGTTCTGCATCCTTAAGACGTGGCGACTTTGGAAGGGCAGTTTCAAGGTGAGCAGTCTCGACCAGTTGCTCGGCGATTTTTTCAATCTCCGCCGCATAGCACTCGAGGAAATCCGCGAACCGTGAACCCGGCCAGCCGCGTGTTTCGCGAGTCGCCTCAGATGCCGCGGCGATTGCAGCATCCAGTTCGGCCCACGGACTGACTGGAAAATCACCCGGAATCGGTTGTTCGGTCGCAGGATTTACTGCCTGAAATGTCTTCGTTCCCTTTGACGCAACCCATACCCCATTGATCAGAACCGGATGAACCATGAACGTCATTTCCTGAGCAGAATTCCTGAACCCGACGGACCCGAATCGTCCGCACTTTTGTCCCTCGACAGCGTATGCACTGCTGTCGATCGACACAGTATGGGTGAAATCGGACGATCTGCAACCCAAACTCATAGCCAGACTCTTTGGTATAACCGTCATGTCTGTTAGATTTCGCGACCCGACGGCAAAGAATCCGTGCTCCCGGCGGCCTGGATTCGCTAAATTGGAACAACTCGGTCCGCGAGTTTGTTGGACATGAATTTCTGGTAACGGTTCGAAAAACCTGTAGAGAGCTACGAGGATCGCTATGCCGATCAAGGTCACCTGCGGCGAATGTGAAACGTCACTGACAGTCTCCGATGCCGCTGCCGGTAAGGTTCTCAAGTGCAAGGTCTGTGGTGGCAGAGTCAAAGTCCCTGCGGCTGGTGCGCCCGCACGTAGCCCAAAACCAGCAGCTCCCAGGCCGCCTCGAGATACCTACGATCCCGATAATCCACTCGGCGGTCTTGACCTGAATCGAGCCGAAGACCAAAACCGCCGAGTCTGTCCGTCCTGCGCCAACCCGGTCCGCGTTGATGAAGTCGAATGCCCTAAATGCGGTGTGACGATCGCAACCGGGACATTAAGCGAACGACAGAGAATTCGTCGAGAACGCAAAGGTCCGCCCCCGGAAGAATTCTACGGAGCCATCTGGAAGAACGGCTGGAAGTTCCTGAAAAACCACTGGGGCTATGGTGTCCGAACGGCATTGATCTGGAGTGCAACTCTGTCATTGTCGGTGACCAGCCTGTACATGCTGCAGTGGTACATTGCTGCCAGAACACTGGAACTGGAAGAGAGTGCCGCCGCCGAAAGAAACAATATCGAAATTGTCGGTCCGACTTTGATCATCACAGTACCGAAAGACGGAAAGGTACGTTACGACGATAAACTCTATACGCAGGAAGGTACTGTTTATCTGGATGCCCCGCACATAGCGGCCGTCAAGTCTCCGCCTGCGTACTTCTGGTTTTCGATGGTGATTGTCTTCCAGCTGGGCTTTGGTGGCTGGGCATGGACACTCGCCACCAAGATCGCGGAACTCACCATGGCCGGTGAGAAGCGAATCAAACGGTTTGATACAGACTTCTTCGGAAACCTTGCGATGGGATTCCGATTCTACTTCTGGCCGCTCATCGTCATGATGCCAGTCGTCTGGATCGGACCGGTGCTCACGCTGGTCGCCAACCCGCTCATCGGTGGCCTCGCCAATATCGCTACTTTCTTCATTCCGATGATGCTGTTCCTGCCAGCCGCCGTTGTTCATATGTCTCAACGATACAAGTATCGTGCATGGCTGATCTACTGGATGGTCAAAGACTTCTTTAAGACATTTGTGCCATCAATCTATATCGGGTTTCTCAACTTCGTTCTCGTTCTGCTCATACCTACGATCCTGTTCGTTGTCGCCATTCTCATGGGCGGACGAATCATGGCCAAAGCGGTAGAACTTGAAGCGTCCGTTCTTGACTTCCTCGCTAAGAATGTAGTGGACTTTGGTGAAGGGAACCTTCGAGCCCTCTTCTACGAGATGCCGCTGGTGTTTTCGTCATCGTTTATGGTCTTGATGATCATCTGTACGTTCATGGCGTTTCCAGCCGTATTCATGATGAGAGTCATCGGACTCTACGGACTCTATTTCAAGCCGGACCTGTCAATTGTCAACGAGTTCCCCGATAACGAACCTGCGGGCTTCGGCCCTCGCTACCTTGCTTACATGATCGACTACTTTGTCGTTGTGGTCGTCGTTGCACTGTTTGGCGGCGGATTTTCATGGATCGCTGGATTGTTCATGATCTACGTGGGACTTCCAGGTGCAGCACTTCCAGTGGCAGCACTTGTCCGGCTGATCACATCAATCTTTGTGGCAGCATCGTATTTCGCGAAAGGCGAATCCGGCGCAGCACGGGCGACACTGGGAAAATGGAGCCTTGGCCTGATCGTTCTTCGAGAGGACAATACTCCGATGACATTCAATCAGGCATTCGGGCGAGCATTGTCTGCATTCCTCACTGTGCTGACGTTTTACATCGGATTTCTCATCTGCGTATTTCGCTCAGACAAGAAGGCCATGCATGACCTGATGAGCAAGTCCAAGGTCGTTTGGCGAGGCGAAGAAAACTGATGACGTCGGCTGAAGATCAAACGGCTGTCATCATCGTCGATCACGGATCACGACGAGCAGCCAGCAATGAAATGTTGCTGGCTGCCGTTGAGCAATTCCGAGAATTATCGCGTTATTCGATCGTTGAACCTGCCCACATGGAACTTGCTCAGCCGGACATCGCCTCCGCCTTTGCTCGCTGCGTCGAACAGGGGGCCGGCAGAATTGTCGTGTTTCCTTATTTCCTCTCGCCCGGTCGCCACTGGAGCGAAGATATTCCGGCCCTCGTTAAGGCAGCCGCTGAAGAATACCCAAACGTCTCCTGGATGGTCACTGCTCCGTTCGGACTCCATCCGGGCATGACCAACATCATCAACGATCGCATCGATCACTGTCTCCGCCAGGCCGAACAACAGGCTCTCGGTCAGCCTCACTCCGGTTGCGATGTGTGCAGCGGTCAGCCTGCCTGCAATATGAACTCCGCGACACCTTGAGAACTTCGGATGCCGAGTTTGAACGATTGAGGGCAATCGTTCTACGATGTACCCGCGTGGGCTAATTCTGTTGCACTGCAGGCTTTTGATCGTTCAGCTTTGACAGGCAGTCTTTCCATCGAGACTGAAGCTCAGCAGAGGAAGTCAGGTTCTGGATCACAACTTCTGCCGTCTTCTGAAATGTCGGCTTGAGTGACGGCGTTAGCTTTTCTGAATGAACTTCCAGCCAGTCAACGGCTTGCGTCAATTTCACGGAAGCCACATCACGGTTTCCACTCTGGTACACGGACAAGCCGTCCAGTATGGTGAAGAGAAAACTGTATTCTTCAGAGAGCTGCTGCGACTCAAATAAGGTTCGGGAGTCGTTGAGCAGCCTTGAAGCACCACCAGAGTCTCCTGACCTGAGTAACTCCAGAGCTCCTTCAGTAACAACGTTCGCCACCATTGTTGAGGAATCACCGTATTCCGATCGACAGAACTGCAGGTCCTCCAGCAAAAAGTCGGGCAGAAGGTTTCCCTGCCCGGATGAAAGGCAAAGCGACGTCAATTCGCTGTGCACCCAGTTCAGACCCGACGCCTGAAAACGTCTCCGGTCTGCCTTACGAAGCAACGTCACCGCCTCCACGAGCCGCCCCGCATCTCGATAATTCACTCCAAGATTTGCACAAGCGATCAGACAGTCCGGATGGTTTGGATCGATTGCAGTTCGTTGACTTACAATCTCTTCAAAAAGTGGAATGGACCGGTCCAGCTCTTTCTGTTGCCAGTATGCGACGGCGAGATTGTTGAGTGCTGAAATTACGACAGGATGATGATCACCGAACGACGTCCGCCCCGCCTCAACTGCCAACTCTGCCGTCTTAATCGCATCATCTGTTCGGCCGGAGAGTCGATAGGATACCGCCAGGTTTGTGGCAGCGATGACGGTATCCAGACTGTCGTTCCCCTGAACACGTCGACGACTCTCCAGTACCTGTTCCAGCACTTGTAAAGCCTCAGCCTGAAGCCCCTGTCGCTGCAGACAACGCGCTTTGAGACTCAATGAAGAGAGAGTCTGAGGATGCTCTGCACCATATCGCTCTGACCGTCCCTGAATTGCCAGATTGAGCACACTGCAGGCACGATCCAGCTGGCCAGTATGTATGAAGGCATCCCCAAGATTGTGTACACACAGCAGCGTCAGTGGATGTCGGTCACCGCACTTCTGTGAGAGCCGAGTCAGGCAGGATTCGAGCAGCGTTACAGCTTCCTGAGCATGCCCCGAATCCGACAGAGCCAGGGCAAAATTCAACTCCGATGACATCAGGTCGGGATGATCCGGGGCAAATATCTTTCGACGTTCCTGCAGGACATCCCGGAGCATGGGCAGTGCTTCACTGAGTCGCCCGGCGCCCTGCAATACCACAGCCCGATTGCTGATGCCGTGAAGAGTTGTTGGGTGATCAGTTCCCAGCTGTTTCACCAGTTCAGGAACGACCTCATTCAAGATGACGAGGGCTTCTTCCTGCTGCCCGTCCTGAAACAGAGACATCGCAAGATCTTCTCGACTCTTCAGGGTTACGATATGACCAGCCCCCAGTTGAGATTCTGACCGCTCAACGATGTCTCGCAGCTCAGTCATCGCCTGTTCAGTTTCTCCGCACTGTTCGATTGCAAGAGCAAGACTGAGTTCGGCTTTGAGCACTGATTCGGTATCTGTGGCCGTGATCCGGCGGAGTCCTTCCACGACAGATTTCAACAGCGATCTGGCTTCAACTGCATTGTCCGTAGCCATCGACGTCTCTGCCAGAGACTGCATGGCGTACAGCGTCTGAGCATCGTGAACTCCCCTGATTCGAATCAGGTCATTGAGTGTACTGGTCTGCAGTTGTTTGGCTCTCTGAAGATCACCGGATTGATGCAGTGAAATGCCAAGGCTATGTTTTGCGTTGAGCGTTCGCTCATGATCTGCCCCCAGAGACCGAGTAAACAGAGCGACACTGTTCTCGAGATGAGGTACGGCCTTTCCCGCATTTCCGGAAGCTCGTTGCGAAACCCCAATGATCCAGTGCAGATCAGCAGCAACAGTATCATCCAGCTCACGAGACTCCAGACGCAGTGCGGCCCGGTCAAGAAGTTCCTGGAGTTGGGCATTTTGGGTGAGAGCCTGAGAATCGAACCGGAGCTGACCTTCCAGTGTTGTAAGAGCCAGCACATCCTCGACCAGAAAGTTCGCTACAGATTCGGCATATCGCCGCTGTTCAGCTTCCCGAATTCGCGCAGCTCTCTCTGCTTCAGCCGATGCACGAGCAGTCATCATGCCCCAAGAAGCCCCGATCAGTCCAGCGAGACAGGAAACAGCGACAATTGTCGAGGCGATCATGGCGAGTCGATGGCGTCTCCAGAGTTTTTTAAGGCGATAGATTCGTCCCGGCTGAGCAGCAGCGACGATCTCTCCCTTCAAAAATCGCTCAATATCTAACGCCAAATCCGCAACGGACGAATATCTCTGCTCACGATCCTTGTCCAAAGCTCTCAGCACAATCCAGTCCAGCTCCCCCTGAAGCAATCGCGTGAGTTGTCGAGGATCAGAGCGGCGGCGATCGGCCAGAACAACAGGGGATTCCGCAGTGCTGAGCTTCTCACTCGGACGAGTTGGCTCCTGCTCCCGAATCCGACGAAGTATGTCGTACAGGTTATCGTCAGGAAACTCGGATCTGCTGAATGGCGGACTGCCGGTCAAAAGCTCATACATCACAATTCCAAGCGAATACACATCGGTCCGTGTGTCGACATCCTGTTGGTTCAGGCCCGCCTGCTCAGGACTCATGTACTCCATCGTACCGACAACTCCAGCGCCTGTTGTCAGCGGATCGAATGAGGCTGCTGACCCGATTGCTTTTGCGACACCAAAGTCAATCACCTTCGGCACCGGACCATCACTGTCGTTGGCCACAAGGATATTTCCCGGCTTGAGATCCCGATGAATAACGCCCTTCCGGTGAGCATGCTGCACGGCCTGACAGACCGGGATTAGCAGTGCAAGGCGTTCGGTTGTGGTGAGCTGATTTGAGTCGCAATATTCTGTGATCGGCTTTCCGGACACAAGCTCCATCGCGAACCAGGGTCGCCCATCCTCTGTTGCGCCGACATCCAGAACCCTTGCAATATTCGGATGCTCCATCTTCGCCAATGACTGCCGTTCCACCTCAAATCGCGCAACAATCCGATCCGAATCGAGTCCCGGCCGGATCAGCTTCAAAGCAACCTGTCGATGTACGGGATCTGTCTGCTCTGCTCGACAAACAACCCCCATACCGCCACGTCCGAGAATCTCCAGAATCCGATAGTTCCCCACTCGCTCCGGAAGCATATCCAGTGCAATCCCAGGCATGCTGTTCGCGGATGGAACCACGAACCCTCCGACCATAATTGCGGGGCTCCCGACGGGAACGATGGGACGCTCGAGAAAATCATCCGTCGGCAAGGCTGCATTCAGAAGTCGGCTCAGTCGATTGTGAAGCTCAGACCGTCCTGAGCAAACACTGTCAAGCCATGCATCTCGTGTCGGACCTGCCGAAATCTTCAGGCCCTGCTCAAACAGCTCTTCAACTTCCTGGGGATCCAAAGACATTGTCGGTATTTCCCAAACCCTCGAATCACCGGCTGCCCAACCTCTGACCACAACCAGACACCTATGGAATCCAAAGTCGACACCAACAACTACATTTCGTTGGGATCCAGCAGAGCATCGTAGAGAAACGCTTTCGAGTACGCCCAGTAACGATCCGCAGTTGCTCGAGAAATCCCCAGCACCATTGCCGCGTCCTGATGGTCGAGACCAGCGAAAAACCTCAACTTCACCAACTCGGCCTTGACCGGTGATTCACGAGCGAGATGCTCGAGGGCTTCATTGATCGCCAGTAATTGATCAGCCTGATTGAGATCAAACTGCTGTCCGATATCGCAGACAGCGGCTTCAAGCTCGATTCTTTTCAAACGCCCTCCCGCCCTGGGGCCACGCTTTTGACGCGCACGATCCACCAGAATCCGCCGCATCGATTCTGCCGCAGCCGCAAAAAAGTGAGCTCGATTCTGCCACGAGTGACGAACCTGCCCGGCATTCAGCCTCAACCATGCTTCGTTGACCAGCGCCGTCGGTTGAAGCGTCTGCCCCGGTTGCTCCTGAGCCAGTCTGACAGCTGCAAGCTTTCGCAGTTCAACATAGACCTGTTCCCAAAGCTGCGTTCCCTGCCCCCAATCCTGTTGGCCCAAATCCTGTTGGCCCAAATCCTGCTGGCCCGGATCTTTCTGATCTGCACCAGCATCATTCGACGCTGCGTGTGAATTTGATTCAACAGGTCTGTCGTCGCTTGACATATCCGTCCTGATCCCGTGTCTATGGAACAGACTGAGAACAACCGGATTGTACAGGAACATCGATGAGATTCGAGCGACGACTCGCGATTCCTCAGGGCGCCGGGGAGTACTTATTCTTCACGGCCGCCAGATCGAACAAAATACTGCTCGCCGGAATCAGAACTGGGATCTTCTTCGAGGCCGTCTCCCATTCAAACACTTTGACTTTGTACGAAGTGGCCTGGATCCCGAATTTATTGGCCAGCACCTGAATCGCGTTGTGCAGATTGTCGAACGTCGGCTTGTAGTGTCCACTGGCAGGAGAAATCCAAATCAGCTTTCCATCTTTCACTTCCCAGTCACCTGCACATTTCACTGCATTTCCGTTCACAAAACTGGAATGGTGAAACCGGTGCACCTTAGCGGCATGCGTATAGAGCCGGTCGTCGCTGCTGAGTACCCAAATGGCGATATTGTCACTGGTGAATCCGAGATGATCATGCTTTCGCTTATAGAAATCCGCATCGACCGTGTCGAGAGGCTTTGAGTTGCCCCATTTCTCCCAGTAGAGTTTTCCGGACACAGTCGAAGTCACTCGATACTTCTCGCGTTTTTCGTCACCCAGGTATCGAACTCCCTGCTTGAACCTTCGAATCACCTCTGCAGTACCATATGAATCCTGCGTGCCCCAGACGAGTTTCAGGTCCTGTTCAGAGATCTGCAGCAGAAATTCAGTAAATGTCACGCTGCTGTTTAGTCGGAAGTAGTACTGCTTCCAGTAATCGATGAGTTTTCGAATCAGAATTCCGGCCACGTGAGCACTCGAATCGCGTTCAAGCCGGTACACACCACCCTGCAGCCCCCGAAGTCCATCAGGATCGGTGGGATCGTCGCTCATCTCCATCTCTTCGCGAAGAAAGTCTTCGTATGCCTGCAGGTCACGAATCACCCCAAGCAAACCTGAAGGCTGCGCAACCGTCTCCTCCTCCGAAGTCACGGCATCCATGTATTGCTGAATTTCCGACTCCGTTGAACTCTCATTGTTGTAAAGCGTTGTCGCAAGGCTCTGCAGACCCGACGGCGGTGGGGCCAGAGAAGCCCTGCGAGAAGGTGCCGTGTGACTCATGTAAAAGACTTGTGGAGCCGCCGGAATATTGCTGTACATTGTCGTGTGATGAACGCTTTGCACCTGCAATGCCGACTTGCCGCCGCTACTCCCCATCAAGCGTTTTATCTGCATCAAGCCCGATTTGATTTTTCCCACGGAGATCCTCATTGCCTACCTCGCAGCTTCGCTAAATCCTTCAGGTAAATCGTCTGAAAATTGCGTCTTCACGATTCCATGCGAGAATCCGCAGCGCCGTGCCTCAATAAATTCCCGCCGTCGTGGAGATTTTTTCGTTCATTGCGATTTCTTCAGAATAAGAAGGTCGACTCAGCGTCATCGAACTCACTTACGGCAAAGAACTGGCGGATCAGGTTCGTAGTTGGCAGCGAGAACGGGAAGAACGAACAACTCTCTTTCCTGATTCGAGCGGATCGGAGCGATCTGTTCGGCGTGGCCCAAATGATAGGGGTAGGGAGAGCTGACTGAAGTCAGCTTCCCCTCCCTCCGAACCGAGCAGGCGGTTTTCCCGCACACGGCTCGCCAGTCGGATTATCCGTAAACGGCACTCGTGCTGGCAAAGAATCTTGCGATTGTCTTTTCATGTGTCTGGTCAATCCGAATCCACTTCCCTACCTCCCTTCGCTCGCCACGGGTTTGGTTCCCGAGGGTCAACACTACTATGGAGGTTCTGACTCCTCAGCTGAGCGCGTCTCAGGTCTGCGGCACTGCTGAGGTCTCCCTGCTTATCTCGATTGAACTTCTGAGCATTCCGTCTCCAACCACCTTATGACCATTTCACTCACCTCAGTTTGGCACGTTACTTGTTTGTTCACCGTGCGAGTCGCCTCACTGACCTGCAGGATTTCTCCTGCCCCCGGTGTTGGGCTCGTCTGGGTCATTACGTGAAGTCAGGGGTTCGCGATTTAGTAGGACGCTCCCCGACAGGTTTGGCCGAATCGAGTTCACTTTCGTTACGGACTGTTCTTTCGTCTCCAGTTGCTCTCCACCCTTTCTCAGGAAAACGCAGTTACCTTCGACTTCAGAGCTGTAACGGCTGCTCTGATCAGGACTTTCACCCGACTGTTCAATCGCCTTCACAGGCGCACTACTCATCACGCTCCGCCGTGATGACGAGTCCCCCGGTCCACTCCTGGTCGAGGTCCCCTGGTTGGCTTGCATCCACCGTTCGCAGTTGTTGCCGGGGTTCGACATCACGACGGAGCGTGATGAGTACTTTGGGGATGGGCCACCATGGCCAGCAGCGGGAACAGCACCGTCATGCTGGTGAATGATCTCGAGTACAACGCATTCGGGACGATCACGTCACAGACGAATTCCACATACCAGCCACTGCAGACCTACACCGGCCAGATTCAGGACACTGCCACCGGCCTGCTGTACTACGACGCTCGCTGGTATGACCCCGGTGTGGCACAGTTCGTGAGCGAAGACCCGATCGGCTTCGCGGCCGGAGACGCCAACCCGCGCAGATACGTCGGCAACTCCATGCCCAATGCGGTGGATCCAAGTGGGTTTCGAGAACCCGCGGCGTGGAAGGGCATTTGGATAAGTGGCAATCACAATAACGGAACTTTTACCCAGAGCAGTCACCTCGACAACGGCGTGATGACAGGTAAAACTGTATTGCCCAGGTCCAAACCGAGTGTAAAAATGTGTGCTGGAGTTTAGCGATTCCAGAAAGGGTATCGCCTGATGTCAGCACGTAAGATTTTAACACCTGAGCAGAAAGTTGCGATTTCCGAATGATATATCCAGTTTCAACACGGTCTTCAGCAATGGGTGTGCGATGATCATTCATCGGTTCGTGTTAACGAGTTGCTGTCTATATTTCACGGGCTGCACGCCAACCAGTGCGCCACCGGGTCAATCGTTGCCGCTGTCATCTCCAAATGCGGGTATGACCTCCAGCAAAGACACTCACAATGTTGTCAGCATTCCAGTAGACCGGATCGACCTTAATGACCGAGCGATGAAAGCAGTGGAAGAACAACGGCACGACGAAGCAGAGCGACTACTGACTTCGGCAATCGAAGAAGCCGAAGCCCACCAAATTCTGGATCGATGCTACGCCGTCTGCCTGTCGAACCTGGGCCGATTGCACTACGAAAAGGGTGATTACTCAAAGGCCGAGCCGATTCTCAGACATGCGCTCGAGATCGATACTAAACTGGATAAGAATGAAGGCAGCACGGGAACTGAAGGCAGTATGAGGTCGCTGTTGAATTTGTCCGCTTTGCTAAAAGAATCGAGGAATTATGACGAGGCGGAATCTCTTTTGAGAAGGGCTCTTGAAATTGCCGAACGGCTGTATGGTAATTCTCATGTTGAAGTTGCAACAGTACTCAATAATTTGGGAGCTACCTATCGGAATAATGGCAAGAACCGTGACGCAGAGTCGTGCTACCTCCGTGCATTACAAATCCGAGAGCAAGCTCAGAACCCCAACGACTCAGACATCGCAGGGTTGCTGGGAAACCTGGGCTTGCTTTGTTCCGAGACAGGCAGACTTACAGAAGCCGAACATTACTTCACACGGGCGATTACAATTGAGGAGGCGAAGAATGGCGGAGTTTCCCTGCGACTGGCAACGATGATCAATAATCTTGCTTTCCTGCGACAGGATCAGGGCAAGTTTGACGATGCAGCGGAGCTTTTTTACAGAAGTCTCAAGATGAAGGAAATGGCCGTCGGCAACAATCATCCTTCCGTTGCATCCACTTTGTTCGATCTTTCTGCCCTGTATTGGAAGCAAGATCGTCTCAATGACTCAGTGCCATTGTTGACGCGGTGCCTGACGATCCATGAACAGTCTTTTGGGAGCGATAGCACTAAACTTTTAGTAGTTCTGGACAACTTTGCGTTGGTTCAATTTGCCCGAGGGCAGTTTGTAGAGTCCGAAGCACTCTATCGTCAGGCGGCAGCAATCGCGGAGAACGCCTATGGCAACGACGATGCAGCAGTTGCTGCTGAAAGACGATGGATTGCCTGGTGTCTGGACGCACAAGGGCTTCCGGACCGCGCTGAACCAGAAAGAAAGCAGGCAGATAAAGTGCTTCGGCGATATCCGGTTGAATCAACGGAACGCCGCGATGCAATGCGTCAGAAGGCAAGCACGCGTATGGAAGCAGCTGAACATTTCTTTGAATCCGGCAACTACTATTCAGCGCTTTCCACCTACTTAAACGCCGAAGCAGCGCTGGAAATTGCGGATGGAATGAACTCCGATAATATGGCGTTTTGCTTTGAATCAGTCGGGAGGAGCTTGCGAAAACTGGATTGCGCTACTGGCGCAATCGTATTTGAAACCGAAGCTGCCGTGATCCGAGCCCGACTTAGATAGTTCGTGCTGCGGTAAAAAAGCAAGAATGGGGCTGTATTGGTTCAGCGTAAGTCGTGGAAACGGGTGAAGCGAATAGCAGAGAAGTGCAGCTGACTAGATCAGGTTGGACGTTGGCTTGGTCGGTGCTTGGGGTCCAGCCACCAAACCCCAAGTATCTCTCGGCATTTGCGACGTTTGTGCGCGTGTCAGCGTCGTCTCTGTTTCGCGGCGGTCCCTCTCGGGGTCCGGAAGGTAACCGACGTTTTCGCTCCGACTTCGCGCGCCATACGTCAAAACTCTCTGACTCTCTGGTTGGTGTAACCCGTGGAGTTAACAGCCCCGTCACGTTCTGGGGCGCGAGCGGGAAGGGGAGCGAGCCTATCTCTACTGCAGCCGTCGACGAATAGGTGAGCACGATTGGCAAGTTGGCGATACTGCGAAAATCCCGTCCAGCATTTTCGTTTCTGCTGTTCGACGATGCTCCCCTGTCGGGCTACTTTGATCGTCAATGCTCCGTGTCATTACTTTGGTCATCAATCAGCCCCACATTGACCCGGCGAGGATGCAGCGTCGGGGAGATCGCATATTCTTGCAGCCGGTCCAGCAGTGCGGCCAGCCCTTCATTCCGTTCCAGATTCCGCTCCTCAGTGTAGATAGGCAGCACGTCGTAAACGACGACATGTTGTCCGTCAGTCCGCTGCCACTTTCCGTACGGATGATAGCTTGCAAGCAGAAGCAGGCACGACAACTCGGTTCCCGGTCCCAGCGGCAGGGGTGGATCATCATTCGCCATGATTGTGAAAGGCCCGCCCAGCCAGGTCTCGTTGTGATGGGGGTAAAGAGCGCACTTGCGCAGCCACTGCATGGGCCAGAAGAACTCCGGCTTCCGTAGTGATTCTTCGTCAAGCGGCCAGTCGTCCCGCAGCCAGCACGCGAGCTCCGCGTACCGGAATTCCTCCATTCCATCAGGTACCTTCATCGGTCGCGATGACATGCCTTCTGTCACCAGTACCGTCGCGTTCTCATCTGGTAGACGGACGATGTGAATCTTGATCTCCGGTTGCCCAAAAACAATCTCCTGCCAGGAGAGTGGTTCGGGTTGACCAAGAGTCCTGATGAGATGTTCAACCCACTGAGACATTCAAGGCCTCTCAGACGTCGGCCCGGGAAGTTCATGGGGGCGTTTGGCTCCGACGGAACTCAGGTACTTCACGATCTCCCGGTGGCCTTCACGCTCAGCAGCGGACAATGCTGTATCTCCGTTCCATGGCAGATTGAACTCGGCACCGTGTTCCACCAGCAGTCTCACCAGTTCCAGATTCCCTGTCCGAGCTGCAGCAATCATCGTCATACAGCGGCGCTTGCTGCCGTAGTCATAGTTCAGCACAGCCCCGCGAGCAAGCATCCACCGAACAACGTCGATCGCTCCATCGCGGGCGGCGTCGTAGATCAGCCCTTCCGGACTGTCGCCATCGTCCTTGTGGATGTCTGCGCCGCACTCGACCAGCTTCTCCACAATTGCCAGATTGTTTCTCGTTGACGCTTCACGCAGCAACCACCGAGCTTCTTCCGGGTCGCCGCTGACGAGCTCGGGGTGAGCTGAGAGCACACCCAGCACTCTGGCGGTATCGCTGTCAAGCACACCGTTGACAAGGTCGTCGGAAGGATTCGCCATCTTCGCCTGCAGCTTTCCATACAGATTGTCGAATAGACTTCGATCGAGGACGTGGCACGCCACGCAAACTTCTGGCCGCCAACCATCGCAGGTTACAATCGCAGTCGTTCCGTTTCAATGTTCCACAAGTTTCCATCCGAAAGCGTCCGGTCCAAACACCTTCGAATACAAGATTGGCGGGACAATCTGTTACCTGGTTGTTGGTTCTGCAGGCTTCCCGTCCGAAGTATCTGAAAACCTGAAGCGAACGAATCCCAAACGCACCACGCCTTAGGACCGGCCCCAGCACGAGAGTACATTCTTTGGGAAGAAAAAAAATGTCACTTGTGTATGTAATCGCCATCATGATTATGATTCTGCATGGCATCGAAGTCCCCAACATCATTCACACGATTACGCTCACCGAGAATCTTGCTGACATCCAGCAGAATGACCGGTTCAAAATCCAGGTTGCGATCCGCCGTCTAATGGAAGGGAACGAAAAGAGGTTCAGTAGAACTTTCCAATCCGAATCGGCGAGACAGCGTTCCTGTTCCCGCAGCGCTTTATCAAATTCCTGAAGGCTGCCGGTCGAGCGGGCATCGCGATCAAGAACACGTTCCTGTCGAACACTGACAACACCTCTGTGAGCCTCCGACAACCTCTGCTCGAAAGCTGCTACCTACACACGGTACTCGACTGTCCTGGTGAGCATCCTCAGCGCCGTGCCTCTCTGAATTCCCGCCGTAGTGGAGATTTTTTCTTTTGTTGCGATTTCTGAGCCCGCCAGACTTTGATTCGAAGCAACATGCTGCGAATGATTCAACCTGCATCGCGGTTGATTACGATTGATCCCGAAGCAGATTTCAAAAAACACACTCATGGAGGAATCGCTGATATGGGCCTTGCCGCTCGTAACAAAGAAATGTTTGATTCTGTCGTCCGCTCCCGCAGCAAATGGATGCTGCAGAGGAGGGATGTCACAACTGCGAGTCAATCTGGCCGAACCATCCACGCAACCTTCGCAGCAGTTCCGGACGCGGAGACTAGGATGTCGATGTTCGACTCACAAAAAACGGCCTGGACGTTCAGGAGTTCTCGTGCACATGTCCGTACTTCGAAGGAACGGGGCTCTGTAAACACCTGTGGGCAACGCTGAGGTACATTGATCTGAATCTCGCGCAGGCGACTCGGTCTCAATCTTCCGACGCCCGGAGTTCCCAGGCAAACGGCCCCTCCGAAAAGCCGTCGTCACGTGCGACTCCAAAGCGTACTTCAACGGATCAGCCTTCATCAAATCGCTCGCCATCTAAGGCGAAAGAGCGCAGTCGAGCAATGGAAATTCCACCTGTCAGTGTTCCGGAATGGTCACGGAACTGACCCTGCTGGAAGCTCACGTGAAA
The DNA here is from genome assembly GCA_016795105.1 of Planctomyces sp. GTDB lineage: Bacteria > Planctomycetota > Planctomycetia > Planctomycetales > Planctomycetaceae > F1-80-MAGs062. The sequence continues at coordinate 61,869 of JAEUIH010000044.1, forward strand.
AGAGAGCAGGAACCCATTCAAAGGGGTCAGGACCAATAGTGTTCGGCACTACATTTGCATTGTGCTTCCAGTCATTCTCGGGTACGAAAACGATATCGCTTCGGCACGCAATTTGCGCAATTGTTCTTCAGAGGATTTTGTACTGCCAGAGTGACATTTCGAGTGGCAATTGTGGCAAAGGATGCCAGAAAATCGGACAATCGACCTGACATTCATGCACCTTCCGGTGCAGAAATCAAAGATGCTGCGCCAACCCCAATCTCGCCTAAAGAATCTGGCCGCGGAGCGAAGAAGAGACCTGCGATTGAGCCGTCCAGCATTCAGGGACTTAAGTATTTCGACAAGATTAAGCCCCTGCTCGCTCGGCTGCACGAGGTTGGTACAGAACGCGACAAAGCCAACAATCGCGACCTGCACATGGATCAATACTGCCTGCTGGTCCTGATGTGGTTATTTAGCCCCATTTTGACATCGATGCGAGCGTTGCA
>JAEUIH010000045.1 GCA_016795105.1 Planctomyces sp.
CCTGCCCGAGCACACCCCTGCGCCGCGGCAGCACTCGAACCAGCGCGTGACAAGTCGTAGCTTGGGCATTCCTGCCCGAGCCACCCCTGCGCCGCGGCAGCACTCGAACCAGCGCGTGACAAGTCGTAGCTTGGGCATTCCTGCCCGAGCCACCGCCGCGCCGCGACAGCACTCGAACCAGCGCGTAGACGGGCAGGAATGCCCATCCTACATTTGTGACGGGCAGGAATGCCCATCCTACATTTGCGACGGGCAGGAATCCCCATCCTACATTTGCGACGGGCAGGAATGCCCATCCTACATTTGCGACGGGCAGGAATGCCCATCCTACATTTGTGACGGGCAGGAATGCCCATCCTACATTTATTTTGTTGAGCGTTGCCTGCCTGGCCTGGTGGCTTCGGGCCATCGTCCGGGATTGAACTGAAGGAGAGTGACCTGGCCGAGACTTCCGGCAGCGAGTTGAGTCCCATCGGGATTGAGTGCCAGACAGGTTGCTTCAGAGAAGGGCACCGGAGCGATCCTCCATTTCCCATCTGTGGCCCCGGCGAAGACTGAAGGGCGATCCCCGGCCACGGCAGCAGGTCCGGCGGCAATAACGACCCATGTGCCATTGTCTGTGACGGCCAGATCATTGACGGATCGAAGGGGAGGAAATGGTATCCTTGTCGATCGGAGAATCCTGCCTGACTCCAAATCCCAGACTTTGATGAATGGAATTGTACGGCTGGCCTCAACTGTTTCTACGACGACCGCGGCAAACGTCATGCCGTCGGGTGAGAACGTCGGATGAGTGGCAGTGGAATTGACTCGGTAGCGGAACCGTCTTTTGCCGTCCGATGTGGAAATCACCAGAATTTCAGATGAAGTACAGAGTGCTGCGAAATCCCCATTGGAACTCAACACAGCCACTTCGGGCACAGAAGTCCGTGCATACAACTGATCTGTCTTGTCTCCCTGAACACGAATGATCTGAAATTGTTCTCGTTCATCTGCTTCCGCAATGAGGAAGCTCTGATCCGAACCGGGAACCGTGCGATCCAGGACTCTGTTCTTCGAATTGCCTGCATCCGAAGTGAATCCTCCTTCCGCCTGCCATTCGCGCACATCCCCTTTGTTGATCAGCCACAGTTGCTCCGCATGCTGATTCACCTTTAGACCGAATCCATCGGTCAGATCATTGATCTCCATAGACTGTTTCAAACGCCCACTTTGAGAATTCAGAACTCGAAGCTGCTGGTCGTCGACGGTTACGAGTCGCGTCCCATCCGATGAAAACTCAATTGACCGAACGGTCCCCGAAAATTGCTCCACCAATACAGACTCTCGACGTCTGGGATGTAGGCTGCCCTTTGTCACAGAACTCAGATCCGGTTCAGCCCATTTCTCTGCTGCCGTCTTCCAGATTCGAAGAACGCCTCTCTGGTCACCTGATGCAATCATCGCCCCATCGGCACTCAGTGCAACGGACTGAACAGGTCGAGGATGTTGAGGAAGCGACCTTGCAGTCGGCGGGGAAGTACTGCGATCATACAGTCGGACTTCATAGTCTTCGGTTCCTTCCGAATTGAGAATCACAGCCAGCTGTTCTCCTTGATTGGAAACAGATATTCCTGTGACCTGCAGCTCCTCTTCATATATGTCCAGACTGTCGACCATTCGACCGGACTCAAGATTCCAGAGACTGATTCTGCGCGTGCACGACTGGGATGTTTCAGTCTCGTTTTCACTAAAGGCAACTACGGTACCGTCTGGCGAGACATCGATATGGGTCACTGCACCGACGAGCTCACCTAGTTCCCGTTCCTTCTCGCCTGAGGTCGCGTTTAATACGAACAGTGGCGCAGTGTGAAGGTCCTGTTTGCGGTAGATTCGTCCGCCGCAAAGCACTCGTTTTCCATCGTCACTGAAAATCGCATGACCGTTTCGAATGACATCAAAATCGGCTTTCGTCAATTTCAGATCAATTCGGGTACCATCATCCAGCTGAAGACTCATGATCTGATTTTCGCGAACCAGAGCCGCAGCATTGCCTTTGGGTCCCGCGAATCCTGCACTCACCACATCAGAATCATCGCCTTCGACCTGCAAAGTCGAGCACTCTTTTTGCGAGGGATCGATAATCTTAACCTGGGCTTTATCGTGGATTCCGCGATTCAGGGAAATTAATCGACCGCCTGCTGGCGAATAAGCCAAAATAGCCTGAAGATCCTCCACGGTACTCCAGCCCTGAAGAATCTCACCTGAAGGAAGAGAAGTCACGTGAACCGTGCCATCAGATGTCAAGACCGCAATCTCCGGGCGCCGAGGATGGAACTGGATATCCGAAATCGGTTTGCCCGAAAACTGCACCGTCTTCATATCTGCTTCAGCTTCACCGCCTTCAGGTTTCGTCCGAGCATCCGCGGAAACGCCACTCCCGCCAGACCAGACTAAAACCCGGCTTCTCGGACGAACATTTGGCGCCGGAGGTTCGATCGTCGCAGCTGCCGCATAAAGGCTGCTTCCATCCGGCGAGAATACGGCACTATGAAAGACGTGCCCGTCTCCTCGCCCCAATGTTAGTACATATGAGTGAGTATCGAGGTCCCAGAGTCGAACTTCGCCTTCGCGATTACTGTGAATGACCGGGGAGCCAGTGGAAACGGCCATTCGTCGCCCATCGGAGCTGAACGCAATACCAGAAATCTCTCGAGAATGCCCTCGGTACTCGTGGAGTGTTTCTCCGGTCTCCATATCGAGGACGTGAACCGTTCCGGCAGCATCGCCAACTGCCAGAGCCTTGCTATCGTTTCGGAACTCAAGGGCTCGTGGCTTTCCAGCAAACCGATCAATGAATTGTCCAGTTCCTTCAGCGATGTTCCAAAGTGTAACGCCACGTTCGATGGACCAGACGGCGAGCCAGTTTCCGTCCTGAGAGACAGCGGAAATCGGTACCGCTTCCAGCATCGGATCAGACGACTCTTCCGCATACTCCCATGGAGCTTTCACAGATTCTGCCCCCGCCTCTGCATCATGTTTGTCCGGTCTCCGTGAAGGGTCCGCATCAGTGGAAGCGAGGCTCAAGGTTCGAGTTTCCTGAGAATCTGTCGTTGTAACGGTGACCGTTTTGTCATAACCGATCACGGCAGTCCAGCTTCCTTCCGGACTGAAGACCTGCCTCAGGCCGTGCGGTGGAATCCATGCTGGACGCTGAGTGGAAGGAATCTGTTGCCCGGTTGCAAGATCCCAGATTCTGTGAACACGATCATCACTCTGTTCGCTCCCGTTTCCACGGGTCATTTCACAGACGGCCCCCAACTGAGTTCCATCAGGACTAAGCCGAATCGCTCGCAGATCGACCTGATTCTCAAGAAACGAAAGGACATGGCTGCGAGTTGACTCATCCCAGATTCTCAACGTTCGATCCTCACCAATCCCCATAATAGACTGCTGACCATCAACAGCAAGACTGATAAACCGTCCTTCAGCACCTCTGAGAACATCGACGAGTGCTCCGGTTCGAACATCCCAGATACTGATGCCAGCCTCTGAGCATCCAAAGATCTGTGTCTGATCCGGAGAAAATACAACTCTGTAGTCTGATGGCGGGCCTCCATGCAGAAACGGCACTGCATCTGAGAACGGCTGGAGAACATGGAGCACTTCACCGGACTCAACATCCCAGATTCGAATCTCGCCCGGCGTCTGCGATGTGTCAAATTCGTCGACAACCCCAACACTTCCGCTGACCACCATTTTTCCATCAGCGCTGAACATAAGACTGGAGACTGGACCATTGTGCAGCACAACGGCATTCGCATCGACAATCCGATTCGGTCCCACGTATCTCCCTGTAGCAACGTCCCAAACCTTGATTGTACCGTCATCACATCCACTGGCGGCCAGCATTCCATCCGGACTGAAGGCCACGCTGCGAAGTGGCCCCGCCTGTTTGTCAAGACTCAGCCGAGGATCAATCTCCGGCATGCGCTGGCTTTGTTTATTGTCACTCAGGTTGACTTTGAATTCACCATCCGGAACAGACCAAAGCAACAGGTTTGCCCCTGCGTCACCCACCAGCAGCTGGCTGCCGTCCGCACTGAATGCCATTGCATCAGCAAGAATCGCGGTCCCAAGTGCACGTCGTTGATCACCAGTGGGGCCTCGGTGAAGATAGACGGTATTTGTGTCGGACGTGGCCAGCCATTCCCCATCCGGAGAAACCGTGAAACTGTAGGCCGTTTCATCGAGTCGATAAACCAATTCAAGGGTCTCGAGGTCCCACGCGCAAACAATGCCCTCGAGGTCAATCGTGAAGATTCTCTTTCCAGCAACGCTGACGGATCGAAAGGCACTTGCGGGAGATGTCAGATTTCTTGATTGCCCGTCTGCTCTTTGACGCCAGTAATACCATTCAAATGATCTCGGATCGGTGATCCCAGGTCGCTCGTACTTTGCTAAAACGCCTCTCAGCAGATCAATGCGACCGGTCTCCCAGTGGGTCATAACCGTTCTCATGTCACTGGCATATTCTTCAAATACCCGCTTACGTTCTGAGGTATCCGCAAGTTGCTTCTGAACCTCTTTCTGTTGTTCAGCCGCAACCTTCTGTTGCTCTGCTGCGAGTCTCCGCCGGAGCTCTTCTTTGTTCTCTTCACTCAGTTCGCTGTTTCTGACTTCGGCACTGGAGATGATGGATTGTGCAAATCCTCCAAGAACTCCAAGGACAATCAGAAAGCCGAGAGAGACTGAGACGACTGTTCGATTTCTGCGATACCACAGTAACATACGACGTCCGAACGATGGACGGCGATAAACAGTGGGTTCATTTCGCTGAGCTCTCCTGAGATCGGCTGCGAGTACGACTGCCGAAGCTGCTCGATCTTCGGGCTCCCGCTCCAGCCCACCCATCAGCAGATTCTCAACCTGCCATGGGAGATTTGCATTCAGGGATGCGGGACTGACCGGGCGAATTCCGTTCAGTTTATTTGTAATGACGGTGCCGGCTTCCGAGCTGTCGTGGTCATAAAGCCGTCTCCCCGTGAAGACTTCGTAAAACGTGGCACACAACGCGTACACATCGGACTGAGTGCTGACACTTCGTGCAGCGTTTGTGAACTCAAGCTGCTCGGGGCTCATGTAGGCCGGTGTCCCGACCACAGCACCAGACACGGTTCGCAGTTGATCTGCTTCTGCGAGATTTCGGGCAATGCCGAAGTCCATCAGTTTGATCAGACCATCTACGGTCACCATCAAATTTCCGGGTGTCAGGTCTCGATGCAAAAGGCCATCCTGGTGAACTGCGGCGAGAGCCTCAGCAGCCTGAGCGAACCACTCCGCAATCACTTCTACCGACGGGCGATCGGCTGCGTTCACGAAGTCATTGAGAGTCTTTCCCTCAACCCATTCCAGTGCAATCCAGGTTCGCACAACGGGTCCGGCTTTTAGCTCCTGAAACCAGGGCTCAGCGGACAGATCGAACTCCCGGAGTGGTTTCCAGATGGAATCCCCATGATCCACAACCTGAACAATCCCAGGATGCACGAATCGAGCAAGATGTGCGGCTTCTTCACGAAACCTCGCCTGATCAACTTCTCCCATTCCCTGATGCAGGATCTTGAGAGCCACTTTCCGTCCGGTACTGAGTTGCCGCCCCATATGGACCTGAGCAAAACCTCCTCGGCCAACGGGAGATCCAAGCAGGTAGTCGCCGAGCAAAACACCTTTCAGCTCTTCAGGAGCCAGTCGAGTCAGCAGACCACGAAACTCCTGATCTGCGGTTTCGGAGTGTCCAAGTAACTGGCGAAACTCTTCGATGAATTCCCCGGCTCGCTCCGGAAGTACTCGCACCTGACCTCTCAACGACGCATACTTCGGAGAAAAGTCGTCTCCGACTCCGGTGAAACTCCATAACTCTTCGCCGTCGGAGAACATCCATGGGGATGGCAGCCGATCCGGGGTAAACGAGAGGAATTCTCGTTCAAAGATCACAAGCGCAGATGCGACCCTGTTCCACCAGTCAGGATCAGCCGGAACATCATGGGCAATACAGTTGCGAAGCCCGATCAGCACAAGACAGGCGTCGCGTCGCTTCAGCCTCTGAGGCAATTTTGTACCAGCCGCCTTCGACAGTTCTTCAAGTGCCGAGCGAAGAGACTCTGAGGGCCGCAGGGATTCAAAGAGCCTGTAATCGGCGCGTGTCGCTTCGTCCGCTGCGGCAGCATCCTCCTTCCTGTAAACCTCATTGAACCTTCTAAGTCCGGACAACAGCCCATTCCAGTGGCCCCATGACGGACGCTGGAGTGATGCAATGGCGGAAAACAGCTGCGGGATTTTCGGAATCCAGACAGTTGCCGAAATCCCGAGCGACTTCATTCCGGCCAATGCTGAAATTGCAATCCAGCGAAATTCAAACTCCCGTCGTCGAAGGACTTCTCGGACATATTCCTCAGACGTGCGGCGAACTTCAGCGGACTGCTCCGGCGAAAACTCAGATTTGTCGTTGGTCATTCCCGATAAAACTCCCGTTCAGGAATTCAGCTATGAATCCGAGTTTTTTGAGAACCGGATGATGGCCCATAGAAAACTGAACCCCACTGCAATTGCTGCAGACAAACCGCATACGGCAGCGATGGCGGCCCAGACCCCAAATCCCTCAGATGCAGTAAACCCTTCGATGTTGATATTCCAGAATCCAATTGCCAACGATGGAGCTCCAATCAGCACCGTCAGCAATAGTGTCATCAGCCCCACACGGTCTTCTCGAATTTGACGATCAACGTCGCGGAGGTATTCACTCATTTCATGCACTTCCATCGAGACTTCGTCATACAATGCTCGAGTTTCGAATACAGCCTGCCATCGCTGATAACAAAGATGATGGTTCTCTCTCTGCACGACCTGAAGAAAATAATATCGGGCTGTGAAGTCAAAGAGTCGATCTCGCGTTCGTTCGAATACTTTACGAAGCTCTGTTCGACTCCTCCCACGAGTCTCACATTTCCAGTGACGAGCAACATCCGCAGACATGGCAATGAGTGCAAATCGCTGCTGAAGTGCGATCAGGAATACCAGAAAATAAGACGTCTCGAGGTGACTGGGGAGAGTCTTCTGGAAGAAGTGGTCTCGGGATGCATCGGACGCAACAAATCCTCCGCCTTCAAGCGAAAAGAAGAACAACTGATCGCGCAGATACTGCAGATAGAAAGGCTCCGAACGCCGAAGCTGTTCCGGGGCAGGGCAGTAAGCCTGCATCGCGTGATGCATACGCCTCAGCTTGTAAATCACTTTCTCACACGGCCAGTCCGGATCCCCGGATTCACGAAGAAAGGCGATCGTATAGGGAAGGAACCGTCCGGAGACAAACACGTCTCTCACAGCTTCTCTCCCCCCTCGAAACAGTTGTGCACTTTCGAGAACCGTCCGATTGAAGTCTTCAAATGTCCCGGAGAATTGCGCCCCGTCATCCTGCCCCGTTCGAATCGAAAACGGATCCGGAAACTCAACTCTTTCCAAACTCAACTGCACAACCCCCAACTGACCTCCACGTTCCAGATCGCAAAAATGTCCATAGTGCTGAAAGTCGAGCCAGTCTGCCGGATGATCAGATTTGAGTTTCCATCTCTGCACAATCATCCCGATCCCGTTCCGGAATAGACAGACTCGAAGCGATTCCAAACGAATCACAACGGGCGTTCGCTCTTTGTCTCTGAACGAAAACAAGAAGTCGTTCGAAGCATTCAACCCGCGACGTGACTGCAGAAACTGATTGGTCACTTCAAAACACTCGACAATCGCGTTTCCATCGTTCGTTGGGCGGAGCGATTCCGAGAGGTGTGGTAACCAGTCTTCCGTTTCAAAGTAAACGGAGTCCCAGACTTTCATGATCCCATCGCGGCTGGACGTGGAGGAACTCAGGAATCTATGAACAATCGAGTCCGCACATTCCGCCGAAAACAGAAACGGATAGACAAAAGAAATCGATGATCGGTCCGCTTCTACTCGCATTCAATAGACTCCATCTCGTCCTCATCCACGGTGGCCCCGTTTGTAACCAGATCGGGTCCATTGTGTAGTACGACGGATATCTACTCCACCAACAATCCGCCCCATTTTCAGCAGTACCCGAACCAGCGCGGGAAAAAATGTAGCTTGGGCATTCTTGCCCGAGCACACCCCTGCGCCGCGGTTGTACTCGAACCGGGGCGGGACAAAATGTAGCTTGGGCATTCTTGCCCGAGCACACTCCTGCGCCGCGGTAGTATTCGAACCAGCGCGGGACGGGCAGGAATGCCCATCCTACTTAGTGAGCACACCACTGCGCCGCGGGAGTACTCGAACCAGCGCGGGACGGGCAGGGATGCCCATCCTACTTAGTGAGCCACCACTGCGCCGCGGGAGTACTCGAACCAGCACGGGACGGGCAGGAATGCCCATCCTACTTAGTGAGCCACCACTGCGCCGCGGTAGTACTCGAACCGGGGCGGGACGGGCAGGAATGCCCGTCCTACGATTTTCGGCGGGTGGCTCGGTAGCCGTATTCGACGGCGAACCAGTCGGCGAATTGTTCGCGTTTGCGGGGGTTTGTGTTTCGGTTATCGTTGATGTGGCCAATCTCGTGGATCAGGACATTGTTGAGATAGAAGTCACGAATCGTATCTTCCGTCCACGAGAGCCTCCAGAATCGGCCCTCCTGAGTCCATTCGCCACCATACATTTCCGTCTCAATACGCTGCGCCGGTCGAGGAGCTCGAACGTAAAGTTCTTCAAGTGATTCTTCGATCGGATACAAGTACACCGCTTGACCCCATTGCAGACCGTAGCAGGGAAACAGGCGACGTTTTCGAGTCATTGGGCTTAGCTGCACGACTTCCAGTTGAGTCTGATACTCCTGAGGTAATTGAGCAACACGCTGACGAATTTGATTCGGGGTCACGACGTGCCGGTATCCTTCGCCCGGCTGTTTGACAACAATTTCCAGTTTGCCGTCGTCGCGCGGAGGATGCCATGCTTCGGGTGCATCAAACGGACGTCCGGCCGCAAGCCCGTTGCCTCGGTGCTGGTGAGCAGATGCAGGCTGCACGGCTCGCCGACCGCGCGTTGCATGTCGGGTTTGTGGCAGACCTGATCGAACTCGGCTCTGATTGCGTCGACTCATGGTTTTTCTCGCCCCTGAAAACTGAGTTGACCAGATCGTAACACCGACTCAACCCGAATCCAGCTGAACACCATAAGTGGATTCCATCAAACGACTTACAACACAAACACGAACCAACTTGATGTTTTATGTCAACATCCTGCCGAAAGGCGGTGTGGTTAACGCCAGTGGCTGGAATGGGTTACGTCATCAAAGTTCCGGAACGCCGATTATGCAGGCTTGTACACTAGTTTTGTAAGTTCTTTTGCCATATGGATTTGCATCGCCACATCGATCACACGAGGCAAAAAAGTGAGTGGTTTGGTGGGCCGCAGAATCTGCCGCAACGCAGGGCACAGATGGCAGAAAATGCCAAAGTGAGCGGAAATTGTTGAAGTCGATCTGACAGAGACCGAGAGTTTGCACTGTTCAGTGTCGGGATTCGGTCCGTGTAAGGCTACATTTCGGGGTGTGTGACTGCGATGTTTTCGAAGGAGTGGAACGTTGGGATTTCGAGGCGCTTGTTTCCTGATCGGAGGACTGACCTGCATGCTGCTCTGCAGCGGTTGCGGTACGTCGGTTCAGCGCTCTGGAACTGAGCAGCTTCTGCTGTCAGATGCTGTCGACCGAGCAATTGATCAACTGGACCTCTCACCGCTGTCGGGCCGTAAGGTTTATCTGGACACGGAATACATGAAGGCCGTCAAAGGCAACATGTTTATCAACGCTGAGTACATCACCAGCGCGCTGCGGCAGAAGATGACAACGTCTGGCTGTTTGATTCAAAAAGAGGTGCAATCAGCGGACTATGTTCTGGAAGCGAGAGTCGGAGCTCTTGGTGCCGACTCGATGGAAGTCACTTATGGAATTCCTGCGAGCGGTGGAGTAGGAGGCGCGGCATCTGCGCTTGCTGGTGCTCCGGCACTGCCTTCGATTCCGGAAGTCTCATTTGGCAAGCGAAACGCGAACCTCGCCATCACAAAGGTGGTTGTGTACGGATATCATCGGGAAACGGGCATCCCTGTGTGGCAATCCGGAAACGCGATTGCCAGAAGCGATGCTCAGGATTCGTGGATGATGGGGATGGGACCTGTGACAAAAGGGAGTGTCTACGATGGGGTACGACTTGCAGGCAACCCGGTCAAACTTCCATTCTCAAAGAAGCCGGATCGCCGCGCGAAACCTTTGACCATTGCGGATCGACACAACTACGTACACCCGGCAGTGCTTGAAAAACAGCTGGCGGATGCCAAACAGGAACTGGAGCAGCAGAATTCCATTCAGCCTGCATCCCACGAACAGTCGAGTGGTGAAGCGGAGGTACCTCCACCTGTTCCTCCCGAGACGCCGCCGGCACCGCCTGCGCAGTAGGCTCAGCCCTGTACTGTACTACGAACCGCAGAATTCTTTCCGAGCTGCAACGATTTTCTACGGCGAGTTGCGTGAGTGGAATGTTGCCGGCATTTTGATCAGCGAGAATGGCAGTGAGTTGACTCCGGCTACATCCAGCGCGGAGCCAACGTGATTGGTAACCACGAAAGACACGAACCACACGAAAAAACACAATCGGGTACTTCTGCGATGAATCCCTCGCTTCCGCGTCTTCCGTGGTCAAAACGCCAACCCTGCCTGCGTTTCGAGATTCGTAAAATGATTCACAGTCGACGATGGTAGTGAATGGCCGACGGTCTCCCTGAAGCCAATGCCACTCTGCTTGTTGGCCCGATGTCTGAGCTGTACACTGTCCAGCCCCCGAACCATTGCGAACTCATATCCGGGGAATCACAGACAGGGCAGAAACAGAGAGTCCGGGAAAATGTCGGAAGAAGAATCGATACGAGCACTCCGGGAAGCGCTGGAGTTTTCGCCGGAGAATCACCCACTTCGCCGACATTTGGGTCGAAGCTTGTTGCGGCTGGGACGGGCAGACGAAGCAGAGCAGGAATTTCAGACAATTGTGCGTGCACTTCCGGGCGACAGTACGGCGCTTGTGGATTTGGCAACGGCCTTTTTTCAGCAGGGAAAATACTCCGCCGCTTCGGTGATCATCGAAGACCTTGTCAAACGACGAGACACGCCCGCACCGGCATATCTGCTTCATGCCAGACTGTTGCTTCAGGCTGGGGATGTCAGCTTTGCCGTGACGGAATATCGAGCTGCGATTCAGGAAGATCCGGCGATCGCAGATACGGATTTGGCAGCAAGACTTGGTGTCAATGACGAGCCAGCGTCGGAAGTCTCTGATGGACGATTGCGGGCCACTTGGGGAGGCGACGATCCTGGTGAAGCGAAGAAGGCAACAGAATTCGAACGACCTCGAATTGGATTTTCCGATGTGGGTGGCATGGCGGAACTCAAAGAGGAGATCCGCATGAAGATTATCTATCCGCTTCAGCACGCGGACATGTTCGCTGCATATGGGAAGACCATAGGAGGTGGAATCCTGATGTATGGACCTCCTGGCTGCGGGAAGACTCATTTGGCCCGCGCCACGGCCGGAGAAATCAAAGCCGGGTTTCTGGCGATTGGAATCCATGACGTGCTGGACATGTGGATTGGCAGCAGCGAGAAGGCACTGCATGGACTGTTTCAATCTGCGAGAGCCAATAAGCCCAGTGTGATGTTCTTTGACGAAGTCGATGCCCTTGGTGCGTCACGTACGGACATGAAAACCAGCGCGGGGCGACATCTGATCAATCAGTTTCTGGCAGAGATGGACGGAACAGAATCATCAAATGATGGCGTCCTGATACTCGCCGCCACCAATGCCCCATGGAATCTGGATTCTGCCTTTCGGCGTCCAGGTCGATTTGACCGGATCATCTTTGTGCCACCTCCGGATCGGGAAGGGCGAGCCGACATTCTGCGTCTGCTGCTCAAGGGTAAGCCAGTTGATACCATCGACCATGATGCTGTAGCAAAGAAGACCGAAGACTACTCCGGTGCTGATCTCAAACTGGTCGTTGACCAGACGATTGAAGCCAAGCTTCAGCAGGCCATGAAGACAGGGCGACCGGAGCCGATCACAACACGTGATTTGCTGGCGGCCGTCGGTCGCGTTCGATCATCAACAAAGGACTGGTTTACGTCCGCTCGAAACTACGCGTTGTATTCGAACCAGAGTGGCCTGTATGACGACATTCTTCGTTATCTGAAACTGATCAAATGAATGCAAACCTTCAGCGGGCCATCCTTCTGTTCCAGCAGTCGCGCTACGAAATGGCTGTTCCGCTCCTGCGACTGACACTGACGGAAGAACCTTCCAACGCCGAAGCTCATGCAATTCTCAGCATGTGTCTTGACGAGTTAAAGCAGTACGATGACGCAACCGACGAAGCGAAGCAGGCGATTTTCCATGCTCCCGATGAACCACTGGGACACTATGCACTGGCCTGTGTGCTTGAATCACGAAACCGCCTGAAAGAAGCTCGCACAGCAATCTCCGCCGCGATCCGGATCGCTCCGCACGCGTCGCAGTACTTTGCGAGGCTTAGCTCGATTGAAGCCAATGACAACCAGTGGAAAGCTTGCCTTGATGCCGCAGATAACGGGCTGGCAGTCGACCCGGAAGACCTGCAGTGCCTGAATCTTAGAGCGCTTGCATTGACGCGACTTGGACGAAAGGCGGAAGCTGGAGAGACAATCGTCGAAAGTCTGAGGCAGAATCCCGATGACGCCTTTTCACATGCCAATGAGGGATGGAGGCAGATTCAGCTTGGTGATCCGCAGAAAGCGCTTGTCCACTTTGGAGAAGCTCTTCGCCTGAATCCGAATCTTGCGTGGGCTCGCCGCGGAACCATCGAAGCGATGAAGTCAAAGAACTTCCTCTATCGCTGGGTGCTGTATTTTGTATTGTGGCTCAACCGCTTCCCCCCCAAAGTCCAGGTATTGCTGGTGCTTGGAATTGTCTTCGGACAGAGACTACTGCAGTCTTTGGTTCAGGCGATTCCGGGTTTAGCGATGTTTGCTCCATTTCTTGCGCTCGCATATATCCTGTTTGTCTGGCTGACATGGGTGTCGTCATCACTGTTTAATCTGCTGTTGATGACCGATCGGTTTGGCAGACTCGTGCTCAACAGAAAAGAAAAAGCGGAAGCACTGCTGACTGGCGGATGTATTGCGTTGTGCGGTGTATTTGTTGCCTTAGGCTGTTCCATCGGACTGATCACCGCTTCGGTGATGGTCCGCTCTGTCCTTGGAGCACTCTTGTTCCTTGGAGTCGTGATACCGATTCGAGCCGTATTTTCTCTGACCGACATTCGGCAGAAGTTGTTCGCGGTATGGACGGTTGGTGTCTTTGGTGTTGTCCTCATTCATAACGGCATGATGGTGCAAATCCCGTTTAAGATCTCATCGTGGATTCGCGAGTCAGCGGAAGTCACTGGACAGGCAGGGGTTTCGCCCGCAGATCAACCGCCGAATCCGGAACTTGAGGAGTTGAAGCTGGTTGCGAAGGAGATTTCGCCCGAAGTTGCCACAGACATTGAGATGGAACTGGGCAGGAGAATGAAAGACGCCCCGTTGGAAGCGAAGATCTATGTTATTCGCCGACTGAACCCCGAGTTTGACCGTGCGGTTGTCTGGTGGGGGCGGGGCATCGATGGAATCGTGTACTCCACATGGGCAACTTTGCTACTTTCAATGATCCCGGTTCGAAAGTAGCGGGCTCGACACGCATGAGAATCCTGCCTGACCAGCAGAATCGCTTCAGAGCAACGGTGGACGCTGGCAGAGAATGCAAATTTCTGCAGTCCAGCGGCACAAATTGCCGATTCAGTTTTCGCCAGCGTGGCTGAGTTCACACCCCGCGCTGATCCTGAGAATGATCGCACGTAGTATCCACGACACACGTTTGCTTCTGTGAAAGGTTTCCTGAATGCGCCGTTTTGCTCTTCTTGCTGCTGCCGTCGTCCTGACCGCAGCCGCAACACACGCTGATCAGAACACAACCGAAACAATTGCTGCACCAGTCACAACGACAGCAACGACAGGTGTTCAGACTGTTTCTCAGACAACCCAGGCTCCGGCGCCGGTTGTCAACTACCGACCGGTTCAACGTCGGCAGCAGTCGTTCTTTGGACGAGTCATGGAACTCGAAAGAAGAAAGAACGCCTGGATTCGCCGAACACTGTTCCAGTAAGAATTGGGCCGTGCACTGACAACCGCAAGCTGTTAAGCTTGCAGCAGCGGTCGTCCAATAGAAATCATGAATGACCGCGAGCGGAGTTCTGCTCGCGGTTTTTTCGTTCCATCAAAGCGGTTCTTCCTGATGAATCCCAAGTTGCGACAGATCCTGCGGACACATGGGTTCATGCTCACCCTTGTGAACCTGATTGTGCCCGCAGCTGAATCTGCTCCCCCAGCACATCAATCTTCAGGAGAAGGCTCGCATCTTCAACTCGTGCAACGCGAACCGGTACAGCGTGAACGGGTACAACGTGAACAAGGTCAGGAAAAGCTGGATGATGTTCTGAACCGGTCAACTCGCTGGCATTCTTCGGGTACTTCGCTGGACACTGAGCTGAGACGATTGTCAGAGCAATCAGGACTCACCGTGCTTCGCGATCGTCGGCTGGACCCGCACCAGCTTTGTGAATTCTCAGTTGATGGCGGTACTCTTCGATCTGTCGTCAATGAAATCACTCAACAGCTCAAAGAGGCTTCCTACGAGCAGTCTGGCGAATTGCTCTACATTGCGCCGCGTCAGGCAGCACGACGGTATTCCCTGTTGCCGGATCTGTTTGATGAGCAAATGAAACTGGTTAAGGGTCGCTGGAAGGCGGACAGTCTTGCCAAAGTTCAACGAAATTACACCCTGAACTGGCAGCAACTGACTTCACCGCGTGAGATCCTGGAAGATCTGTCGCAGCAATCCGGAACGGTGTTCGTCAATCTGGACGACGTGCCTCACGATCTCTGGGGTGAACTTCGGCTGCCCGCTATGTCGTTTGAACGGTGCGCATTGACTGTCCTGAATCAGTTTGACCTTACAATCCAGCCCGAACTGTCCGACGGTCAATTTCGAATTTCGGCACCAGACACAAATGTGACGTGGCGGCGAGTCTACCGGATCGATCGAAAGTTCAGAGAGAAAATTGAAGAGGACGCAAAGGCAGTGAACATCTCGGCTGATGTTCGCTGGACCGGAGACCGGGCTCAGGTGGAGGCGAATCTGGAAGGACATCTCTGGTGGACCAGCACCCAGAGACAATTCGAAGAGCCGACGCAGAATCCCAATGAACTGGTACCGCCCGCTGGAATCAAACAACGCCTGTTTACTCTTCAGGTAGAACGTGCCACAATCGGTGCGCTGATCCGGGAATTTCGAAAGCAGGGCATCCCGATCGAAATTGCAGACGAAATGTCAGAACAGGTCCAGACTTTGCTGACAAACTTTGTACAGGTCAAAGCCAGCAGGCAACCCGCGCTGCAGTTCTTCAGTGACATCTTCGGGGACTTTTTTGAAGAGGTCGTTGTTGAAGATGATCGAGTTCTCCTGAAGCATCCGCGTCAGCGATAGCCGGACGAGTCGTACATTTCGACTTCATCGGCATGAGTCTTTCGAATCTGCCGCAACTGCTCGACGAATCGCTGCCGCTGTTCTGACGTCAGCTCAGCGTTTGCTCGTTCACGCAACTCCACAATCGGAAGCAGCCCGATCAGATCGTGAGCTCTGAAGTCGCCGGTTGCCCCATAAACATCCGAATCCAGATAGTTGGCCATGGTGTCTGAGACTGCCGTTGCGGCCTGCTTCACAGCGGCAGCGAACCGAAAAGCTGTCTGCCGAAGGCCGGCATTGGTCGCGAGATATGCAGAAGCAAGCAACTGTGTTTCTCGAATCCCGCTGCAGACCTGCTGAAGAGCGGCTTCGGAAACGCCGTCGCTGTAGAAAGGGTACAGGAAAACTCGGAACTCCGTCCGCACGGATGCTGCTGAAGTCCAGTGGCAGCGAACAATTTCATGATTGCGACAGACCAATCCCTTACTCATGACCAGTGAAGCCGATCGTTCTGAGCGGCGTTTAAGTGCGGTCGACTGATTGAGGAACAGTTGGACAAATGCCAGGGGTGCCGCAAATGTCCCCAGGTCACCCTGGAGCGAAACATGAACAGCAAGGTCCTGAGTTCCGACTGCCAGTGTGGATCGAATCACCCAGTCAAGTATTCCGGCAGACGACGACCAGTGCGCTCCGGGTGGGCATGCGATTTCGAACATTGTATGGCACTCAGGCCGTTGAGGGCAATGGATTCCGCAACTGCGAAACAGCTCTTTCCAGCCGAGTACCAGATTTAGATCTGTGCGAGGGATCTGCACCTCAATGCCGATGGGCGTCAACCATCGCTGACCGGCGTTATCGGCCAGTTCGAGATCCTTCTGAAGGAGTCCACTCCAGTTGCTCGATGGCAATAGGTTCTGGATTCGAAACAGAGCCTTCAATGCAGGAGAACTCACAGCCGACGAGACCACAGCCTTTGCGATCCGATCTGAGGGTAACACACTGAACAGAGCGGCCGGACATCGAACAACACCTGCATCTGTCCGACCGAGCGTTACCTCATCAGGATTGTGACATCCGGAATCCCGAATCGCTCGCCAGCGTCCCCGAAGCAGAACGAATTCGTGGAGACGTAAGTCCTCGGTTTCTGCGAGTAAAGCAGCCGCATAATCGAGGAGAAACGGCAGACGCCAATCCGACCGAACGTCCAACTCGTTAGCCAGTGATTCGGATCCTTTGAGTACAGATTCAACGAGCATCGATGTCGGGCGGTTAAGAAACCTGAACAGGGCTGGACGCTGATCGGGAAATCCACGATTGAAGTCGTGGGTTGCCAGCATTTGACGCACCTGAACTCGCTCGATCTGCCGAATCGCGGCCAGAAGTACTCCATGTGAGTAATCTCTCTTCGTTTTCAACCGTTCTAACAAAGCGGTTTCAGATGTCTTCGACTCAGTCGTTGGTATCAGCCCAAGGAGCCTGCGTTGCAGAATGCTCACCAGTCCATCGGTATCTGCTCGAACTGCCTGGGCCGGCAAATCTGACATTGAACAATCGACTGCGGAAAGACCGACCGCCCACAGGTCACGGGGAAGGTCTTCCAGAGCCGGATGCATAAATCCAAACTCAACTGCACAATACTGTGCGAATGCGGGCCTTTTGTCAGCGAGCCAAACAAGTCGTTCGGCCGTCAGAGCATACCCGAATGCTGGCCATAGCCGACCGTTGCGGGACTCAAAGCACTGAACCGCTGCATCGCACAGGCTGGAGAAAACCTTTTCATTGTCAGCCTGATAGATTGAATACAGTCGCCAATGCAACAAGGGCTCGAGAACGACGCCGAACAGGATCACGATCCGTGCAGCAGATTCGCGGATCCGCGGATTCACGTGAGTTTGAGCGAATACCTTGAGAGTGGGCAGCAGTTGAGTATGTTCTTCCCACAATCGCGATGAACCATCAGCAGAATGAGCTTTGATATGATCATCAGCGAACAACAATATCAAGAGTGAGTCGAGCAACAACGCATCGATCTCATTTTCAAGGCTCCCCTGATCCAGTGCATCAAATACGAGAGACAGAAGCCGTTGTTGCTGACCACACCTGATGGACCAGGACAAACTCGCGTTGCGCACTTCTCTGCAGTGATGAGAAATTGCTTCGCGAAGTGTTGAAGCATCTGAGGCTGCGTCCAGAACCGAGACAATGGCTGCAAGTGCAGAATGATGAATTCCGGCTGAGACGGCAGATTTCAGACGAGCATCGAAGCTTGTATCCATCGAAGCTGAAGTCCATCGAGAAAGTTCCGGGAACAAACACGCCTTACAACCGTTGCACATCTTAACATCGAATTCTTTGGAATCCCGGGATCCACACGAAATCCCTGAATGGACTCAACAGACGGATGATCGCGGGCTACGATGCTGTTAATCGGCGACACTGTTGCCGAAAACCAACAGAAACTCGGGCGGGGCATTCAGGGCGGGATACATGAAAGAGCTGACGTTATGGTTAATCGACCTGGTTCTCCACCTCGATGTCCATCTGAATGAGCTTTCGAAAGGACTTGGCAACTGGATGTATGTCATCCTGTTTGCTGTGATCTTCTGCGAAACGGGGTTGATCGTGACACCGTTTCTACCGGGCGACTCACTTCTGTTTGCTGTTGGTGCCCTGATTGCGGTTGAAGGCAGCCCGCTCAGTCTTCCACTAATGACCGTATTGCTGATTGTCGCAGCGATTCTTGGAGATGCGGTGAACTACGCGGCAGGAAGAACCATTGGCCCGAAAGTCTTCAGGAGTGAATCATCGCGATTGTTGAATCGCAACCATTTGCTGCGTGCTCAGGCCTTCTATGAGAAGCACGGGGGTAAAGCAATTTTCCTGGCGAGATTCATGCCCATCGTTCGCACATTCGCTCCATTTGTTGCGGGGGTGGGGCGGATGAATCACATGCGATTCTGGATGTTCAACATCAGCGGCGGCATTTGCTGGGTTGTGATGTTTCTGCTGGCAGGCTACTGGTTTGGCAATCTGCCCATCGTCAAACGCTACTTTCATCTGGTGATTGTGGGGATCGTTGTCGTCTCCGTGATCCCGGTGGTGATCGAGTGGTACAAAGCTCGCAAAGAAGCTTCGCAGGCCAACATAAAAGGTAATTAGTAGCACATTATCGTGAATAGCGTTTCTGATATTCCACGATGTTAATGACCCCCAGGTAGCCGAACAGAATTCCGAAGAACATCGGATCAGGCTGAATGCTGAGGACGATCGCGTTTGCATTCAGCGGGCCATGAGGAAACAGCCACGCGGGCAGGGGAATCAGTGGCATCGGATTTCCGTTCTTCTCCGACTGAATGCAGAAGAGTGCCCAAAGCACAACAATCGCGGCCGCTGCAATTGAAATCTGAAGCTCACGTTTTGCAGCCAGCTTTGTGCGTGACTTTCTGAGCCATGCCTGAAGAATCAGACCACCGTCCATTGGCGATACGGGGATCAGATTCATGATGCTCCAGATCAGATTGGTGAACAGCAGAAGAATGAGAACCGTTTGTACTGCCACGTAATCCCGAAGGACGTGCGGAGCGAACGCTGAAAGGGCAAACAGGAGGCCATCGACGATTATAAAGAAAGCAATACCTGCCGCAGGTCCGGCGAAGACCACTGCCATTTGTCGATTTGGAGGCAGATGCCCGGTTGTTGCGTAGCCACCGAACATTCGGAGCACGATCTGAGACGGGAAGCCATAACGCCGAGCCATAATGGCATGCCCCAGCTCATGAACGAGGACCGAAACAAATACGCACATGATTCCGAGCAGCACCATTTCAAGCCGGGTGCCATCCCAGACGAGCAGGGCTGCAGTCAGCCAAAACCAGGGTTGAACGGTGACCGGAATTCCAAAAATCCGGAAATTCAGGTCATAATTTGTCGGTCCGTCAATTCCAAACATTCTGAGTGATCCCTGAGGACTGGACGGCGTTTTTGTGAACAAAATGGTCTGAAGTCGGTCTGAACAATGCCCTGACAGCTGAAAGTCAGGTGGTTGACAACGGCTTCAGGAGCTAAAGTTCCCGAAAGAACACTGTTTGGCTCGCTGTTTCCGGAGATTGTAGCAGCGAGTTTCGAAATCCCCAGACTCTGCAGGATGAAGGTAAGAATCCGTGGGCGGCCTGTTTCGAGCACTCATGAATCTGCCGCTCTTTCAGTCGATGCTCCGTCCCGTCACCCGGGTCCTTGTGGGGCTGATCGCGATCCCTGTCTTTCGGTTTCTGATGAGGCGGGTCTTTCGGCTTCAGGACATGAACGACGAGCTGGAGAAGGACCTCGAACAGTGGTTTCGGGCATCCCTTCTGCTGCTGGCCGCGACCGCTAACATGGAACACTTGCTGTTCGGCTGGGTGACTCATCTGGACTGGCTGGACCGAGCAGACTGGTTCACGATGGGGCTGCGACTAATGTTGGCAATCGGCGTGATTCAGACCATGCCTGACCAGGAGATCTTTGCGGTGATCCACCCGGGTCCTCCAAAACTTAAGCCCGGACGAAGTATGCCGATTCAGCTCTGGAAGCAGAAGTGGGCCATTCTGAAGGGCATCATCTGTCAGCATTTGAATCGGTCATCTCCGGTACTGGCGATGATGTGCGCGATTGTTGGTGCACAATTGCCTATTATGCTGGATTCTGACACATCGCGGATTCACCAGAATGTGCTGGCCAGTTCCGTCTATGCAGGCATTGGCCCGATCACGACCCCGTGCTGCGTATTCACAACGGGAGAGCAGGCATGTCTGTTGGTCTCGGACGCACAATTCTCTGATGTGATCTATCAGCGGCACTGGGAACGCTGGATGGTGGGCTGGGTCTGTTATCTGCTGGCGATTACTCAATACCTGATCATTGGGCTGATTACATCTCGCGATCGAGCAATGGATGTACTTCATGTCTTCGACAAGGCTGTCGCCGCGCGCCGTAAGGAGCTGATTGACGAGTTCAATCTTCATGGAAAGGTCTCCGCCCAGGATGCAGCCAAAGCAGCAGCAGCTGTTTCGCGTGAGAGCCAGGGTGAGTCGGCGTCTGCGGACGGACCGGCAACACCGCAGCAGGAACATGCCGCACTGTTGAAAGATCAGGCCGGAATCTGACAAGGGCTATTGGAGTCTCAGGAGATTCCCGGCGAACTGAAGACAAATCGTTAGGTTTTGTTAAACTTTCGGTTTACCAAAAGCGGCCTGTGGATTTGTCAGCTCTGCGGCCGCGAACAGACCTCCCGGAAGAACTGATTTGCATGGGCCGGATTCAGCAGCTGGACGCACAGGTTGTTAACCGCATCGCCGCGGGCGAAGTGATCGAGCGCCCGGGATCCGTCGTCAAAGAGCTGCTTGAAAATAGTGTTGACGCCCTGTCGACAAGGATTGAAGTTGACATTCTGGACGGCGGAATGCAGCTCATCCGGATTTCCGACAACGGCGAAGGCATTCATCGTGACGATATGCTGCTCGCTGTCACGAGCCATGCCACCAGCAAGATTCGCAGCGACGCCGATCTCGACCATGTGAGTTCACTTGGATTTCGCGGGGAAGCACTTGCGTCGATCGCATCGGTCAGTCGATTTCGAATTCGAACACGCCAGGAAGCAGATGCGGTTGGCCAGGAACTTGAATGTCAGGGCGGGCAGATCACAATTCATCGTGACTGTGGATGCCCGGCAGGGACAGTGATCGAAGTCCATCAGCTCTTCTACAATACTCCGGCGCGTCGCAAGTTCCTGAAAAAGTCGTCAACCGAATTTGGACACATCGCAGAGAACTTTTCTCGTGTTGCACTGGCGAATCCGGCACTGCATCTCGTACTGCGACACAACGACAAGCTGGTCTACGAAATGCCGTCCTCTCACAGCCCGCTGGAGCGAATACGGAGATTCTATGGGAGTGAAATTGCCGACAAGCTGATCCCGGTTGAATCCGAGTCCACACTTCCAACCGGCGAATCCATTCGTCTGTGGGGATATGTGGGCGAACCGTCGCTGAGCAAGTCAACTCGGAAGAATCAGTATCTGTTCCTGAACGGCCGCTGTATCAATGATCGCAGCCTTCAGCATGCTCTCGAAGAAGCGTATCGCGGTTTGTTAATGGTCGGACGACATCCCGTCAGTTTTCTGTTTCTGGAAATGCCTCCGGCACTTGTGGATGTCAACGTGCATCCGACAAAAAGTGAGGTTCGATTCCAGGACGGTCAGATACTCTACCGACAACTGCTCAAAACCCTGCGAGACAAATTCCTTGCTCTGGAGTTTCGCCCTGCGATCGATGTCGCATCTCAGCGAACTCAGCCAACCCCACCGTTTAAGCCGTTTGGCAGCTCATCCCTGGCCAGTCCATCGTTCAATAGTCCGTCGTTTGGGTCATCGACAGCAAATCGGCGCGAACTGGATCTCTGGGCGTCAACAACCGCCATTCCTGCTCAGCCACCGGGCGTTGCACCAATCGCACATACAGCTGTGATCGAAGGTTCGCCGTCCGTCCCTGAACCGTGGGATACGCCTGTTGCCCCGGAACAAACGGAACTGAGTCCAGCGTCTGAACATCAGCCCGCGGAAGTCACCAGGCCGAACGTCAGCAAAACTGACGTCAGCAGAACAGAAGTCATTGCTGATGAGTTTCGTGCGTTTCAGATTTATGACTGTTATCTGGTCGTTGCCAGCAGTGAGGGTCTGGAAGTGATCGACCAGCATGCTCTGCATGAACGAATCCTGTATGAGCACCTTCGGCAGCGAATTCTTGCGGGCGGGGTAGAACGACAGCGGCTTCTGATTCCCGACCCGATTGAATGCAGCGCCAAGGAGGCTGCGGTCCTGCTCGAATACTCGGATTTGCTGAAGGAAAGCGGATTTGAAATAGAGGAGTTTGGTGGCACAACGATGTTGTTGACCGCATATCCGGTCCTGATACCGCGGGGAAACATCGTTCAGATCGTGCGTGATCTGGCCGAACAACTCGAACAGACCGATGGCAAAACAACACGTCGCGACCTCCTGGACCGAATGCTGCATACGATGTCATGTCGGGCGGCCATCAAGTCCGGCCAGCGGTTAACGATTGAAGAGATGAGAGAACTTTTGCGTCAGCGACATCTTGTTCAGGATTCGCACCACTGTCCGCATGGGCGGCCAACGTCGCTGACGCTGACGCGAGGAATTCTGGATCAGCAGTTTGGCAGGCTGGGGTAATCCATCGAGCA
The DNA here is from genome assembly GCA_016795105.1 of Planctomyces sp. Classification (GTDB taxonomy): domain Bacteria; phylum Planctomycetota; class Planctomycetia; order Planctomycetales; family Planctomycetaceae; genus F1-80-MAGs062. The sequence continues at coordinate 22,854 of JAEUIH010000045.1, forward strand.
GACATTCTTGAGCGGGAATCCAGTATGAAATCAGCAGGTGTCTTGATGAACTGTCTTCTGGCATTTGCCTGGATGATGTCAGCACCCGCAGTCGCTGAAGCCAATGTTGATAATTCCTCTCACAGAGATGATCACAGGAATTCGCAACCCAATATTGTACTGATTCTCTGCGATGACCTCGGATACGGAGATGTCCGATGTTTTCATGCGGAATCAAAAATCCGCACTCCCGAACTGGATCATATTGCCGCAACCGGAATGCGATTTACGGATGCTCACAGTGGATCAGCTGTCTGCACGCCAACACGATATGGACTCCTGACGGGCCGGTATGCCTGGAGGACTCGCCTGCAGAATGGCGTTCTCGGAGGACTCAGCCCGGCCCTCATCGCCCCCAACCGATTAACGCTCGCATCGATGCTGAAGTCAGCCGGGTACAAAACCGCCTGTGTTGGAAAGTGGCACCTTGGAATGAACTGGGTTGTGCATCCTGGAAAACAGGTCAGTGAAAACACCATTGAATCGCGTGAGCAGGTCTGGAACGTGGACTATTCGCAACCCGCAACTCACGGGCCCGTTTCTGCTGGATTTGATGAGTATTTTGGAATTAGTGCATCGCTGGATATGGTGCCGTACGCCTGGATTCGAAACGATCGGCTTACCGAAAACCCCACTGAAGATCGCGATTTTGTAATGTTCTTTGAACGAGACGCAGGGCGTACTCGCAAAGGCCCGGCCGTACCTGGCTTTGACGCGGCAGATGTCTTGCCCGAACTGCTGAAAGAATCTGTCCGTATTATTGAGACACATGCGACGAAGACCAGAGATTCGGGCAATGATCGCGCGGCTCCCTTGTTCCTCTATATTCCATTGGCATCACCCCACACGCCAATTCTGCCTGCAACGGAGTGGCAGGGGAAAAGCGGTCTCAACGCGTATGCTGACTTCACAATGCAGACGGATGATGCGATCGGACAAATCCGAAAGTCGCTTGAACAGAATGGGCTTCTGCAGAACACTCTCCTGATTGTGACCAGCGACAACGGCTGTTCGCCTCAGGCGGACTTCGGGGAACTCAGGGCACATGGACATGACCCCAGTGCCGGGTTTCGGGGCCACAAAGCCGACATCTTTGAAGGCGGACACCGAATTCCCCTGATTGCATCCTGGCCCGGAGTCACAAAGCCCGGCAGTCTTTCTTCCCGGACAACATGCCTGACCGACGTTTTTGCGACTGTTGCGGAAATTGTCGGAGTAAAGCTGCCACCGGATTCCGGCGAAGACAGCATCAGCTTCTTTTCAGAGTTGAAGAATCCGACGATAGATCGTCAGCAGATCAGCACACGTCCGCCGGTCGTTCACCACAGTATCAATGGTTCATTTGCGATTCGTGAAGCTCAATGGAAACTGATCTTCTGCGCGGACTCAGGTGGCTGGAGTGAACCCAGGCCTGGCCAAAAACGAACGGAAAAAGACCTTCCGCCATGGCAATTGTACAACCTTGAGAATGACCCTGCGGAATCCAGCAACGTGATTGCTGATCACCCGGACGTTGTTCAAAAACTGTCACAGACGATGACGACGCTGATTAGCAATGGAAGATCCACTGAAGGTTCACCTCAACCCAACGATGTCGAGGTTCGCAGACCAACAGGACTTTGAACTCCTGAGTACAATTCGAACGCCTGAGTACAAAGGGAACAATTGGATGAATCGACGAACCATGAAATTCAATAGCAGAATTCTGCTTTGCCTGCTGACTGGAATCGTGGTCCATTCGCAGCTTCTTGCTGCCGCGGATCCTGAGTTCCGCGTGATTGCCATCAATCCGAGATCGGAACATCATTCCTGTGCAATTGCTGACATCGATGGAGATGGCACCAAAGACATCATCGCAGGTGGCTGGTGGTATGAAGCGCCGGCGTGGACACCTCATTTTGTTCGCGACGTGGAAGTCATTCGCGGGCGATTCGATGACTATTCGCATTTGCCGCTCGACGTAAACGGAGATGGTTTCACGGACTTCATCAGTGTCAACTATCGAAGCGAATCGATGTATTGGGTTGAGCATCCAGGTCTGCACCTGGAGAAAGCAGAACGCTGGACAACCCACACCATTGATCGGCCGGGGGCCATGGAAACCGGGCGACTCTGCGATATTGACGGAGACGGTCAGCCGGACATTCTGCCAAACGGAGTCAAATTCTCGGGATGGTGGCGATTCCAGCCGGCGGCAGTCCCCGGGACATCATCGGTGTGGCAGCGCCACTCATTGCCGGATGAGCTCGCGGCACATGGAATCGGATTTGGAGACGTCAATGGAGATGGGCGGGGAGACATCATTGGTCAGCATGGCTGGGCTGAGGCACCTGAAGATCGAATCTCGGATCGGTGGATCTTTCATAACGAGTTTGAACTCTGGAGAGACGCGAGCATCCCGATCCTTGCGTTCGATGTTGACCAGGACGGTGATCAGGATATCGTCTGGGGACGTGGTCACCGAATTGGATTGTACTGGCTCGAACAACAGCAGGAAGAGGATCAACAGCGACGCTGGATGCGGCATGCGATCGACACCGAATGGAGCCAGGCGCACAGTCTGTTGACGGCCGATCTGGATGGCGACGGTCGTGACGACCTGATCGCAGGTTCGCGATATCTGGGTCACGATGGTAAAGATGTTGGGGAATCGAATCCCCTTCGAGGTTACTGGTATAACTTCGACGCGCAGCGGCGCAGCTGGAGTCGACATCAGATTACCGAAGGGCAGGGCGTCGGATTTGGGCTTGATCCAAAAGCAGATGACATTGACCAGGACGGCGACATCGATCTCATCTGTGCAGATCGATGTGGAGTCTTCCTGCTGGAGAATTTGCGTGTAAATGCAGGAACAGAAGTTCCGACAGATTCTCACATCCTTACATCTGATGAAGTGAAGCCTTCGGCGAGTCGGTATAAGGATCATACGAAAGTCATGATGCTGCGAGACGCGAGTGATCAGGAAACGCCAATTACAACACCCGAGCAGATGGGGATCCGCAGAGCTCATATTCTCGATGGGATGATGGAAGCCATGGGACCGTTCCCATCACCGGAACAAAGAGTCCCTCTGGATATCAGAGTTGAGTCGGAAGAAATGGCGGACGGGTATCTCCGAAAGCGAATTTCGTTTGCTTCGGAACCCGATGATCGAGTTCCGGCGTGGTTATTGATTCCCAATGGAAAGGCCGATCGGGGTGCCGCAATGTTGTGCCTGCATCAGACGATTGGAATTGGCAAAGGGGAACCTGCGGGGCTCGGAGGCAGTCGAAATCTGCACTACGCCCATGAACTGGCACAGCGAGGATTCGTTTGCGTTGTCCCCGACTACCCTTCGTTTGGCGATTACGAATATGACTTCAGAACAAAGGGCTCGCACTACAAGAGTGGCTCAATGAAGGCGATCTGGAACAATGTTCGAGCGATTGATGTTCTGGAATCCCTTCCGGAAGTCGACCCGGACCGGATCGGCTGCGTGGGGCATTCTCTGGGTGGTCACAACACATTGTTTACGGCAGCCTTTGATCAGCGAATCCGGGCAGCCGTCACCAGTTGTGGCTTTACAGCGTTTCATCACTATTATGAGGGCAATCTGGCTGGGTGGACGAGCGATCGATATATGCCACGAATTCGTGATCTCTATGGAAATGATCCAAACCGGGTTCCATTTGACTTCCACGAAGTCTTCTCAGCGATTGCCCCCAGAAGCGTATTTGTGAATGCACCACTGAGGGATTCAAATTTTGACAACCCCGGTGTACGCAAAGTCATCGAGGAATCACAAAAAGCGTACGGGATTTACAAAGCTGACCAAAACGCACTTGTCGCAAAGTACCCTGACTGCGAACATGATTTTCCCCCGGAAGTTCGGGAAGAAGCCTGGAAATGGCTGGAAGATCGTCTGAAGGAATAACACCTGATCAACGATCAACATTTTGCGATCGACAATTAGCGATCAACGACGGGACGAAGAATCGAACACGGGACAGATCATGAATGTAACATCCGGTTTTCGAATACTGATCATCGCGATTCTGTTTCCAGTGCGACTGTTGGCAGTTGACGAGACATCGCCGGAGACAGCCAATCGACAGTTTGAAACGCACATACGACCATTGTTGACTCAGCACTGCGAGCGGTGTCATGGAGAAAAGAAGCAGTGGTCAGGACTGCGAGTGGATTCCCGGGAAGCACTGCTTAAGGGAGGAGATCGCGGCCCCGCAATCGTGCCCGGCGATGCAAAAAGGAGCTTGTTGATTCAGGCTGTTCGTCATCAGGGCGATGCGCCTGCGATGCCGGAGGAAGGACAGCTGACGAACCGGGAGATTGAGGCACTCGAGGAGTGGATCCGAACCGGGGCCCACTATCCGAATGGCAAAATCAGCACTCAGATAACACGCGATCCAAATCACTGGGCATTTCAGTCCCTGGCAGACGCGCAGCCACCGGAGGTGATCGAAACAAGCTGGATTCGAACACCGATTGACCGTTTCATTCTGGCAAAGCTGGAAGCAGCCCGTTTAGCGCCATCACCGCCGGCCGACCGAGTCACACTGATTCGCCGACTGACTTTTGATCTGACGGGACTTCCGCCAACCCCTGAAGAAGTCGACTCTTTCCTGGCAGACGATCGACCGGATGCTTATGGACACCTTGTCGATCGCCTGATGGAGACACCGGCATACGGAGAACACTGGGGCAGACACTGGCTGGATGTGGCCCGCTATGCCGACTCCAATGGACTGGACGAAAACATTGCACATGGCAATGCATGGCGATATCGGGATTATGTGGTTGAGTCGTTTCGAGAGGACAAGCCCTTCGATCAGTTTTTGATCGAGCAGTTAGCGGGAGATCTGCTGACTGCCGACGATCCGCACACAAGACGGCAGCAGTTAACGGCAACCGGATTCCTTTCGATTGGCCCCAAAGTTCTTGCCGAAGTCGATCAGCCCAGAATGCGAATGGATATCGTTGACGAACAGATTGACTCGGTTGGTCGAGTCTTTCTGGGACTGACGCTTGGATGTGCGCGATGTCATGATCACAAGTTTGATCCGATCGGAGCGGACGACTACTATGGACTGGCGGGGATTTTCCGCAGCACAAAGACGATGGACAGTTATGTCAAGGTCGCAAAATGGCATGAACATCAATTGCCTGGTGACGAGGCAGTTCAGATTCAGGCTGCATTCGAGCAGGACATTGTTCAAAGGAAACAGCAAATTGCTTCACTGACCGAGGCAGAAGTTCAGCGACTGAGAACGTCGCGGGCATCCGGGGACACTGTGGAGATCCCGGAATCAGAGTTTTCCACGGAAGCCAGAGCAGAACTCGGAAAACTGAGAGAGCAACTTGCAGCAAAGGAAAAAGAAGGTCCTGAATTGCCATCTGCGATGGGTGTCACAGAAGATGAAATCTCTGATGTTGCCATCCATCTTCGGGGGGATCCGCTTCGACTTGGAGACGTCGTTGCTCGACGCGTACCGTCCGTACTTCGGGGCCGCGAGGAAATTGCATTCCCCTCAACGCATAGTGGTCGTGAACAACTTGCGCGATGGCTTGTTGATCCGTCCCACCCCTTAACGTCGCGAGTGATTGTCAATCGAGTTTGGCGCTGGCATTTTGGTCGTGGCATTGTTCGAACGACTGACAATTTCGGTCTGCTCGGCGAAAAACCGACGCACCCGGAACTGCTCGACTGGCTTGCCAGGGAATTTGTGAACGGCGGGTGGTCGATGAAGTCGCTGCACCGCCTGATCCTGAATTCGAACACGTGGCAACAGTCATCCGCGGCGAGTGAAACAGTGATCAAGGGTGACCCGGACAATCAGCTCCTGAGTCGCATGAGGCTTCGCAGACTGACGGCAGAAGAGGTCAGAGACTCACTATTGGCAGTCAGCGGACGACTGGACTCGACACAAGGAGGACCGGTCCTGAAAGTTAAAAACCGTGGATACCTGTTCGATCATACATCGATTGATTTGACGGACTATACGAGCGACCGACGATCACTTTATCTCCCGGTGATTCGAAACAACGTTTATGACTTATTCCAGCTGCTGGATTTTCCGGATCCTGCAATACCGTCCGGGGATCGAGTTACAAGTACGGTCGCACCGCAGGCGTTGCTGATGATGAACAGCGACTTTGTGCTTCAGATGGCGGATTCACTTTCCGATCGTATCCATCGGGAAAGCGAATCCGAATCGATGCGGATCGCCAGACTTGTTCAACTGAGTTTCGGCCGGCCGGCGACTGATCAGGAACAACAGCAATATTCGGCGTTCCTTGCACAGGCAGACACGTCTCTGATGTCTCTCAATGTTGAGGAAAGCGTCCGAAAGCGAATGGCCTGGAGTGTGCTGTGCCATACGCTCCTGGCCTCGAATGAATTCATCTATCTGAAGTGAGAGCGATATGTCACCGCAAAGGGAAGAATCGGAAATCTTCAGAACAACTCCAGGCCGCAGACAGGCACTTCAGCGTGCAGCGGTTGGGTTTGGGTCACTGGCACTGGCATCCCTGCTGGGAAGCGAAGTCCGTTCAGAAAATGTTCCGGGCAACAACCGGCAGAATCCTCTGGCGGAGAACCCCGCGATGTTTCCTGCTCGGGCGAAGCGGATCATTTTCCTGTTTATGAGCGGCGGCCCGTCACAGGTCGACACATTTGACCCGAAGCCATTGTTGACTCGGGATGACGGCAAGCCACTTCCATTTGACAAGCCCAGAGTTCAGTTCAACGCGACCAGTAATCTTCTGAAGTCACCCTGGAGATTCCGCCAATATGGTGAAAGTGGGTTGTGGGTCAGCGATCTGTTTCCGAACATCGCTAAGCATGTTGACGACCTGTGTATGATCCATTCGATCCACGGAACTAATCCGGCGCACGGTGGTGCGGTGATGAAAATCCATACGGGCAGTGACAACTTTGTTCGGCCCAGTATTGGTTCGTGGGTGAGTTACGGGCTTGGTACAGAAAATCGAAACCTGCCGGCATTTGTCACAATCTGTCCGACACTTGCGTTTGGCGGCATCAATAACTGGAGTTCTGCATTTCTGCCGGCGGTGTTTCAGGGCACACCCATTGGAAATGCAAGTATTCCATCAGAGAAGGCGACTGTCCGATACATCAGGAATTCTCGCTGGTCGAAAGACCTGCAGGAGATCCAGCTTGCACAACTGCGCCGCATGAATCACCAGCACCTCGAAACGACGGGAGCGGATGCAAATCTGGAAGCCCGGATCAGTTCCTTTGAGCTGGCATTCCGAATGCAGACAGAGTTGCCCCGTATTGAAGATCTTTCCGGAGAAACGAAAGAGACGCAGCAGCTTTACGGCATGGATGAACCCAAAACTGCAAACTTTGGACGAATGTGCCTGATGGCTCGGCGATTTGCAGAAGCCGGAGTTCGCTTTATTCAGGTGACACACAATGATGATAAAGTGCAGTGGGACCAGCATTCCGATCTCAAAGCGGGCCATGAAAAGAATGCCATGGAAGTGGATCGCCCGATAGCCGGGTTGCTGCAGGACCTGAAAGCACGAGGACTTCTTGAAGACACACTGATCTGGTGGGGTGGAGAATTCGGCAGAACTCCGACAGCCGAAGCCGATGGGCGAGACCACAATCAGGAGGGATTCACGATGTGGCTTGCCGGGGGCGGTGCGAAGCCTGGATTTCGGTACGGTGCCACGGATGACTATGGCTACTACGCGGTGGAAAACAAGGTGCATATCCATGACCTGCATGCCACGATGCTGCACCTTTTGGGACTGGACCATGAACGGCTGACGTGGCGACATGCCGGCCGGGACTTCCGCCTGACAGACGTTCATGGGAATGTCGTCCATGACGTCATTTCATAACCTCACGCAGGATCCTGAACTTTCTCAAACGGCTCGACATTCAGTGCATCGAAAGTCATGATTCGACGCGGCAATGTTCCGAAATCGTGTAACACCTGAAGAATTGGCTGCTGAAGCGCAGCAACTGGTCCCTCCTCCATGTCGACCGATGCGAATGATCCCGTTAAGTCCCTTGTTGGCAAGCACTCTCTCGTTGACCACGAGGGAATTGTGGGGGTGCATCGCGATGACGGCACCGACAGTGTCCAGATCGAATTTGACCCGGAGCGGCTTTCGGAGCAGCAGGTACGGGAATTAGTTGACGAACACGCCGCGGAAATGTCGGCCGCATTACGAAAGTTTGCATTTCGGCTGGATGGAGCGGGCAGTGAGGCTGTTGCGCAGAAGCTGGAGCGCCGAGTCCGGGAGATACCTGGAGTTCGCCGCGCAACGGCCACATATCTGGGGCGAGTTCTGTGTCTGACATTTGACACGAAAGCTGCACCAGACGCTCAGGTACTTGAACAGGTTCGTCGCACAGGCGCAAGTGTTCAGCCTCTTGAAGAAGCTCATCGCAGTGAGCGGAATCAAACCTGGCGCGACCGACTGTTGGGAGGACAATTGAACGAGGAGCTGGCCTGCTTTGGCGGACTGATCTTCCTTGCAGCAGGTCTGACAGCAGAACTTCGTGGAGGTCTCTCCGCGACCGCAATTGTCCTGTATGTCGTGGCGTATGCACTCAGCGGCTTTCAGGGTGTCGTATCTGCGATCGCGTCATTGAGGGAGAAAGTCCTCGATGTGGATGTGCTGATGGTGCTCGCAGCGATCGGAGCAGCCATTGTCGGGGCACCTTTCGAAGGAGCGCTTTTGCTGTTTCTGTTCAGCCTCTCGAACGTTCTTCAGCGTTACGCCATGGAGCGGACTCAAAAGGCGATTGAATCGTTGTTGACTCTGCGCCCGGAGCAGGCACTGGTTCGAAGAGGCAAATCCACGGAACTCGTCGCCGTAGAAATCCTTCAGCCTGGAGACATTGTCGTTGTTCGCCCCGGCGAACATATACCGGTGGATGGAGTTGTCAGCGAGGGCTCAAGCAGTGTGAACGAGAGTTCGCTGACCGGTGAATCGATGCCTGTTTCAAAATCTGCGGGAAGCACGATATTTGCAGGAACTCTGAATCAGAGTGGAGGGCTTGACATTCGCGTGACCCGAAGAGCCGAAGATTCGACGTTATCGCGAATGGTCAAGCTGGTCGCTGAAGCTCAGGCAGAGAAATCGGGAACTCAGAGATTCCTTGAAGAAGCCGAACAGTATTATGCCACCGGAGTGATTGTGCTGACATTTGTAGTCTTCATCATTCCCTGGACAATTCTCGGCCAGGCCTTTGAAGAAGCTTTTTATCGCGCCATGACTATTATGGTGGTCGCGTCACCCTGTGCACTTGTCATCAGTACTCCTGCAACCGTGTTGTCGGCCATCGGGGGTGCGGCCCGAAAAGGAGTGCTGATCAAAGGCGGATCACATCTTGAACGAGCGGCCCATATTGATATTGTCACTGTCGATAAGACCGGAACACTTACGCTGGGAAGACCGGCCCTGACCGAATTTGTCACGCGAAGCGGTATTCATGTTATCAATTCTGCAATGCCCGAAGAGGCAAAGCACCTGTTGAAGGCGGTCGCCGCACTGGAAAGCCGTTCGGAACATCCTTTGGCAACTGCGATCGTAAAGGGTGCCCAGCAGGCTGATCTCACACTGCCAAACGCGATTGACTTTCAATCCACAACGGGAAAAGGGGCTGAAGCGACGGTCGACGGGATACGCTATCTTGTTGGCAGCGAACGCCTCATGCGGGAAATCGATGCGGGAAAACGCGATGAACTTGCAGCGCTTGCCCGTCCTCTTCAGGCGAAGGGCAAAACGTGTGTGTGGCTGGCGATCCGAACTTCTGAAGGTGTCACAGCGCAGGCAGTTCTTGTAATGGCCGATGTACTCAGAACCGAAGCGTCTCGTATGGTCCGCGACCTGCACGCGGCTGGTGTGAAGAAAGTTGTAATGCTGACGGGCGACCACAAGACCGTTGCGAAGGCGATTGCAGACGAAGCCGGAATTGACGAAGTCCATGCGGAACTACTTCCCGAAGATAAGGTTGCCGTCATCCGGCAGCTGAGACAGGAAGGCCGCGTGATGATGATCGGGGATGGCGTGAACGATGCGCCGGCCCTCGCAGTTTCGGACCTTGGAGTTGCGATGGGAGCAGCCGGAACTGACATTGCGATGGAAACCGCTGACGTCGTACTCATGGGTGACAAGCTTGAAAACATTGCCGGATTACTGAGACTTGCACGACGAGCACGCCGGATCCTGCTTCAGAACCTGATTTTCTCGGGCTCAGTCATCGTAGTTCTGATTGCTGCAGCGCTGGGCTTTGAACTTCCGTTGCCGCTCGGCGTCATTGGTCATGAGGGCAGTACTGTCCTTGTGTGTTTGAATGGACTACGACTCCTGTTTCCGCCAAAAAACTTCGCATCCTGAGTTCCCAAAGACTTCTGTCCGTTAAACACTTCGAAAACCTGAGTGATGAATTCCCCGGTACAGCCGACTTTTGTTGAAGCTCCGGTGAAGACTGCTGGATCTGGAGGTTCAGCAGAATCTCTCATTGGATATTTCGATCGCCACAAGCCGACGCTCGTCTCATTGCTGGATTTAACACCACCGATCGCGGATTCGCAGACGCAGGTTCTGAAGGCAGAGATCCGGCTTCTGACGGTTGTGGAGAAGACGGAAGAAATTGAACTGCGTTTTGAGATACCGTGGACGGCGTTTTTTCCGTGCAGCGATATTCATCGTTCCGGAAAATTCGAGCGAATTCTGAGAGGTACTCAGCAACTCAATGGATGGTGGTTCGCGCCACAACAAGTCGATGAGGAACGGTCGCCGGTGGATGAGCTGTGAGTTGAATCATCCCAGGTAGAAAGAGAGTTCACTACAGGAATTCCCTACCCTTAAATGTGGGATCCGGTTGTTTCTGAAAGGCAACAAATCGGAGCGAATTTCAGAGACGAACAGGTGCAATACGCAACCTGTACGAATCACAGTCTCGAACGTTGTGAGACAGAATCGGATCCCCTACATTGCAGTGCATAGTTCTGTCTGCTTCGATTTGAGCCGAAATCTGCTGACAGGGGAGTTTAGAGTTGGATTCAATACCCAAAACCAGTTTGACGCTTCTGCACCGCCTGCAGAAAGCGGAAACTGACGAAAATGCCTGGGTTGAATTTGTGGAGCGTTATGGTCCACAAATGCATCGTTGGTGTCGAAAGTGGATTCGGCAGGATGCGGATGCCGAAGAGATTGTTCAGAATGTTATGCTGACACTTGCGAGAAAGTTCCGTGAGTTTCAGTACGACTCCTCCCGTGGTCGACTGCGGGGATGGCTAAGGACGCTGGTCTACAATGCCTGGTACGATTTTGCGACCAATAAGAAGGCCGCAGGTATAGGCAGTGGTGACTCGCAGATTATCCACGGATTGCTGGACCAGATTGAAGCGCGTGATGATTTGATTCAGCGGCTGGAGCAGGAATTTGACCTCGAACTCTATGAGATTGCTCGAGAGACGATTCAGGCGTCCGTTTCGCCTCGAACATGGGATGCCTACTGGCTGACTGCAGAGGAGCATCTGTCGCCTTCTGAAGCTGCTGTGAGGCTGAACGTTTCTGTGGCAACAATCTATTCAGGAAAAAGTGAAGTACTCAGTCGACTCAAAGAAGAAATTGATCGGCTTGAACGAATAAGTCCTCACTAAGTCCGCTCAGTGTCCCTTTAGAAGTCCGGATCACCTGGCAATTCTCACCATGATGGACTGAACTCCGTGCCATGCCCCGCGTTTGATGTTCTGGAAGGGTTTCTGAAAAATCAGTTTTCCGGAACCGAATACAAAATCATTGAGTCACATGTTGAGCAATGCGAGCGATGTCAGCGAGTCCTGGACTCATTGACAGACGATCCGATTGCGCGAAAGCGAAGCAGCATACCGACTGGTGATCCGGATGAACTGCCGGTGACACCGGACTCGCTGAGAAGATTTAAGGAGCAGTTGAAGGAAGCTGGCCGTCGTGTACAGGCTGAAGATGCAGAGCGGCCTACGGAAGTTTCTGATATGGAGGCTCAGCCTGATGAGAATCTCCTTCCTGAGCGATTCGGCAATTACCATGTGCTGAACTTGCTTGGAAAGGGTGGGATGGGGATTGTGTATCTGGCGGTTGACCCGGAATTGAAACGCCGAGTTGCCATTAAGACGATTCGGGCCTCTTTTCTGAAACATCGCGACGCACAGAAGCGATTTCTGCGAGAAGCCCGTGCGATTGCGGCCGTGCGCAATCCACACATCATCAACATCTATCACGTCTCTGGCGGAAATGGAGTCCCATGGTTTGTGATGGAGCTTCTGACGGGAGAGACACTTGAGGAGCGACTTCGTCGTGAAAAGAAGTTGTCGACTGCAGTTGCAGTTCGCATTGCACGACAGGTGGCGATGGCGTTGGGTGCTGCTCATCAGGCTGGCCTTGTGCATCGGGACATCAAACCGGAAAACATCTTTCTTGAACAATCGGCCGTAGCAGAGATGCCGCTGAATCTCACGGATAGTTCTTCCGGACTGGTGGTGAACCATGATGATGATACGCGACGAGATCAGGTAAAACTTCTGGATTTCGGCCTTGCTCGTCCGGAAGGGTGGTCTTCGGAGCTGAGTTCTTCGGGGATCGTCGCTGGCACACCCGGATATATGGCACCGGAACAGATTGGCGACAGTGAACTGACGCCACAGGCAGACCTGTTTAGCCTGGGGTGTGTGCTTTACCGAATGATCACAGGCACGGAACCATTCGGACGATCGGAATCTGAGGAACGACTGGCTGCCATCGCACAAAACACACCGTCGCCCCCCTCTGAGATTGACTCGACGATTCCTGCTGAACTTTCTTCAGTCACAATGTTGCTGTTGTCGAAAAAACCGGAAGATCGACCTTCTGGCGCAGCAGCCGTTGTGGAAATACTGCGCCGAATCGAGCGTCAGCTGCTTTCAGGATGTGAGGCAGTTCCGGCCGAATCAGGCACAGGACACGAAGCCTCCGGGAAAGAACAGCATCAGCAGCTACGGTTCCTCTGGTGGTGGATCGCGGGGGCGGGGGTTCTGATTCTGATCGGCCTGATGATTCTGACGATCACGTTGAACTCCTGATCAAAAAATCACCGCAGACCGCGTTTTCACAGGGCCATGTGTTGTGGTCGCCAATTGCATGACTGCGGAATCGAACCAGCAGAGGTAGTCTAATGAAGAGTTTGTGTCGTCCACTGGCGACAGGGATTTTTGCAATCCTGAGTCTGTGTGGAAATGCCCAGATCATTGCCCAGCAGCCAACAGCAGTGCTTGGAATTCGCAGCGTCGATTCGCTGCTCGATGATGCCGATTTCGTAGGAGAGAAAACGGGGACTCCAGGAATCAAACAGCAGGCGGAAGGCTTTCTGGAAGCGTTGACGGGAGGCAGAGGACTGGAAGGCGTGGATCGAACCAAACCCCTTGGCATGTACGCCGAAGTTGGCGAAGACGGTCCAAAACCAGGCCCCGTGATCTTTCTCCCAATCTCGGATCAGGATGCGTTCATTGAGGTCCTGAAGGCGGTTGCGCCGGACCTCGAAGAAAGCGATGGCATCATGTCGATGTCCATTAACGGGCGGCCTCTGCAGGGTGTTATTTCGGACGGTTACTTTTTTGCGAGCCCGGAAGAAGGAGCCCTTGATGAACTGCATAATCCAGCAGAAATCATCAACGAAGACTATGACATTGCACTGGACATCAACATCGCAGATATCCCGGAGAATCTCAAGTCTGTCTTTCTGACAACGGTCGAATCCGAAGGTCGCGCAAACCTCGAAAACTCTCCTCAGCCGGCGACAGAAGCAGAAGCGGCCGGACGAGAATTCGGCTTTGAAAAGTCGCTGGCAGTGATGAAAGCACTTGTGAACGAAGGCGAGACCATTACGATCGGTATCGACGTAGACGCGGAAACCGGAATGGCAACCGTCGATCTGGGTTTCACCAGCATCGAAGGCAGCGAACTCGCTGGCTCAATGAAGGCATTTTCGGAACTGACTCCGATGTTCGCAGCAGCAGTTCCGGAAAACTCTCCTCTTGCTCTTGTGATCTCACACCCAACAACGGGAATCCTGAAAGACCTCGATCAGCTGTTCGACCAGATTCAGAAATCAGCCGAATCTGAAATTGATGAAGACATTAACCTGCAGAATGACGAAGCTCGAAAAGTGGCTCAGGAAGCCGCCGCCAAGCTGATTTCAATCTTCAAAGCGACTGCATCATCAGGAGAACTTCATTCAGCCGTATTTATGACGATGAATGAAGACAATCAGGTTGGATTTGTCGCAGCTACGCAACTCGAAAAGACTTCCGACATTCAGCCTCTCCTCGAACAGCTTGCTGCAGAACAAAACCAGGACGGCAAAGAACGTCTGAAGCTGAATGCCGATAAGTACAAAGGCGCCAGCATTCACGAAGCCATCCCGGCAGCAGATTTTCAGGATGAACTGCTGGGCAGCGAGAACGCTCACCTGGCGGTAACGAAAAACTCGGTCATTGGTGGAATCGGACACAGCAACCTGAGTGCGGTAAAAAGTGTTCTCGATTCAACCAGTGAAGAAGTCGACGAAGAGACAGCTCCGATCTATCTGATTGTTCAGCCGGCTCGACTGGTCACAATCTTCGAAAAGAACGATGAAGCACTTCTGGAACGAGCTGGATCAATTGCCGGAACAGACGGCGATTTCCTTGAAATCTCGATCGAACCCGATGACCTGGGCGCTACGCTTCACATTGAATTCAGCCTCGATCTGATCGGCCTTGGCGGACGAGGTCGCTAGCCTGCTGCCGCTGTAACAAATCTGAGAGGGTGTTCACTTTCCAAAAGAAGGTGAACACCCTTTTTCGTTTTCTCATGGTTACTGCCGACGTCTGTCCCCAGAGATCCGATCTGCGTTGGGTGTCGGCATTGGTGCCTGGACCGAATTCCTCCATGCTGTCATTTCATCGTGGAGCTCCTTCAGCTTTTCAGGATTAGATGCGGCAAGATTGTGAGTCTCGCCCACATCCTGTCGAAGGTCATACAACTCAAGCCGGCCATCTTCAAAGAACTCCAGCAGTTTCCAGTCGCCTTTCTGAATCGTGCCGACGGGAGTCGTTCGCCAGGTGCCCTGGCCAGCACCCAGATACCCGGGAAAGTGCTGAAAGATCGCGGTCCGGCGCAGCGTCCCGTCGCCCGAACGGAGCAGGGGAACCAGACTTTCTCCATCGAGCACCTGTTGCGGAAGTTCTGCGCTGGCAATCTCACAGAGTGTTGGAAACAGGTCCACATGTATCGAGGGAACGTCACAGAGGCGTCCCGGCTCGGTGACGCCGGGCCACCGAACAATCAACGGATCTCGCACTCCTCCTTCGTACAAACTTCCCTTTCCACTGCGCAGTGGTGCATTGTCCGTTACGTCGCCCGACTGTTTAAGACCCTCCCGAACGTAACCCCCGACGCCTCCGTTGTCGCTTGAAAAGATGACAACTGTGTTCTCGGAGAGTTCAAGTTCATCCAGAGCTTTCATAATGCGGCCAACACTCTCGTCAATACTGTAAATCATCCCTGCGTATGTTGGGTTATGGTGCCCGGCAATCGGTGCTTTCGTTCGAAATCGATCGTGAAGCTCGGGCTTGGCAACGATGGGCGAGTGAACACCAAAATGAGCCAGGTAAAGGAAAAATGGCTGAAATCGCTGTCGATGGATAAAATCAACAGCTCGATCTGTCAGAAAATCGGCCAGATACGTTCCTTTAGGATACTCGACAACCGGATCCGTCCTGAAGTTGTAGTGCTGTCCCATTGTTACGATGGCTTCATCAAAACCTCGGTGCGAGGGATGGTGTTTTCCCTTCTGCCCGAGATGCCATTTCCCGAAGATCCCGGTCACGTAGCCGGCAGTCCTGAGCTGCTGGGCAATCGTGATTCGATCCAGCGGCAGCGATTCGGCGTTGTCAACAGGGCGGAGCGGACGAGACTTCCAGTCAAAGCGATCAATCCCGCCGACAGTATAGACCCCCGTACGCGGCGGATACTGACCGGTCATCAGAGCAGCACGAGTCGGCTGGCAGTTCGGGCAGTTATGGTACTGTGTAAAGCGAATTCCCTCAGTTGCAAGTCGATCAATATTGGGCGTTTCGTAGTACTGGCTTCCATAGACACCGGTGTCTGACCACCCGAGGTCATCTGCGAGGATATAGATGATATTCGGCCGACGCGGATTGTCTGAGTCTGCTCCCGCGGCAACGCGACACACAAACATGAACGACATCCACAAAACGTTCAGACGGATCAACATCGCAACAGTCGTCTGTGTTCCGCAAATCTGTGTTCCGCAAAACGATAAGTCCGTCATTTGATCAGTCCCCCGCGGCAGAGTTTTCAAGGACCATTTTGCTGCGACCGACTCCCGCTATGATGCAGCCTTTGCAATGTCCGACAAAATTGCGTGCAAATGAATGGTGTGCCGAATGAAAGCGTTCGTCAACTCACGACTTGTTCGAACTGTTCCAATAGCCAGCGATCTACTAAAACCCGCGGCTGTCTCAGCCGTTCCGGCACAGTCAGGATTCTGGACCGCAATGGAACCCACCACTGTGAATTGCTCAAAAAATCTCACGCGACACCTGGTTGTCGCCTTCATCCTCGCGTTGGCGAACGCAGCCACAGTCCATCACGTCTACAGCATGGACAGACCGAACATCGTTGTCATCATGGCAGATGATCTTGGTTACGGAGATGTGTCATGTAACGGCGCGACAACTATCATGACCCCGAACATTGACCGCATTGCGCGGGAGGGTCGACGCTTTACGAGCGGCTACTGTTCGGCATCGACCTGCACTCCCACACGGTATTCGTTTCTGACCGGAACATATGCATTCCGAAAGAGAGGTACCGGCATTGCACCACCGAATGGTCCCGCAATTATTCCTCCGAACACGGTCACAATTGCTTCACAACTGAAACAAGCGGGCTACCGAACAGCGGTTGTGGGAAAGTGGCATCTTGGACTGGGCGACGGTCAGGGACCGGACTGGAATGGAGAACTTGTTCCGGGGCCACTGGAAATCGGTTTTGACCATTGTTTTCTGCTCCCAACCACCAATGATCGAGTTCCGCAGGTGTATGTGAGCGATCATCGGGTTGTTGGCCTGAACCCGAATGACCCATTGTGGGTCGGCGATCAGAAGCCATCTGCCGATCATCCTACCGGAATGACTCATCGACATACACTGAAAATAAACTGGTCGCATGGACACAACGCAACAATTCATAACGGAATCAGTCGCATTGGCTTCTACACCGGGGGAACAACAGCCCGGTTTCGTGATGAAGATCTCGCTGATGCATGGGTCAAACACAGTGAGGCCTGGATTCAACAGGAACTGCAACAGCCGTTTTTTTTGTTCTTCGCATCCCACGATCTGCATGTCCCGCGGGCCGTACATGAAAGATTTCAGGGGACAACAAACATGGGACCTCGCGGCGATGCGATTGCGGAACTGGACTGGTCCGTTGGCGAGCTTCTGAACATTCTCGATCGGCATTCGCTGACGGAATCCACTCTCGTGATCTTCTGTAGTGACAACGGACCAGTCCTGGATGATGGCTATCAGGATGAAGCGATTGAGAAGCTTGGCGACCATCGGCCTTCCGGACCGTATAAAGGTGGCAAATACAACGTCTTTGAAGGAGGAACTCGAACCCCATTTCTAACACGCTGGCCAGGCCGCATTCAACCAGGACTTTCTGATGAGTTGATTTGCACAGTGGATCTCGCAGCGAGTCTGTCAGTTCTTACAGGCGTTCCAATACCGGATGATGCATGCCTCGACAGTCAGAATGTCATCGGGGTACTTCTCGGGCAGAATGACTCAGCAGGACGTGACCACCTGATTCAGCAGGACAATGGGCAAAGCGGGAACTTTGGATTTCGTGCAGGCAAATGGAAACTCGTACGGTGTGATTCCGGACGTGCCAGCAATGTGAATCTGCGACTGGTCAGTACTGAGCTGCCGAAATACCAGTTATTCGATCTCGATTCTGACCCCGGCGAAACCAGAGATCTGATTCAGGAGTATCCGGATCAGGCAGAACAAATGAAACGACAACTTGAAGGCCTGATCGGTGCAGGCCGAAGTCGAAGGTGAATTCATGCAACTCCTCATCATTCCATTTCTCATCCTCGTACTCACAACTTCACTGGCTCTCGGTCAGGATGACACACTTCGCGACAGATCCGAAGACTCGGAGTCATTACCGCCAACTCAGTTCGTCAATCCAGTCGCAGAAGGAGCAGACCCGTGGGTCATACGAGATCCGTACGCAAACCGATATCTGTGGTGTATGTCAGAGGGGAATCGAGCAATTTCTGTCTGGACGTCGCCGACACTAACATCGCTGGGCGAACGCCACGTCATCTGGAAAACACCTCAGACCGGACCTTATTCGAAGGAAGTCTGGGCACCGGAACTCCACTTAATCGATGAACGCTGGTACGTGTATTTTGCTGCATCCGACGGGAAAAATGAAAATCACCTCGCCTGGGTTTTGCAGAGCGAAACTTCGGATGTGCTGGGAAAATGGACATTGCATGGTCCGTTTGCAACGGGAGACGGTTCGGATGGAAAGTCGCCCAACATCTGGGCGATCGATATGACGGTGCTGGAACACAACGGAGCCCGCTTCGCCATTTGGTCAGGATGGGATGCCCCGGGGACCGACAGACAGTATCTCTATATTGCACCGATGAAGAGTCCCACGGAACTTTCCGGGCCCCGAGTACAAATCTGTAACAACGCTGATTTCCTTTGGGAACGGACGGAGGAAACGCCTGAATCCCGAGGACTTCATGAAGGCCCGCAGGTGTTGCAGCACAATGGACGGACATTTGTTTTGTATTCAACGGCCGCCTCGTGGCTACCAACATATAAGTTGGGCATGCTGGAACTCACCGGAGACAACCCACTCGACCCTAAGTCCTGGAAAAAGTCGAAGGAGCCTGTATTCCAGTCGACCGAAACGACATACGGTGTCGGGCATTCGTGCTTTCTGAAAGCGGAAAATGATCAGACCTGGTGGCACATTTTTCACGCGAAGCAGGACCGAAATCCAGGCTGGAGACGAGCGATCTATGTTCAGCCGATGGAGTTTCAGCCGGACGGCACACCGGAGTTCGGAGTACCCGTGGCACCAGGCCGTCCCATCCCTTCGCCACCTTCGCTAAGTCAACGAGTTCTCGAATTTCCTTTCGAGCTTAGCCTGCGATCGCCGACACCTCTCGATGGCTGGTCCTATTTGGGTCATCAGCAACTGCTGATGCAGGATGGAGATGGCGTACATCTTGGAGTTCGTCCGCAAACGCCTGTGAACGTATACCGAAGTGGTGAGAAGCTCGTGCTGAACGACGTTGTTCTGAACAACTTCACTGCATCCGTGTCCATTCTGTTTCAGGAAGGCGAGCGAGATGCCGGGATCCTGTTTCGAGTATCCGCGCCCGCTGTTGGTTATGACTCGCAGCGAGGATACTTTGCGGGAATCATTCCGCATTCTCAACTGGCAGTCCTCGGCCGCATGGATGGCCATTCATGGAAGGAACTCGCCCGCGCTCATGTCGACTTTGATCCCGCGAAGAGTCAACAACTCTCAGTATCATGCATCGATGACCGGATTACAGTACGGCTGAATGGGAATGCGGTGCTTGAACATCAGGATGGCACCTACAGCCGGGGAACGGCCGGCATTCGAGTGGTTGATACTCACGCCGTGTTCTCAGACTTTATCCTGGAATAGTCGTTGATCGCTCCGCGATCAGATGCCTCGCGCCCTGGATCGCAGAGCGATCCACGACAATTGCAGTTCCCCGGCAGTGAGCCCTGAAAACAAAAAAGTCGGGCATTTCTGCCCGACTTAGAGAAACATAAACATCAACCTCGTTCTCGAATGAACTACTCGAGCGTCAGCTGGCAATGTTGACGGATTTTCAGGTTCTTGCTGAATCGAGTCAGTCCCCAGGAGTGATTTGCTGCAGGGATTTCGATGGTGACGTTCACTTTTTCTGTGGTCCGGTTGATTGTCACCACAGCTCCATTCTGAATCCGAAGTGCAGTCAGGAGACGCATTGCTTCTGCTTCGGCCTCTGCAACTGTGCTGCCCGGGACAATAGCCCTTCGGGCAGCTTCGTAAGAAGCATTGCTTGCAGTTTGTCGAACGAAATTCATCGCCGTCAGCTCAAGTCCCCCAAGAAACAGGAGAAAGATCAGCGGCGCGACCACCGCGAACTCTACGGTAACGGCACCGGCTCGACGAACGAGACCTGACCGACTACTTTTTTGAGTGTTCAGAATTCGCATTTGAGGATTCACAAGCAATCTGTCATCGGAATGGTTAAACGTGAACTATTCAGTCAGGACGACTGGCAAAGAACGAGCCAATTCCTGAAACGCTGCTCGAAGCTGAGCATCGTTGTTCGTTACGTAGTAGTGGCCACCGGTAGTGTCAGCAATATCCTGCAGAATTTCCTGAGAAGCTGTCAGCATGCTCACCGTGTGCACGGTGATCCCCGCATTTCTGGCATCGTTTGCTGACAACTGGGGATCTCGACCGTCATTCCACTGACCGTCTGTCAGCAGGATGATCACCTTATTCGACAGTGGACGAGCATTGGCCCCCTGCAAAACGGTGATTGCCTGGTCAAGACCAGCAGCTAGATTCGTACCGCCCATCATTGGCTTGACTGTTCGAGCATCAATCTTACTCTCGATCTGTGATTTGTTTGTGCTCCAGTCAAACGATGCTGATGCCGGCAAATTGTAGTCGATCTGAGTCTTCGGGAAAAAAGTGCTTGGCGAGATCGGCATGGTGTAGTCGCTTCCCCAGGTCACCAGAGCAGTTCTGGGTTTGTAAGTCATCAAATCGACTTCGCTGAGAAACACGTCAATCGCACCAGAGAGTTTTGCCCAGCGACTGTTCGTTGGATGGGGTGGAGAAAGGTGATATCTCCAGGTCGTTCCCCAGGCAGTGAAACTGGAGAGCAACGGATTGCCCGAAGGATACGAATACTCGGTCCCGGACATATCGAACAGCATCGAACCCGAACGGTCGAGGCAGAGAACAACTTCCACTTCCTGCTGAGCAGCCGTTGCATCGGAAGACGTCACGAACTGGGTATGTCCGAACGCAGGTCCGAAGAACGTTTGAACTGGGCCATGCAGAGAGTTGGCATCAAGCCGGGACTCAACACGAACCGCATTATATGGCTGTTGGTTGTCAGTAAACACAAACGGACCGGATCCGGACTGAGTCACTCGGCCGACATGAACATCGGACGAACGAATCTGATACGGTCTTCCAGCAACCATGTTTCGATTCGCGTAGGTAACGGCGGCTGCAACTGCCTGATCGCGACTCTGTGTTCGTACAAGAGCCTCAGCTCCGGCCTTCGCGGCTGCGTCCGTTGCGGTGCGAAGTTCAGTTCGCACAAGCTGCATGTATGAGAAGTCAATTGTCAGAGCTGCTGTGACGACAAACGCCAGCAGCATGATGGCAATGAGAATATGAGCTGCCCCTGAACGCCCCTGCCAGCGGCTGCTCCGCAATTCTGCGGTCTGTTTTGTGTGCATGAAGGTACCTCACTTATGTGTGTGCGAAGATGGGAACAAAATCGGTCAGTGACGCGTCACGTGAGGGGAATGACGTGCCGGAAACCTGGGAACTATCGTTGCTGAAATCAGGGTCAGAGCCGGACCATCCGTACAACGGCTTGACACGTTTTTCCGTACATAAATCGAACGGGACCATACGAAATGTTTGAAGACGAAGCAGACACCGTCACTGTGATTTCTGTTCCGCGAGCTGTTGAAGCTGTCACAACTGGAGAAAACGTAAGCGTATATGACGGAACTTTGCGAACGGCAAGAAGTTCAGCACAGCGAGCACGAGCCTGAGTTTCGGTTTGCCCTGGTGCAGTGACAACTTTCGCCGCTTCGTAGGCTGCAATATTCAGGGACTGCTTCAGGAACACCGCATTACCGAGTTCAATTGAGCCAAATACCAGAATCAGCAACAGAGGAAGCGTGACTGCTGTCTCGACCGCTGCTGTTCCGGACCTTCTGTTCATCGACGACTCAGCACCGCGACGGTGATTCAGAGACTGATTGTCAGATCGCACCCCGGAATGCATGGCATCAACCCAATAGAATCTGCAGGCAAATCGAATCCCAACTATTATGGAACGCTAGGTCGTCATTTGCGGCATTCCCGAACTTGCAGTGAAAACCGGCCCGTGAAACGAAAAAAATGAAACCCGATACCGGCAAAAACGACAAAATCGGTATGATTGTTAGAATCGAACACCAACCAGAACAGTTCAGACCGAAGTTAGTGACATGCAGGGATTGGATGGCATGCGAGCAAATACAGGCAAATGGAGCAGAGTTGCCACTGGAATCGTGACCTTCCTGATGGTTGTTGCACCGCTGCACGCCATTTGTCAGGAACGGGACCCAGGGAAGGAGGTTGTCAAAGACCTCCTGAGATCACTGATAGAGTCTCAACTGGAGCGAGACGGACTTAGAAATCCGAATCGGCCTCAACCGCAACCGCCTGGGGTTCCTGCGACTGCTGAGATGCAGCAATTGAAAGTGATTTCTGCGTCGCTTGCCCAGGAGACCACGAATCTATCGGCATTACTGAATGCCGACGGTCGTCGTAGCCCCGAAATCCGTCAAGTCCTGCCCGATGTTCTGCGTGTCCAGACAACTGCGGTCGCATTGAAACAAAGAACCGAACTGGAACGCGATCATCGGAATATGGCGGAAAACTTCCGTGGCTTCAGCCGGGACTGGGCGGCGATTTCCTTTCGACTGCAGGCCTGCAGCGGCTTATCACCTCAGTCCAGACAGACCACCGACCGAATCGGGCAGCTCAATACGCAATTCAGTCAGTTGTTGGGGATTCAGGACCAATTCGACAACCGTGAACTTGTCAGAACGGCCGACATGCTGGTCGCGGACCTCCGAGTACTGGTCGACGAAGTCAGCTACTCCGGAGCTGCATCTGGAAATCGAGGGCGGCTGGTATCCAGCCTTCGTCGGCACCAGGAACGATCTGTTCAGTTTGCGAATCTGGCAGCAGCCGGAACATCATTCCGGATTGTCGTCAGTGAATACCAGACACTTTACGAAGACTGGCAGAAGATCCGCCCGGAAACTGAGCAGATTACCAGCCGGACTGTCTCTCGAACCGTGGCTCGCATTCAGGAGACTCATCGTGGACTGCACCGATCACTTCGACTGAACATTGGAGTCGACCCGACTTTATCCATTCGACTTGCCGATCAACTGCAGCGAGAGCTGACCGATCTGAATCGCTCAATCACTCTGGAACAAATCATGACTGTTGCAGAGCCACGATCGGTTGCGATTTCAGCGGATGCCCTGAGTGGTAATGCTGCGAATCTGCACGATGTACTTTCGAGACGTGAAGACCTGCAGACAACCGCAGAAGCATGGTTTTATCTGGATGAAGCATGGAGAATTTTCTCGTACCACGTTGAAAGCATCTCGGCACCCGAAACTCGGCGTCGACTTGAAGGTGTCAGTCAGTCCATGGACTCGCTTCGAAGTTCACTGGGAATCACGGTCGCGTTTGACGCGAGAGAGATTTCTGCAAAAGCGGCCTCGATTCAGGTACTTGCAGAACGAATACAGACGGATGTGCTGCGATGGCTCAGCCGACCTGGCCAGCAGGACGTCACTCTGCGCAGATTGGTTGATCAATTTGAAGATCGATGTGCTGAACTTGCTGCAACGAACACCAATCGCAGAAATCAGCCCGTGATGCTAGCCAAATGTGACGAGATGATCGTTCTTTGGCAGCAGATCCGTCCACTACTGCAAAAATGCAGTACTGATGAACGCGAATCACTGGAACGCTCTGCAGACACATTGACACCTGAACTGGTGAGGATGCGTATGATGGTGGAAGAATAAGATGAATCAAACCTCAATTCAGACTCAGGTGCTTGTTCTGACAACCGAGGGCTTTGAACCGGATCTGCGGCTGACTCAATCACCGGATTCCACATCAACTCCATCGAAGCAACTGGACTTGTCTGCGATCTGCTTCGAACAGTTTTTTCTTCAGAACATTTCACCAGACCGAATCTGGATGGTGGCAGGTCCTGTTGAGCAATGGGACGAATTCAATGCAGAACGGAATCAGCACCAGGTAACTCTGCAGCTCATTCTTTCTGATTCTGAATCGGTGGACGAATTTGCCGAAGTTCTGACCGCAGATGACATCGTTCTGTCCAATGCCATGGAAGTCCTTAATGACTTTGACAAACATCCGTGCTCAAAAACCCGCATTGTCTGGATCCATCTGAGAACTCCGTTTCAGGATCACGGTCCGACAATACAGATCATAAACCGCCTTCAGGCACTGCGTCACCAAATCACGGCAGAATCGTCTACACCGTGCGTCTTGATTGTGGCACCGCTTCGAGGTCAGCCGACTCAGCCGGAACCTCCCTTTCAGTGTGGATTTGCTCAGCATCTGAGCCAGGTACCGCTGTGGGTGGATATGGGAGACGCACATATGTGCCGAATTCAACAGGCGGCGGGCAGCTATGATTTGTTGCCAACAGTTCTCGACTTCTGTCTGCTCAACCAATCGGTACCGCAACAGGATTCGAAATCACAGCCTCTGAATCTCAGACCGTGGACTCTTGCTCCGGGTCTGATGATTGACAGAACGATCAAGATTGTCAGTGTCGATCAGATCGCTGAAGTCAGCCGAATTCTTCTTTCGGTCACAACAACGAAGGCGGACAATCCCCCTGAGACCGCCTACTTTCGAAAACCAGAGGATGTCTGGAACGTCAATCCGATTCCACTCGGCGGGGACGACTACAACGAACATCCAGATCAGGACTGACAAGCACGTCGGCGAACGGTGGCACCACCAGAAAGATTGTAGACCTGGCTGAAGCCGTTCTGCCTGAGAATTCTCAATGCAACATGGGCACGAATTCCTACGCCGCAGCTCACAACGGTGGGCTTCGATGCGTCGAGCTCGGACAGCCGAGTTCGAAGTTCATCGACGGGAATATTTACAGCATGAGGGCAACCGGTAAGGGGAGCCTTCAGAACTTCGTCAGATGTTCGAACATCGACAACCTGAAATGCAGAGAGGTCCGCATCTGAATTGAGTGGCTGACTCAGTCCATCCAGGTGATTCGATGCAGCAAATGCCGCCTGATGTACAGGGTCCTTAGCAGACCCGAATGGAGGCGCATAGCACAGGTCCAGCCCGGCCAAATCTCTGACAGTCGCACCAAACTGCATCGCAGTAGCAATCACGTCGATTCGCTTCTCAACCCCATCGATGCCGATCGCCTGAGCCCCGAGTACCTTACCGGAGGAGGGGGCATAAACGAGTTTCAGGGTGATTGGCGAAGCTCCGGGAAAATAGCCCGCATGCTGGCCTGCGACGATTGTCACACTGGTAGCTTCAATCCCGGATCGCAGAGCAGCCTTTGTGCTCAGACCGGTCATGGCAGCGGTCAGTTCAAAGACCCGAACCACAGCTGTTCCCTGAACAGCGGCAGCAGGAGCGCAATGACCGGTCGCAGCATGTTCGCCAGCCAGACGGCCGGCTCGATTTGCGGGACCAGCGAGAGCAATCCTCATGGACTCCCCGGTCGGCCCGTAAAAATATTCGGCCGCATCTCCGACAGCATAGATATCCGCGTTTGACGTCTGCAGGCAGCTGTTTGTCAGAATTCCGCCCGTCTTTCCTGTCGCAAGACCGGCGGCAACGGCCAGCTGAGTGTTTGGACGGACCCCCAGTCCCAGAATAATCAGACGGCCAGGCAACACTTTACCGCTCTTCAGTTCGACACCTTTCGCTTTGCCCTGTTCATCGACAACGATCTGTTGAATTCCGTCACCAAGCTCCAGTCGGACTCCGCGTCGAATGAGGTCATCATGAATAGGCACCACCATTTCAGGGTCCATGGGTGGCAATACCTGAGGCAGCAGTTCCGCCAGCGAAACCTCGTACCCGATTCTGCGCAGCTGCTCAACCATTTCCAGTCCAATGAATCCCGCACCGACGACAACTGCCTGACGATCACCGGGACCAGCGGCAGACGAACAAATGCGATCCATGTCTGCGATGTTTCGGAGAGTGAAAACACCGTCTGCAGCGACTCCAGGAATTGGCGGCACGAACGGAGCGGCGCCAGGTGAAAGGATCAGCTTATCGTAGCTCAACTCGTAGAAATCGCCGGTGGCAAGATTTCGAACATCAACAACTTTCCGCGCGGGGTAAATCGCAGTGACTTCCTGACGAGTTCGCACATCGAGTCGAAAGCGTTTCGTCAGAAACTCGGGCGTCGCCACCAGCAACTTGCTGCGATCGGTGATTTCCTGGCCGATGAAGTATGGAAGCCCGCAATTGGCGAAGGAAACATGTTCGTCTTTTTCAAACAGAATGATCTCAGCATGTTCATTGCAGCGGCGTGCTCGAGTTGCTGCGGAAGCTCCACCCGCAACGCCTCCGACAATCACAATCCGTCGACGATTCTCAGACATCCGATTCTCCTTACCACAACTTTGCCTTACCAGGACTTTGTCTTACCAGGACTTTGTCTTACCTGTACTCGGTTTGTTTCAATGGAGTGTGTTGACTTCCAGGCGGCAGGGAAATCAGCTGCCCATCAAATCTTTGCGAAACACGAAAAAGGCGGCAGCCACTAGGCACAGTCCAGCCCAGAGATAATCGAGCGACAGCCGTTCTTTCAGATAGAACCAGGCAAACGGAGCGAAGACGGAAAGTGTGATGACTTCCTGAAGAATCTTCAGTTGTCCGACGTTCATCCCGCTTGAATGGCCGATACGATTTGCCGGGACCTGAATGAGGTATTCGAACAAAGCAATTCCCCAGCTGACGAGGGCAGCAATCACCCAGTGCTGGTGCTTGAGACTCTTCAGGTGTCCATACCACGCAAATGTCATAAACACATTGCTGGCAGTCAGCAGCAGAATCGTTAACAGTGGTTTTGGCACGTCAATCCCCTCCGTTGGGAAGATACCTTTCCAAAAATGAATCGGCCCAGCGTTCGAAGCAATCGTCCTCGATCGCCTTTCTCATCGCTCGCATCAGATCCTGATAGAAATGCAGGTTGTGAATACTCGCCAGCGTTCCGTAAAGAGGCTCATCAGCGAACAGCAGATGCCGGAGATAAGCGCGGCTGAATCCACCGGCACAGGCAACGCATTCACAGGACGTATCAATCGGATATCGATCTTTGCGAAACTTCTTATCCTGAAGCCGCATCTTTCCGTCCCAGCAGAACACAGTCCCTTCACGCGCATATCTTGTAGGAATGATGCAGTCGTGAATATCCATCCCAGCTCGAACAGATGCGACCAGATCTTCAGGAAGTCCAACGCCCATCAGATATCGAACCTGATCTGCGGGAAGAAGTGGGGCAGTGTGGCGAACGACGCGAACCATTGCCTCATGACCTTCACCGACAGATACACCGCCGATCGCGTAGCCGGGAAGATTCAGAGAAGTCACCTGGCGGACTGCACGACTTCGCAGGTCCATTTCCATCCCCCCCTGAACAATACCGAACAGATGCTGATGAGGCTGAAGAGGGCAGGCTGCGCAGCGTTTTAACCAACGGAGTGTTCGTTCAAGGGACTGGGCCATGTAGGACTTCGGGGCTCGATGATCCACGCATTCATCGAAAGCCATCACAATATCGGCTCCGAGGCGACGCTGAATATCCATAGCGGTCTCAGGAGACAGCATCATAGGTACGGTTTCGTTTTTCTTCCCCGTGCGAAACTGAAAGCTGACTCCCTCTTCGGTAATTTCGCGTTCCGGCAGGCTAAAGACCTGAAAACCACCGGAATCGGTGAGGATCGTCTGGTTCCATCGCATCATTTTGTGCAGGCCGCCCAGCCGTTCGACAACCTGAGTACGATCAAGGATTCCCAGATGATAGGTGTTGGCGAGAACGACCTGAGCGCCAGTTGCGGCGAGTTGATCGGGAAGGACACACTTCACGGCGGCCTGTGTCCCGACAGGCATGAATGCCGGCGTATCGACAACTCCATGAGCCGTAACAAACCGGCCTCTCCGAGCCCGACCGCTCGATGCTAGAAGTTGAAAATGAAGACCTCCACCGGGAGTCCATTCTGGCACGTTTTTGCTGAGTTCCGACACTGATTTTTGGCTTATCCACGAGAACCGAGCATCTGCGAACCACAAAATGACTAAGGAGGTGTCACAAAGATGCCGGAAAATAGGGCAAATGAGGGCCGAACGGGAATCGGCCGATGAGGCGTACAGTATCTGCGAGGAGGGGCTGTGCAAATACGAAACCCCGGAAACCTCATGAATCCGAAATCCTCAGCAAAATTCCCCACGAAATCCTCCGACCGGTGAGACTTCGAAGGTTCATGGGAATTCTCACCTGGCTGGATTTGGGAATTGAACGTTCAGCGATACAATTTCGGTCCGCTGCCGGATGTCGGGAGTTTTCCGATGTCCGGTTTCTTTTTGGATTCTGTCCATGCGAATTGAGGCGAGACGAGTACCGTGCCAGCAACATCAGTGATTGGATTGCAGTGGGGCGACGAAGCCAAGGGTAAAGTCGTCGATCTGCTCACCGAGAAACACGATATCGTGATTCGGTACCAGGGAGGCAACAACGCGGGCCACACCGTAAAATTTGGAGGACGCACTTATAAGCTCAGCCTGCTGCCCACAGGCATCCTGCAGAGTCATGTAAAGTCCGTGATTGCTCCCGGTGTAGTCGTCAATCCGCTCGCACTCCTGAAGGAACTCGATGGCCTGATCGCCGGTGGACAGGACTGTTCCGGCCGATTGATGATCAGCGATCGTGCCCATGTGATCTGCCCATGGCACCTTCTTGAGGAGGCTGCATTCGAGAAGCTTCGCGGTGGAGAAGCCATCGGAACCACGATGCGTGGCATTGGGACATGTTACCGGGAAAAGGCCGGCCGGTTTCACGCAATTCGAATTGGAGACCTTGTCGAACGAGAAGTGTTTGCAGCAAAAGTGCGCAGCATCGTACCGGTCAAACAAAAATTACTGGATGCACTCGATCCGGAAGGCCCCAGACTGGATGCCGACCAGATCATTGCTGAATATTCGGCGGCCGCTGATCGAATTCGCCCGATGGTTGCTGACACCACATCCTGGCTGCTCGATGAACTTGAACAGGGACGCAGACTCCTGTTTGAAGGTGCCCAGGGAAGTCTCCTTGATATTGATCATGGGACATTTCCATATGTCACATCCTCGAACAGCTCCGGTTGCGGAATCCACAATGGCAGCGGGATTCCAGAACGTGCGATTCAGAGGATGATTGGTGTTGCAAAGGCGTATACGACTCGCGTTGGAGGAGGACCATTTCCAACGGAATTGCTCAACGAAACCGGTGAACAAATTCGCAAAGCCGGCAATGAATACGGAACGGTCACCGGGAGACCTCGCCGTTGTGGATGGCTCGACACTGTCGCCACTCGTTACAGTGCGAGGATCAGCGGAGTGGATTCGATCGCGATCGCACTGCTGGATGTTCTGAGTGGCCACGACGAGCTGTTTATCTGCGAAGCCTATGAAATCAACGGCCAGAGAACTCGCAATATGCCATCCCGCGCATCGGACTTTGCCGCTGCAAAACCAGTCCTGCGTCGGATCGACGGCTGGAAAGAGGACATCAGCGGAATTACTCGATTTGAAGACCTTCCGAAAGCGGCTCAAATGTATGTGCATGCTGTCTCTGAGCTCGTCGGACGCCCCGTCGATCTGGTTTCCGTGGGCCCTGACCGGTCACAGACAATCCTGATCGGGGCTTTCTGAGCCGCAATAACCAGACACAGGCTGATTGAAACCGTCAGCCTGATTGAGCACTTCTGCGATTTGCCGATCGCGAATTGAAACCCTAAGTGAATAAGTACAGAGCCCTGCTGGCATGAGTGTTTTCATGCGTGCAGGGCTTTGTTCATTCACAGGCAGGGAATTCCTCCAGTCCCTGAAGAAGACTACCTGGAAACCTCCAGGGGAACTGCCCGCAAGTTTTGGCACTTCACTAATTCACCAATCTGCATTTGAACCGACCGCTGTCGTTCACCCGAATAGTGAAAAACGTACCTCCTGGGGGGAGCGAAATCCCCAGGGTACAGATTCAGCAAATGGGCTGTATTGACCCCCGCTTTTAGACAACGGCTTCCGGAGTTCCATTAATGATTCAACCCAATCCCGGCATCATGCAGACGGGTCCGTACAGCGGAGCGACGAATGGTTCGAACACCGTTACGATGAGCGATGAAGACGCTTACCGCAACTGGCAGACTCGGCGGGAAGCTGCTCGCCAGCAGATGCGCCGGCTGTCACGACGAGAACTTCAGGTCGTGGCACTGGTTGCACAGGGTCACGCCAACAAGAGCATTGCCCAGCAGCTCGAAATCAGTGTGAAGACCATCGAGAAGCATCGAGCGAATGCTGCGAGAAAGCTTGGGGTGAACAGCACTGCAGACCTTGTGAGAATCACGGTCATCGCTGATCAGGAAATTGCATTGTACTCAAATCGAGTCCGGGCGGAGCTGTCAGCCAAAACCGCGGACACCCGACATCTGGAA
This sequence comes from Planctomyces sp., assembly GCA_016795105.1. GTDB lineage: Bacteria > Planctomycetota > Planctomycetia > Planctomycetales > Planctomycetaceae > F1-80-MAGs062. Next base: position 53,567 of record JAEUIH010000045.1, read on the forward strand.
AACTGACTGGGCTACCTGAAATCTGAATTGGAAATGTCGCACAACTTTGTGGTTCGAAGGTCATCAAAGACTGGCGTCTGGTAGTCCTTCAGCCTATCCTGCTCCAGGCCTGAATTGTTCGGGCTGAAGGCAGGTGAAACTTCTTCGGCGGACTCAGTTTAAGCCGTGGACCAGGTTTGTGCCGGTGAGGAGATCGCACTGCCTCCGACCAACTTCATCCAGGTTTCAGTCCATGAACGAACAGCCCGTCGTCCAGTATTCGTCGAAAACCGACGTGGGAATGCGGCGATCGGCAAATCAGGACTCGCTCCAGATCCGAATGTGTTCGGGTTTTGAAGAGTGGCAGAAATGCGGGTATCTGTTTGTCGTTGCAGACGGTATGGGCGGTCATTCGGTTGGCGATCTGGCCAGCAAAGAAGCTGTTGAAGCGCTTGTTCAGAATTACTTTCGTCTCGATGCTGAAGACGTACTGGCTCGCATGCAGCGATCAGTGGCGGGTGCAAATCGGGCAGTGCATGAGAAGGGGCGTCAGAACCCCGAATTCTCTGATATGGGCACCACATGCAGTGCGCTCAGCCTGTCTGAGAGGGGTGCGATTATTGGCCATGTCGGAGACAGTCGCGTATACCTGATCCGCAACGCACAGATTGCACAGCTGACATTTGATCACAGTCTTCAGTGGGAGATGATTCGGCTGGGACGGGCCACCGCCAAAAACGTGGATTTGTTTCATCCACGAAATGTGATCACCCGATGTCTCGGACCTGACCCAAATGTCCGTGTCGACCTCGAAGGACCGTTCCAGGTCGTTCCTGGAGATCGATTCCTCCTCTGTTCAGACGGGCTCACGAATCACGTTTCGGACTCGGAAATCGGACAGATTGCCGGCTCACTTCCTCCGACTGACGCTGCCAAGCTTCTGATTAACCTCGCCAACTGTCGAGGTGGCTCCGACAACACAACCGTGGTTGTTGTGCAGGTTGACGATTATCCAATTCAGCCGGAAGGCACCCTGAATCCATTGATGGATCGATCAAGGTTGCTTGACCAGACGATCGTGGATGTCCCCCTGAAGTCATCTGCATCAAGCCGTGCGGCATTGCTGTTCACGATGGCCTCCGCCGCTTTTGGGATTTCGTTCTTTGCACTTGGACGACCAGTTGCAGGTGCCATCCTTTGCCTGACCGCCTTTGCCTCGGCACTGTTCGATCTGTTTGTGCTGAGACCGGCTCGATTTCGAGGAATGACCCTGGATACAACGCAGAAGCCCGTCTCAGACACAGACAAAGACGACATCGACCTCGTCGTGAACCATGGTGCCGCCAATGAAGGCGAAGGTCTGCCACTGAATTCACCTTACCGGCAAAGTACTGCCGAGCTTCGCGACGGACTTCTGGACCATTTGGCGGAAATACAGGGTGAGTTGGTACAGGCGGCGCGGGACAGTGGCTGGAATGTGGACTTTGACAACCTGACCAGCCTGAGCCGCCAGGCTGTAGCCTCTCAACAGGCAGGCAAGCGAGAGCGATCCATCACATTCCGAGCACGAGCGATCGATTTGTTGATGAAGGAGCTATATGCTCGAAAACCGCAGAACAGGTCGCATCCCTGAGAAAATCCGGGAAACGCTGTCGAGCCGGCAGTTTCTGCCGATTTCCGGTCTGTTCGAAGATTCAGGTTTCCGCTAAATTTCGGAAAAAGCTGAATTTCTGTTTGAGCAGTGGGCAGGGAGGTCCGCGTGTTTCTTGTTCGCACCATACGCCGCCGCATGGTGTCAGGGTTTGCAATAGCCCTGGTCCTGATGCTGGTCCTTTCCGGCGCTGGAATTATGGGGCTGATCTGGCATCAGGAAGCCGTCAGTGAGCTTGCCTTTGTGCTCTATGAAAGCCCGAATCGCGACCAGCTCAGTAAATCACTGAACGAAGTTGGACTTGAACTCTTTCAGGCAGGCAGCCTGCGTGAGCCTCAGGAAGTCTCTCGGCTCCAATCTGTCTTTCGAAATCGCATCAATAGCGCGATGGAAGAACTCAGTACATTCCGCGAACGGGTGGAACAGCTTCAGCAGACCCCGCAGCTCCTGCAGCAAAGAAATCATGTTCTTGGGCGACTGGATGTGATTTCCGCCGAACTTGGCCGGATGTTTTCGCTCAGCCAGCAACTGAAACCCATCCAGAACGAGGCCGAGCAGCGTCACTTTGAAGCAGTGCGAACCGCCACCATGATGTCAATCGTTCGAACTCAACGACTGCTGGACAACCTGCCTGCATATCACGAGCACCAGCATTGGATTCAGCTCTCCCTTGCAAAAGAGCGAAAGCGATCTGAAACACTGTTGAAGTTCATCGTGATCGCAACAGTATCCACGATTGCGATCTTTGCCGGCACAATTGTACTTGGTTTTCGCTGGATCTCCGTTCCGCTCAGAACTGTCGCCAAAGGGGCAATTCGAATTGCGAATGGGGACACATCGTATCGACTTCAGTCATGTTCCCGATGGCAGGACGAGTTCACAGATCTGGTGCGGGGTGTGAACTACATGGCCGACCGATTTGAGCAGGCTGAGCAGGAACTTCAGGCGAAGGTCGCTGAACGGAGCGAGCAGCTGGTTCGGTCTCAGAGACTTGTCAATGTCGGCTTTCTGGCTGCCGGTGTCGCTCATGAAGTGAATAATCCACTGTCTGCGATCTCTCTGGCAGCCGATTCGCTTCAGATGCGGCTGTATGACTGCATTGATCTGAACTCACAGGACGGTAAAGAAATCATGGAGCGAGTCTCTATGATTCGCAGCGAATCCCGACGATGCGGTGAAATCACCCGCCGCCTCCTCGATTTCTCCCGAGGCGGCGAAAAAGGGGAGAAAACACCAGATGATCTTGTGCGAATCATTCGCGAAGTCCTGATCATGGTGCGGCATCTGGGCCGCTTTGGAAATCGGACAGTGGAATTCGACCGGATGGAACCGCTGATGGTTGAAGTCAACTCCGCTCAGATGAAGCAGGTGATTCTGAATGTCGTGGCGAACTCCCTGCAGGCCACGAAAGACGGTGGCCATGTCCGAATTGAGGTGACGGAGCAGCTGGATTCGGTCAACATCATCATCACGGACAACGGCTGCGGAATGGACGCCGAAACGCTCCACCACATCTTTGACCCATTTTTCTCGACCAAGGAAACCGGGCAGGGCACTGGACTGGGTCTGAGCATTACCCACAGGATTGTGGAGGATCACGCCGGTACAATCGTTCCATCCAGTCCGGGGCCGGGTCTTGGGAGCACTTTTCGTATTCGGCTGCCCAGGCGACAGATGGCCGCGGCGGCCGCATGATCGTCGCTATCGACGGCTACCAGCGGAGCAACCACGGAATTGCCAAAGATGCTGGCATTCCTCCGGATCCTTAAGATATACTGGCGAACGAAGACCCAGGAGTGGTGACCAGAAGCAAACCCTGAGCTGTGAGTGAGATTGGCGGAGACAGGTCAATGGCCGGAAAAGCCCGGAATATCGTGATTGGTTCAATGGGCGTGGCCGGTTTGATGGCCCTCTTTGCCGTACTGGACATGGCACTGCAGTTTCCGTTTGGCGCTCAGATGACCCTCGACATCATGTTTCTGCTGGCAGCAGGCCTGGTGATCTACATGGGAATTGACTGTCTGAAAGACGCCAAGTAACCTGGAGACTGACAACGCTGCAAAAACTGCCGTTGTCAAGCAGGAAGCCGGAAGCAAAACCGGGTTACCGCGGGGTACCGAGCTCTCGACGATAAATGAGGAACAACCGATTTGCGCGGAAAAGTCGCATTCAGTTTGTCCAGACTCAATCAAACGAGTTCTCCCGAGCATCAAAACGGACCTCAATGAGCTCGTAGATTTCCCATCCTTCGGGACCGATACACGTGGACCAAAAAATCGCGCAAGTATTTGGCCCACAAACACCTTGGGAAACTCAAGCACGCTGATTTCACTCGTCGATAGACCATGCTAGTCCCTCGGACTGCGACCAACATCAACAGAACGGTTATCTGAGGATGTTGTTTTTAACAGGTACCCAAATCGACTGTGAAGCCTGTTCGAATGTCCGCAAATCTGAGTATCAGCGACCTATGTAAGGTCAGTCAACCCGCCGCAGGTCGAGGGAGTCGGCAATTGGATGCCGAGCGTTTCTGAAAGTGCGGACGTTTTGAACATCAGGGCGGTCGAAGGAACGATTTCCTTGAGAAGGAGACATTGCGAGATGAAATGGATGCGAGTGTTCAGTGCTGCTGTTGCACTGTCGGGGATGATGGCTTCAGCTCATGCTGGGCTGTTCGGTTCCGGCGGATGCAAGAGCTGCGGCTGTGCTGAAGATTGTCAGCCAGCATGTTGTAAACCTACCATTGCTCGTCCGTGTAACACGAATGTGTACACGTACCAGCGGAAGTGCTCAGACATCAAGCCACCGTGCTGTGATAGCTGCTGTGCTCCGGATTCATGCTGCGAGCCAGTAACATGCTGTGCTCCAGCTGATGCATGCGGAAACGGCTGCGTCAATGGCAATGCATGCGGAAACGCATGTGATCCGGCTTGTGCTGCTCCTGCTGCATGCGGAACCGCATGTGATCCAGGATGCTGTGCTCCAGCTGCATGTGGTCCAGCTTGTGATCCAGGCTGTGCTGCTCCAGCTGCATGTGGACCAGCATGCGATCCAGGATGTGCTGCTCCAGCCGCCTGCGGAACTGCATGTGATCCAGGATGCTGTGCCCCAACTGACCCATGTGCAACTGTCTGTGATCCAGGCTGTGCAGCTCCAGCTGCCTGCGGATCAGGCTGTGGCAATGGCAATTGCTGTGGCGAAGGCTGCTGCTCAAGTGAAGACTGCTGCGAAATTGCGAAGCTGATCTACACTTCAATGACAGCCTGCTACGCTAAGGATCGCCGCAATGCAATCGATGAACTCGGCGACGAGTACAATTGCTGCTGCAATCCGGAAATCATGAACGCCTTTGTCTATGCTCTGAATGACTCAGACGAACGAGTTCGTGCAAAGGCTGCCGACGAAATCGGCGACCAGATTCGTAAGAACCGCTGCTGTTGCAGCCCATGTGTTGTTTCTGCTCTGACCTGTGCTCTTGCAGACTGCGATCGAACAGTTCGACGTCAGGCTGAAGAAGCTCTGGAACTGTGCGGATACGAAGTTGTCGACGGCTGCTGCAACAGCTGCTGCGTCGAAGGTTGTGTTGTAGATGGCTGCACAGCTGGTGGTTGCACTGCAACCCCGGTTGCTGCTCCAGCTGCTTCTCAGCCACAGCCAACACCATCAACTGAAGCTGTTCCAGCTCCAGCTCCTCCGGAAGACCCACAGGCTTACTTCCCATCACGACTGCACAACAACAAGTCGCAGTCAAAGGGTCGCAACAGCCTTGCAGGTCTGTTCGGAATGGCACGATAATTACGACTTGAGGCGGGACCACGCATCTCACTGATGCAAGGACTGCCAGGCTGAAACTCAGAAACGCAGCGGCTTCCAGGAGTTTTCCTGGAAGCCGTTTTTGTTTTTTGGCATTTCAAGTTGGTTTCCGGAACCGTTCGGGACGTAAATTGCATCAGCCAATCACGTTGCCCCCACTGGTCACCCTGTTCGCTTAATGCTGACGACATGCCTTCTTCTCAGTCCCCGGATCACAAATCGCGACTCCCGCTGCTGCTCGTCGCCGCTGCTGTCTGGATCGCTGGATTTCTCTGGGTCTTCTTCCGGCAACAGTTCCCCAACAACCCTCAGTTCCATAGGAGCGATGTCTGGGGTGAGCTCGCCGACGAACTACTTGCCGGCTTTCAGTCTGATATTCCGGGAACTCCTCCCGTCTGGACAAAACAGGGACTACAGGATCGACTGCCTCCAGTCCTGCAGGCTGCAATGCTGCTGATTGCGGCCTGGGGAGCAGGCTCCGCCGCGACACGCCTCCTGTGCACGAAAATTGTTCTGGCTCGTTCCGAACAAATCGTGTTTCAATTCGGGTCAGGTCTCTCCCTGATCGCGACGTGGATTGTGTTCTGCGGTCTTTGCGGATGGCTCAACCCCGTTTTGATTCTGAGCCCAGGTGCCGCTGCGTTCCTCCTGGTCCTCACACGAAAGCGATCCGATTCGAATCTCCACAATCCAATTGTGCATATCCCTGCTCGTGAGCTGAAATGGACTCGCGCACATACCCTGATCTTAACGACGGTCATGTTGCCGTTTGCCGCATATCTCCTCCTGGGAAGCCTGACCCCTTCTTCCGATTTCGATGTCCGGGAGTATCACCTTCAGGGACCCAAAGAATGGTTTCAGGCCGGGCGAATCTTCTTTCTTCGCCATAATGTCTATACCAGCTTTCCATTCCTGTCTGAAATGCTCAGCCTCGGAGGCATGGTGCTCACGAACGACGCTCGACAGGGAGCATTGACTGGTCAGTTTGTACTGGCAACATTTGGCCTGCTCACAACGCTTGCCGTTTACTGTATCGCTCGCCGAATCGGCGGAACATCTGTGGCTCTTCTTGCGGCACTCATTCACTTGACCACACCGTGGACCCTGAGAATCTCCATCATCGCGCTCGCTGAAGGCGCGCTGACCTTCTACGGTGCTGCAACAATGCTCTGCCTGATCATCCTGCTGTCACGATCCGCCAACGACCAGCCCCGGAATTCAATTGACAAGTCCGGTGAATCGCAGCCTGAGTCTGTCGTGGATGCACTGAGTCCTGCGTTCTTTGGACTGTTGGGACTGCTCGCGGGAAGCTGCATGGCCTGCAAGTATACGGGCCTGATCTCTGTTGCAATTCCTTCAGTTGCCCTCGTCGCCTGGAGCAAACGACGGATCCTGCTGCCATCGCAGGAGGCAAAGCACTTCAAAGCTCTCCTGGCACAGGCGGCATTCTTCACAGGTGGTTTCCTGTTGATCACTGGTCCGTGGCTCGGAAGAAATCTCTTTGATACTGGAAATCCCGTCTATCCTCTTGCGGATTCGATTTTCCAAAGCCCCGAATGGAATCAGGAGATTTCTGTTCGATGGAAGCCGGCTCACGCTCCGAACGAGCACAATGTGCAGAATCTCCCACGACACTTCATGGACTTCGCAGTCCGAAACGACTGGACCAGCGGTCTGCTGTTCGCCCTGTTTTTTCCGGGACTGCTGTATGTTCGCAGATCACCGGCACTTGCAGCAGTAACGTTGATGGCTGCATGGCATTTCTTCACCTGGTGGGCTTTTACTCACCGAATCGATCGGTTCTGGGTCCCCGCAATTCCATTCGTAGCGGTGACTGGCGCAATGGCATGGAATCTCTCACGGGACGTCCGCTGGCGCTGGTTTCTGATTTGCGCTGTTGTTATTTCCACCGTCTATAACATTCAGTTTTGTCGTTTGCCACTGATTGGATTTCACTCTCGCCTGATGCCTCTTGCGAAAGCCGATCGTGAGGTTATTCGCAGCGACTTCCAGTCTCTCAATCAAAGCCTGCCTGCAAACTCTCGTGTCCTGATGGTCGGAGAAGCCGAGGTCTTCGATGTGACGTTTCCTGTCGTCTACAATACCGTGTTTGATGACAGCATCTTTGAACAGTGGTGTGCTGATCCGTCGAATCCGAACGGACTTCGGTCTGCGGACGATATTCGTGCCATTCTGAATCGCGAGCACATTACCCATGTCTTCGTTAACTGGAATGAGATTCTGCGTTACCGGCTGCCTGGATCGTATGGTTATACTCCCTGGGTCCAGCCTTCACGATTTCGGCAGCTCACCGAGGCTGGCGTCCTTGCTGATCCACAGTTGCTCTCCGTCAGGTCCTGGTCAGAAATGACGGAACAGGAAAGGGAAACTGTCATGTCCTGGGATGAACATGAACTGCTCCGGTCTCAACCAGATAAGCTCGGCACAATCTGGCTTTTCGAGGTCCACTGATCCACCAGTTTAACGGCCGCCGCAGGCGTCTGCGCATGCGTTTAGCGGCGAGCCGCAGGCGTCAGTACGCCAGTCTTACGGCAAACCGCAGGTATGATCTTGCTTCGACGCCTGCGGCTTGCCGCTAAACGGCGCAGACGCCTGC
>JAEUIH010000046.1 GCA_016795105.1 Planctomyces sp.
ACGTGGTCCAGCGTGACCTCAGTCAATAGTCGCTGAAAGCCTGTGCGACTATCGGCGAACTTTCCGCTGATTCCCTGGTCCTCATCGATCACAAGCACTCGGTCGGCAGACCAGCCGAACTGCTGGGCCAGTCCCGCAAGTGCATATTGCCGCTCACGTGACTCTCGATTCTCCAGCACCTGATGTGGTGACGACTGCCGAATGTAAACGACCGCCAGACGTTCCCAATGATGGTCCCGAATCTTCGATGGAGGACGCAGCACCGGTGCGATCGCCGAATTCTTCTTGGATGCATCGTTGCAGTTTGATTCTTGATCTCTGGATGCCGACTCATCAAGGAGTTTGACGCTCATCGTCCGCCTCCTTTTCCCGAACCGGCACGATCTGTCGAGCCACGGCACACGCCAGAATCCGCAGCGCCTGCTGCCGCCTTTCTGGTGCTAGCTGCGTCCAGAGTTCGTCCAGCAGAATGACGTCTATTGTCGCTGCGCGCGGGGGGGGACAGGCAGACTTCCTCGTCTGGGCATAGGGCACCTCCTTGAATCAGATTTACGCGAGATTCGCTCCATTCGACCAATTTCAACAAGGCCGAAATCGCAATTATAGGCGGCGCTTTGGACTCCTGGAACGCCAAAGATTTGGGTGTTTTCTGTTGCGTGCTTCTTGACTCGCCGGTAAGGTCTGCCCCAAAGTAGATCAATTGTCCCCAATTGATCACCCCACCCTGCTCTCTCGCGGGTACGTCGACATGAGTGTGACCAGAGTTGCGGCAATAGTTTTAGTAAAAGTGGTCGTGTCGAAAACAGGCCTTAACCAAATCCAGCAGCTGCGGTCACTCTCGTGAATACGCATACCAGCACGTCTGAACGATTGAGGACAATCGTTCTACTTTAGGGCCAGCCCCCTGGAAATCGCTGGATCAGACGGTGTGCCATTTGTTAGAGTGAGGGTGTTGATGAGCCGCCGCCTGAAGTGAGAACCAGCATGCATACCAGGAAGAGTTCGTTCAGTTCATTAGGAACGCAGGAACAGACGCGGCGCGACTACCTGCGAACGACGGCCATGGCAGCCGGATTGTCGCTTCCTCAATTGCTGCAGACTCATGTCGCTTGCTCTCAGGATGGAAGCAGACCCGCCGTGACTGCCTCAGTCGGCGAGCCTCTGAAGGGTTTTGGCAAAGCGAAATCAGTGATTATGCTGTGGCTACTCGGGGGCATCTCACAGGTCGAGTCGTGGGATCCGAAACCAGAAGCGCCGCAGGAAGTACGGGGTGAGTTCGGAGTGATTGACTCAATCGTTCCCGGAATCTCTCTGGGCGAACTGCTTCCAAAAACGTCTCGAATCACCAACGAGCTGGCAATCCTGCGTGCAATGGTCACGAATGACAATGGTCATTCTTCCAGCGGATATCACATGTTGACAGGAGTTCCGCACGTCCCGCCCGGTCAGGATAACCTGGGTGCTGTGTTTCCAAACTTCGCACCATCACGTGGCGCACTGGTACGAGCAATCCGCCCTGACCGTAACGGGCTCCCTGCGGCGATTACTCTGCCTTATCATGTTCGTACGGACGCCGGAACGAGTTGGCCGGGACAGGGCGGTGGGGACATCGGGATGAAGTATGATCCGTGGCTGCTCAACTGTGATCCGTCGCAGCCCGGGTTTCAGATCACTGAACTTGAACTTCCGATGGAACTTGACTCGGGTCGACTGTCAGAGCGCCGGCGATTGTTGAATACTCTGCGATCCCTCGATCAGGGACGATTACCCTCTTCAGCTGCCAACTATGTGGCTAAATCGGACCAGGCATTCGAATTGCTGACGGGAGCGGCAGCGCAGCAGGTCTTCAATATCGAAGCAGAATCGACCGCAACACGGGATCGCTATGGACGTCATCGGTTTGGCCAGTCCACACTCCTTGCCCGACGACTTGCTGAATCCGGTGTTTCACTGATACAGGTCAACTGGACTCGCGTCGAAGGATACGAAAACGAAGGAGCCTGGGATACTCACGGGAACCACTGCAAGTCTGCCAAGGGACTGTTGATGCCAATGTTCGACCAGACGTTTTCAGCACTGGTCGAGGACTTGCGCCAGCGGGATATGCTTGAAGATACTCTGGTTATTGCGCTCAGCGAATTTGGTCGAACGCCGAGATTCAACAAAGATGCAGGCCGCGATCACTGGGGAACATGCTTTTCTCTGGCAATGGCGGGGGCCGGTGTTCAGCGAGGTATCGTCTATGGCAGGTCGGATAGCCATGCAGCAAATCCGCTTTCCGGAATTGTGTCGCCTGCCGACTTGTCTGCCACGATCTTCCACCTCCTCGGACATGCTCCTGACACAATCGTCCATGAACAAACCGGTCGACCGATTCCCCTCAGTCGAGGCCGCATCGTTCAGGAAATCCTTGCTTAACGAAATGTGGCTTGGGGATTCCATCCCTGCGCCGCGGCAGTACTCGAACCAGTGCGGGACGGGCAGGAATGCCCATCCTACTTAGCGAGTGTTGATTGAAGCGGCTTTAGCCAGCTGATACGATTCATGCGTATACGCATGACTTCTAATTCCCGGCACGGCAAGAGGGAGAATCTGACGAATGAGACACATAACCCTGCTGATTCTGTTCGGAATGATTGTTGAAAGTTGTTTACCTGCCGAAGCGTCACCGACTTCAGGTGTTCAGGCAGACGATGCGAACCAGGCCAATCCGGCGCAACCTCCGCGACGTCGACCCGGAGGATTTGGCGGACCGATTGAACTGGGACCGGATGATCAGCAGGTCTATCCCGATCCGGAGGACAGTATTACGCAGAAGCGAGACGGAATCGCTCGAGGAAATCTCGAGATGATTGAATACGAGTCGAAGACGGTGGGTACGACTCGTAAGATGAACGTCTATACGCCGCCCGGATATTCAAAAGACCTGCGTTATCCAGTCCTGTACCTGCTGCATGGAATTGGCGGTGATGAAACTGAATGGCAGCGTTTTGCGACCCCTGATGTTCTGTTCGACAATCTGATTGCCGACGGAAAATGCACTCCCATGATTGTGGTGATGCCGAATGGTCGTGCTCAAAAGAACGATCGGGCGGAAGGCAACGTTTTTCAGGCTGCTCCTGCATTTGCAGTGTTCGAGCAGGATTTGCTGAACGACGTCATTCCCGCCATCGAGTCTCGTTACTCTGTGCTCGCAGATCGAGAACACCGTGCTTTGGCAGGTTTGTCAATGGGCGGCGGTCAGTCCCTCAACTTTGGACTCGCCCATCTTGACACATTTGCCTGGGTCGGCGGATTTTCGTCTGCACCGAATACGAAAGCCCCGGAAGAGCTGATTCCGGATCCGGCAAAGGCCAAAGAGCAACTGAAGCTGTTGTGGCTTTCGTGCGGTAACAAAGACGGACTGATCAATATCAGCCAGCGGACGCAGCGGTATCTCAGAGAAAAGGAGATCTCGCACATCTGGAACGTCGACTCACATGGGCATGACGCGACACACTGGCGGAATAATCTTTATCACTTTGCTCAGCTCCTGTTCAAAGAACCTTCTGCCGAACGAGCAGTCGAGGCCAAGCCGTCAGGTGCCGCCAATGAAAGCACGAATCCCGTACCTCAGCAACAGTCCAACTCGGTGCCGGACGGAATCACAGATGATTTTGTTCCCGCGTCGACCAATCAACCGGGAAAAGACTATCCTCAGGTCAATTCTCAGGGCCGCGTAAAGTTTCGAATCGTTGCGCCCGAAGCAAAGACTGTTGGCGTGACGTTTCGCGACAGCACTGAATTTATAAAAGGCGAAGACGGAGTATGGACGGGTTATACGCGTCCACTGGATGAAGGCTTTCACTACTATGCAATCCGTATCGACGGTGCTGAAGTACCGGATCCGAACAGCAAGTACTACTTCGGAGCCAATCGCTGGGGAAGTGCAGTGGAGGTTCCTGCCCACGATCGAGACTTTTACGCCCTGAAGAATGTTCCTCATGGCCAGATTCGTGAAGTTTTGTTTCATTCAAAGAGCACGGACACCAGTCGCCGTGCATTCGTGTATACACCGCCGGAATATGAACAGCAGACAGACAAGCGTTACCCGGTTCTTTACCTTCAGCACGGCTGGGGAGAAAATGAGTATGGCTGGAGCGTGCAGGGACACGCCGGGCTGATCATGGATAACCTGATTGCCGAGGGCAAAGCCAAACCGTTTATCATTGTGATGACCTACGGCATGACAAACGAGATTCCTTTTGGAGGCCTGAGGAACTTTGACATTGGCCCGTTTCGAACAGTTCTGGTCGATGAACTCATCCCGTTCATCGACTCCCGCTTTCGAACTCTGAATGATCAACCGAACCGAGCAATGGCCGGACTTTCCATGGGCGGCATGGAAACCAAACTCATTACACTGGGAGCCCCGGACACGTTTTCACACATTGGCCTGTTCAGCGGTGGCAGTATCGCACCTGGCGACATCAATGATCTGGAACGATTTAAGCAGAAAAACAAGCTCGTGTTTGTCAGCTACGGTGGTCATGAAGTCAGCGGTGACGGGCCGCGACGCGGAGGAGATCCGGAAGCCGCTGTGAAGGAACTGTCGGCAACCGGGATCAACGCACACTATTACGTGTCACCCAAAACCGGACACGAGTGGTTATCATGGCGGCGAAGTCTGAAAGAGATTGCTCCTTTGTTGTTCAACGAAGGCATTGAAGGTGAGTGGCACGTTCAGTTTGACACGCCCGTTGGACTCCAAACCTATCATCTGAACTTCGAGATGACGGATGGCAAACTCGCAAAGTTGACGGCTGTCGCCGAAGTGGCAGATTCGGGCGAGAAACGCGATGTAAAGCTGGTGGATGTCAAATTGGATGCGAATACAGTGTCCTTTGTTGAGCTGCGTCAGATTCAGGAGCGTGAAATTCGTATTGAATACTCGGGCACTGTCACCAATCGAGGAATTCAGCTGACCCGGAAAGTGGGCGAGTTCGGAAGTCAGGAAGCGACAGCGACGCGTAACCTGCCAAAACAGGAAACCACTCAGACCACAACCACGCCCGAACCATCCACAGCATCTGAACCGACACCAGAGGTCAGCATTGACCGTACTGTGAAAGAGGCGTTTGGGGAGTCCTTTCGGATCGGGACAGCTGGCGATTTCCCGTCGAGATATTCGGCTCAGGAACTTGAAGCTGCATCCACACACTTCAACGCGGTCACTCCGGAAAACTGTATGAAGCCCGGACCGATTCATCCGGCGGAAAACGAATGGCGATTCGAACCGGCTGATGCTCTGACGGAGTGGGCTGCGGCGAGCAGCCTGTCGATTCACGGACATACGCTCGTCTGGCACGCACAAACAAATGACTGGTTCTTTGCTGGTGGCGACAAAGATGTGATTCGCCAACGCATGAAGGACCATATCAACACACTGGTGAGCCGCTACAAGGGGAAGATCCAAAGCTGGGATGTCGTCAATGAAGCGATCAACGATGGCGGCGACAACAATACAGGTATGACCGAGAACCTGCGAGACTCGAAGTGGTTCCAGTCACTGGGCCCCGAATTCCTGACTTTGGCGTTTCAGTATGCCCACGAGGCTGATCCTGACGCGATCCTTTACTACAACGACTACAACATTGAATCCGGACCGAAGCATGCCAGCTCAATGGTACTGCTGAAGCGACTGATTGCTGATGGCGCCCCGATTCATGCCGTCGGAATTCAGGGGCACTGGCGTTCAGGCAGAGTCCCATTCGACGACATTGAAAGAGCGATCACGGACTATGCATCACTTGGCCTGAAGGTCAGCATTACCGAACTGGACGTCACGATCCGCGGGAATTCCGGCGGCCAGTTTGGTGGACCACCGCAGCGCGGACGGGGGCGGAATTCAACGCCTCCGACGGCCGAAGAACTGAAGATACAGGCAGAGGACTACGCGAAGCTGTTTGCGATATTTGAAAAGCACAAAGACTCAATTGAACGCGTCACGCTTTGGGGGCTGAACGACGCCCGCACCTGGCGGTTCGGACAGCACCCATTGCTGCTGGATGCCAACAACAAACCAAAGCCTGCCTATGCGGCGATCGTCAACAAACCGTCCCAGGAATAAGCCCCTGGGACTTGGTGACACTGATCCGTGCTTTATTCCTGCTTGATGTCGGCAGGTCGCATGGAAACGTCTTCATCCGGCTTGATACGCTGCCATGTTTCAATCATCTCTGATCCGTTGGGCAGCGTGGCACTTTGGATCCAGAGATCACCTTCGAAACGACAGTCAAAAGCAAAATCCCGGCCGAATGTATTCTGCCGGAATTTTTCATCGAGTCCATATCGCATCGTTTCAGTGTACTTGCCGTTAACAACTTTCCAGCTTCCTCCGGCTGAACGAAAGATTCGGCGGTCATCAGGCTGGTAACCGATCCAGATCACATGGACCGGAGTGATGTGTTTGATGGTGATGGAATTTCGGTGCAGCTCACTCGGAACCCCGCCAAATGAAGCCGAAACAATTCGCCATGAGCCGACCAATTGTTTGCTGATGTCGTTATCTGATGTGCCTGAAGCGAAGGAACCCGAAGCAACTGAAGTGCCGGATAACACCAGGCTCACAAGCGGGCAGGCCGCAGCTATCGACAACAGGACAAGAAAGGTCGTTCGATAGGATCGCATCGAGGAACTCCTGGAGTTGGAAAAGATCAATAGACCTGTCATTCGAAGAGGATCAACGGAAGTCCGGTACTCACGTTTGTTCTGAGATAATGGCCCCGGAAGCTGCACTTGCTTCAGATTTTCCAGAACGAAATCGGGTTTCCCAAAGTCCCTTCAGAATACGAAAGGGGGCCTTCAGATTGTCGACAAAGCGAACTCCTGACCCATTCGCACGGAGCAGCATGACGGTCGTGTCGTCCGACATCAGATTGCTCGGGTTCAGCTCGCGAATGGCACTCAGGAGACCCGGTATCAGCAATTCGGGAGGTAATTCGTTGAGAGAATTCACAATATCACAGACTCCTTCTGTGCCCAGCATTCTACCCTGCTGATTCTTCGCTTCAGAAAGAGAATCTGTGTACGTCAGGACCAGATCGTTGACGTTCAGTCTTAGTTTGGTGGATCGATATCTGCTGTCGTCAATAATGCCAATCGGCAGGTTATTCGAGGACTCTTCATCCGTCCCGGCGACACTTGGGCTCCATCGCCCTGATCGCGCATCCCGAATCAGTGGAAGAGGATGTCCGGCATTGCAGACGGACAACGTACGCGTCGGGGAGAAGAATGTGGAGACCAGAGCGGTTGCAAAACAGCCAGTCGCGGAAATGCTCTCGAACTGAGAATTCAGCGATCCGATCAGGTGTGTCTGACTGATGAGATTAATGTTTTGCCTCATCAAATCCCTCAATGCCACAGCGACCGGGGCCACGGACGCTCCATGGCCGCTCACATCAGCCAGGAGCATTCGAGTGATTCTTCCGGAAGCGCACGATGACAAATAGTACACATCACCGCCGCCAACACTGCTGTGAAACGGTTCACTATGAACCCAAAGATCGAGACCTGGCACGGAGAATTGTGACCATGTTGCTCGGTTGCCGCCCCAGACTTCCATGCATTGCATTTTTTCGCTGACAGGCGAGCTCGATTTCATCATAAAAACAGACTTTTGCTTCGCTAAAGATCTCAAGTCTTGGTGTCCGCATATGGCAGGAACGAATGGCCGCGACGATGTCGCGATGCCCGTCCTGTGGTTGCAGAATTAACCGGAAACTTTGAATGAGGCGAGTCGATCCAAACAGATTACGACAGAATCACGCGTTTGACTGCGCTGGAAAAGCCTGAAAATGCAACTTTTCCACCGAAACACGGGGCTTCAGGAACCGCACCGGCAGTTTGCCGAACAACCTCAACCAAGCGGCGCGACCGAGGTCGAAATCACGATGGAAAATCTTGAAAATCTAACCTCTATCACTAGAACAGGGGTCGTGATAACTACAGCAGAATGAGAGAAGTTCAGATGTCCAGCACAGTGCCATCTTATGTCGTTCCTGGAGGAACATCGTGCCGTGCAACTTGCCGTTGAACGTTTTGAGAAGATCGATGGGGTTGTGAACTGCATTGGATCGGTCTTGCTGAAACCAGCGCATTTGACGACCGATAAAGAGTGGCATGACGTGTTGTCGACCAATCTCACATCGTCGTTCTTCCTTGTTCGATCTGCCGTCAAAGCGATGCGACAGGAAGGTGGTTCTATTGTGCTGATCTCTTCTGCAGCAGCTCAAATTGGACTCGCAAATCACGAAGCGATTGCCGCTGCAAAAGCGGGAATTATCGGCCTGACACAATCCGCTGCCGCGACCTATGCGGTGCGCGGAATTCGAGTCAACGCCGTTGCTCCGGGTCTGGTGAAGTCTGAAATGACCCGAAAACTGTGGGACAATGAATCCGTAGCAGGAGCATCAAGGCAGATGCACGCCCTTGGGCGACTTGGCGAACCGGATGATATCGCAAGGGCAGTTCTCTGGCTGCTGAACGCTGAAAATAACTGAGTTAATGGCCAGACCATTGCTGTCGACGGTGGGCTGAGCTCAATTGCGCCACGGATGAAGGCGTAACGTTGTTCGGGATCCCCTGCCTTCCCAAATTCGCTGGACTTGTTGGCATTGAAACCTGTCGCCGAGATTCCGGGATTTTTCTGATGAATTCCGGGGTAAGATGTTATGCCGTCAAGGCGTCAGCTCAATAGACAACCAGTCCACCCAGTGCCCGAGGAACGGGTACTCGGCTGAATTCGTGAACGGGTACTAAGAACGCGGGTCCATTTGGTCAAATGCAACAACCTGATCCTGAGAACTGGGTTGAACGGTTGCAGCCAGGGGCTGTTGACCGCGACCTTGCCATCAGTGAGCTTCGGGATCGCCTGATTCGAGCGACAACGAGGTCCCTAACGCATCGCTACGGAGGACATGTCGATGTTGAGGACATCGCCCAGCAGGCTGTCCTGAAGATTCTGGAGTCCCTGGGTACCTTTCGTCATCAGAGTCGCTTCATTACCTGGGCAACCTCAATTGCTGTGCGTATTGGGATCAGTCAGCTTCGCCGCCATTATTATCGAGATGTTTCACTGGATGCGACGCCAGGCAGCTGTGAGCTGACGATCGATATTCCTGATCTGTCGTTAGGTGCCCCCGGGGATCCCGATGGCCGCAGCAGGATTTTCACACTGCTTCAGCAACTGATTGACGAAACGCTGAGTGACAGGCAGCGAATTGCAATTCGTGGAATCTTGTTGGGGCTGCCTGTTGAAGAGATTGCGATGCGACTCAACAGTAATCGAAATGCTGTCTACAAACTTGTCCATGATGCCCGCGTGAGGCTTCGTGAGGGATTTGAATCTAATGGTGTGACTGCAGAAGAAATCTCGGTCACGATTTCGTAGGGGGATTCAATGACATCACTGACTTTTGCACAGATACAGAAGCTGCTGAGCACCGTATCAGGGACAGTGCCCGATTCAATGGACTGTGATGGCTGCTTTGAAGTCATTGCGGAGCTGGCGGATGCTGAGATCCGCGGAGACAAGCTTTCTGACGCGATGAAAGCCGCCAAAGTCCACTTCAGCCAATGTACTTGCTGTGCTTACGAATACGCGACGTTGCTGGAAGCACTGGACGAACCAGAGTCGCCGTCTCTGTAATCAACAGAATCAGGGGCGGAGAAGCTTCAGCGATTGGCCGTCGTATCGAACAACACAGTCCGGGTAGCCGGCCGCGTGCTGGGAGAGGATCATTTCCATGGCCTGCACGGCAGCCACAACCTGGCGATCGGCACTGAGATCGGCGTAGTTGAGTTGTCGGACAGATGCAAGACGAAGCTCACGTTCAGTGGCTGGCCCGCCGTGTTCGACAAACGCCACTTCTCGTGCAAAACGATCGATTACTTCCACGCCGTACCCGCGCTGAACTCGCGATCCCCAGGGTTCCACGAACGAACCGTTGTAGTGGTTGTTCATCGTGATTTTCATCTTGTGAGGAGTCAGGCCTTCGACAGTGCATTCAACACCTCGCTTGCGCGAATGTCCGTTCCAGATGCCATTGTCGAATCGAAACTGTACTTCCTGTTCAACATAACCTGGAAAGTTGTCCGGGGTTACCCATGATGTGTGAATATCAAACGCAGCTTCGCGACCCGATTCATATTCGTAAATCAGGCGAAGTTGAGTACTGTCCCATGTGTTCCCGTCTTTGGGGCCAACCAACCCGCGCTGCCCTGAGCACATGATCGTTTTCAATCGTCCCCCAAACGTGAAGTCGATCAGCTTGATGTAGTGCACCGCCACGTAGGTTCCGGGATTCCGTCCCTGAATCCATTCTGCAAATTGACCGCCGCTGATGGACTTTGGTTCCAGCAGCGAACAATAGCCGTTATTGACATGCTTCAGCACTCCGTCGCAGACCAGCGTTCGCAGTTTTTTGTGATCCGGATCGAGCAACTTATGATAAACAACTCGAGCCAGAACCTGCTTTTCCTGAGCCAGTTCCACAAGCTGATCAAGTTCACAAAGAGAGAGAACAGACGGTTTTTCGACGAGCAGATGAATTCCGGCATCCAGAATATCGCGACAGGCTTCAAAGTGGCGGTCGTCAGGAGTTGCCACGCAGGCAAACGACAGATTCTCCCTCAACATCTGCCGAACCGCATCGTCCCCGGAAAAGCTCTGAAATGGATAGGTTCGATTTCCGGCCGACTCTCGATAGGATTCCGCTCGCTTTCCGGTCTTCGAAGCCACCGCCACAAGCGGAACGTCCAAATCACCGAAGTCGCGGCTGTAGAGCCCTTCCTGCCGAGTCTGCTCAAAGAAAGGGCGGTAAGTCTCGTCGAAAATCATGCCCATACCCACCATACCGGCACGAAGTTCACGACGTGAGTGAGACGACATTCGAAATGTACTCCAGGACTGACAGGGTTCTGCGTTCCGCAAAACGAATTTGATTGTAAGTCTAATGCAAATGGGCCCCGTTTTTCGAGCATCCTCAGGTCGAATTGCTGATTCGCTTGTTTCAGCAGGGTGAAGCCTGAACAATATGCGCGAAGTCAGGTTCTAAAGAACGTCATATTGAGAACAAAAAGAATCCGTCAATGCGGGTTCAGAATGTAAAATGCGTTTCAAGGAGTTGAGTCGGGTTATGGCCAGCAAGCCTTCGGTCATTATCAGTGCATTTGCAGACGAAGCCGCCAATCGGCGTACCGCCCTCGAACAGATGACGGCGCTCGCTGCTATCGGCATTCGAAACTATAGTCCCAGATTCATCGATGTACTCGGCGATGGCAAAATCGAACACGTTGTAGACCTGAGCGAAGAAAAGCTGGACCGCCTGCTCCAGTATCACGCGGAATACGGCGTTTCCGTCACCAGCATTGGTGCCAGAGTCGGTAAGGTGAAACTTCTCAATGTCGATGACGGGTCGCACAACAAATACGTTCCGTTTGACGAATACCTGAATGGAGAAGTCGCTAAGACCATTCGTGTCGCTCGAAAACTCGGCACGAAACTGATCCGGGGATTTTCATTTTACCACCCACGAGGAACAAAGGCTGCTGATCATCTGGATGCAGCCGCAGGGCAGATTCGCAGGATCGCTGATGCCTGTGCGGCCGAAGGGCTTGTCTACGGGCTGGAAATTGAGCCCAATCTTGTTGGAGAAACGGGACCGCTCCTGGCCGAACTTGCGAAGCGAGTCAACCATCCCAACATGGTGCTGATCTTCGACGGCGGCAATGTGGCTGCTCAGAATAAAAATCCGGTTCAGGTATTCGAAGAATACCTCGTGACTGTCCCCTGGCTCGGCTGGATGCATGTAAAGGATTATCGCATCGACCCAGCCCTTGCATGGACCGGAGTCGTTGATGAAGAGCGACTCCGGAACTTCGTCCCGGCGAATGAAGGCGACGCCGGTCATGAACTGATTTTCCGGCATCTGCGAGATCACCTCGGTGAAATCCAGCAGCGACTTCAAAAACTTGGCATCCCGGGTTTCTACCTTGAAACGGAGCCTCACCTCAAAGGAGGCGGTCAATTCGGCGGGTTTAGCGGACCTGACGGAATGGGGGTCGCAGTTCGAGCACTCTGCTCAGCGCTTGACTATTCCGGAATTGACTACAACCTTCGTACATTTGCAGACATTCGACAACTGAGAGGATTTTGACAGCATGCCCTTCAACTTTGAAAAACTTAAGACCATTCTCGTCTGCCCCAGGACCAGAAGCGACCTGGTTCACGATCTGAACACTCTCGTCAGTACATCCCCGGATCACAGGATCAGTTACCCAATTGTCGATGAAATTCCTCGGCTCCTGGCCGATGAATCTCAGGAACTTTCACGAGAAGTCTGGTCGGAAATCATGACTCGGCATGGAAGAGATCCCGTCACAGGTGAACCTCTGGCTGCAGTCAGATCTTAGCCAGAGCAAGTTCAGTCACCTGAACGCAGCGAACCAGTAACGTCCCGCCAGGCCAGAAAAAGGAATACGATCATGAAAATGCGTTATGCCATTTTGTGTCTGGCGTGCCAGATCCTCGTTGCCGGACACGCCATGCTGGCCGGAAACGCCCTGCTGGCGGACGAGCCTGCACCAGAAAAACCACCCCTGACGAATCGCAAAGATGGACGCTATGAATGGAAAATTGACCATGATCCGGATGGCATCGGTAAGTTCTACATGGATCGCGAGATTGCTCATGTGATGGGATTTCAGGGAGCCGCGTGGCTGGAACGTTCAAGTCGCGAAGAAGAAGAGCGACTGACACTCCTGGTGAAGTCCATCAAACTTCAGCCGGGGGATGTGGTGGCAGATATCGGGGCTGGTAGTGGAGTGATCTCACTCAGAATGTCCGAGGCTGTACTGCCCGGTGGTTCGATTATGGCGGTTGATGTGCAGCAGGAAATGCTTGATCGACTCAAAGAACACTGTGACACTTATGGGGTCACAAATGTTGTGCCGGTGAAAGGCACAGAGAAAAGTCCGGAACTGAAACCTGACACGATTGATGTTGCCCTGATGGTCGATGTTTATCACGAGTTCGAGTACCCATTTGAGATGATGCAGGAAATCTCAAAAGCCATGAAACCGGGTGGACGTGTGATCTTTGTTGAGTATCGCAAAGAGGACCCATCTGTTCCGATCAAGCTGGTTCACAAGATGACTCAAAAGCAGGTCCGAAAGGAAATTGCTCAGGATGTGTTTCAGCTGAAGTGGACAGAAACCATTGATGTACTTCCTCGGCAACACATTATTGTGTTTACGAAGCAGCCTGCTGAAGGCGATGTTGAAAAACCGAAGCAGCCCTGATCAGAGCTTCCCATGATGCTGTTTCCGCTTCACAGGCAACAATAAAGCCAGCGGCCTTTGCTGCCTGTGTTGTCAGCGAACTGATCGTTGCGATCTTTGTCAGCATCTGTTCGGGATCAATCTGATTCTGTTTCAACAAAGTCGCCAGTTGCCTCGCAATCGCCGGGCTGCTGAGACCAATCCAGTTCAATTCACCTTTTCGAATTCGGTCTGCAACCACAGGACACAGTTCCGTAACATCCTCGTGGTTATACACAACAAGCTCATCCAGCCGTTGCCCAGCCTGACGAAACGCGTCGGGCAGCGTTTCGCGCCCTCGACTTGCTTTCGGCCACAGACTGAGCCCTGAACCTGCCAGAGGCAGAACTTCCCGAGCAAGCTGTTCGGCGTTTGCGGCCTTTGGAACGAGGTCCGGGCGAATTCCGTAGGAATGAAGGCACTCTGCAGTGCCGGCCCCAACAGCTGCGACACGGCTTGATCCCATCGCTCGTGCATCATAACCGCAGGCAAAGAGCTGCCTGAAAAAATGGTCCACAGCATTCACACTGGTAAAGATCACCCATGAATACTCACGCAGTCGCTGCAGGCACTCCTGAATATGCTGAATCTGAACATCTGACGGAGCCGCAATACGAATCATGGGCATCATGACGGGGTCGCCGCCCAGCCGCACAATCTGAGAGGCAATTTCGTCGAACTGATCGGATGAACGGGTCACTCCAATCGAGATCCCGAACAGTGGAAGCTTTTCAAACCATGCAATCTGATCCCGCAGGTCTACACAGGATCCGACAATCACCAGTGAGGGCGGCTTCAGCCCTGCGACCTTCGCTGCATGGGGAAGACCGGCCAGTGTGGATGTCACGATCCGCTGAGTTGGCAGCGTTCCTCGACACAGCACCGCCGCAGACGTGGTCTCAGACATTCCCGCCTTGATCAGCTGCGATGAGATTTCGGACAACTGGGACAGCCCCATGTAAAACACAAGAGTCCCGGGGAAGTGAGCGAGCGCCTCAAAGTCGAGTCGACTGTTTTCTCGATGGCTGGCTTCGTGTCCAGTAATGAACGCAACAGCAGACGAAAGTTCACGATGCGTCAGAGAAATTCCGGCATACCCAGCAGCGGCTGTTGCTGCTGTGATCCCGGGAATAATCTCGAAAGGAATACCGGCATCGCTCAGTGCCTGAGCTTCTTCGCTGCCGCGACCGAAGACAAACGGATCACCACCTTTGAGGCGGACAATCGTTTTCCCGGATTGAGCCTCCTCAATCAGCCGACGATTGATATCGCCCTGAGGAACGATGTGCTCACCGTCTCGCTGAATTCTGGCAGTTCGCTCACAGTGAGCTGTGGTATGCCGAAGAAGCAGCGGGTTGACAAGTCCATCATAGAGAACAAGATCGGCCTCTTGCAGACACTGCAGTCCGCGCACAGTGATCAGCCCTGGATCACCAGGACCGGCACCTACGAGATAAACTTTGCCTGCCGAACTGTCAGAACCCACTGAAATATGCCTGCTATTCCACTGCCGTCGAACCGCCTTGAATTCCAATCAGGAGCATAACGACGCCAAATCAGAATGAGAAACGCAGGGCAGTTGTGAAAACAGTGAGGGCGGCCTGAGATGAACCCAGGACCGCCCTCCACGCAGGTTCAGAAAGGCGGGCCATTGCTCCCTGAACTGCGATTCCCCTACCTATGCACGCGCCATGCCAATTGCAAAAATTCTTTCCAGTCGCAGAAATGCAACATAGAATGCGCTTTGGATGATCGCGTCAGGCTGCAGGGTGTATTAATCCGCGGCAGAGTACGTTGCAGAATTGCATCACTCGACGAACGGCAACAGAACGACTCTAATCTCTCTCAATCTCCAGTCTCGGTTCTTCCCTGATCTCGACTCAACTTCCAGTCGCTGATCATCCAGCGACCATGCGTTGATCCGCAAACGGTCGTCGAAGCACCTTCTGAAGATTATTAAACAACTGTCCCGGGAGTCTCGGAATGTATCGAACACTCGACCCACAAAAGACCATCAGCACTCTGGAAACCCTGAATCGCCGTATCGACGAGCGGTTTCCAGGGTCCAGCCTGCTGCGTGTGGGTCGGGAACTGCAGGCAATTGCTGCAGAGACCCGGGGCCGAATCGAATGGATTTCCCGCCCTCATGCCACGATCCGAATCTGCATTGCGATTTTGCTGGCTTCAGTGGTCGCCGGCATCTGGTATATCATCCATCGCGTTCGAGGGGGTGACAGCGCGTTTGATGTGACCGAGTTCGTTCCAATGGTTGAAGCTGGCATGAATGCGCTCGTCCTCCTCGGTGCCGCACTGTTCTTCCTGCTGACACTCGAAGTTCGCATCAAGCGAGATCGAACCTTAAAGGCACTCCATGAATTGCGGGCAATCTCTCATGTGATCGACATGCATCAATTGACCAAGGATCCGAGCCAGTTACTGTCCAATGCCTCGCTCAGAACACCATCGTCGCCAGCCCGTACACTCACCGCCTTTCAATTGACTCGCTATCTCGACTACTGTACAGAAATGTTGTCATTGATCGGGAAACTGGCTGCCTTGTATGCCCAGAGCATTCCCGACAGCGTGGTGATGCAGGCTGTCAACGATATTGAAACACTGACAAACGGGTTGAGTCGGTCGATCTGGCAGAAAATCATGATTCTGGACGACGATCTCCATAGAGCATACTCGTCCTCCGCCGAGCCTGATGGGGAGACGGTGACCGGAGTTTTTGGAGCTACGGGAGTGATCGGAGTGACCGGAATTGCGGGGCAACAACCTCGGGAAGAAGTCTGACTTCCCATAGCGTCTGAATCCCGTGCCGTCTTCGCCTGCTGCCCGTGCTGTCTTCGCCTGCTGACAGTGCGCCTTTTATTGAATTTTGGAACTGGCTTGAAAGGTTCACGTTCCAGCGTTCGTCACAGACGCCAATCTGTGGCCGCTCTTTGGCAAAAAACTGTGGGGAATTCGAAGGATCCTGTATGTCGTTTGTTGATCCCGTTGGCGAAGACTTCGATTGCGAGAAGACTCAGCAGACCTTTGAACGCATCCGTGAAGTTTTTGAGGTTCAGGAAATCCCCCTGATTTATCGCTACCTGGCTGTAGTTCCGGCTCTGCTGCAGGACTTCTTCATGAACTTCCGCAAGTACGTTGCCGGAAACGGAAAGCTGGATCCCAAAACAAGACTCCTGATTGCAACGGCAGTCGCCGGAAATTCGGGTGTGCTGCTGCTTGTTCAGTATCTCGAAACACTGTCCGCCTCACGCGGTGTCACTCGGGCTCAGATGACAGAAGCAATTGCAGTCGCTTCAACAAACTCCATGTATAACTCACTTTTTAAATTCCGTGACCTCAGCGGTTCGGGAGTATTCGATGGAATGGGAGTTGGGTTGAGGGCCCACACATTCACGGGCACCTCACTCGATGCTCAAACCGTGGAGCTGATCAATATTTCGCTCAGCAACATCAACGGCTGCAAGCCGTGTACATCTGGACACGTATTGAAAGCTCAGGAATTAAAAGTGAGTGATGAAGCGATTTACGAAGCAATTCAATGTGCGTCGACGATCGTTTCGGGGGCCCAGTTTTTGCGGTCGATTGGAGTTGCGTGAGTTTCGGGGACTCCAGCCTTGATTTTCCCGCTGGAAATTGTCATCCTGCCCCGCTTCACTCAAAACTGACTCAAGCTCGGCCGAAGTCGTGCCGATTGTGCTGTGAATTGTATCAGACCGGATTCGTTTGAAGTTCGGTGTTGGGAACGTGGGAGTTGTTGAGATGCACATCCGCAAGGGTGATACGGTAGAAGTCATTTCCGGCGACGACAATGGAACTCGAGGTACGGTTCTGTCTGTCGATCGAAAGGGCGGCAAGGTCGTTGTGGAAGGTGTGAATCGTGTTTACAAGCACGTTCGCCGCGGTCATCCGAAAAGTCCACAGGGTGGTCGTCTTCACACAGAACTTCCGATCAACGCATCCAATGTGATGCTGATTTGTCCTCAGTCGAATAAGCCGACTCGAGTCGGAATTCGATTGACGGCAACTGGCACGAAAGAGCTGTACGCAAAGCGCAGTGGCGCGACTCTGCGAGAGATCACTTCTGCGAAGCGGAAGAAGGCCTGATCCTCCGAAGTTGGCTTCCTTCCGAAGTCGTTCGAACGAGAAGACAACGCTCAGAAATCAGTAACAAATCAAAGACGCCGTGATCAGTGATCACGGCGTCTTTTTTTTACAGGTCCAATGCTTAGTGAGCAGCCAATGCGGACAGAGCCTCAATGACCTGGTCATCGTGCCCATCGACGGACACCTTCTTCCAGACCTTGACTACAACACCATTTGCGTCGATCAGGAAAGTTGACCTCTGCACTCCCATGGACTTCTTTCCGTACATGTTCTTTTCCCGCCACGCTCCGTACTTTTCTGCTACGGCGTGATCAACGTCGGCGAGCAGTGGAAAAGACAATTTAAATTTCTCCGTGAACTTCACGTGGCTGGCCACATCGTCGGGACTGACACCCAGCACGACGGCACCGAGTCCAGTGATCTCTGACAGCCGATCCCTAAATGCACAGGCTTCTTTGGTGCAACCCGGAGTGTCATCCTTTGGATAGAAATAGAGGACGACATTTTGCCCCTTCAGATCGGACAGCTTAATCGTCTTGCCATCCGTTGCTTTCAATGAGAATGCGGGCGCCTTTTTTCCTTCTTCTATCCAGTCAGACATTCAGTTAATCCTTCGATTGATCATATGAGAATTTCGGTGCAGAACCTGCAGGCTGAAGGCTATAGACAGTGGCCTTCTTTCTGCAAGTGGCCGCGTTCCGGCAGAAACTGCTGAATCTGAAATCCAGCCCATTGGTTTGAGCGATCCGAAACCCGACATGATGGTTAAGAATGCGTATTTGACGGACTGTTCCATGCGAGATGAAAATGCCGATAAGACAAGTACTGCACGGAATTCAGGGGGCTGATTTTTGGGGAAGTCCGGCAGTTGCAGAAAGCAGAAACGGCATGACGGACCCACAGGATCGAATTCGTGAACTGGAACAGCGTCTGCAACAGATGGAGGAGCAGCTTTTTCAGGCTCAGCGGCTCAGCTCCGTGGGAGCACTCGCCTCTTCGATCACCCACGAATTCAACAACATTCTGACAACGGTGATCAACTACGCTCGCATGGGACTCCGCCACACGGATGAAGCGACTCGAACAAAGTCCTTTGACCGTATTTTATCAGCTGGCCAGAGGGCATCGCGCATCACCACTGGAATGCTGGCCTATGCAAGGAACTCGAGCGACCGTCAGGAACCAGCAGACCTGAGACGACTTCTGGACGACGTGATGATTCTTGTTCAGAAAGACCTCCAGATGCATCGAATTGGGGTTGATATCGACGCCCCGGCGAGCGTTTGGGCGGTTGTGAATTCCAGCCAGATTCAGCAGATTCTGATGAACCTGATCGTCAATGCACGACAGGCGATGAGTGAAAACGGGCGATTGAGAGTGACTGTCCGAGATAACCCGGACGAAGGATGGGCGGAGATATCGGTGCAGGACAGTGGCTGCGGGATTCCGCACGATCAGCTTGCACATATTTTCGACGCATTTTACACCACAAAGAAGGCGGATGCTCGCGGACAGGGTGGCACCGGACTTGGCCTATCTCTCTGCCGCAAGATCATCGAAGCTCATAAAGGGCGAATCCGAGTCGAGAGTGAAGTTGGCAAAGGAACAAAGTTCACTTTGAAACTTCCTCGTTCGGAGTCTCCCGCCGGCTTCATCGAAACCACACCAAAGACGGGCGCTGCCTGACCCAAAGGATTCGGCGGAAATTGCCGGTCAATCGATGCACGTTCACTAAAACGGGGAGAATTTCAGGTTTTCGGCACGATTTGTGCTCAAAGCGCCGTATAATGTTCGGGCGTCCCGGTGAAAGGACTTCATCAACGATAGTTAACGTCACCCAATCATGCACCTGAACATATCTCAGCAGATGAAGATGAGCCAGCAAATGAAGCTGGCTCCGCGGATGATCCAGTCGATGGAGATTCTGCAGCTGAACATGATGGCGCTGAATGAGCGAATCGAGCAGGAGCTTGTCGAAAACGTCACCCTTGAGGTGGTGAACAAGGACAGAGACCTGCCGAGGCCTGAGCCGGACCATCAGGACGCGCCCCCGGAAAGTAGCCGGGAAGCTCGCGAACTGAAGAAGGACGTTGAGAACCGAGAACTTGTCGCGGGAACCGAAAAAGGGAACGAATCGGACTTCGAGCGACTTCTGGAAATTGCATCTGAGTGGCCTGAGGATAACGTCGGCTTTGGTGGCTCCCGACCTTCCTCGAATCAGATCAGCGACGACATGGATCGGCATTCCGATGCCATGGCCAATATGCTTGCGAGACCACAGTCGCTGCACGAGTATCTGCTGGAGCAGTTTTCATTCTTTTCCTGCAGCGATGCTCAGCGACAGTTTGGTGAATATCTGGTTCAGCACCTTGACCATAACGGTCGGCTGCAAAGCATGCTCCCGGAAATCGCTCAGCAGTTTAACCGCCTGTACGATCAACGTCTCACCATGGAGCAGGCCGATGAGGTTCTGAAGATGATTCAGAGCCTTGACCCACCGGGAGTTGGCGCCCGTGATCACAAAGAGATGCTGTTGCTTCAAGTCAGGGAGACGATGCCTTTTCACGATGTTGTGCGGACATTGATCCGCGATCATCTGGAGGACATCGCATTTAACCGACTTCCTCAGATCCAAAAGGCAACCGGGTATTCGATTGATCTGATCAAAGTCGGCATCGAACAGATTCAGACACTCAATCCATGGCCAGGCCGAGGCTTTGAAGAGCGACCGGTACAGAGAGTAACGCCGGACCTGGCGGTCGAGCGTGACGACACTGGGCGATACATTGTGCGTCTGCTGGACGAATATGTGCCTGAATTAAGAATCAGCCCACGTTATCAGCGGATGTTGAAAGAGAATCCCACGCCGGAGACTCGCGACTGGATTCGCAGAAAAGTCGAATCTGCTCGATGGCTGATCGAGTCTATCGAACAGAGATATAATACTCTTCGCAAAGTTGCTCAGGAGATCATTGATCATCAGCATGAGTTTCTGGAGAAGGGCCCCGAGTTTATTGCTCCGCTGAAGATGCAGCAAATCGCTGATCGAGTTGGCGTACACGTAACGACGGTCTCACGAGCTGTTGACGAAAAGTGGATCCAGACGCCAAGAGGCCTGTTTTCACTGAAACGATTCTTTGGCGGCGGAACCCAGACGGCTGATGGTGAAGATGTTGCATGGGACACCATTCGAATTAAACTTCAGGAGCTGATCGACAACGAAGACAAGCAAGATCCACTCAGCGATGATGCACTGGTCATTGAACTGGAAAAGCAGGGAATCTCTCTTGCTCGACGTACGATCACCAAATACCGAAAACAGATGCAGATCCCAAGCTCTCGACAGCGGCGTGAATACTAGCCAACTTCATTCTGGTTCTCTGTTTCAACATTGACTCGATTGTGACAGGAAGACGTTGTGGCGGAGACCGAAGAAGAGCGGCAGCTGGTGGCTCGAGTCATTAACGGTGACCAGGGCGCTTTGGCTGAGCTGTTTTCGAGCCATCGTGACCGCCTCTGGAGAATGATCAACTTCCGAATGGACCCTCGTCTGCATGGACGAGTTGATGCGGATGACGTACTTCAGGAAGCCTGGCTCTCTGTGGTACAACGAATTGACCACTTCCTTGCAGATGCATCTCGCTCAATCTTCGTTTGGTTCCGGCTGATTGCCTGTCAGACTCTGGTGGATATTCATCGACGGCATCTGAATACTCAGAAACGTAACGCAGCCGCTGAATTCTCGATTCACAGCGGATGGGATTCAAATTCAACCTCATTTTCGCTGTCTCATCATTTGCTGGGGCATCTCTCCTCACCAAGCCAGGCTGCTCTCAGACAGGAACTCGCAGAGACCCTTCGGACAGCATTGGGGTCGATGAACGAAATTGATCGTGAGGTCCTGGCGCTGCGACACTTCGAACAGCTCACAAACCGAGAAACCGCGCAGATTCTTGGGATCTCCGAACAGGCAGCCAGCGATCGATACATCCGAGCGCTCGCGCGTCTCAAGACGGTTCTGACATCCATCCCCGGATTTCTCAACTGATCTGTCAGCCGATCAAGCTGATCAGGTGGCTGACTATGGAGTGCGTGTGATCGACCAGTGCAGAGCAATCTGAGCAGCCAGAAGAGAGCCGAGAATCGGTCCCACAAACGGAATCCATGCATAGGACCACTCACTGCTGCCTTTACCAGGGATCGGAAGAATGGAGTGCATCAAACGCGGTGAAAAGTCACGAGCGGGATTAATTGCGTACCCGGTGGTTCCACCAAGCGAGAGTCCAATCCCCAGTACAGTCAATGCGACCGGCAGCGCTTTGACGGCCCCAAGTCCCTTGTCAGCATCAGCCATGTAGAGCACCGCAAGGACGAGGACTGCCGTTCCCAGAACTTCTGAAATCAGATTCTCCGCGGGAGTTTTGATGGCGGGGCCCGTGCAAAAGACGGCCAGCTTTGCCCCCGGGTCACTCGACGCCGCAAAGTGAGCTCGATACTGCAGCCACACAAGAACAGAACCGATGGCGGCCCCAAGGAACTGAGCAGCCAGATATGTAGGAACGAGATCCCAGGCCAGTCGCCCGGCCGCTGCCAGACCAACCGTCACTGCCGGATTCAGATGAGCTCCACTCACATCGCCCACGACCATGACACCGACAAACACAGCAACCGCCCAGCCTGCTGTGATGACAATCCAGCCGGCATTGTTTCCTTTGGTCTTCGCCAGCACTACGTTGGCAACAACTCCATCTCCAAGCAACAGCAGCAATGCCGTCCCAAGAAGTTCTGCCCAGAACACTGTCATCTGCCTGCTCCCTGTTTATTCACGGGTCTTAAATAGGAATCTGCAACAGCCTGAAAATCTGCCACCTGCTGAGCTGCCCATTGGTCGGACATCCGAAGTTCGACCCGAAGCAGCTCTGCGGTCCTGACGGCAACTCTCTTCGCAGCTGCTGCATCAAGAAACAAAAAACGCGTGCGTCTGGCAAGTACGTCTTCAACCGATCCAGCCATTTCCAACCGAACTGCTCGGACGAGGTCCGCCTGACGATACGGTAACCCCGGAGTCACAACGTCGGCCCAGTCCGGATGGTCTGTCATCCATTCAACCACCTTCAGGTCTGCTGCCGGGTCAGTCAGAGAGAGCTCCGCAGTGATCGAAGGCCTCTTCTTCAAACCCACCGCCGCTTCGACTCTGTCAATGAGCTCTTCACCCATCTGTCGATACGTGGTCCACTTTCCACCAACAACGGTCATCAGCCCTGAATCAGAAATTCGAATCTCATGCTCACGTGAAAGTTGAGCTGTGGACTGACTCCTGTCTCCACGAACCAGCGGTCGCATGCCGGTAAACATCGAAAGTACATCGGAATATTGTGGGGGGCGAGTCAAATACCGTCCTGCGTGATCCAACAGGTATTGGACTTCATCCGGTCCTGGATGAGGATCGTCGCAAATCACAGATTTCTCAACATCGGTCGTCCCAATCAGGACTCGACCAAGCCACGGAATGATAAACAGCACGCGACCATCATCCGTCTTCGGAACCATCACGGCCGCATTTCCCGGCAGAAACGACCCATCAAGGACAAGATGCGATCCCTGACTTGGGGTCACCAGCGGTTGACCACTTCCCTTGAGTGGCTTCTCCTGATCCATTGCCATCACGGAATCGGCAAAGATTCCTGTAGCGTTGATGACCATCTTTGCACGAACCTCATACTCCCGGCCGGATTCGCGGTCTGAAGCAATCACTCCACGGATATGTCCCTGTTCCTGAATGAGGCGAGTCACCGGACTATGATTCACCACAACGGCACCGTAGCGAGCAGCCGTACGAGCGAGGCAGACTGCAAGTCGCGAATCATCAAACTGACCATCCTGATACAGAACACCACCTTTCAGACGGTCTGTCCGAATTGTCGGTAATCTCTCCTGAACTTCACCCGACGACAACAGTGATGTCCGACACGATGACAGGCTTCCGGCAAGTGAATCATAGAGCCTGAGACCGGCATAGTAGTACCAGCGTGAGCCCAACTCATACGTTGGGACCACAAAGTCAAGCAGGTGAACGAGGTGAGGTGCGTTTCGCAGCAATCGGCCCCGCTCACGAAGCGACTGCCGCACCATTCCGATCTGTCCTTTCTGCAGATATCGGACGCCTCCGTGAATCAGCTTGGTCGAACGGCTTGACGTGCCCGAAGAGAAGTCATTTGCTTCCAGCAATACTGTTCGATGTCCGCGGGTCACGGCTTCAACAGCCGCACCGAGTCCAGTCGCGCCGCCTCCGACGATGACAATATCCCAGTCATCGGAGTTCGCATCGAGAGCGTTCAACATCTCCTTACGCTGCATTGAATTGCACTTCGCTATTCGACCCAGTGAAGTGATCGGTCAAGGGCCTTCTTCCATCCGGCTTTCAGTTCTGTCACCTGAGACGCGGGCATTGATGGTTCAAATGTTCGATCCACCTGCCACTGTGTCGCAAGTTCATCACGGTTTTTCCAGAATCCAGTCGCCAGCCCGGCAAGAAATGCAGCACCCAGCGCAGTGGTTTCAAAGACTTTGGGGCGAACAACCGGAACGCCCAGCATGTCTGCCTGAAACTGCATCAAAAGGTTGTTGGTTGCTGCACCCCCGTCGACTCTGAGCGATGTGATCTTCATCCCCGCATCCGCTTTCATGGCATCCAGCACATCAGAAACCTGATACGCAATCGACTCCAGCGCTGCACGTGCAAGGTGGGCTCCGGATGCTCCTCGAGTCAGTCCGGCGATTAAGCCACGAGCATAAGGATCCCAGTGAGGAGCTCCCAGACCGGCAAATGCAGGCACAAGAAACACCCCACCATTGTCGGGTACTTCAGCAGCAAGGCGTTCGACGTCCGACGAATGTTTAAAGAGCTTCAGCCCGTCACGCAGCCATTGCACCACGGCCCCGGCAATAAATACGCTTCCTTCAATTGCATAGTCGGTCTGACTGCCGATTTTCCAGCCAACGGTTGTGAGCAGATTGTTCTTTGAGACTTTTGGTTTGGTACCAGTGTTCATCAACATAAAGCAGCCCGTCCCATACGTGTTCTTCACCATTCCTGGCTTCGTACACATCTGGCCAAACAGCGCTGCCTGCTGATCACCGGCGATTCCCGCAACAGGAATCGGAGCACCAAACAGAGACTTTACTGTCTCACCATAGATCTCGCTCGATGAACGTACTTCCGGAAGCACATTCCGAGGGACCTTCAAAGCCCTGAGTAGTTCATCGTCCCACTCTCCTCGTCGTATGTCATACATCAGGGTCCTCGACGCGTTGCTCACATCCGTGACATGAACATTTCCGCCCGTCAGCTTCCAGAGCAGCCAGGAATCAATGGTGCCAAACGCGAGGTCACCAGTCTTCGCAAGTTGTCTTGCCTCCGGAACATGGTCGAGCAGCCACGACACCTTTGTACCGGAAAAATACGCGTCGATGACCAGCCCGGTACGGGCCCGAAATTCGTCTGACTTCTTCCCTCGCTTCAGTCGATCACATATCTCAGCCGTCCGCCGATCCTGCCAGACAATCGCATTGTGAATCGGTAGTCCGGTCCGGCGATTCCAGAGGACCGTTGTCTCACGCTGATTCGTGATTCCGATGCCGGCGACATCTCCGGCTGTCAGGCTTGCCTTTCGAAGGGCAGATCGAGCGACGGCAAGCTGACTCGTCCAGATCTCCTCCGGATCGTGTTCAACCCAGCCAGGCTTCGGGAACTTCTGCTCGAATTCCTTTTGAGCAACCGACAACACTGACCCATCCGGTGAAAACACAATGGCTCGTGAACTGGTTGTCCCCTGATCGAGCGCCAAAACACAGGACTTCATTCGGATCCTCCTCACGCTGCTGCTCCCGCCACTGCTGAGTCAGAGTTCTCTGTGTTCGAGTACCAAAGCGCACGGGATTGTGGAAGAATAACGACTCGCTAACCAACTTCAAACGCGATCATCAACCGCAAATGCGGAGGAGTTCCCGAATGTCTGTGATTGTCCTGCGTGGTCAGGCCATTCTGCCCCATGAGATTGTTCGTTCGAGTGTTGTAGTTAAAGATGGCAGGATCATCGAAGTCACTGCGGCAGATCGTGAATATCCATCAAATGTAACAGTGATCGACGTTGAGGACGGGTACATTTCTCCGGGCTTTATTGATCTTCATGTTCACGGAGGTGCGGGTGCTGACTTCATGGATGGAACAGCGGATGCATTTCGAACCGCACTTCGATGCCATCTTCGCCATGGTACGACTCGCATGGCTGTCACAACCACCGTGGGAACTCATGAACAGATCATCGCAGTTCTCGAGCAGGCTCGCTGCTTTCGTCGTCAGCCGGATCCACTCGGCTCCCGCGTGCTTGGCACTCACTTTTACGGACCTTATTTTCGCTACGAAGCTCGGGGAGCTCATCCAGGCGGTCCCGTTCGTCCGCCGGTTGCGTCAGAGTTTCTACAGTATCTCGCGTATCATGAGGATCTGGTCACCGCCACTCTGGCCCCTGAAGTGCCCGGCGCAAAGCAGTTTGCTCTTGCCTGCAGAGCACACGGTGTAAGGACAAATGTGGGACATTCGTGGGCCACATTCAGCCAAATGTCTGAAGCTGTTCGCTGGGGCGTAAGGCATGTGGATCATCTGTTCTGTGCGATGTCGGATAAGGCAAAGCTCCGTCAGTTTCAGATGTATCCCATGCAGGGCGGTGTGCTCGAAGCAACACTCTTCTTTGATGAACTGACGACCGAGGTCATCTCTGACGGAAAACACCTCGACGCAGGTCTCCTGAAGCTGGCACTGAAAATCAAAGGCCCGGATCGGCTGGCAATTGTCACGGACTCCAATCGCGCGCTCGATATGCCGGATGGCCCTTCGTCACTCGGTCCGCTGGAAGGCGGCGAACCTCTGATCAAACGAGATGGTGTCGGAATGACCATGGATGGCAAAGCACTTGCGTCCAGTGTTCAGGGTATGGACCACATGGTACGAACATTCTGGCGTTTAACGAATGCCTCCGTGTGGGATGTCATTCGAATGGCATCACTCACACCGGCTGAAATCGCAGGTGTTGACCACGAGACAGGGAGCATCTCTTCCGGAAAACGGGCCGACCTGCTCATCCTTAGCCCTCGTCTGGAAGTCCTTCGAGTTCTGATTGACGGTAGTGAGGTCACAATGGATCGATGATTCTTACTTACGAAGAAGCCAGTACGAGATTGGGATTACAAATAACGTAAATGCCGTGGAAGAGATCAGGCCGAAAATGAGTGCCCAGCCAAGACCTGAAAAGATCGGGTCAAATGTAATTGGGATACTCGACAACAGGGCTGCACCCGCAGTCAAAAGGATCGGCCGCAGCCTCACGACCCGGCTTTCCAGAATCGCATCAAACAGTGGGCGACCGTGCTTCACTGACAATTCGATGAAGTCCACAAGAATGATGGAGTCTCGAGTCACTATCCCGGCCAGTGCAATCATGCCAATCATCCCGGTTGCCGTGAAATACACCGGATCCGTATAACCTCCGACCACGTCGCCGCTAATTACGTTCAGCATCCAGAATCCCGGCATGACGCCGATGATCGTCAGCGGAATTGCCAACATCACGACCAGAGGAAGAGCAAACGAACCGGTCTGTGCAACCAGAATAATGTAAATCATCACCATCGCGGCAGCGAAGGCCAGGCCCAGATCGCGGAAGACATCCAGCGTGATCTTCCATTCTCCTTCACCCGAAAACCCAACACGGATCCCCTTCGGAACGCTCCACGCCACTCCACCACCGTTGTGAAAAAACGTACGTGTTTCGACAGACCGTGTTTCGACAGACTGTACACCGTCGGTTGCAACTGCAGAGTCCGGGAGAACAGAACCATCAGGCAGCTGATCGGCGGTGACATCCATGATACACTCGGCCGGAGTCCGGCCAGCACATTCTGCAAAGACGTAAACGACTCGCTGAAGATTCTTGTGGTAGATCGTCTGGTCACGCTGCACTTCTCGCCATTGACCGATCTCAGCCAGCGGGATCATCTTTCCCGCCGAATTACGCATCTGGATCTGACCAATCTCCTGGACGTGAGATCTGAGTTCCTGCGGAAGTCGCAGGCTGATGACCAGAGGCTGCCGTTCATCTTCAACTCGCAGAAGTTCTGAGTTCAGTCCTTCAACCGCAATCCGAATCGTTGCTGCGATTTCGGCAACTGAAATCCCGGCCAGCCCTGCTTTCTCCTGGTCCGTTATAAATTCCATGCGAGTGGTGCGTGACTCTCGAATGCTGTCCACTTCGATGAGTCCGGGTTCCAGTTGCATCCGCCTCGCAACGCGATCTCCGGCATCAAGCAAATCCTGATAGCGATGTTCCGGTTGCCCGTAGACTTCAGCCACAATGGACGAAATTACAGGTGGTCCAGGCGGAATCTCAACCAGCCGCACGATTCCGCCGTGCTCCTCTGCAAGCTTCGTCAACTGGTCACGAATTCGCAGAGTAATTGCATGACTTTGATCCCTGCGATTCTTCTTTCCCGTTAGATTCACTCGAATCTCAGCCAGATTCGGAGTTTGTCGCAGTGCGTAGTGACGAACCAGCCCGTTAAAGTCGACTGGCCCGGGGACTCCTGTATAACTTGTGAAGTCCGTGACTTCCGGAACCGCAGCGATCAGCCGTTCAAGCTTTGAAACGACTGAATCAGTTTGCTCAAGCGATGCATTCTCCGGCATATCCAGAACAATCAGAAACTCATTTCGATTGTCAAATGGAAGCATTTTCAATGGTACAGACCGAGTTGCCGCCATTGAGGTTGCAGCGATGGTGATCAGTGCCGTTGCAAGAAGAAACAACAGGGCTCGACCTCGAGTCTGCAGAATTGGAACCATGATGGGGCGAAAGAACCGGTAGAGCATTGATCTCTTAATCACTTCAGGATCATACAGCTCATGCTCGCCGGAACTGTTCGCTTCCGGAGTGACAGCCGAGACACCGTGTGATGCCTTCACTTTCAGCATGTGGAAACACAGCCATGGGGTGATCGTAAAGGCAACAACCATGGACATCAGCATTGAAACCGGCACATTCAGTGCCATCGGGGACATGTACGGCCCCATCATTCCTGTAATAAAAAACATCGGCAGAAAACTGACGATCACTGCGAGGGTGGCACTGATCAACGGAGGTCGAATTTCTGCAACCGCTTCCAGGACAATCTTTCGCGTGGCCCGCTTCTTTTGTTCAAAGTGTCTGGCGATGTTCTCAACGTCCACAATCGGATCGTCAACAAGCAGACCCAGTGCAAGAATGAGGGCGAACAGCGTTACGCGATTGATGGTATAGCCGAACAGCAGATTCACAACGAGTGTCAGGCCGAACACGACGGGCACGGCAACTGCCACAATGAAAGCTTCTCTCCATCCAAGGCTGAGAGTCAGCAGTGCCACCACAATTACGATGGCGACACCAAGACCTTCAACCAGCTCATTCACCTTCTCATTGGCGGATCTGCCGTAATTTCGCGTCACGGTCATATGGACATCCGCCGGAATCACATCCCGCCGCAGTTCCTCGGCACCTTTCAGAATTGCCTCAGCCACCGCGACCGCGTTTGCCCCTTTCTGCTTGGAAAGAGTCAGTGTCACAGCCGGATGTGTTGTCCCGATTTCAGGAGCATCCCCTTCAGACTGCTCGACCAATTCCGGATGCCGAAACGAATAACCCGGCCCCAGTCCATGCCGTACGTAGCTGCTGACCTCGTCCGGTCCATCAACAACGGAGACAATATCTCTGAGGAACACGGGACGGTCTTCGACAACGCCGACAACTAACTGCTCAAGCTGTTCAGCACTGGACAGGATGGATGCAGTCTCAACATCGATCAGGCTGTCACCGGAGACCAGCTGGCCGGCCGGCATGGCTGCGTTCGCGCCCGCAAGTGAACGCTGAAGATCCAGAAGACTCAGATGATATCCCTGCATTTTTTCGGGATGAATCACCAGATGAACTCTTCGAGGTTCTCCGCCTATAATACCGGTTCTGGAGACATCCGGAATAACGGCCAGTCTCTGAATCGCCTCTTCGCCAATTCGTCGCAAAGCATGCGTGTCGTCGCTGGCGCCTGTCAGTGTCAGTGTCACGATCGGGACATCGTCGATTTCAACGGGCTTCACGACCCAGCCGGTCACGCCCGCCGGAATCAGATCCTGGTTTTCGTCGAGCTTCTTAAAAAGTTTGACGAGACTTCTTTCACGGTCCTCTCCGACAAGAAATCGAACAGTGATGACCGCCTGGTGCTCCCGAGACATACTGTAGACGTACTCGACACCATCAATTTGATACAGAATTCTCTCGAGCGGAGTCGACACCAGCTGTTCAACTTCCGCCGCAGAATGGCCGGGAAACTGAACAAAGATATCTGCAAGAGGCACAACGATCTGAGGATCTTCTTCCCGTGGCGTCACAATCAAAGCCGCTATTCCCGCAATCAGTGAGAATATGATCAGCATGATCGAAAGATTGGATTCGAGGAAGATCCGAACAACGCCGGAAAGCAGATCATTCGGACCGTGCGATGATTCCGTATCGCCATGTTCCACTGAACCTGTCATCTCTATCGCCTTTGCACAAATGATCCGCTGCAGACGTTACTGAACTGTGACTACGTCGCCTTCGCTGAGTCCGGCAAGGACTTCAACCTGATCATCAAAACGGCGGCCAATGCGGATGTTTCGGCGAATCGCATGATCACCTTCAACGACTTCAACCACTGTCAGCTGCCCAATCCTGCGTACGGCAGAAACCGGGATCGTCAAGACTTCGTCTTCCCCAACCGGAATCATCAGACGACCAAACATACCGCTGTAGACACCGGGAGGACATGGACCGGTAACCTTGACGATCATTGAGCGAGTTGATGCGTCGGCCTCCGGTACAACTTCACTGATCGTTGCCTCACACTCGTAGCCCAGTGATTCCAGACGAGTAGGAATGGTGTCTCCTGGAGTCAACTTCATTGCAAGTGATTCACGAACAGAGGCGATCATCTGCATTTTGGCCGGATCGTAAATCGTGACAAGCGACTGCCCCGGAGTGACCGTATCGCCCGTTTCAACACTCTTTTCAATAATGGTTCCGGACATCGGAGCACGGATTGTCGCGAATTCCAGTCGTACAGTCGCTTCACCGAGCGCCTGACGGGCTCTCTCCAGTCCGGCTTCACCGCTTTTCAATGCAGTCACTGCCATGTCAAATTCAGATTGAGAAACCGCATTCTGCTTTCGTAATTCCGTCGCTCTTTCGTAGTCGGTCGCTGCCTGCTTTGCCTGAACTTCGGCGACCGCTACCGAAGCTTCGGCCTGCCGAAACTGCGTTTGAAGATCAGCATCGTCAAGCCGAATCAGCACATCATCTTTCTGAACCGCCTGACCGGCTGTCACCAGAACTTCCACGACTCTCGCCAATAGTCGTGATGCCACAGCTGATTCGTGAACGGGCCTGACCGTTCCCGAAAACGTCTCTACGCGCTGATGACGGGTCAGCGTGGCAACTGCTGTCCTGGTCGATGCTGCGGTCGCTGACGACTCGGACGAGCCACCGGCCGATTGAGAAACCTTCTCATGAAATACGCCTGCAATCCACAGCAACATCAGAATCACGACCGCTGACATTGCGATCAAAAGAATCCATGTCTTCAATGCAGACACTGTTGCAGCAGCCTTTGACATCATGCCGGCTCCACAAAAAAAGTAAATGCGGTCTGATATCCGCGAGATTACAAGTTCAAACTCCACTCACAGCGGGTATCACTACGGTATCTGTATCGAAGTGTAACCATCTGCCTGACGATTCAGAAGCACGGTCATTGCCGCAACCGCTACAGAGACGTTTCCGGAGACTTCGTCACGCCGAATCGTCTTCGAATTGAGTGCCTGACCGCAAACGATGATTTCAACGCCCGCAGTGTTTAACGATTCAATCAACAGCAGATTGGGATTCTCTGAGGTCTCATAACGAGTCGCCCAGGCCTGATTGGTCAGAACAGAACGAGTAGCCTCGCCGTGAAGTACAACCGTTATCTGCACGTCCGATGCCTTCATTCCTGAAATGCCATAGAGGTTCAGCAGCCGAGCAACCCTGTCAAGTCCTCGATTCACTTCGCTGTCAGTCTGAGGCGCCGCTGTTACATCAAACACAACCTTCATTCCTGCACGAGGCGATTCTGAAGCTCCGGAGACTACCGCTACGCCCCCGAAACCTGTCACAATCGGGTACTGGAGATTCGCCTGATCCACAGTCGATGACTGCTCGCTGGCAGCGTCCGACTTCGACGGTACAGGGTGATTCTCATGAGCCTCTTCAAAACCTCGCTCCACAAATTTGCTGACAACTGTCGCGTGTGCCTGAATCAGTCGAACAACCCATGGATCAGACGATGTCTCGGTGACGCGCACTCCCTTGTCGGTGTTCTCAACAATCATCTCAATCTTCTCATACTTATCGAAGATTGCGGTAAACAACTCATCCCAGAACCGCAGGCCACGCCCCGCTCTTACTCGGGCATGCATCGCTGACACGTGTTCCTGAATCTTTGCGGCAACAGCTGCGTCGTCCGACTCCGTTAGTGTCTGCACCCCGTTGTCAAGGTTCTTCACTTCTCGTCGGATCTTCTCGTGATGCTCCAGCAGGTAATGAAATACATCCTGATCGGCTCGCATCGAAGCGTCCGGTCCTCGCCCGCGACCCATGCCACGTCCGGCACCTCGCCCAGGTCTGACCTGAGCTGTGACGTCTATCTGTGGTGTCACGCTTGATGACTCAGACGCTTGGGCGTTGACCCCCGTGTTCAGGTCGGACTTCTCGTCGCTCAAAGGACTCATCGCAAACCCTGAGTTCGTGATGAACAACGACTGAAGTGCAAGAATGAAGAGCGAAATTCCCGTTGAAATCCTAGTTTTCATAGAACTGCCTTTTGCAAAAGTCGGTCATGATCAAATGCGGGGGGATACTGGAAAATCGCATGCAGTGGAAGCAGTCAACCTGATGCCAATCAATTGCTGGACTGCTTCCTTCCTGCATGCTTCCTCAGGACAGGCTCACCTGTCTCAGGCCGCGATAGACGTAAGCTGATTCAGAATTTGCCGAAGCGACGCTTCGCTGGGTGCTCCAGCGGATTTGCCCAGTATCTGCCCGCTCTTAACAAACATCAGAGTTGGGATTGAATTCACGCTGTACTGACCAGCTAGCTGCGGTTCGTCGTCGACATTCACTTTGACGATTCGGATTCGGCCGCCAAACTCACCCGCCAGTCGTTCAAGAATCGGACTTAACATCCGACACGGTCCGCACCAGTCCGCATAGAAGTCGACCAGCACCGGAACTTCAGATTGAAGGACATCTCTGGAGAAATTCGAGGTCGAGGTGCGATAGACAATCCCCCCACTCACAGACCCACCTGAACTTTTGTGTGTGTTCATCTCTTGACTCCGATAAAAAACCCAACGCGCCCAAATTGTTCGCCTCACACACAGCGACGCTCAAATATATCGGAACCTTACAATATTTCCAAATGTAGGATGGGCATTCCTGCCCGTCCCAAACGCTGCATGGCAGCAAGCAAAATAAACTGCTCAGCAAAGAAAACTGGCGCTCACAAAGAGCCGCAGCGCTGCCGCGCAGCAAAACCGCACGGGCGAGACTCATTTTCGCTAAGAGGACCTCCACGCAACAGGATCACGCGGCAGAACCAAGCAGAAGAACCGAGCCAGCACGCGGCAGAACCGAGCCAGCACGCGGCTGGGCGGGACGGGCAGGAATGCCCATCCTACGATTTTAGGTCAGGAGCCAGTCGATGGTTCGCCAGTCCATCCAGCGACGGTCAGGATCAATGCCGGAGCGACCGATGAAGCCCAAATGGCCGCCATGTTTGGTCAGGCACATGGAAACATTCGGTGGCAGTTTCGTGTCCAGAAATGGACCAGGGCAGACCAGAGGGTCGTCCTCCGCCGCCAGAATTGTTGTGTGAACTCTGATGTCAGGAATCACGGACTTAGCAGAGACTTCAGTATAATAGTGATCCGCAGATTCAAAACCGGACACCGGGGCGGTGTACATTTCGTCAAAGTCGTAGAGAGTTCGAGGAAGTCTGGCAGCTTTGGCCAGAGGAAGATCGTCTCGCCACAGTGCGCTCTGCGTCACATGGTCCAGAAGTCGTCGAGTGAAGTACCAGTCGTATCGCTGACCAAGTCGGGACTGGGTCAACCGGCTCAGGCAACGATGCAGATCAATCGGCGGGCAAACAGCAACAGCTCGAAATACGCTCAGCGGAACATCATCAGGGTTTTCTCCGAGGTATCTCAGCAGCACATTTCCGCTGATTGAAAATCCGGCGATGGAAATCGGCGAGCCTGGGCAAAGACGTTCGACCATGCGAATTGCGGCAGCGAGATCATTAATACTGCCGGCGTGGTATGGAGCTCGAGAAAGTTCAGCACCGGCACCGCAACCTCTGTGGTCCATGCGAAACGTTCGAACCAGCCGTTCATTCAGTTTACTGGCCGTTCGAACCATATAACCACTCTGATGACACCCGGCCAGTCCATGCAGCAGGAGAACGACATGGTCACCGCGTTCCCAGGCTGTTGGGCGGTCATCGTGAAGAACAACAAAATCATCGTCTTCAAGACGGAGTTTTCGCTGGGTCGTTCCAATCATCCTGGGACGATTAGGAACGTATGCCCCAAAGAACGTCTGAAGATGGCCATTGGCCAATCCTCGCGCCGGGACAAACGGGGGTATCCCCAGGGTCTGATTCATGGGAAGAATCAGGGGCGAGGAATCATCGACGGACTGCATGCGGAGACCCACAGGTGGAATCCGTTCCGTTTGTGTTCTGCGAAGCCCCGCCATCCGTCAATTCCAGTATTTCTTTCTGCGAGGGCAAAAGTGCCCTCAAACGCCAAAAGTCGAATCCAGCGGGGTTGTAGAAATAATCCCAAACCAGATATAGCCCGATTCTTCGTTTCTCAAACACCGCAGCCCGGCAACATTTGGTGTGACAGGCTGCTTACTTCCGGTCAGTCGCTGGACTGAGACTTTTTAGCCAACAAAAGGCCTCAGTTCCACTCAATCGACGGCTGTCATTCACATTCTGACTGCACTTGACCAATTCCACCGGGATCCGACGGAAACTGTCCCGGCAGATCATTCAAGTACCAGTCTCGGAGAACATTTCGCCAACCGTCTGAATTACGCACATTAACAAAGGCGCGGCGGACCTTCTCCGGTTCCGGATGCCAGGCGGAGTATCGAATGCAGAATTTCCTCATTTGTCGCGCTGCATGTTCGGCAGAATATGCCT
Source organism: Planctomyces sp. (assembly GCA_016795105.1). Classification (GTDB taxonomy): domain Bacteria; phylum Planctomycetota; class Planctomycetia; order Planctomycetales; family Planctomycetaceae; genus F1-80-MAGs062. The sequence goes on from JAEUIH010000046.1 coordinate 34,846, forward strand.
GTTCACACAGTCGATAATGCTCTTCAAAGACTTCGGCCTGTTCTCGAAGTGTTGGGGGATCCGGCATTGCAAGCCCCTTCAAAAGAGCTCTTGCCTGTTGAAAAATCCACGGATTTCCGATGGCCCCTCGAGCTGCCGTAACTCCATCAACTCCCGTGTCGCTCAGCATCCTCAGACAGTCAGCCGCGGTGAACAGGTCTCCGCTTCCAAGCAGGACGCGATCCGGAAACTTCTGACGAACTTCTTTCAGAAACTCCCAGCGGCTCGGCCCCACATACTTTTGCTCCACAGTTCTGCCATGGATCGTGGCTGCCGCGATTCCAAGATCAAATCCGCCTTCCAGAATTCGAAAAAAATTTGTGCGACTTTCTTCCGTATCATCGATTCCGCGACGCATTTTTACGGTGACTGGAATCTCCAGTGGGACGGCATCTCGAACGGCTTTCAGAATCTGAAGGGCAACATCCGGCTGTCCAAGGTGCAACCCGCCGCGACACAAGCCTCCCTGCTTTTTCATCGGGCATCCGAAGTTGATATCAATCACATCGAATCCGGCTTTCACCAGCCGAACTGCTGCCGAAGCAAAAGCTCGAGGTTCAGAGCCCATCAACTGTGCTCCCGCCGGATGATCCTCGCCGGTTACCATCAGGAAGTGGCGAGTCTTTTCGCGATCTTTTAGTGAATTGACGAACTTCTCGATCATCACTTCACAGATCGTGTACGGGGCTCCCATCCTTTTCGCCAGGGCTCTCATTGGCCAGTCGCTGTATCCGCTGAGAGCTGCAAGCACGACGGGGCAATCCATTTCAAATGGACCAATTCTCAGCACCATGAAGCACCATCAAGTACTTCCCGACCGATGCGACGGAGCTCATTCAGTAGTTCCGAAAGGTCGGTTTCCGTCGTTGCCGGGTTCATCATTGTAACTCGCAGACCGGCGTGGTCTCCGAGCTGTGTCTGCACAACATAGAAGTGGCCGCTGCGAATCAGCCTGGAACGAACTTCCCTCTGAAAGCGATTCACAAGGTCCGCCGGTGCAGAATTCAGCCGGGCCGGGCGATATTGAAACACAAGAATGTTGCATTCGGGTTCATGCAGAGGTTCAAAATCCTCGGCGTCAACAATGAGTTCGTACAGGGTCCGTGCCATGTAGAACATTCGATCAACAAGCTGTTCAAAAACTTCCTCGCCGGCAATGGCCCAAAGCCCCCACAAACCGAAGCCGGTAGCCCTTTTGGTACATTCAATGGTCCTCATGCCGCTATCGTATTCGGCGAGCCCTGGGGCGGATGGATCAAACAAATATGGTGCATTCTGGCGAAATGTCTCAAACCTCACATCACGCTGCCGATACAGAACAGCCGCACAGAGTGCCGGAACGAACAGCATCTTGTGAGCATCCCAGACAACGCTGTCGGCCCGTTCAATACCTCGCAGGAGTGATCGGTGCCGACGACTCATCAGAGCTGCTCCCCCGTGAGCCGCATCCACATGCATCCAGACCTGATAGCGTTCACAGATTTCGGCAATCTCCTCGAGAGGATCAAATGCACCTGTCGGCGTCGCACACGCACAGCAGGATAAAGCCATCACAGGACGACCTTCTCTCTGAAGACGCTGTAGTTCTTCCTCCAGTCGGTCCGGTCTCATCTTTCGACGTGCATCGACAGGAATTCGGGCGATCTGTTTTGTGCCAAGCCCCAAAATCCCGGCCGTACGACTGACACAGTAATGGGAGTCTGTATGAGTCAGGAGAACGGCATTCGATGGAACTCCGTCTTCCCAACTGCCCGGGAGCCTGACATTTCGAGCTGTCAGCAGGGCAGTCAGGTTTGCCAGCGAGCCACCATGAGTCAGCAGCCCGCAGCTCTGTTGCGGATCCCAGCCAATCTTCGCTGCCAGCCGATTGACCAGCGCATATTCAACGGCCGTTGCCCAGGGACCCATCTCAAAAATTGCCATGACCTGGTTGGTAATCGTTCCCACTGCATCAAATAACCCGGCCACAGGTGACGAAGCAGGAACCTGGTGACCGATATAGTGAGGATGGTGCAGATTCTGCCCGGAACTGAGCATCGTTCTGACAAGCAATGAGAATCGCTCAAGAAGTTCCGGTTCTGAGACATCTCCGCGCGCGGTGTTTCGGTGATCCAGAAACGCTTCTGCACGCTGGATCAATGTGGATGGATCATTCCAGTTCAGTACGGGGCCGACACCCGAGACAACACCGGAATAATGCCGACTCAAAAGTTCACGCCACAACAACGACATCTTTTCGAAAGTCGCCGGGCTGTACACAAATGAAACAAGATCTGAGATGGGAGAATTTTCCATGGTTCACGTTCTGAATCATTCTGCTCGCTGCAGCATCGCCTGATAAGCACCATCCGACGGCTGTCCGGGCAAATGGACTTTCTCTGTGACGAAATTCATCTCCGGGAATGCTCGAATGACATTATCAACGACACCCCGGTTCTCTTCAGGTTCAAGGCTGCATGTCGAATAGACAACCCGACCTCCAGGTCGGACTCGGCAACAGGCTGTCATCAGCAGACGATGCTGAAGCTCTGTGAGTTCCCGGAGATCTTCTGTTCGAAATCGCCATCTTGCTTCCGGGCGACGATTGAGAACTCCGGTGTTGGAACAGGGGACATCGACCAGACATGCATCAAACATACCCTCAGGCAAATCGCTACCGTCTCGCTGACACAATCGCACTTCGACATTTTTTAATCCAAGCCGTTCAACGTTTCGACGAATGCGATCAAGTCGTCCTTCAACAACATCACAGGCCGTGATCAATGCACCATCCTGGCTCAACTCGGCCAGATGTGTTGTCTTGCCTCCTGGAGCAGCACATAGATCAAGTACGCGTTCTCCAGGCTGCGGAGCCAGGAGCATACTGGCATGCATGGCCGCTTCATCCTGAATACTCCAGTGCCCCTCTGCGAACCCGGGCCATCGTTCCGGAGAAGAACCGCCCACGGGGATTAAACTCCCCGGAAGACTTCCGGGCCGCACCTCGATTTCGGCCTGCAGAAACCGTCTTTGCACTTCGTCGATGGTCGTGAGAAGCGGATTGATTCGAATTACGACCTGAGGCGGTGTCAGGAAGTAGAAGCCGGCTGTAAGTCGCTGTGCTGAGGTCATCGAACGATGCCAGCGTGCAGATAACTCATCGGGAAGTGAAAATGCTTCAGCAAAATACTTCGGAGAATCGGCCCCGGGATCGGCAAATACATCCGAGTTCAACCGACGATAGTGTCCATCCGGCATAGGTAAGCCACACGCAGAGGACTCGGACAACGTGTCCGGACTCAGCAGTCGTGCAAGGTTTCTCAGAACTCCATTCGAAAATCCAGTCCAGCGTTCGCGGTCGAGTGCCCGGCACAACTGGACCGTCGTGTCGACCGCAGCATGATCCGGAGTTCTTCCAAAAACCAGTTGCCATGCCCCAAGCTGAAGGACTCGCCAAAGATCACTTTCGACGTTCTGCCGAGGTCTCGACATCAGCGAACTGAGCAGCACATCCAGCGTGCGACACTGCCGAACCACTCCGGATGAGATGTCAACGGCTGCCGCACGCTCAAACGATGACAGCTGATGATGTGAGTCCAAGTCCGCCAGAATATCCTTCAGAAATCTGCCGGTCTGTTCATACGTCCTTAGTGCCACCCATGCCAGCTGTCGTCCTGTTTCAATTCGGCTCAGCGAAACCGCATCCGGGTCCGCCAAATCATCACTACTGACAGCTGATTTTCGAAATTTTGGTCGAGCACGATTCCAGGGATTCCCGCGAGCACCGGTCATGCAACATCCTCGCCTGTAACCCCGGAACAAATGCCCGCCAGGTCTTTAAAGTACTCGGGATAAGTCTTCGCTGTACAGCCGGGATTCAGAATCCGAATCCCGGGATGCTTCAATCCAATCAACGCAAAGCTCATCGCCATTCGATGGTCATCGTAGGTATGCACTTCTGTCGGAGCCGGAGTTCCAGGATAGATTGTAAGCCCGTCTTCGTGCTCATCCGCAGAAAGACCCATTCGTCGAAGTTCGGTGACGACGGCAGAAATTCTGTCGGTCTCTTTGTGTCGCATATGACCAACACTGGTGATCGTTGTCGGCGAATCGGCAAAGACAGCCACGGCGGAAAGCGTCTGAGCAGTGTCGCTGATGGCATTCATATCAATCTGAATTCCATGAAGTTGCCCTCCGGTCACCGTGATGCGATCCGGCATCCAGTCGACCTTGCAACCCATCTGCTGAAGCGCATTCACAAAATGAACATCTCCCTGCATCGCGTGACTGCTCAGCCCCGTAACCGTAACCGTTCCACCCGTGATCGCAGCTGCCGCAAAAAAATAGCTGGCCGCGGATGCGTCCGGTTCAATGTCATAGGCTCGCGCACGGTACGGCAACGGGTGAATCAGGAACTCCGACAAATCGTCAGGGTATTCGACCTGAGCTCCAAACGCTTTCATCATCTGCAGAGTCATTGTGACGTAGGGCTTTGAAACCAGTTCGCCCTCAACGATCAGTCGCACTGAACGTGAACATGCAGGAGATGCCATCAGCAGGCTGCTGAGAAACTGACTGCTGATCCCGCCATGAACTCTTGCTGTGCCACCACTGAACTGCCGGTGATGACCGTCCACGATAATCGGTGGACATTCACTTCCCAGGACTTCGTGCTGGATCTCCGCACCCAGTTGATTTAACGCTCGCGTCAAATCGCCGATCGGACGCTGTTGCATACGCTCGACACCGTTCAGGCGATATCGGCCTTCACCCAGTGCACAGAGTGCTGTCAGAAACCGAATGCTCGTGCCACTGTTCTCCAGCCACAGGTCCGCTTCCGGATTCGGTATCTGCCCGCCGCGTCCAACGATTGTGCATCGCTGAGCAGCGGCGTCCTGCACAACCTCAAACCCAAGACGGCGAAGACTCTCAACCATCACTCGAGTATCCTGGCTGTCGAGTACACCCGTGAGGGTAGTCTTTCCATCAGCCAGTGCAGCAAGGATAAAGGCCCGATTGGTGATGCTCTTCGAACCAGGCGGACGAATCACACCCGTAACAGGTCTTCGAACAGGTAGGACCTCAATGAATTCTGACATAAATCCGGTACGTGGCAATAAGGTGCGGACATGGAATCAAACCCGGTAGTTTACGGCATCCGTTTTTTATCCGCAAATCACTGCGCCGGATGGAATTTCCTGCCGTCCGCCCGGTTGTGAGCGCCTTTTGAACGCCGTAAGCTGTGAGAATTGCTCGAAATCCCCATGACGATCACAAGGACCCGTTTGCGATGCGATCCAGCTTTCGTCAGCTTTCTACGTCTGCAACCTGCCCGACTCGCCGAATTAACCTCGCTCTGGTGCAGCTGCACCTTACAGGAACCGCGTTCCTGCGTTTCGCGGTGATCGCGGTGTTGATGAGTATCTTCTGGGCAAAGTCGATCAATTCGGCGTTTGCTCAGGCCGGTGCATCCGCTCAAAAGTCAATTGCGGATCTTACAGGTCTGCTGAAACCTCTCATTGAAGAACACCGTGGCGAAGTTGCTGTTTGCGTCCGGCACATTGAGAAAGGGGATGAATTCCACTGGCGTTCCGAGATCCCTCAACCAACTGCCAGCCTGATCAAGCTGCCCGTCATGATCGCTGCCTATCGACTGGCGGATTCGGGGAAGCTCAATCTGAATCAGTCGGTCGTGCTGACGGAGGCCGACAAAGTACCGGGTTCGGGCATCCTGACAGACCACTTCTCTGCTGGGCTGTCCCTCTCCATCCGCGATGCGATTCGACTCATGATCCGGTATTCCGACAATACCGCGACAAATCTGGTCATCGATCAGATCGGCCTCCCGACAACCTCACAGACGATGAATGAGCTTGGTTTTCCAGATACTCAACTGCATGCGAAAGTCTTCCGAGGCGAATCTTCCATCGCCCCCGAACGCAGCCAACAGTTCGGACTCGGCAGTACCACAGCAAAGGAAATGGTGGACCTGCTGACGAAACTTGCAAATGAACAACTCGCTGGTGCAGAATCTACCAAGGCAATGCTCGAACACCTCGCTGCATGCGATGACAACACGAAGGCCGGCAGAGAACTCCCTGAAGGCGCCAGGTTTGCTCATAAGACCGGAGCCGTTGCCGCATCACGATGTGATGCCGGGATTCTGACTGGCCCCTCGGGGCGAATTGCGGTCTGCATCCTGACAACAAAGAATGATGATCAGAAGTGGAATGATGATAACACCGCCAACGTACTCTGCGGTCGGATCGCACAAATTGTCTACGATCACTTTAACCCGACTTCGATGGACCTTGCTGATCGTACTGGTCCGAAATCAGGGCTGAACAGTACACTTCAGATCGGTGCTTTCGGTCAGACAGTTGAAATGCTGCAGCGAACGCTCAATGCTCGACTAAACCCTTCTCCTGCCCTCGCAATCGATGGGGATTTTGGCCCATCAACAGAATCAGCGGTCAAGCAGTTTCAGGACAAAATCGCCGTCCCTGTCACCGGTATCGTGGATGCCTCGCTCTGGAAGGCGCTCGGTCCAATCGCTGAACCGTCCCCGGTCGAACCTCCGGAGGTTGTCAATAATACCACGTTGCCAATCGCGCCACCTGATTCGCTGGAAGGACCGCCGTTTGTCACCTGCAGAGCCTGGACAATCGTCGATGCCGATAACGGAGCCACTCTGTTCAGCGCGAATGCGTCTCAGCGTTTGGATTTCGCGAGCACAACCAAGATTATGACTGCATGGCTCGTTGTGCAGCATGCAATTCTTCACCCGGAAATTCTGGAAGAACGCCTGTCGATGTCCGAACGGGCTGACCAGACAATTGGCTCAACGTCAGCACTGCACGCTGGCGAATCAGTCTCGATTCGCGAAGCCCTCTATGGGCTGATGCTGCCTTCCGGAAACGACATGAGTGTGGCGCTTGCAGAACATTTCGGTCGGAGGTTTGCTGTCACTCAGGAAGCCCCCTCGGAATCTGCATCATCGCAGCAAGTGACGACAGACGACCCTCTGGACCTCTTTGTTGCCGCCATGAACGCCGAAGCCGCTCGACTCGGCATGTCGTCAACTCATTACATGAATCCTCATGGACTGACCCATGATGATCATCGATCAACGGCCTCCGATCTCGCAGTTCTGGCTCGAGCCGCCCTGCAGAATCCACTGTTTCAACATTACGTGAGTACTCGACGTTATGGGGTTGCTGTCACCGGCGCCTCCGGCTATGAACGCAACGTCGTCTGGGAGAATACGAATCAACTGCTGGGGATCGAAGGCTACGATGGTGTGAAGACCGGTACCACCGACAAGGCCGGCGCCTGCCTTGTGTCAACCGGCAGCAGAAACGGACGCCGCCTGATTATGGTGGTACTCGGATCCGCTGCGTCTGACAGTCGCTATGCCGACAGCCGAAATCTCTACCGCTGGGCATGGAAGGAACTGGCGTTGTTCAACCTGCAGCCGCGGCCTTAGTCAGAATTCTCCGATCACCTGCCCATCAGCCCGAGCACCCAGGTTCCGCCATGTGGTGAGATCGATAGAGTCTGCAATGCTCTTCACAGAACCATCCATCAAAAGGGCATTCACGATTCCGGTGTGGTAACTCCTGGCAGTGATGACTCCGTAAGTAACCTCCGTTGCACTGCGACCTTCTCGGCTACTGCTGACATCAATGTCATATGTGCGACCATCGGCTGCCAAATATGGGACTTCTGTGTTCGGGCCAAAAGTGGTCGTGAAACCGGTGTGAATAGCACGCCCACACACCCATTCTGTGTGACCATTCTCAACAGACCACTGTCCGCCACTGATCATTGAAGATACGACTGCCGGATTCACGGGTGGTGTCGCGGGAATCGTTGCGTCGTGGAATCTTGGTGTGAACGCTTTGACTTCGGCCATCCCGATCGTGTTGCTCATTCCGTCTGTATAGTCGCGATCAGAAATCCGACCGTTTACAGCAAACGCTCCCCCGCCGTTCATGCCGTTCACTGGATTGAACACCATGTAGTGCCCAACTCCCATCGCATAATTGAGTGGGTAGTGCTCAACCAATCCAGTCGAAGCATTGATTCTGCCCTTCGAGTTCACTTCACTCGGACACTGCAAAACGGGAACACGAACAGCCGCAATTCCATTGGGAGGAAATGCAGACTTGTTGACGCCGTCATGGTATCCCAACGAAAAGTCGATGCGGGCATATTCGTTCGCACCTTCCACGTACGGAAGCAGGAATGATTGTCCGGACCATGGCTGTCCGATTCGAGTTCCCTGAACGATTCCCGCTGGCGGAAATACCGAATGCGAGCTGAGGTAGTTGTGAAGGGCCAGCCCCAATTGCTTCATGTTGTTTTTGCACTGAGTCCTTCGGGCGGCCTCACGGGCAGCCTGAACAGCAGGCAACAGCAAAGCGATCAGGATCGCAATAATTGCGATAACTACCAGGAGTTCGATGAGAGTAAAACCGTGGTTTTTTCGGACAGACTTAGACACGCCAGCAGCTCCTGAAACGGCACAAACATTTACCCAACAACACTTTACGTTGGGAACAACCTGGAATCTCAACTGTTGGCTGGCGTGCGGCTGGCTATAAGTGCGACCATGAAAATCGATCGCGACTGAGATTCAATCTCAAAATCTTAGACTGCAATTCCCGGAATTTCAAGCCTGCAGTTTTGGGATTCCTGGATCAGACAGATCAGTCGGATCAGTCGGATCAGACAGATCAGACAGATCAGACAGATCAGACGGATCAGATCGATCAGACTACCTGAATTCCCCAGGTTGCGCTGACTACCGGCACATCCTGCCGGACTGAGAGGGGGTTGCCGTTCATTTTTGTTCTTCCTCCGGCAGGAGCTGCTTCAAACTGGTTAGTTGGTGTTGACCCATTTGGCCAGATCTCTCAGATTTTCAAACTTCTCCTCAAGTTACATTCTTCACTCCGAAACAAATGGTCCTTTCTCACTCGGAGTGCGGTTGTAACAGGCTGGTTTCAACCAGCCATTCAGATGTCCTCTCAGTCTCCCGCCTTTCAATATTTTCACTGCAGGTGAACCCGTGAAATCATTCCACCTGTCCCTCATCAGCATGATGATCGCCGCTGTCTCGCTCCAATCGGGGCAGGATTCGCGTCTTGAAGCTGCAAACCGAGGTACGATCTTTGGTCGGTCGCTTGCGGTCGAAACTGTGTTTCGGGGTCAGTCCCCGGACGCAGACGCAGGCGTTCCCATTCCTCCCGATGCCGGGGTCTCACCAAATCCAATGCCATCGGCGGCTCCGCCGACATCTGCTCCTTCGATGGTCATGGAGCCATATACAACAAACGGCATCGTGTCGTCTCCGGATATGTCGATGCCGATGTATCAGGAATCGACGACCTGGAATGCATTCTCCCCGCCCGTCACTCCGGACCCATTTCTGACTCAGCCTGGATATGGTGTCCAGCCGAGTCCATATGCGCCTTATCAGCCATATGGTCAGCCGGGTGGATATCAACAGCCCGGTATTCCTCCTCAGGGTATGTCCGTCTATGGAGCGAACGGCGCTCAGCCCTACAAATTTGGCTGGAGCAATCGAGTTGACGTCTCCTGGATTCCGGGCGCCGGTCTTTCGGCGCCTGCCGGGGGGGCAACCGGAGACATGGATATCTTTGGTGTCGACTATGATCTGGCCTATTCAAGCCCATTCGCTGCAGGCTGGATTTTGAACTGGACCAATCAGTTCGCCTACAGAAACTGGAAGGGCCCAGGTGGCATCAATCTTCCATCCGATCTGTTTCGCTTCGGCATCGATCTCGAACTCGAAACGCCTCAGGCTGGCCCGGTGGGCTGGAGTTTCGGAATTACGCCGTCGATCAACACGGACTTCAACTCCTCGGTTGGCGGCGAAGGATTTCAGCTGGATGGACGAGGCATCATGTTCTTCCAGCTGGATCAGTACTGGACTCTTGGACTGGGTGCTCAATACTGGGACCGCGTCGATGACAGGGTCATTCCCTGGGCAGGTTTGATTTACCGGGATGATTACTGGGAATGGCAGATGATGTATCCGGAAGCTCGAGTCAGTCTGTTTCTGGGTAACGAAGCAATGTGGTCGAAGTGGCTTTATGTTCGCGGCGAGTATCACGTTGAATCGTATGGGACCGAGATCGACTATGCTGGTGTGACATCAGAAGCTCAGTCGCAGATCGAAGATTATCGCATCCTGATCGGTCTGAAAATGGACTCCGGTTACTATCAATGGTTCATGGAAGGCGGCTGGGTGCTTGACCGAAATGTGTCATTCTCTTCTCCCACCGTTCCCGGCTATGAACTCGATACTGCATTCATCGGTCAGATCGGACTCCGCTTCTGATCACACCGTTGTGGCTCCTATGTTCGTCTGCTCCTGTACGTACGGACGAACATCCGCCGAAACACATTTGCTGACGAAGATAACCTGAGAAAGACGATGATGTCTGCTCCTGTGGCTGTAGTACTTGCGGCCGGCAAAAGTACTCGAATGAAGTCCGAGACTCCCAAAGTCCTGCATAAGGTCTGCGGTCGTCTGATGATTGATTATGTGCTCGATGCTGCTCGAGCTGCGGGTGCAGAAAAACTGGTTGTCGTTGTCGGTCACAGAGCCGATCTGGTCCGCAATGCTCTGAAGCATCACAGCGATGTGGTCTTTGCAGAACAAACAGAGCAAAAGGGAACCGGGCACGCAGTACTCATGTGTGAAAGCGCTCTCGCTGATCACAAGGGCGCGACGCTGATTCTGGCGGGTGATACTCCGCTTCTTCAGGGATCATCGCTGAAGGCTCTTCTGGATGCTCGCCAAAACGACAACGCGGCATGCGTCGTCGGAACTGCGTCCACTCAAAACAATGATGGGCTCGGCCGAATTGTCCGCAATGCTGCAGGAGAGTTTGAACGGATCGTTGAACAAAAGGATGCCACTCCCGAACAACGCAAAATCACCGAAATCAACACCGGCTGTTATGCGTTCAGTACTCCGCTGCTGCTGTCTTCTCTCAAAGAAATCCGCCCCAACAATGTACAGGCCGAATACTATCTGACAGATTGTCCGCGGATTCTGATGGATCAGGGGCATCGAGTCATTGCGACCTGCAGCCTGACGCTTGAAGAAGCTCTGGGGGTCAATACTCGAGTTCAGCTTGCCGAGGTTCGTTCTTCCATTCAGGCCTCTATCCTCAAAACTCATATGCTGGCCGGTGTCACTGTGGAAGATCCAATGTCAACGAGCATCGACTTTGGAGTGCAGATCGGGCAGGATACGCTGATCCGCCCATTCACGGTTCTTGACGGACCCGATCTTCGAATCGGCAGTCAATGCATCATCGGTCCCCATGCTCACCTGAAGGGCCCGGCCGTGATTCCGGATGGTTCACGTTAGACACACTTGCGGACGGCACACGGAGTGTGCCTGCTACCCGAAGTCAATGCGGCAGGTGGATTCTGAGGTGAGGTCGCGGATTTCGGCGGTTGTCTCAAACTCTTCACCAACCTGATGCAGATCTCGCAGGACATCTTCGATGTTGCATTCTACCGGGACCGCAATCTTCAGGACCATTTCAAAGCCAGCGTCGTCGGCGGTTCGGACTGCGTGCATTCCCGTAATGTCGATGCGCCGCATGGCGATCACAGAGGAGAGTTTCCGGAGCACGCCCGGCTTGTTCGTGCCGCCCAGTCGCAGGAGGTAGGTTTGAGTTCTTCCGACGCCGTTCTCACCCGGAGTTTCTGAGGCTGGAACTTTAAGTCCAATATCAATGCCGAACGGACGGCAAACATCCAGAAGGTGATCACGGATGATATTCTGATCCAGGGTCTCAGGGAAATCGGCGGAAAAGATCATCGTAAAAAAGCCGCGAACGACGGTCTGACTGGCTTCTCGCAGATCGCCGCCAAGTTCTGCCATTGCCTTCGTGACTGCCGACAGAATCCCGGATCTGTTGGCTGCCGTCATCGTGATGATGTATTCCCTTGCCATCCTGCTCTATCCCTAAAAAACGCCTGTGAGGGCGATTCGCCGGGCGACAACAGATCGCCCTCAGGAAAGTTAAGGTTTTGATGTACAAAGCTCAATCACGTGGCCGTCCGGGTCCGTCAAAAACATTTGAATTGCTCCATCCGGCCGCAGCTTTGCATCGTCAACAAGAGTGATTCCCATCGATTTGAGTGTTTCCGCCGCAGCTCGAGCATCTGCGACTTCAAATGCAAAGTGGTGGTTTCGGCTTGAGCGTACCAGTACTTCAGCCGGATAACCGGCCGGCCCGCTCTGAGGATGCTCTTCGATCAGGTGCACCAGCGTAGCTCCCGCCTGAAACCAGGCTCCGCCAAACGGAAATGCAGGCCGAGGGACCTCGGTCATCCCCAGCAATCCAACGTAAAATTTCCGGCTCGCTTCAACGTCCTTTACGACCAGTGTGATATGGTCGATGTGTTTTACCTGAATTGGTGCCATGTTCTGATCCTTCGTTCACCTGCATAACGGAGTTTCGTTGATCTTAACCGCCGGAGATCGCGGGATACAGCATCACGGAATCCCGGTTCTTCAAAACCTGAGTCCGCAACGCCTCGGATGAAACCGGTCGTTGATTGACGAACACAAGGATCCCGCCGGACAGTCGACCGGCATCAGAGATCAATCCCGGCCTTAACTCGGGCCTGCTCTGATCACATAATGTTTCGATCGCCTGGAATACCGCCGTGTTTTCCGGAAGTTGGACGACAAATTGTCGGCCTCCCGCCAATTCTTCCAGCTGAAGCTCGCACAAAAATGTAACCTCGATCACGCTGTCACCCCCGTTGTTTGAGAGTCTGCAGCATTCGTAGTGACTCCGGAAACCTGAAGCTGACCGTCCTTCAGTTCCAGACGCTGCGTCGCCAGTGCAAGCGCTTCACGTTCGCTGTGAGTAATATGTAATGTCGTAACCGCCGTGGATGTGTGAATTCTCTTCAGGAGCTCATGGACATCGCTTCGAGTCTCTTCGTCAAGCGCGCTGAGCGGTTCGTCGAGAAGCAACACATCGGGATTTCCGGAAATTGCTCGCCCAAGTGCCACCCTTTGAGATTCTCCACCGCTGAGCTTCTGTACCGAACGATTCAGGAGATGTCCAATCCCAAGCACATCGGATAACTCTTCAACTCGATGACGTATCTCGATCTTCTCACGCTTCTGGAGCTTCAGTGAAAACTCCAGATGTTCTCTGACTGACATTCTTGGAAACAACGCGAGGTCCTGCGGTACATAACCGATCCCTCGGTCTCCAGGACGCCAGCCAGTCACATCTTCGCCGTGAAGCAGAATTCTTCCACCGGCGACTGATCGCAACCCGCAGATAGCTTCAAGAATCGTGGTCTTACCCTGACCGGTCTTACCCATCAGTACAGCGTAAGCGCCCTGGAGAATCTCAAAACTGATCGGTCCGAGCCGAAAGCTGCCGGCCTGCACGATGACATCACGAAACTCGATCATCGGATCGCCTCCGACCCCAGAAGTCGCAGGAATATCAGCACGACAACGGCGACAAATACCATCAATAATGACACTGCAACTGCTGCCGGAAGATTACCTGTACTCAGCTCCAGAAACACAGTGGTTGACAGCACTTCGGTTTTCATTCGTGTTGATCCGGCGAACACCAGAATCGGCCCGAACTCTCCCAGTGACCTCGCCCACGAAATTGTGAGGGCTGTCAACATTCCCTGTTCGGCCTGTGGCAGAGCAATGTAAAGAAACGCCTGACCTCGACTGTACCCCAGTGTCCTTGCAACGTCTTCTGCACGTGCATTCATCTGTTCAAACGTCATTCGCATCGCTCGAACAGCAAATGCACAGGCCACTGAAAACTGAGCCAGAATCACGGCGGGCCATGCAAACGTCACCTGAAAATCAAACGTGTTCCGCAACCAGCGTTCCAGCTGCCATCCACCAATCTCCAGATGAAACAGAATCAGCAGACTCAACCCAAGCACCAGCGGTGGTAACACGATCGGGATATCAATCAGCGTATCAACCAGCCAGCGTCCAGGAAATCGGTATCTGGCAAGAACATATCCCAGTGGAGTCGCGACCCAGACCGACAGAATCGCAGAGACAGTGCATGAAAGCAGCGTCAGCCAGATCGCTGCCTGTATCTCCGGTTTCATCAGGGCATCTTTGAAGTCCTGCACCGATGTAAAGGCGAGGTCCGCTAACAGCATCAGAACGATTAGCAGCACAAAGCTGGATGATATCCCGCCCATAATCAGGAAGAACCGACCATCCGACCCTGCTCGACGTCTGCGACCTGCTGGTTTCACTTCGCCGCTGATGGGGATCACAGCTGAAATCTCAGTTTGAGACATTATTCTTCACCGATGTTTTGGCTTCCGGCATGTTCAGCCCCCACTGGAATCCTTCCGCAAGAAACGTCTCCTGTGACTGCGGACTGCTCAACTGATCAAACAGACGCTGAGTCAGTCGCGGATATGGAGTCGATTCTGAAACAGCAAATGGCTGTATGGCAATCGCGCATTCGAGTCCCTGAATGCGAATCGCGTCCAGCTCCTCCTGAGCGCCCGCTGCATTGCTGAGGTATGCCACTGCGGCATCGAGGGCACCGGTGCGCAGCTGATTCACCAGCATGTCTCCGGTGGGCGCCTGCATTGTGACATTCTTCATGACTTCGTTCTGCACACCGCCCTCGCGAAGTGTGTTCTGAGTCAGCCAGCCCATTGCACATTGCTTTTCATGCCCGATTCCGACTCGCAGATCGCCCTTGCCAAGATCCATAAGCGTCCGTATCGAATGTGGATTTCCTTTTTGAACCAGAATCACCAGTTCGTTTCGCGAGACATTAACAGGGTCTGGAAACAAGTCTGTCACCTGCTGCATGAATTCACTGTCACAGGCAAAATAAGCATCCGGCTTCTGACCGGCCTTCATCTGCGCGACAAGAATCCCGCAGCCGTTGTAGACGCGAATGACAGAGACTCCTTCGCGTTCTGAAAACTGCTTTAAAGTTTCTTCGATCGCTGGCTTCAGCATGGATCCCGCATACAAGCTGATCTCGGGGCGATCTGCCCACTGGTCTCCATCCACAGTTTCGAACCCCGCCTTTTTGTATTCCGGCAACCCTCGATCACTCGCAGTCAGGTACCTGGCGAAATGCAGCGCATCTGCTGATCGCTTTGTCGTTGTTGTTACAGAAACAAGAACGTTCGATACCGCGTTCTCAAGCTCCGGGATCCTGACGGCTTCCAGATCGGGGTACGCAGACACAATAACGTCGTACACAACTGCTGCGTCGGCAGAACCGACAATCACATCGTTTGCAGCATCGGTGACTGTTGTTCGGTTCGCAATCGTTGCGGCCTGCAGCTGATCCCAGTGGCCGGACTCCGACAGTATTTTCTTCGACAATTGTCCGATGGCTGTTGTTTCGGGGTTCGCCTGAACCACCTTCACACCTGGCTGCGTCAGATCGCTGAACGAATGAATTCCACGAGGATTTCCCCGGGGGACCGCAATCACTGCATGCATTGTGGCAATTGGAATCGTCTCAGAAAGCAGGTTCTTCGTTGTTCCCTGTACGATAAATGTGTCATCTGCCGGAAGATAGAGATCAGCGGAACCACTGATTTCCAATGAAGAAAGAAGAGTTTGAGATGGCCCGTACTGAACATTGACGCGTCGGCCTGTCTCTTCTTCGTATTTTTTTCGAATCACTTCTACCGCAGCCCGATTACTCGCTGCACAGAACATCTCGATCGGCGTCTGTGCCTGAGCAACACTGCCGCGGCGTGTGCTCGACGTGAGTATTCCAATGATCGCCGCAACTACAATGACCGAACCCGCGAAAAATGCGATTGTTCTGTTCATGGCCAATTCACCTCACAACACTCCCGTTCACTCTGTCTGACTTTAACTTCCGGATTCTTCATCAAAGCTGACTACCGTTGTCCCGAACGCCCCGTCTTGCCACGAGGAATCGGAACGAGAATCGGCTCTTCCCCGACGGCATCAATCCGCGAACGCGCCGGTGCAGACATCTCTGGTGCGGATTCGTCTCCGAATAGTTCCACATTCCAGTTGACGGACATCACCAGATCAAAGCCCGGGTTCTGCTCTTTCACCTGACAGGAACATGCACTGCTGAGAAATCGAGTCAGGTCTTCCACCAGCACCTCGGTCAGGTCACCTGCAGGAATTACCTCCAGCGCTCTGCCTCGCCCAAATACCGGAGCCACCAAAGACTCACCAGCACTCACTGCCTGCGGATTCAGCGACTGCAGCATGCTGACCAGAAATGCTTCACGTGGGTCAGACGAATCAATTTCAAGCACAGAAAACTTCAGAAACAAAGGCACTTCTGAATACAGTTCAGATCCCGGTAGTCCAACTCCATCAGGCAGCTCCAGCTTCCGAGGCAGTGAAGCCAGTTGCTTCGACAGCATGTCGGATACAGATGCTGCCTTCTTTGCATCGGATGACTTCAGGACCAGCCAGACAACTGCATCACCGGACAGCAACCGTTTCGCTAACTCTCGTCGTACCGGGGAGTCCATCAACTCTCCTGCGTTCAGCTGATTGAGAGGGCCCTGCCAATGAGGAAGAATCCTGTCTTTTCCAAACCGACTTCTGATCACAACCCATGGTTCATTCGAACCCAGAGACTGATCTTTCAGAATTCTCTGACTGGCATTCTGATCACGCTCGATCTGCTTCCAGAGAGCTCGGTATTCCAAAGAAGTCTCGCCTTCCGGTTTTTCACCCTGAAGGTCAATTCTGATCAACTGAAGGTTCGCATGTGAGCTTGCACCACAGGCTTGTTCCAGTTCCTGAACACGCATCAGCGCGTTTCCGGTCAATGCTCCCCGGTGAAACACAATCACTTCCGATGGGTCCGATTGCCACCGTTCCAGTGCAAATCGAAACACGGGAATGTTGCACCCGTCGGCAACGTTCGCAGACACAACCATCGCCAGAACTACAGTTGCCGCCCACATCACCCTCGAGCACATCGCTCGGGAGAACACGGCGCGGGAGAATGCAGCCCCAACGAACATCGCTCGAACAAACCGCGGAATTCTACTTTCCAAAGCACATCACCTTTCCATCGAGTGTCGTCAGGAAGAGCTTTCCATACGCACCCGACAAACCATCCCATGACGGCAGACTGTTCAGCTCTGTCCGGTTCAGTGTCTCCCCGGTATCGATATTGACTGCCAGAAGGATGCTGCCCTGAGAACCATTGAGAGCCTCGTGCTGTGCTGAGAGTGCTTTCTGAACCTGCTGATCTCGTTCGGACAGTTGTTTAAACGTGGATTCTTCATCGATCAGGTCCGGAGGTCCAACAACAAACAGGCTTGAACCAGCCAGAACCATGCCTCGAACATAAATCGGAACATCGGCTGTCCACTTCGGCTTGACCAGGCTCTCCGGTGCTTTCGCTCCACCGCCCCTTGCAGTGAACTGGATCGCTCTGCCAAACTTTCCCTCAACCGGCTTTCCACCCGCCAGCGTGCCATTGATGCGATTCACGGAAAGATCGCGGGCAGTCCCATCATCGAACGTGACAACCAATACGGGGTCGCCTCCAAGCTCAGATCCATCCCGATACCTATTGGCCACCTGTTCGTCTGTCGGGGTACTGAAGTAGAGCCGAACTTCATCGATGATTCCGCCAAATGGATTCGGCGACTTGTAGTCACCAACTGCAGAGCCACCGTCGTCACCAATATCAAATCCCTGAGCAGGGTCCTTTGTCAGAAGAGCTGTCGCTGCGACTTCAGACTCCTTGACGCCGTCAACATAGATTCGCAGTTTCAGATCAGCAGTCAGTACACCAGCAACATGATGCCAGCCACCAACGATTCGCTTCTTTCCAGTCACGGATGAAAGCTGACTGCTGCTGCGGATATGAAACGATGGTTTGCCGTTTTCGATCGTCAACGCAAACCCTTCTGCCGGACCTCCCCGAGCAATGATCACACCCTTTGGCGCAATGGGAGACACCCAGGCTTCCACAGTAATCGGCTTTCCCGCTGGATCCATCGCGGCGACTTTCGGAAACTGAACAATCGACGTACTGGCTGCTGCCTTCCCAAAATCTTTCGGGACTTCCGGTGGAGTCGGAGATGCCGCAAACAACTGACGCTCCAGCGTTGTTGTCCATCGGAGATATTCAGGCTTGCGACCATAGCCGTAAACATATCCATCACCCTGGACCATGATCTCACCGGACGGAGCAAACTTACCGGCCTGATAGTATCCTCCATGTCCACCAGCAAAGCTTCTTCCAAAGACCCAATACGAACGATGGAACCAGCTGTCATCCAGAAACCCCATCGGTGCAAACAGGTGGACACCGGGGCCTCGCTGCACAGAAGCCTGCTCCACGAAGTCCCCTGAATTCGGTCCGATTTCGAGTCGCTTTCCTTCGAAGTCAAACTTCTGCGACTTCATGTAAACGAACTTTTCGTCCGCACTCAGAATGTCGGGCAGGCCAACCGGCATCTGCAGTACTTTGAGCACCTCCTGCATGTTATTGCCAGTGTCGGGGTTGGTCTCATCCATCACCGTTTCAGATAACTTCGTACCCGAAAGAAGATCAAGCCTGAGAAGTCTCAACCCTCCATCGAGAAAGTTGGAACGCCCGGCCACGCAATACACAACCTGACCGCGTACGAGGACGCTGCCATGGACGGGCCAGACAGACTCAAGTTGTTCGAACGCCATTGTGCGGCGATCCAGCGGAGCTGCCCGATATTTCCAGATCAACAGACCGTCACTGCTGCGGAGACAATAGACCCAGCCGTCCGTGCCTCCAAACAGGACTCGACCACTAACAACTGTTGGCGGCGAATCAATTCTGGCACTCGCTGTAAAAGACCACTGCGGCGTTCCGGTGTCGGCATTCAGAGAGTGCAGCGTATGAGCATCCGTCTGAGCGACAAACACACTGCCATCAGTGATGACGGGAGACGTGAGACGTCCGCCGAGCGTTACAGTCCACTGGCGGCCCACCTTTGCATCAATCTCCTGCCGGGATGCGCCACTGCGAGTCGAATCGTGTCGAAATGTTGGCCAGTCGTCTGTCCCACTCTCCACGACCGTCTCTTTCAGCGGAGAATCAAATGCAGGCCCCTGAATCAATCGGCCGGCCTCCGGAACTTCCGTTGGAATCGGCCTTGATGGAGCCATCGGTGCCAGTGCATTGAATCCAAACAGCTTCGCCTCAGGGTAACATGCACAATTGTGAGGCGGAGCATAGGTCAGCCCATTGCAGGGCATGATGCCGTACAGACACCCGCCGCGAACCCAGTGATGAATATCCCAGTGTTCCTTCTCTGTATTGACGAATTCGATGCCGGTTCGTGATGGAATCAAAAAGTTGTCGGTAGCTTTCGCGATGTAACATCGATGATGAAACCAGTAGGTATCAATGTCCGGGGAAAACTCCTTGCGGACTTCGCCTGTTCGCAGATCGCGGCCCGTGTAGATACCCGTGTCTTTGCCCGAGGTTGTGGGTGCACACCAGACAAGGTTGTCGAGAACAATCAGGTCCTGTGGCGACTGATATCCTGAGTTCGGATGATCGGCGGTCCACAACTGCTTTCCGGAGTCCGCATCGAGACTGAACATCCGACCGTCGCCACCCGCATACAGCACGACGCCACTGTGCAGAACAAGTCGAGGCCCAAAGTTAAATGTAAACTGACGTCGTCGAGTCAGAGGTTCTGAAATCCAGTTCGATTCACCGGTCTTCGGATTCATCGACACAAGCCGCTCGCCATCATGAAAATAGACGGCCTTGTCATCAGCAGCCAGTGTGAGCGGTGACACCCGCGACTGCTTCGCCCACAATTGTCTCCCCGTGGCAGCATCAAACGCCATGATCACTCGAGGTTCTTCATTCCAGAAGAACTCCCGACCAGCCAGCGCCTGATCGCCAACCGTCCCGTTGAGGGGCACATACCGGGTGAGTTCACTGGGCTCTTTGCGAACCACAAGAAACAACAAGCCGTCCCGAAGAATGATTTCCTCTGTGGAGTCAGACCCTTCATAAGTCCGCAGGGTTTGCCCCGTCGCGGCATCGAGCGCAGTCAGCGGAGCATCAAAGGCAAGTGTTGCGTAGACTTCGTTGTCCGTGGAAACAAGACGTCGCGACAACTGAGTCGGCCCACTTTTCAATGGCCAGAGATGATTCTGCCAGTTCGCAATTTCTCGCTTCCAGAGGACTGTTCCGTTGAATGCATCCCGGGCAATCAGTTTCCACTGTGAT
Source organism: Planctomyces sp. (assembly GCA_016795105.1). Lineage (GTDB taxonomy): Bacteria > Planctomycetota > Planctomycetia > Planctomycetales > Planctomycetaceae > F1-80-MAGs062. The sequence continues at coordinate 55,149 of JAEUIH010000046.1, forward strand.
GGCAGCTGAATGGAAATCCGACTACCTTCATCCATCACATAGAACATTCGGCCATTCGAAGACACCAGAGCACTCATGCTGGCCATACGGTCGTGATGTCTCGACCAGCGAGGACTTCCAACCCACTGAAGATGTCGAGGAGGGGCAACCTCTTTGTCATGCGCCACTGCATTGCCGGTGGAATCATGAAGATAGTGAGACCAGTCGTCGATTGTGGCAGGCCGTGGCTTTACGGTACTGACCCAGCGATCACCTTCACCACGCTCCAGCAATACTCCATTTGGAACAAGTACTCTCAGGAGTTCTTCTCGCGGAACCGTGACCTGCTGATGCACAATCAGAAGATTGACGAGGTTATCAATATAGGGCAGCTCCGATCCATGAAACGACATCGCCGAAACTTCACCATAGGGCGCTTTCGATTTCAGAGCGTTGCGATATTCGTCGACAGCGGCCTCGTTGAGGAGAAGCGTCTGGACCTGCGTGCCTGAGTTTCGACGGAGCGATGCAGTGAACTCCGGGTTGACCGCCCCGATTTCCACGACAAATCCGCCGGTCACTCCGGATGCATGAAAGACGGCTTCGCTCTGAGCAACTGCACACTTCCCTGAGCTGCCAGCAAATTCACAAAGCGATAACGAAACGAGACTCAGCAGCAGAACACGGGGGAGCACCAACCGGGATGCGGCCGATTGTAAGAAATGAGTGAAACGCTGCATATCGCGCCCTCGTAACAAAACCCTGAACAGAACCCGAACCTCGGTCATACTGCGAGGCTCGGATTCTACCGGGATCATGTTAAAAGTGCACGAAGCTCAACTGATTCTGGCCTGTCGCATGCGATTTCCCATCCAGAAGGCCATCTCGGGGGTATCTTCCGGAAAACTGCTGAGCATTAACCGCGTGATTGCTCGATCATCTTCATGGATCGTGGCAGCCAGACCATCGTTGTCCGGAAAACTGTGCCTCATACCGGCGAGAATCAGCACCCACGACTGGCTGTTCTGGCTGAGGGATCTCTGATCTGCTCGATCCCGGAGATATTCTTTGGCACGCTCCTCATCAAAGGCGTAGTGCCAGAGACCAAATCGATCCATCAAATGGCAGCAAAGCAAATCCGACCAGCGTTCAGTGGATGCTCGCAGCTTGTCAATCGATATCAGGTCCTGAGGAGACATCCGGTCATCGGCAAGACAGGAAGAAAGCGCCTTGTGTCGAACCGACAGATGACCAAGAAAAATATTGTGAGCAACCGGGACTGTTCGATCGCTGTTGTGAGCCTTATCGCGTGCCACGACGAGCGTAGTCCAGATTCGAGCCACCATTTCATTAATCAGAATCTGCTCTGTCAGACAACGCGTCGCAGACCGATGCGGCATCAGACCAACCAGATGGAGAGGATCACGAATGCTCAAACCGTTTTCGAGATCTGTCAAATCCCGCATCCAGCGGTTGAAGCGATTGCGGCTGAGAATGTAGTAGTCGCCAATCGTCTGATTTGGCAACTCCTGCGACTGGTCAAGGAACAGCTCTGAATGAGCGGCCATCAATGCAGCAACTTCGGTGAGGTAAGCAAGCTTCACGAGTCGATTCCAGGTTGCATAGGACGGGTTTGCTTCGGAAAGTTGGCGGTGCCCCTGTTCTCGCCGGAACCCGAAAAGACTGATTCCGACCGCTGTCACAGGGTGGATTCATCAATAAAGCAAACCGAATGCCTTTCGCCCTGCCTTTTGAATTCCTCGCGAACTCAGTGTTTCGCCAGGGAAACTGATGTTAAACGGCATCATCGGAGGCCATTTTCTGTTGACAGAATGCAACAGCAGCCTCCGGTTTTCCTGTGATCCCGGTCTCCAGGCTTTGGAATGACCTCCAGTCCCTGATATACTCCTGCGTTCGGCGACGCAGAACAGCCGATCAGCCAGGCTCGCCGGTAGGTCCGCCAGGAGATCGGCTGGGACCAGCAGATGGCCGAGTTCCAGCAATCACGGGAAAGCAGCAATCACGGGAAAGAAGGACAGTCAGAAGTGCCACCAAGAATTCGTCGAGAGGACCTGAAGGAAGGTGAGGTTCTCTGCAGCTATTGTACTGCAAAATGCTGTCGATACTTTGCACTCGGAATTGATGCACCCACGAAGTGGAACGACTTCGACAACATGCGATGGTACATGATGCATGGACCAGTCTGCATCTTTGTCGACGACGGATGCTGGTTCCTGATGGTCATCGCCGACTGCCAGCACCTTCTCCCGGATCAACGCTGCGGCGCCTATGAGACTCGGCCTCAGATTTGTCGAGTCTACACAACCGACAACTGTGAGTATGACGAAGACGGGGTCTATGATCAGTACTTCGAGACCCCCGAACAACTTTGGGAATACGCTCACGCTGTCATGCCGCCCCGCCCCCGTCGCACTGTCGGTGAACCCGTTCATCTGCCTCTGCTGACCGGCATCTGAGTTCTCGAGCGTTAGAGTGATCTTGAGCTCTCAATCAATATCGGACTTCAATCATACTGGAACTCACTTCCGTGTCGTCTTCCAAATCTCAAAAGATCAAACCACAAACGTTGCGTGGATTTCGTGACTTCCTGCCGGATCAGATGATGGCTCGTGAGCATCTGATCGACATTGCTCGGTCTGTTTACCGCAGTTATGGGTTCGCACCGATCGATACACCGGCCCTTGAATATGCCGAGGTTCTGCTGGGCAAAGGTGGTGAAGAATCTGACAAGCAGGTGTTTCGGTTTACGGATCAGGGCGACCGCGATGTCGCGATGCGTTTTGACCTCACCGTCCCACTCGCTCGATTCGCAGCTCAGTATGTACAGGAACTGGGTGTGCCGTTCCGCAGGTACCACATTGCACCAGTCTGGCGCGGTGAACGGCCTGCACGCGGACGCTTCAGAGAATTCATGCAGTGTGACTTTGATACGATTGGCACAACGAGCAACTCGGCAGACATCGAAACATTGTTCGTCATCAACGACTTACTCGAGAAGATCGGGATTGAACGATTTACGATTCGAGTCAACAACCGTCGGGTACTGAATGGGCTGCTGGAAAAGCACGACCTTCTGCCGCACACAGTTTCGATTCTGCGCGCACTGGATAAGCTCGACAAAATCGGACGCGAAGCCGTCATTGCCGAAATGGTCGAACGCACGGGAATTGACCCACAGCGAGCCGGACGAGTACTCGACATGGCGGAACTGAAGGGAACGCCGGAAGAAGTTCTGGCGGTCCTCGATGGAATGCTGGCGGGCAGTCAGACCGGAGAACTTGGACTGGCAAATCTTCGAGAATTGTTCTCAGCGGTGAACAGCTGCGGCATTCCGAAGGAGCGAATCTCACTCGACGTCGCGATCGCCCGGGGACTCGACTATTACACCGGGACCATTTACGAAACCCTGTTGGGAGATCTCCCGGAAATCGGTTCGGTGTGTTCCGGCGGTCGATACGACAACCTTGCAGAACTGTTCACGTCTCAACAGCTTCCAGGAGTCGGCGCTAGTCTTGGACTGGATCGCATGCTGGCAGCGATGGAAGAGCTGGGGATGACTCAGAAAGCCACCACCCCGGCTCCGGTACTCGTCACAATGTTCGACGCATCACACATCAATGAATATCTGGCGATGGGGCGAGCACTGAGGAAATCCGGAATTGGCGCCGAGGTTTATCCTGAGGCGAAGGGGATTGGCAAACAGATGAAGTACGCCGACAAAAAGGGATTTCGACTGGCCCTGATTGCAGGAGCGGATGAGTTCTCTCAGGGCGTCTGGCAAATTCGAAACCTCAAAGAAGGAAATCAACTGGCCGTCCCGGCCTCAGAGATCATCCCCCAAATTCAGAGTTTGCTAAAGTAGCAGGCACATTCCATGTGCCGTCCGCAACGCTCTGCCCGCGAGTCCCCGCCAGCCAGGACGGCGCGGACGGCAGACGGAGTCTGCCTGCTACAGTAGCAGGCACTCTCCGAGTGCCGTCCGCCCGCGACTCCTGCCCGAAAACCCCACGCAATACCGAGGAAATCTGTAATAGCCCCCCTTCACGAGCCGACAAACAGTGTTAAGATGGTTGATGTTTGAATGAACAGGCAAGTACAGCTGTTCTGTTGACCAAAGTGTTAAGGCAATTTTTTCCGTGTAAAAACGGGGGCGATCGGATTTGACTGGGTTTCCGTCGATCAGGGTGGCGTGTCGAGGTTGATCAGTTGGCCTCGTAAAAAGCTGATCACCAATAACTGCAAAACCGCAGTTCTCTCTCGCAGCCTAAATAAGGTTGCGCCGGCCTAAGGATCCTTGCCTGAGGAGCCGACCGCTGGTTACAAATTCGGGCTGGCATCAATTCACTGTCTGCTACGGTTGATGCAAGATTTGTTGCGGGCTAGTGGTGAAAGGTCTTGTTCATTGAACCTCGTCATCGCGAAATTAATCAACGAACTACACACGTAGAGGCTTTGGTTTAGGGGCAACAGGACGCGGGTTCGATTCCCGCCGCCTCCATTGGCCTGCGGCCAATAGAGAGTAGCCTGGAGAAAGTGGAGAGTAGAGCCGGTCATTCGGTTCCGCCCATTTTCTCCTGGCGACTCGGTCTTTCTCGTTAAGACTCTCATGCCTGCCGCATTTGAGGTTGGGTCTTCCCGCGAAACGAGCGCACCGAAAGGTCTCAAGAAGACCCTGCGAATCAGAGGGTCATTGCGATTTCGCTCCACTGAGAGATTCTTGATGGAACCTGCCGTATTTGGCTGTTGAATGATACGATTATTCATGCCCCCTCCCGCTCTCCTTTCAGGATTGCTTGATGAAGTCGATTTGATAACCTTGCAAGAACGACCTTTGGAGGATTTGACCGAATAAGAGCATCTGACTCGACAGAAATCAGCAACGCCCCGGACGTGCATCAAGACTTTTTCACCATCTCATGGAGCTCGTCCAGTCAGCGTGAGGCACTTTGC
>JAEUIH010000047.1 GCA_016795105.1 Planctomyces sp.
AAACAGTATTCGACGTACAAGGAGTTTCTGGAGAGTGGTGAGGGAATCGCCACGAATGTGCTTGCGGATCGCATCAGAATGCTTCAGGAGCAAGGGATCATCGTGGGCGAACGGTCGACGTCCGATGCTCGAATCATTTGCTACCGACCGACCAAAAAGGGACTGGACCTGCTTCCGGTCATGGTCGAAATGATCATTTGGGCCGATCAATATGAGGAGACGGCCGCACCTGCAAGAATCATGCGCCGGTTAAAAGAGGACCGCACTGGATTCATTGACGAGGTCCGCAAGCGATTCACTGAGGCTGAGAAAGGCAAAGGGTAGCTCAAAACGCGCAGGAGTGTCCCTGAGCCGAACACCACCCACTTCGATGCGAGCCCATGCCTGAAGAAAATCCCGGGGTCCGGGGCAGAGCCCCGATACGAGCTGTTCCTTCCGGGACCAGCTTCAGACGGAGATCCGTTCAACAATGTTTCGAGTCACCCGCTGCATTCGACGGTCATACAGTCTTGTTGTTCGAGGATCGGCATGCCCGGCCAGATACTGGACATCCGCAAGAGGCACCCCCTGCTCCAGCAAATCCGTGATCGTAGTGACGCGAAACGAATGAGGCGAAAATCGAGTCGACAACCCTGCATCTCGTAACCGTCGCTTCATCATGCGCCCCATATCATCGGCCGTCATGGCATTCTGAGTGAGTTTCCGGGATTTTCGGACGGTCGACCGAAACAGCGGAGCTGTGGGACTGGCATACTGGATGCCACTGTGCTCCAGATAGTCCACGATGGTCAGACTCAGGTCATGTCTTACCGGGATCTCGCGGACCTTGCCGTTCTTCTCATGGAACCTTAGGCAGAACTGATCACCGGACCGGTAGAAATCAGACCGACGCAACTTCGCTACCGCACCTACACGAGCTGCGGTGTAGATCAGAATGCCGATGACTGCCCTGTCCCTGCGGCCAACATCGTGCGAGCAATCAATCGCCTTCAGCAATCGTCTAGCCTGCTGGATGGAGATCTCCGGCGTCTTTCCTTCCACTGCCTGATGCCGTTCTGTCCGCACTGACAACGCAGGGTTGAGAATCACGACATGCCGCATCACGAGTTCATCAAAGAACCGCCGCAACGCAGCCAGATGCAACTTCCGAGTCGGCGTGGACACCATCATGGAATCCAGATACCGGCCAACATCCGCCGGAGCAACTCGCACCAAATCCAAGTGCCGTTCTGCACACCAAATCGAGAACCGTTTCACCGCATGCAGATACGCCTTTCGAGTGAACCGATTGCGAATCTTCCCATGCAGAAACTCCTCAAACGCAAACCTCGCCGCCACACCCGCATTCCGAATCAGCGTCGGCAATTCCGCATCCTGCCCCGCCAGCTCTGTGTTAGGTCCATTCAACCGCAGCGCATCTTCAACTGACATACTCCTCCCTGAGCAATCAAGCAGCCGCCTCATTCATCCAGCGTCAAAATTCATCAAAAATTCTTTGTCTGCCAAGACAATCATCTGGCAGCAGAGCCAATCAGCTTCACGGCCAATCATGCCCCCAATTCACTCACCCGGCAACCGCAGAAAGTTCCGGCCACCCCATGAGTTTTTCCACCCCCCGACCCTAACGCCGGATAACGTCTTTTGTCCAGCATCAATTGCAGTCGCGATAACTTGACAGTTTCAGTAATGAGCACTTGAATTCGATTTGACTACGCAATTGTACTGCAATTCGAACCCTCGCAGATCAAATTGTTGGCTGCCCCAGTGTATTGGACGTGTGTCGGACCGACGCGTCGAAGCGAACGCCGGTTCGCCATATCGGTCGTGGCCGACGCAACTCACAGGTCCTGTCGCCCTGTCGACTCGGCTGCGTGGTGCGTTTACAAGGTGGATGCTTGCCGCAGGCATAAGAAACGTCAGTCAGAGTCCACGCTTGGTGGCGAGCATACCATTCGTATTCATGGTGCGAACATTTCTACTTGTTGTTCTGTTCCAATGGCTATGCCAGCCAACATCCCTTCAGAAAGGAAACTCTGAAGTTCATGGACTAAAACAACGCGAGAAAAATCACAACGCTACGAAGGCCAGTTTCGACGTTTTTTAACATCAGCCCTTTTCTCTTGTTCGAGCGATGCTGTTACCTTGGTTGGTTAGCGACTTGGGAGTCTTGCGCTTCGACTTGTTTCGCGAGTTTGCAATCTCGGAAATTGGGCAATATTTCTTTGCACTCAATGGTAGGCAGGTTGAGGAGCGAGATATCTTGATGTGATGTCCGAGAAGATTCCCCATCAACGAAATCCGAATTGGCCCAAGGCTTGGCTTCAGAGTTAACCGCGTGTCGCTGAGACTATGCTGTATCTGAAAGGTTTCCTAATGAGATTGGCTGAGCTGTTTTCATTGAATGGTCAGGTCGCGCTCGTTACCGGGGGCGGAGCAGGGATTGGCCGGGCCATCTGCCTGATGTTTGCCGAGGCTGGGGCGCACGTGGCTTGCACCGACCTCAAAGAATCTGATGCCGAAGCCGTTGCCGTCGAGTGTCGAAAGTTTGGCGGTGAGGCCATCGGATTGAAACTTGATGTAACTGATGAGTCAGAGCGTGTTGCGGTTGTTGAAAGAGTGACGCAAGAGTTCGGTCGACTGACGATTCTGATCAACAACGCAGGTGGCGGCGGGCCGAAGCCTTTTGACATGCCGATGGCAGACTTCGAGTGGGCTTTCCAGCTCAACGTGAATTCACTTTTTCGCCTGAGCCAAATCGCGCACCCACATTTGAAGGCTGCGAATGGCGGAACCATCGTCAACATCAGTTCTATGGCGGGCGAAAACAAGAACAAGCGGATGTGTTCCTACGGAGCGTCAAAAGCCGCTGTCAATCATCTTACCCGAAACATGGCCTTTGATCTTGGCCCTGACAAAATTCGGGTCAACGCGATTGCGCCTGGTGCAATTCGAACAGCGGCGCTCGAAAAAGTACTCACACCGGACGTGGAGAAGATGATGCTGAAACACACTCCACTGGGAAGGCTGGGTGAAGGGACCGATATTGCCGCCGCGGCGCTCTATCTGGTTTCTCCAGCTGCGAGTTGGGTCAGTGGGCAGGTCCTTACTGTCAGCGGCGGCGGAATTCAGGAATTAGATTGATCCCCACGATTTGGAAATGAGGAGAGTCGACATGGCATTTGACCCGTTTGCTCAGTTTCGGATGACAGATCATGTCGCCTTAATCACGGGCGGTGCGCAAAACATCGGCGAAGCCATTGCTCTCACCTTTGCGGGAGCAGGTGCAAAGGTGATGATCGCTGACCTGAACGGTGAAAAGGCAGAAGCCACCGCAAAGAAGATTGCCTCAGAAACTGGACAGCCTGTTCTGGGAATGAAGTGTGACGTGACCGACGATGCTCAGATCAAAGCCTGTGTCGCGAAGACAGTCGATGCATTTGGCGGACTGAGCACACTGGTCAACAATGTGGGCTGGGGTGAAGTCAATCCCGATCCATTGGCGGTAACCAATGAGCAGATGATCGCCTCTTACAAACTCAACACTTTGAGCGCCCTGCGAATGGTCGAAGCGGCCGCCCCGTATCTCAAGAACGCGAAAAATCCAACCATCACAAATTCCGGTTCAATGGTAGGATTGCTGCCCGCCTTTGACTTCATCGCCTACAGCTCTGCCAAAGCTGCTCTGAACCATCTCATGACGGGACTGGCTCACGCGTTCGCGAGACAGATTCGCGTGAACACGGTGGTGATCGGTACGGTTATCACCGAAGGCTACGCGTCTGCCGGCCTTGATGCCAAAGTGCAGGAAGCGTTAATGAACCCCAACAACCTCGCAGGTCGCAGCGGAACACCACAGGACGTTGCCAACGCGTTTTTGTGGCTGGCGTCGCCCGCAGGTGGGTGGGTTAGTGGCCAGATTCTGCAGGTTTCCGGTGGACCCAAAAAAGTGCGATTGGTACCTGGTGCCGAATAACAGTAAAGGCAGTGCTCTGAGGGAGCTTTCCACGCCATCAACACGTTGAGGATTCCTGCATAGATCAGAAGGTGAAAATGATCTTGTTGTGGAATACCCAGGCTTCGTTGTCCTCGTAATTGTCCCCCTGGAAATCTGCCCACAAGTGAGCGACTTCAAACCCAACTGACAGATATCTGTTGTGGACATACATAATGTTGCCGTATGCATTCTGCTGACGAGTACGATTGTCCGTTGCGACATCGCTGTCCACAGGGTCGTCAATCATGAATCCACCGTGCGTGATCCACTTTTGGGTCACTTTGTATTCCAGCTCTGTGAAGCCGCCGCGAGTTCGTACGCCCTGTCCGGTTTCCCTATTGAATGTCTGCTTGATGCCTGCGGCGTAACTCCCCAGTGCGTTGCCATAAAAGCCTTCAGCAGTAAATGCAAGTTTGGGGGTAATCTGCCACCGAAAATCAACACCATACATCCAGACAAGCGTTGTGAAGCGCTCAGCCGGATTCACCAAATCACTCTTGAAATATCGAAGCTCGCCGACAGCTCCGGATACCCCGAATTCCAGCGGATGAAACCTTGAACCGTCTTCTTTTTCGCCTATGCCAACAGCAAGTCGACTCTCGGCATTCGGCCAGCCGGTCTCTTCCCCGAGCTGAATACCATCAGGACCAGCGGCTGCCATTTGAAAAAAATCTGTGCCTACCGGTGACGACAGCGCAAACTGCGGCGTGACGAAAATAGAATCACCAAACTGCAGAAAATGCTCGGCCCTCAATTGCGGTCTCATGAAGCCAAGATTTCCAAAGTCGGAACCTGACGACGGATTAAGGACACTGGGAGCACGGGGATTTACGAGCGCACTGGTCAAGCCTCCGGTGAACGCCCAGTCCTCATTGAATGCTTTTGCATACATGAAGTATTGTGCAAGGCCGTAGACGTTGGCATCCGTGACGCTGGACAGAAAGTAAGTTTCAAAACGCGCCAGCGTTTTAAAGTCGCCGAGGTCCGGGCCCGAGAACAGGAATCCCAGAGTACTTTGCCGAGCGCTAATGACATTTGTCCATTGGCTCTCTGGAGTGTCAGGGCCCAGAAAGATGTAACCATAAGGTGCAAGAAGCCGGCCGTTTGACGTTACGGAGTCGATCGCGATTCTGCCATAGATCATCAGTCCGATCTCGTCAGATGACGACTTGACCTTCACATAGGCGCCATCACGCGGCTCTTCTGGAGATGCCAATACGTTGTAAAACGGTTCCGGCGGTGCATCATCACGCACTGCTTCGGAACCTGACGCAACAGAGGGTAAGTCGAATGGGGTTGACGGCTGCGACGATGGGATTTCTGAATTGTCCCCGGCAATGACACCCGACTGTGCAAACACAGACGCGACTGTCACTTGCATGATGGCCAACGAAACGAAGAAGAACCTGAGCACCTGCCACTCCGAATAACAATCGCCGGGGAAAAGCGGATTGAGCTGTGCGGGATAATGCTTTTGGGTGACACGGAAAAGACCGATTAGGGCTTGTGGTTGAGCAAATTTTGAAGGCGCGAGGCTGCGGACACATGGATTGCGCATTTTCTGCTGGATTTAAATCAGAGCCAGCGAGATGTGTGCATTTTCGATGACAACCGCTCACTTCCGGCCGTGCAGCTTCATCCGCGTGCGTTGGATTTCAGTGGCGGAACGGCTCGGACTGCCTGAAATGTCTAAAAGCCCACTAAACCCGTTGGACTCGACTTTGATCGCGCCGACCGGAGAGAAGCGTAGTGTTGCAGACTTCGGAGCATTAATTTCGCTTACTCTGCAGAATCATTGGGCTGCGCTGGCGGAAAGAACTCGACATGTGATTCGCCGCTGCGTCCAAAGTAGATCACTCGCCGGCCGGTGATCTGAACGAAATACCCAACACACCCGGCTGACATTGTCTTCTGAATGAAGTCGAAATATGTGTGTTCGTTACGCTGACTTTGGCGAACAGCGTCAGCAACGGCGGATGCTGAAAACTGAGCCGCAGTTTCGTGCGAAGGATGAGTCGTGGCGATGACGATTGAATCACCCTCCGGTGAATAGTAGGTGATTTCCTGGCGACTGTAGTCCGCGTGGTAACGCTCGATCCCGATCTGGGCCAGCTGCCCCACGATCTCAGGAAAGGTTAGCTTTCCAGCCAATGCTCCTTGTGCGCATTGCCGTATGACCTCAGTTTGATGCTCGTTCATGACTAAGTTCCTTGAAAGGGTTGAGTGAAGTTCATTCGATTGGCAAGTCTTTCCACCCGTGTTGCCGCACAATATTCTGGAGCAATTCGATAAGCGACGTCTTCTCGTCGGGCTTTAGATGACCGAAGAACTCGTGATCGTTCTCATCCGCCATGCGAGCAAGAACTGGCACCAGACGCTTTCCTGCCGCAGTGAGTTCAACGGTTTGAAAACGCCGATCGTCACCCGAGTACGTCCGCTCGACCAACGTCTTTCGGCACAGTCGCTCGATCAACTTGGATATTGCTCCTCGCGTCATGCCCACGGAGGCAGCAAGCTGGCTGGGATTGGCTGCGACGGTCTCGAAGATTTGCCGCAGAAGAACCCATTCAGCGACCGTGACACCTTTCGCTTCGACCTTCTGCGCGAACGTGTGCGAAACGTGGTTTGAGACGTACCGCAACCAGTAACCTGCGTGATCGTCAAGGTTGCTTGTCAATTTCTTATCTGCCATTTGCACTCCAATAGTTGCCTAGGCAACTATATGCCTGATCTGAGGATCCGTCAAGTCCGAGAACCGAACCACGTTCTCCGGCGGACTTGTCTCACCGGCGGCTCGCGGAGACTGCGATTCTGCTCATATCTAGACACAACGGCTGCATTTTCGATCGCAACTGTCACAGTCCTCTGCCCTGCGTGTCGAAGGAACAGATCCGGAACAGATCCCGATGGAGTAGAATCGCGTTTTCTGAGTGAACATTGAGGAACGAGACAATGCACAATCCCTTTATCGAGGTTGTCGATGAATCGACGGATTCCGAACTTATCGAGCAGGCGACAAATGGCAGTCGTGAGGCCCTGGAAAAACTGATCTTGCGGCATCAGGCGTGGATTTACAACATCGCCGTGCGGATGGTGTTCCATACGCAGGATGCTGAAGAGGTTACCCAGGAAGTGCTGGTGAAGGCCATCACGCGACTCAGTACCTTCAAGGGCGAAAGCCAGTTCCGAACATGGCTGTATCGCATAACGGCCAATCATGTGCTCAACATGAAGCGTCGCCGCGGGGAAGCTGGAGCTCAGACGTTTTCAAGTTATGCTGAGGCCATAAACGACACTCCGGACCTGGAATTGCCCGATCCGAAAAGCATGCCGGTCGATGTGCCGCTATTGGTGGAAGAAGCCAAGATCTCCTGTACGACCGGGATGCTTCTCTGCCTTGACCGCAAACAACGGCTGATCTTTACACTCGGCGAAATCTTCGGGGCCAGCGATACCGTCGGCAGTGAGATCCTGGAAATGTCCGCCGACAATTTTCGGCAGAGCCTTTCCCGTGCTCGTCGTGATCTTTACGGGTTCATGCACGGCCAGTGCGGCCTGGTCAATCCGAAGAACCCGTGTCGCTGCGGGAAGAAGACGCGAGGCTTCATTGAAGCGGGGCATGTTGATCCGAATCATCTGCAATTCGTGCCCGAACATCGACGACGCATCGCCGAAGCGGCTGAAGGCGTTACTCGGGCCATCGAGAGTACTGTCGATGAACATTTCGCGGCGATCTTCCGCGAACAACCTTTTCTCGAACCCAGAGATCAGGTCAGTTGGCTGAGACAACTCCTCGACAACGGCGTTTTCGGGAAGTCTCTGCACCTCAACTAAAGAATTTTGAAAAGAGTTGTCACAGTCGCCTCCACAGATTGTCTACGGGGCAAGGAGGGCAACTTATGTTAAAACTACAAGGAAAAAACGCCGTTGTGACCGGCGCATCCAAAGGGATCGGTGCAGGAATCGCAAAAGAGCTGGCTGCCGCGGGAGCAGCTGTCGTGGTGAACTACGCGAGTGACAGAGCCGGTGCGGAATCCGTCGTCGATGCGATTATCGCCGCCGGTGGTTGTGCGATCGCGGTTCAGGCGGACGTCGCGCAGGCTGCGGATGTCACTCGCCTGTTCGAGCAGACGAGGGAAGCCTTCGGATCGCTCGATATTCTGGTCAACAATGCTGGAGTCTTTCAGGCGATGCCTGTCACCGAATTGACGGAAGACGAGTTTCACCGCGAAATCAACGTCAATCTGCTTGGGCCCTTGCTGGTGATCCGCGAATCGCTCGGGCACTTTGGGCCGAGCGGCGGCAGCATTGTCAACATCGGCTCTGGTGCATCGCGCTCGTGTCCGCCGGGTTACTCGATCTACTCCGCAAGCAAAGCCGGGCTCGATGCAATCACCCTGGTGCTGTCAAAAGAACTTGCTCCGCGCAGCATTCGAGTAAACTCCGTCAACCCCGGGGCCACGTTGAGCGAAGGCACAAAGACAGCAGGACTCTACGGCGTAGGCAGCGATGTCGAGAAACAGCTAGTGGCCATGACTCCGTTGGGACGAATAGGCACACCAGAAGACATCGCTAAATCAGTCGCGTTCCAGGCTTCAGATGATTCCCGCTGGTTGACCGGTGAAGTGATCCTTGCGTCAGGCGGCCTGCGCTAATCTCAATCTTCGAAAACCACACACAGGAGAAATCCATGTCCGCTTATGTCGTATTCATGCGAGAAAAGACACTCAATCAATCCGAACTGGAAGCTTACTGGGCTTGCGTTAAAGAAACGATGGATGGCCATCCTCTCAAGGTACTGGCGGCATATGGCAAACATGTCACGCTGGAAGGGCCAGATGTTGAGGGTGTCGTTATCGCCGAGTTTCCGTCGCTGGAAGGAGCCCGCGCCTGGTATGGCAGTCCTGCTTACCAGGAGGCCGCCCAACATCGTCATCGCGGTGCCGTTTATCGCGGTTATATTGTCGAGAGCCTTTGAGGTTTGCAGCCTGATTCAGATCTTCCGAGGTTGAGAGAATAGGTCTTGCGTGGAATGGCCCACTTTTGCAAAGTCCGATACGCTCTCGTGTCAACAGATCTTCCTCGCTTCAAAAAGGAATACAAAAATGCAATCCAAAGAATTGCTTATCATGGCCAATCAGCACGCTTACACATTGACTATGCCGCTTACGGAAGACCTGCGAACGGCATCCCTTGTGCCTCCAACGCCGGGTGGGAACCACGCACACTGGGTTGTTGGACACCTGCTTTTCTCCGAAGGACGATTTCAGCAAATCATGAAGGGAGGTGAGAACCCGTTTGAAGAACTGCAATCCTACTTCAGAGGACAGTCAACCCCCAGATCTGACGGGAGTGGTTATCGTGCGTATGGCGACTTGCTCTCCAGTCTGCAGTCGCAGCATCAGACAGTGATTTCGTTGCTTCAGACACTGACGGAAGATGAACTCGATCGACCGAGTCAAGGTTGTCCGCCTGGCTTCGAGCCCTTCTTTGGGACGTGGCGACACGTTTTTCTGATGCGATCGATGCATTGGATGATTCATCGAGGCCAATTGGCAGACTGTCGCCGAGCCGCTGGCCGTGAGCCATTACTAGCCTGAGATGTTGTCTGGTCGAGTTGACGCTGCTGCCTCGGAGTGGCAGACGTATTGCTGGAATTGCCCGAAGGCAGACGACGGCAGACCCATACCTTTGTGACGGGCTGCCGTGGGCACGAGTGTTTCTTAAACGTCTGATTCTTCCCTCCATGAGCAATAGCAGCTCTACCAGCGAATTCTCACGGCTGGAACGGCCTCGTGCAATCGGTCAATGCCTTCCTTTGTTACACGAGTGTTGACCACAGAGAGAAATCTTAGCCGTCGGAGGTTTGTCAAATGCTGAATCCCGACGTCCGACACAGTTGTGTCATTCAGGTACAGCCACTCAAGGGAATCGATGCGACGCAGGTACTTCAGTCCGCAATCGGAGATTCTGCATCGGTCAAGTCTTAGCACTCGAAGTGATTTCATCTGCGAGAGACTTGCCAGTCCTGCATCGCTGATCTTCGTCTCAGTGAGCATCAGCGATCGAAGTTCGGGAAGTTCCTTAATCGAAGCAAGTGCGGAATTCGTGATCTCCGTTTCGCTCACATCCAGAAACAGCAACTGCTTCATCACCGCAAGCTGAGCCATGCCCATGTCAGTCACCTTGCTGTGACTGAGATCAAGTCGCCGCTTTTCTGTGCTGCGGCTAAGCGATCTCAGTTCTGCGTCCCCAATTTGACTGCGAACAGGACCTTCTCGCAACTCGCCATTCCTGCCGTCTATGGCCACTGGTTCGTCGGCAGGCGAAGCAGTGTGTGCGAGGCAAATAACCATGAGCCCGGCATGAAGCCACAGCCATTGAGATATAAAGTCACGCATGATTCCGTTTCCTTGATTCATTGACGCTGGCCCCGCATGGGCATAATATTCAAAAAATCGAATATGTGAATCGAATGACTTCAAGATGGAACTCGGAGAATGGCGGATTCTCGACAACAGAAGGCGACGGCAGAGTTGCTGAAGGCGTTTTCGCATCCGACACGATTGTCCATTCTGCAGACGTTAGCGGCCGGTCCGCGCTGTGTGACGGATATGGAAGAAATCCTGCCGGCACGGCAAGCCAATATCTCACAGCATCTTGCTGTTCTGCGAAACGCGAGGCTTGTCGACTATGCTCAGGACGGCGTTCTGAAATGTTACTATCTCTGCCGACCGATGCTTGTGAAGGATCTTCTCACCCTGATGGGACGTGATGAACCCATGCTGATTCGAACGGCTGCTGAGATTAAGGCCGCCAAAGAGCGACTGGCGGAAATGAATGAATCTACCCGCTCAAGAGGGGCTTCGGCGTCAGCGATCAACGGCGTTAAGCGGAAGTCGAGAGGCCGATGAACAGGCAGATTTATCTGGACTACAACGCCAGCACACCGCTCGCTCCGGATGTCGTCGAGGCGATGCGGCCGTTCCTCAGCATGGCCTACGGAAATCCCTCCAGTCTGCACTGGGCGGGAAGTCCTGCACGCGATGCCGTTGAGAGAGCTCGCTCGCAGGTCGCATCCCTGCTTTGTTGCGATGCGACTGAAGTCATCTTCACTTCCGGCGGAACAGAAGCCAACAACTACGCTATCAAAGGAGCATTCTTCTCCATCAAGAACCGCGGAGCTCCATGTCACATCATCACCAGTTACATCGAACACCCGGCTGTACTGGAGCCCTGTCGTTTTCTGCAGTCACTGGGGGCTGAAGTGACTCTGCTGCCAGTGGATCGTTTTGGCATGGTTGATCCTGACGAAGTGCGACGTGCGATTCGTCCGCATACTCGCCTGATTTCGATCATGCATGCCAACAATGAAGTCGGCACTATTCAGCCCATTGCGTCGATTGCGGCGATCGCCCGAGACCATGGAATCCCGTTCCATACCGATGCGGCTCAATCGGCTGGCAAGATCTCTGTCGACGTGGAATCACTGTCTGTCGATCTGCTTTCGATCGCTGGGCACAAGCTCTATGGGCCAAAGGGAGTTGGCGTGCTTTTCGTTCGAGAAGGAATTCCGCTGGAGCCGTTGCTGCATGGAGCCGGTCACGAATCCGGTCGCCGCGCTGGCACGGAGAACATCCTTGAGATCGTCGGTCTCGGCGCTGCCTGCGAGCTGGCCGAAGACGATGCCGACTGTGATGCCGTGCGGCAGTTAAGAGACGATTTCTGGGAGAGGCTTCGGGATGAATTTGGTGATCGAGTCGTTCTCAACGGTCATCCAGTCGATCGACTGCCCAATACTTTGAACGTCAGTTTTCTGAATCATGCCGGATACGATTTGCTCGCGCAGCTTCCAGACATTGCTGCATCCACCGGATCCGCCTGCCATGCGGGGGCAGCGACAATCAGTCCTGTGCTCGCTGCGATGGGAGTGACTCCCGAGGTAGGTCGAGGCGCTGTGCGATTCAGCCTTGGAAGAATGACGACAGGCGATGAGATCAATGCGACCATCAACCTTTTGACCAGAATTTGAAAAGCGGACGGAAAGCGACACATGAAGCCACTCGCACAATTCACACCGGATGAGATCAAAGCTGCCGTTGCCGAAAGGTACAGTTCTGTAGCCACCAGTCCTGCTGAGAAATTCAATTTTCCGGTTGGGCGAAAATTCGCCGAGAGCGTTGGGTACGAGGCAGCGATCCTGGACAACCTTCCACAGGGAATGTGGGAATCGTTTACAGGCGCTGGAAATCCGCAGACGTTTGTCGATGCAAAACCAGGAGAAACGGTGCTGGACCTCGGATGCGGAGCAGGACTGGACCTGTACCTGTATTCTCAAAAGGTTGGCCAGACGGGAAAGCTTTATGGGCTCGATCTTTCGGCGGACATGCTGATCAAAGCGCGGCGGAATCTCCTTGAGACGGGCGTCACGAACGTCCAGTGGCTCAATGCTCCGGCCGACCAGATTCCGCTGCCGGACAATTCAGTCGACCTGATCACTGGGAATGGAATTTACAATCTGTCACCGGACAAGGATGCCGTCATGCGAGAAGTGGCTCGTGTCCTGAGACCCGGTGGTCGAACAATCTTCGCCGAGATTGTGCTGAAGGGTGAGTTACCCAGCGAAGTTCGCTGCGAGATCAAAGACTGGTTCCGATGCATCGGCGGAGCGCTTGTTGAAGGGGATTTCCTGCAGCGACTGCAGGCCAACGGTCTGACAAACCCGCGAGTCCTCTGGCTTGGTCGCAATGCGAGAACAGGTCATGAATTATCAAACTGTGCAGTCATTCGAGCAGAAAAAAGCAGATCATGAAACTGTGTTCAGAATCACGACGGGGACTGCATTCTATGAGTTTCGTTTGGCAGGCATTGCTGCTTGGCGGCTGCATGGTTTCCGCTGCAAACGCTCAGGAGAAACTGAACCGAGTTGAACAGCATGGTTCCATGCATGAGACCATTGGAGAGCAGCATCATCATGGGAGAGTCAAACTGGAAGCATTGTTGCAGCGACCACATTTCTTTGGGGTTGGCGCTTTGGAACGGCTCGACGGCGAGATCTCAATCTTTGACAGCAAGGCTGTGGTCACGGGCGTCGGCAGTGATGGCAAGCCGGTGGTCCTGAATGACCGAGCTGCATCCCTGCAGGCAGCGCTGTTCGTTGGCGGTCAGGTTCCCGAATGGCGGGAGGTCTTTTTGAGTGACGCAGTTGATGTCGCAAAGTTTGATCAGACAATCGCTGAGAAGGCAACCGAGCTCGGCATCGATACCAGCAAGCCCTTCCTGTTTGCCATCGAAGGTGAATTTCAGAAGGTTCGGCTGCATGTAATCAATGGAGCATGTCCCCTGCACTCCCGACTCAGAAAGAAGACCATAGCGGCGGATCAGAAGCCGATCGAGCAGGATCTTGAACAAGTATCCGGTCGTCTGATTGGTGTTCACGCTAAAGATGCTGTCGGCAAGTTGACTCACCCGGCTACTTCAGTGCATGCCCACCTGATCTTCACAAACGACAAAGGTGAGCTTCTGACCGGACACCTCGAACAAGTCGGGCTGCAAAAGAATGCACGGCTATTGCTGCCGGTACAGTCCTCTGGCGGGGAGGCATCGAAGTGAACGCCCCACAACTTTCACTGTATGATCGAATAGCAACATACAGTTACCAGATCGTGGGAGACTCCGGCGGGGACGATGGTTAAGCGGAATTCACAATTCGCCTAAACCGCAATCATTGCTGTTCTGGTTCTTCTTCAACAACTTCCCGAAACAGCTCACGCAGTGTCACCTTGCCGTCGCGAAGCAGCTTCTCGCCCTTTTTCGTTGCTCGGTAATTCTTGCGGCGTTTGCCATCGACGACCTCGTCTTCGCTGGTCAGGTAGCCACCGTCGGCCAAATCATGCAGAATCGGATAGAGAGTACCCGGACTGAGTTTGTATCCGTGTCGCCCCAGCTCCTCGATCATTTCCACTCCGTAGATCGGCTCCAGAACAGCGTGATGCAGAATGTGTAGCCGTACGAAACCGCCGAAAAAGTGCTTCAGCAAATCGCCGGACATTGCGTCACCCTCATTGTCGAACTACGATATCGTGCTTGGATAAAACTGTGAGAGAACTCGGGATCGACCGGTATGATTCGGTCATGCAGAGCATCATCCCGATAGTCTAATGAAAGTTCGCGATGAACCCAATCACGTTCGCATTGCGACGTCCGTTTACAGTCATGGTCGGTGTTGTGGCGGTCGTTCTGGCCTGTTCGGTCGCTCTGCGCCCACGGCAGGTTGATCAGTCCCTGCAGTCAATAGGGATTGAACTTCCGCTCCAGACCATGAAGGTCGACATCTTTCCGGCGTTGAATCTGCCCGTCGTCTACGTCTGCCAGCCGTACGGCGGCATGGATCCGGCGCAAATGGAAGGCCTGCTCACAAATTACTACGAATATCACTTCCTCTACATCAGCGGGATTCATCACGTCGAAAGCCGTAATATTCAGGGGATGGCCCTGATGAAGCTGTATTTCCATCCTGGGACCGATATGGCTCAGGCGATGGCCGAGACGATCAACTACGTCAATCGGTCACGCGCATTCATGCCTCCGGGAACGGTGTCTCCATTCGTGATGCGATTTGATACCGGCAGCGTTCCGGTGGGTTACCTGGTGTTGTCGAGTGAAACAAAGACCGTTGGTGAGATTCAGGACCAGGCGTTGTTCAAAGTTCGACCGATGTTTTCTGCTCTGCCTGGTGTTTCGGCACCGCCGCCGTTTGGGGGAAGTGCAAGAACAATCGTCATTCGTGCTGACCCCGAGCGACTGCGATCGTACGCTGTTTCTCCGGACGAGGTGGTCACGGCTCTGGCTTCCGGCAACACGGTCAGTCCGTCCGGGAATCTGCATGTCGGAACAAGCTATCCGGTTGTGCCGACCAACGCGATGGTGAAGGACATTCGTGACCTTGGAAGTATTCCGATTCGTACGAATCAGGGACCGCCGGTTTACGTCCGCGATATCGGCACGATCGAAGATGCCACTGACCTCCAGACGGGCTATGCGCTCGTGAATGGTCGGCGAGCCGTTTATATCCTTGCAACGAAGCGAGCCGAAGCATCGACGATGAGCGTCATCGAAGAGATCAAGAAAGCTCTGCCCACGATGCAGGCCGAACTTCCGGGTGACATCAAGGTGTCGTTTGAGTTCGATCAGTCTCCGTATGTGTCGCGAGCTATCAACAGCTTATTCACGGAAGGAGTGCTGGGAGCCGTATTGACCGGATTGATGGTTCTTCTGTTCCTCCGCGACTGGCGGAGTGCGCTGGTTGTGGTGCTCAATATTCCGCTGGCCATTATGGCCTCAATCCTTGGCCTTTGGCTGTGCGGTCACACGATCAACCTGATGACCCTCGGTGGGCTGGCTCTGTCAGTAGGAATTCTGGTCGATGAAGCTACGGTCGAGATCGAGAACATTCATACGCAGTATCTAAAGACAGATTCGATTGCGTTGGCGGTGAGACTTGGCAACGCAGAAACCGCAATTCCACGTCTTCTGGCGATGCTCTGCATACTTGCGGTGTTTGTCCCGTCGTTCTTTATGCAGGGGGCTGCTCGAAACCTGTTCGTCCCCCTGTCTCTGGCCGTCGGATTCTCGATGATCTCTTCCTACATCCTTTCCAGTACGTTTGTGCCGGTTCTGTCCGTCTGGCTGCTGCGACATAGTGGTTCGGGGCATGGGCAGAATTCCGGCCACGGATCGGGTACGCAGAAGCGATCTCTGTTTGATCGAGTGACTGGTCTGTACTCGGGACTTCTGCGAGGACTTGTTGCAGCCCGTTGGATCGTCGTTCCGGCTTATCTTGTCTCAACACTTTTGATCATTACCGTCATTGGTTTACGGCTGGGCGTTGAGATTTTTCCGAGCACAGGAGTGGGTGAGTTTCGGCTTCGATTTCGTGCTCCGGACGGGACGCACTTTGATACGACAGAAAAATACGCTTTGGGGGTTCTCGAATCCGTCGGCAAACATGTGGGTCCTCAAAACGTTGAAATTACGCTGGGGTATGTGGGGACGATTCCTTCGAGTTTCCCAATCAACGGTGTTTATCAGTGGTCAAGGGGACCAGAAGAAGGACTGCTGCGAATTGCGTTGCGACAGGGCAGTGGTGTTGATAGCGAACGTGCGAAGGATGAACTGCGAGACTTGCTTGCTCAACAGTTTCCTGAACTGCGATTCTCATTTGAGCCCGCCGATATTGTGAGTGAGGTGATGAGTTTCGGTTCTCCGACACCGCTTGAGATCGCGGCTCGCGGTGCAAATCTGACGGAGAGTCGAGACTATATGCTTGTAGTCCAGCAGGAGCTCAAGACGATTCCAGCATTGCGGGATGTGCAGATTTCGCAGTCGCTGGACTATCCGACGGTGAATGTCGCTCTTGATCGTGAGAAGGCCTCGTATACCGGTACCACAGCGTCACAGATTGCTCGCTCTGTCGTTGCTGCGACCTCATCAACTCGATTTGTCGTACAAAACTACTGGCCGGATCCCAAAACGGGAATCGGGTATCAGGTTCAGGTTGAGATTCCTCAGCCTGTGATGACGCAACCCGAGGACCTCGCCACAATTCCAATTAACTATCGTGATGGTCAGCCGCTCCTGTTGCGGGACGTAGCGCAAATCTCCTCGGGAACTATGGCAGGACAATACGACCGCTACAACATGAAGCGAGAGATCACACTGACGGCTAACATTAGTGGGCAGGACCTGGGTTCTGTGGCCGGTGAGGTCAATCGGGTTCTTGCGAAGATCGACGCTGAAGGAAAGCGTCCGAAGAGTGTGACGACGGAATTACGTGGTCAGATTCCACCAATGCGTCAGATTGTGAGCGGTCTGGGCGTCGGTCTGGCTCTGGCGATCCTCGTGATCTTCCTGCTGTTGACGGCAAACTTTCAGTCACTGCGGCTGGCATTGACCACAGTCTCGACAGTCCCGGCGGTGCTGACCGGTGTCGTGATCTCATTGTGGCTGACCGGTTCAACGCTCAACATTCAGTCATTTATTGGAGCGATCATGGCGGTGGGTGTCGCCATGGCGAATGCAATTCTGCTGGTCACATTCGCCGAACAGTCTCGGCGGCGTTCGGGTGATTCTAAAGCCGGAGCGCGGGAAGCCGGAGAACGTCGCCTCCGCGCCATTCTGATGACAAGCCTCGCGATGGGAGTCGGTATGATTCCGATGGCATTAGGTTTGGGGGAAGAAGGGGCACAAACAGCTCCGCTGGGGCGAGCGGTCATCGGTGGCCTGGCAGCCGCTACCCTGGCAACACTGTTGATCCTGCCTTCTGTATTCGCCCTGATCCAGCGGCGAGCACCGAATCGTTCGGCGTCATTGGATCCGGTCGACGAACAGAGTGCCCAGTTTCGGCAGGAAGCCGCGGCTTTGCTGGACGCCCGCTGACCCCGACTGGTTCGATCCCATACCATCAGAAAGAACGGTTCATGAATCTGCGATTGAAGACATTCGAGTCCATGTTGGTGCTGCTGATCGGGGTGACTCTCTGCGGATGTCAGCAGAAGTCGCCATCAGGGCAGGCGTCCGGGACTGGTGAGCAGGCTCCGGCGAAGGCTACCGTGATTCCGCCTCAGCGGAAACCGCTGCTTCGGCTGGTGGAATTGCCGGGCCGCGTAGAAGCCTATGAAGTCACTCCGCTGCATGCGAAGGCGACAGGATATGTCATCAATATTCCGGTCGACGTCGGAGACACGATTCGCGGTCCTCATGGCGATGAACCCGGCACATTGCTGTGCGAATTGCAGGTTCCAGAACTGAAGGAAGAACTTGCTCAGAAGTCAGCCGCCATCGCTCAGGCAGAAGCCGAAGTCGCCCAGTCGGACGCCGGTGTCAAGGTGGCTGAGGCCGCCGTGCGATCCGCCGACGCAAAAGTCGCCGAAGCGAAATCCGCGATTGAACGGGAAGAGTCCAATTTCATCCGCTGGAAGTCTGAATTTGAACGCATTTCACAGTTGGCGGAGTCTGGAGCGGTCACTCGAAAAGTGGCCGACGAAACTCGCGCTCAAAGAGATGCAGCCGACGCAGGGCGTAATGAAGTTGCTGCTCGAATCGTCACCGTGGAAGCACAGCAGCAGGGAGTCATGGCTGACCTCGAAAAGGCCAAGGCGGACGCCATCGCTGCACGATCTCGCCTGGCGGTGGCTCAGGCCGATGAACGTCGAACGGCAGCGATGCTGGATTACATGTTAATCCGAGCACCGTTTGACGGCGTCGTGGTAGAACGCAACGTTCATACGGGTCATCTCGTTCAGGCCGGAGCAAGCACCAGAGAACCGCTGTTGATTGTGATGCGAACGGATCCGGTGCGAATCATGATCGATGTGCCGGAAGTAGACGCCGTGCTCGTTACTCCGGAAACAAAAGTTGAGATCAAAATACCATCCCTTCCGGGCAGTTTGTGGGAAGGCACGATCACGCGTTCGAGCTGGTCACTGAATACCACTTCACGAACAATGTCGGCCGAAGTTCATATCCCAAATCCGGACGGCAAGTGGAGACCAGGACAATATGTACAGGCCAGGCTGACGGCGGCTGATGTGAAGGATTGCCTGAGCCTGCCGAAATCCGCCGTGGTTACTCAGGACAAGCAGACTTATTGTTTCGCCGTGGATTCTTCAGGCAAAGTTCTTCGACTGCCGATTTCGCTGGGACTCCAGGCCGGAACAGATGTGGAAATTCGCGACGGACTTACCGGTGATGAACAGGTCATCAGCGTCAATGCGGGTGCATTCCGAGAGGGTCAGATGGTTGAAGCGACCCCGCCTGCTAAGTGAGCACCCCGGCGTCCCGACAGTCCGGCAATTGGCCTATTCCGGAAATCAGGCCGCTTCGTTTCCTACGGCACAACCAGCACAACCGGACTGGGCAAATCCGCAGCGAGAACGCTGACGTGATTCGACTCTCATGTTTCGATATCGGAGTTCGATAATAGAGAGGAAGGATTCACGCTCAGATTTCGTCTCGCCAAGGATGGCCCAATGACGCAAAGAGTACCGGTAAGCCTGCTTGCGCTTGCGATTGGATTTTCCGGCTGCGCCGCAGTCCCCGCAAAATCAGTGCGAAACGAACGTTCTCGGCCGGAATCTGCTGCACCGGTCGCTCACACAGCCACCTTTTCAGGTACGGCTGCAGCCTCCGGCGACAGATCCTTGACGGTGATGGACGTTCCGAGCCAGGACGAGACGTCAAAGAATAAAGCTTCTTTGAGTTCGGTGGCGCTGGAGCAAAGCGAAACGGAGACACCCGACGGGGAAAAGATCAGCACAGTCAGCATGATGGTGACTTCAAACGCGACTGACGAAACTTTAACAATTGATTCACCAAACTCCGCTGAATCCGACCAACCCGCATCCGGCAGCATCGCTTCTTCGGAAACGGGCGCAGAAGCATATAGTCTCAACCTCGGCAATGTGCTGTATCTTGCCGACGCTCAGAACCCCAATGTGGCAGTGGCTCGCGAACGAATCAATGACGCATACGCTCGAGTGGAGCGTGCAAAAACGCTATGGGTCCCATCACTTCGTGCTGGCCTGAATTACAATCATCATGAAGGCGCCATTCAGGACGTTGCGGGCACAGTTTTCAACACGACTCGAAGCTCTTTCTATGGTGGGATGGGTGCAAACGCGGTTGGAGCAGGATCGCCGGCTGTACCCGGTGTTGTGGCACAGTTCCATCTGACGGACGCGGTGTTTCAACCTAAGATCGCATCACATCAGGCATCTGCCAGACGTTACGGCGCCACTGCGGCCCGAAACGACACACTTCGTGATGCGGCTGTTGCCTACCTCGAGCTTGTCAGAGCCGAGCATGCGGAAGCAATCGCAAGGGAGGCGTTAGCAAACACGGAAAAGCTCACAGATCTGACTCAGCAGTACGCTGAAACCGGACAAGGCCTGCAATCTGACCATGAGAGACTGAAAACGGAGCTTGCTCTCCGCCAGGAAGAATTGATCACTCGGAAAGAATCTGTTCAGGTGGCATCTGCTCGACTCGCACAAGTACTGCATGCGGATCCCACGGTACTCATTCAGACGAATGAGCCGGCGATTGCGCCGCTTCAGATTATCAACCTGGAAGGAGGAGCCGCCTCCTATGTGGCAACAGGTTTGTCACGACGGCCGGAACTGGCCGAACAGAAGCATTTGGTTTGTGAAGCGGTCGAGCGTTTGCGTCGTGAAAAGTATGCTCCGCTTGTTCCGAGCGTATTATTGGGAATGAGCTATGGAGGCCAGGGAGGTGGCGTTGGGAATTCCATAATTAATACCGACGATCGTTGGGATGCTGATGCGGGCGCCTATTGGGAAATTCGTAATCTGGGGTTTGGCGAACAGGCGGCGAGAAATGAGACCGCGTCACTTCAGCGACAGGCTCAGATGCGAAAGATTGCCATCATGGACAACGTCGCACGAGAAGTCACAGAAGCACATGCTCAGGTGACTCGCCGTAAAGAGAGGATTGAACTCACTGAACGCGGTGTCGAATTTGCCATCAGGTCTTACACGTTGAACCTTGAGCGAATTGAGAACGCCCAGGGACTTCCGATCGAAACGCTGCAGTCTATTCATGCTCTGGCAACTGCTCAGCGAGCCTACCTCAATGCGGTCGTTGACTACAACATTGCCCAGTTTGAACTGAGTCGCGCAATCGGTTGGTTCGTCCAGAGTTAGTGTCCGACTTTGATCTCAGCGCGTGCCATAGTCGAGCCCTGCGACTCTCAATCGCTTCAACCCACGTCGCCACGGTCAGCATTGGTATTCGGTGTTGATGTTCGATAGTATTTGGATACAACGATTACTGAATCGTACAGCACTTGCCAGACTGCCGTTCCGGTTTCTCAGGGGGAAGTACTCGTGGGGAGAGAATGTTGGCGGAAATTCGACATAAAACGCTGGACGATTCAGGTTTAGAAAGTGAACGAGGTACAGGCAATCGATGTTGTGGTTCTGCCAAAGGAAGTCGAACGACTGAAGTGCATCGTCCCTGAGCGACTGTGATTGTCGGCCCAGCAAGGATTTATTCTGGAATGCTGTGCTGGAAACTCAACCGCTGTCTGATTTGCTTGCAACAAATTGAGCACTGAATGGAACCGACGAAAGCCGCACCAGCACCGCCTCTCGCTGACCGCCCTGGTGTTCATCGAGGCGTCATCGTTCTTGGGATTGTCAGTCTGCTAACGGATCTGAGTTCCGAAGCGATCTTTGCCGTTCTCCCGATCTATTTTATCAGTGTCCTCGGCGGCTCGGCGATTCTGTTGGGGCTCATGGAAGGACTGGCCGATTTTTCGGCGTCATCACTCGACTTAGCGTCAGGCTACTGGTCAGATCGAACCGGGCGTCGCAAAGAGATTGCCGTGTCAGGTTACGCCGTTTCTGCTCTCGCCAAATCCTGTCTCGTGTTTTTGGGGTCCGTAGGAGGCGTTGTCGTCTTTCGAGTGATTGAACGGCTTGGCAAGTCTGTCCGGGGCGCTCCACGGGACGCAATTCTGGCGACCATGGCTCCAGAACGTCGTCGAGGCCTCTCGTTTGGGCTGCACAAAGCATTCGACAAAGCCGGAGCAGTCGCTGGCCCGTTCGTCGCCTACCTGATACTGACTGGATGGGGAGCAAGCTCAGCGACGTTTCACGCTTTGTTTCTGGCCGCTTTAATACCCGCGATTCTGGCCGTTGTCGTGCTCTCCATATTTGTAAGTGCTCCGCCTTCAACTCCCGGTTCAAAACACCAGACCGTGAAGAGCACGTGGAAATCGCTTGGGAGACCCTATCGAACGTTTCTGTACTCATCGGGAATTTTTTCGCTGGGGTACTTCAGCTTTGCCTTTCTCATGTTGAAGGCGAAGTCCGTGGGGTTCGCCGTACAAGATCAGGCTCTGCTCTACGGACTGTTCAATCTCGTCTTTACGCTAACCTCCGTACCCGTTGGGTGGCTGGCTGATCATGTTGGCCAGCGGACAATAGTCATCGCATCATATCTTACGTATGCAGCCATGTCTGCTGGTTTTATGATTGCAGAAACGCAACTCGCAGTCGGCGTTCTATTCGGGGTGTACGGCGTCTTTTTAGCGATGAATGAGGGTCAGGCCAAAGCCTATCTGACAGATCTTACTGAGGACTCAACTCGTGCAACAGGGATTGGTCTCTACGGATTTGTGACTGGCCTCGCGTATCTTCCGGCGTCCCTGATTGCCGGAGTATTGTGGCCACTGGGGCCGACATGGGCATTTGCTTTCGCGGTGGGGACATCGATAATTGCTCTGGTCGTATTCCTGTCAATGACGGAGCGAAGTGACTCTCCGCGGCACCACATTTCTGCAATTTAAACTCTTAAAGCCATCGCCAGCATACGGCATTTTGAAATCGGGACGAAACATGAAATTGTCATCGAGGCTCTGTGTCGCACTCACGGTCACAAATCTGTGCTTAATGAGCTTTCTCAGAGCAGAAGATCTACAGAGACAGGATGCATTAAAGCGATTTGAAGTTCTGGAGGCGATCTCGCCGGAGAAGTTGAGTCAGCCTAAAGTGCTGTTGGGGCAGTCTTTGTTCTGGGACCAACGAGTGTCCGGCGATGGCAAGACCGCTTGTGTCAGTTGCCATCTCCCCGAGGATTGGGGAGCTGACAGGCGTCCGTTTTCACTGGATGCTCGTGGCAAGAATACTTCTCGAAACTCTCAAACAGTTTTCAATGCGGTCCTTCAGCCAACACTGCGATGGACGGGCGACCGTAAGTCAGCAGCACATCAGGCCGAAAGATCACTGACAGGATCGATGGGCTTCACGGCTGCAGAAGACGTCGTTCCAGTGCTGAAGAAATTTGGTTATGCGGAGGCCTTTCGACAGGCATTTCCCGAAGTCAGTGAGCCAGTGACTCCAGCCAACTACGCTGCAGCTCTCGAGGCATATGAAGAAACCCTCATCACACCAGCAGCATTTGATCGTTACCTGAGCGGTGACGATAAGGCACTCGACGCGACTGAAAAGCGAGGGCTGTCTCTCTTCATCTCGACCGGATGTGCTGACTGCCACAACGGAAAGCTGCTCGGTGGCGATTCGATTGAAAAATTCGGCGTTGCAAAGGATTACTGGCTGGCAACGAAATCAGATAAACACGATGTCGGCCGGTTCGAAGTCACGAAAGACGAAGCGGACCGCTACAAGTTTCGCGTTTCGATGTTGCGAAATATAAGCAAGACAGGACCGTACTTTCACGATGGTTCCGTGACGACGCTGGAAGAAGCCGTCAGAGTCATGGCCGACGTCCAACTGGGCACGGAGTTGACGACCGATGACACCGCCGCGATCGGCAGTTTTCTCAACTCGCTTACAGGCGAAGTTCCTTCGAACTACCGACAGCCTTAAACGGCTTTACTTATTGCGAGCCTCATGTTGTGGTCGGTGCTTGCGGAAAGTGTTCCACATGAGATTCCCCGCTGCGTGAGAAATAGATGACCCGGCGACCAGTGATCTGAACAAAGTACCCAACGCACCCTGCTGACATCGTCTTTTGAATGAAGTCTGAGTACGTGTGTTCGTTTCGCTGACTCTGGCGAACAGCATCAGCCACGTCGGAAGCTGAAAACTGGGTCGCGGCTTCGTGCATAGGATGAGGCGTGGTAACGGCGACTGAATCACCATCCGGGAAATAGTAGGTGATCTCCTGACGGCTGTAGTCGGCGTGATAACGCTCAACACCAATTTGAGCGAGTTGCCCCACGATCTCAGGAAAGGTTAACCTCCCAGCCAACGCACCTTGTGCGCATTGCTGTATGACCTGAAGTCTCTGTTCGTTCATGATTGAGTTCCTCGAAGACGTTGAGTTCAGTTTATTCGACTGGCAAGTCTTTCCACGCGTGTTGCCGCACAATGTTCTGGAGTATGTCAATGAGCGACATTCTCTCTTCGGCATTCAGGTGACCGAAGAACTCGTGATCGTTCTCATCAGCAAGACGAGCAAGAACTGGCACCAGACGCTTTCCAGCCGGAGTGAGTTCAACCGATTGGAAACGTCGATCGTCACCCGAGTATGACCGCGAGACCAAGTGCTTCCGGCAGAGCCGTTCGATCAGCTTTGAGATCGCCCCTCGCGTCATACCCAGGGAGACAGCAAGCTGGCTGGGATTTGCTGCGACTGCCTCGAAGATTTGTCGCAGAAGTACCCATTCCGCGACCGTGACACCTTGCGCCTCGACCTTCTGCGCAAAGGCGTGCGAAACGTGATTGGAGACGTAACGCAACCAGTATCCTGCGTGATCGTGGAGGTTGCTTGTTGATTTCTTTGCTGCCATTTCTGCTCCCGTAGTTTCCTAGGCAACTGTATCAGCCGTGCATGGGATCGTCAAGAGCATGGGCTGCACCATATGCAAGGTGACAGGCTGACAATTCGTAGAAAACACGATTCTGCCCAAATCACAGCACGTTGGCGTTTCTTTTCAATCGCAACTGTCACAGTCTTGCGTCCTGCGTGTCAGAAGAAACTGATCTCCCTCGAGTAGAATCGAGTCTCTTGAATCAACAGCGAGGAATGAGACAACGCACAGTCCCATTGTCAACACGACCGCCGCTCACCTCCGTCAGTGCAGTTTCAATCAGGTTCGGTAGACTTCGCGAGCCATTACTTGCCGGTCTTTGCAGCAGAACTTCTAATCGATACCGTCAAAGATAAACCGATCTTGGTGTAGGCATTGATGGGGATTGCATCGTTAGGGCTGGCTGCTTCGGTGCCCAAGGCTGCTACGGATTCCACCAGCAGCGATTCATGCTTCCCAAGGGGAGCGTCTTACCTGCAGCGAACCTGAGTGATTCGCTGTTAACGCCTTGATTACACAAGTACTCCTTTGCGACAAAACAGTGGCAATCAATCACAAACTTCAATCTTTATTGTCAAGTTTGTGACAAAAACATAGGATAACTACGAAAGAAGTCCTTACTTGAGAGATTCAATGCAGCGTCTACTCAATTCAGTTTTGATCATCACCGTTGTTGCCATGCAGAGCATCAGCTTTTCGCATGTGCATCTGCCGGGTGGTCCGGAAGACGCTGAGCACCATTCGGGACAACCGCATTTCCATGTGCATGGTGGGCACTCCCATACCGCTCACAGCAAAAAGGTGCAGCATAAAAACGAGCATGAGTCTGCTGCCACACTGCACGAGGCGCATTACGTGGATCATGACCTGGATGCTTGCTATCTGCCGGATTCTCTGTCACCAATCACCGCTTTGATGCAATTCGCGGATCTGCGATTATTGTCTGCGCCTACGCTCGACATCGATCCTGAACGTTTTGATCTCCACGCACTCCTGCCACAACAGCACATCAGGCAATTTGCCGCCTGCTCAGGGAGCACTGCGCGCGTGCCTTTGTATTTGCGAAGCCTCGCAATCCTCTGCTAATCGCCTTGGTGCGGGATGTTTTTCCCGCTTTCGATCTGGGTGCCCCCGCTTCGCAGACTCCCACGGCTCGGTTCTGTGCTCATTCGCAGAGCCATGCCTTGTCTGAGTGACTAACCTCTGCGGGGTATCTTGTCTCCATTCTCCTCTGCCTCAAGGTGCTGTGATGCCTCGTTCTCGAATTGTCTTTCTGATCGTTGGCTCCGTTCTGGTCATCGCTGGACTTACTCAGAGTAAGAAGCTTCAAAAGTTCTTTCGCCCTGAAGCTGATGTTGCAGCGAACAGTGCTCAGCCACCAGTTGCCCCAATTCAGGAGGCAAAGACACTCAAGATGACGGAACAGGCGCGGAAGAATCTGGGGCTCGTCTCACGACCTGCAAAGCCTCAGGCCTACTGGCGAACCATCGAGATCCCGGGCGAGATCGTTGATCGACCCGGTCATTCGGATCGTGGTGTGACATCACCGGCAGTTGGTGTTGTCACGGAAGTTCACGCCTTTCCGGGCGATACCGTTAAACCAGGAGATCGTCTCTTCACACTGCGATTGTTCAGTGAGTATCTCCAGAACACTCAGGCTGAGTTGTTCAAGGCCACGCGTGAAATCCAGCTCATCACAGAACAGCACGCTCGCCTCGAAGGCCTCGTGAAAACAGGAGGAGTTCCGGAAAGTCGCCTCATTGAGCTGGACAATCAGCTTCGTCGACAAACGGCACTCATTCAGTCATTTCAGCAGGATCTTCTGACAAGAGGACTGAATCCCGATCAAATCAAGAGTGTGACTGAAGGAACCTTTGTTTCAACTATTGATGTCATGGCCCCTTCGGCTCTTGAACAGCCGAAAGACACGGCCGCAATTCAGCCAATCGCTTTCCATACTAAGGAGGGCTCCGGTAGTGATTTGGCGTTTGAAGTACAGGAACTCAATGTCGAACTTGGCCAGCAGGTTCAGGCAGGACAGCTCCTGTCCACACTGGCAAATCATCAGTCGCTGCTGATTGAGGGACACGCTTTCAAACGCGAGGCATCGTCGCTTGCCAGAGCTGCAGAGAATAGATGGCCGATCCAGTGCTCGTTTGCGGAGGACGACCAGGCCGACTGGCCACCGTTTGATCAAACACTCGAGATTCGGCATCTCGCAAATTCCGTCGATTCGGAGACGCGAACTTTTGACTTCTTCATTTCACTTCGCAATCAGTCGAGAACCTATGAGAAGGACAATCAGACGTTTGTTGTCTGGCGATTTCGCCCGGGGCAGCGAGTCCGCCTGCAGGTGCCGGTCGAAGAATTGAAGAATGTGCTGGTGCTGCCTTCAGCTGCGATTGTACGGGAAGGACCTGAAGCCTACGTGTTTCAGCAGAATGGTGACTTGTTCAACCGTCTGCCAGTGCATGTGCTGCACGAAGATCGGCTTCAAACGGTCGTCGCGAATGACGGAAGTGTCAAAGCGGGACTGTACCTGGCTCAGAGTGCTGCCGCGTCCCTGAATCGAGTGTTGAAATCGCAGGCCGCGAGTGGGATTCGCGCGGACGTTCATGTTCACGCGGACGGGACAGTGCATGCGGCACATTGAATTGCAGATTGATGATTGATGGTTGGCTGGACGATTCGAAGAGGGCTCGAAGATGGATGATGTTGAGTTGAAGCGTCGGACGAAGCAATTTGCTTTGAGAGTAATGAAACTCGTCACGGCGTTACCGTTAGATACGATCGGAAAGACAATCGGAACCCAGCTCGTTCGAAGTGCGACATCTGTCGGCGCAAATTATCGAGCGGCATGTCGAGGGCGATCAAAGGCGGAGTTCATCGCGAAGCTGCAGATTGTCATCGAGGAAGCAGATGAATTCTGCTACTGGCTGGACCTTATCATCGAAGGAGCCTTGCTGCCGGAATCGAAGGTGGCACTCCTTCTCGACGAAGCGAATCAGCTCACTGCCATCAAGGTCGCCTCGCGTAAATCGTCCCAAAGTCGACCCTAAAAAAATCTTTATTCTGAAATCTCCAATCGGCAATCTCCAATGCTCAACTCCGTCATCCGCTTTGCTCTTCGCTATCGCATGCTGGTTCTGGTGATCAGCATGGCGCTCATGGTGTATGGGTCGTATCTCGCGACACAGATGCCGATCGATGTGTTTCCGGATCTTGACCGACCACGAGTCATCATCATTACGGAGTGTCCGGGGCTGGCGACTGAAGAAGTCGAGACACTGGTCACTCAGCCGATTGAAATTGCATTGCTCGGTGCCAGCGGTGTTCAGGCTGTACGAAGCCAGTCAACGGCCGGGCTGAATGTGATCTACATCGAGTTTGACTGGAACACAGACATTCGAGCCGCTCGGCAAACAGTTCAGGAACGTCTTACAACTCTAGGCGGTGTCCTTCCGGAAGGAATCCTGCCTCAGATGACACCCCCGGCATCAATTATGGGACAGATCGTTGTGGCGGGACTGTACCGGCAACAGGGACCACAGGGTGGCGAGTTGTTTCCTGTTGAACGAACCGACTATATGGTGGAGCTTCTGGAGGCAAAGACGACTGAAACCACTGCTGACACCGATTCGAGAAAAGTTCTGGTCTGGCAGCCCATCGATCGTCATCGCCTTGAAACATGGAAAGCCATCGACGTTGATCAGATCACGTGGCATTCAACTGAACACGCCGCTGACCAATCCGGCGACGACAGGAGTGCACAACAACACGCAGCGGCAACGGTTGTTATCAACGGCAAGCCTCATGAAGTTGCATTTCCCTCCAAAGCCCTTCGCCAGATGTCACTGCGAACGACCGCGGACTGGGTGGTCCGGCCACGGATCCTGAAGGTCACCGGAGTCGCCGAAGCCTTCATGCTGGGCGGCGATAAGAAGCAGTATCAGGTGCTCATTGACCCGGCAGCGCTGCTGGAATACGGAGTCACCTTGCAGGAAGTTGAAGAGGCCTTGAAGCAGAGCAACATCAACACAAGCGGCGGTTTTGCCGTGCAGGGCGAAACGGAACGACCTATTCGTGTTCTGGGACGACTTGGTCCGGATGAATTTCGTGTTCTGGACGATCTGCGAAAGATCCCGGTCAAGAATCATCCAGAGCGAACCATCCTGTTAGGTCAGGTGGCGCGGCTTGTTGAAGGACCTCAGTTCAAACGCGGCGATGGCAGTGTCAACGGTAATCCCGGTG
Organism: Planctomyces sp.; assembly: GCA_016795105.1. Classification (GTDB taxonomy): domain Bacteria; phylum Planctomycetota; class Planctomycetia; order Planctomycetales; family Planctomycetaceae; genus F1-80-MAGs062. The sequence continues at coordinate 28,602 of JAEUIH010000047.1, forward strand.
TCGTCTTCACCGTTGTGAAGCAGCCGCATGTCGATACTCGGTCGCTCACAGATAGCCTCGAAGTTGCGTTCGCCGAAGCCGAAGCATCACTGCCAGCCGACATTATCATCAATTCGGAACTCTTTCGGCTGAAGAATTTCATTGACCGCGGCATCTTTAACGTGGGTGAAGCACTTGTGATCGGAGCGGTTCTGGTCGTCATCATTCTGTTCCTGTTTCTTTTGAATTTCCGCACCACATTTATCACGCTCACGGCGATTCCTCTGTCACTTGTCATCACGACGCTGGTGTTTCGAATCTGGGGCTACATGACCGGCACGCATCTTTCGATTAACGTTATGACACTCGGTGGAATCGCAGTGGCGATGGGGGAACTCGTTGATGATGCCATTGTGGACGTAGAGAACATCTTTCGAAGGCTCAAGGAAAACAATAATCTGAGTGAGCCTCGATCCTCCCTGGTCGTCGTCTACGAGGCCAGCAAAGAAATCCGCAGTGCGATTGTCTTCGGTACGGCGGTCGTCATTCTGGTCTTCCTGCCGCTGTTTGCTCTGTCAGGCGTTGAAGGGCGACTGTTCGCCCCGCTGGGAGTGGCCTATATCGTTTCCATTCTGGCCTCGCTGATCGTTTCGCTGACGATCACGCCTGTTTTGTCCTGGTATCTGCTGCCGCAATCGAAAGCGACGCACGCGGAACATGACGGAATGCTGCTCCGCCTTTTCAAATGGATGGCGGCACACTTGATTCGACTGAGTATCGCCCATCCGGTAATCCTGATGCTGCTGACGTGGCTCATGGTGGCCTATGCGGGTTATGAACTGTCACAGCTTGGCCGAAACTTTCTGCCTCAGTTCGATGAAGGCAGCGTGCAGATCAATCTGACGTTGCCTCCCGGTTCGTCGCTGGATGCGTCGAATCAGGTGTCGAGCGTGATTGATCGTAAATTGCAGCAGATGCAAAAATCGGACAAGAATCCGGAAGGGCCAATTCTGCATTTCGTGCGACGAACGGGACGAGCGGAAATGGACGAGCACGCTTCTCCCGTCAACGCTGGTGAATATATCCTCAGTATGAACCCGGACGTGCAAAGTCAACGCGAGGAGCTTTTGAAGAAGCTTCTGGATGAACTTGGAGAAGAAGCTCCGGGTGTCGACATCGAAGTCGAACAGCCTCTGGCACACCTCATCAGTCATATGGTCTCTGGTGTCTATGCCCAGATCGCTATCAAGATTCATGGCGATGATCTCGATACTCTGCAGCAACTGTCAGAGCAGGTAAAGCAAACGTTGCAGACGGTTCCGGGACTTACGCCTCCAATCGTCGAGCCCATTCGGCAAACCGAAGAACTTCACATTCGCCTGCGATCGGACGACCTCGCGTTTCATGGAGTCACGAGAGCCTATGTGGCCCAGATCGTGCAAACCGCACTTCAGGGTGAGGTTGTCTCACAGGTGCTGGAAGGACAACGTCGTTTCGATCTGCTGGTACGACTGGAAGAGAGTTATCGCACGGACTACGCGAATATCGGGCGGCTCAGAATTGATCTGCCGGACAATCGAGGCCAAATCGAGCTTCGCGAACTGGCTGATATTGGTGAAGGTGCTGGTGCCAACGCCGTGAATCGCGAGAACGCACGGCGACGAATCGTCATCCGCTGCAACACACAGGATCGTGACCTCGCCAGCGCAGTGGCCGAGATTCAGCAGCGAATCCAGAACAATGTGGCGATGCCGGAAGGTTACTACGTCGAGTACGGCGGTCAGTTTGAGAGTCAGCAAAGTGCCACGCGAACTATTGGGGTTCTCGCGGGCATTTCAGTCATCGGGATGTTCGTAGTGCTGATGATTCTGTTTCCGTCCGTACGAGTCGTGTTGCAGATTCTGAATGCACTTCCGACGGCATTTATTGGTGGTGTGCTGGCTTTAGTCATCACCCAGCAGACACTGACTGTGGCCAGTCTTGTCGGCTTTATCTCACTGGGAGGGATCGCCGTACGCAACGGGATTCTGTTGGTTACACACTACTTCCATCTGATGAAGGAAGAGGGCGAAGACTTCACTGAACAGATGGTCGTGAGAGGCAGCCTTGAGCGTCTCGCTCCCGTCCTGATGACAGCGCTGACGGCAGGAATTGGTCTGGTACCGCTGGTACTGGGAGGTCAGGAGCCCGGCCGCGAGATTCTGTATCCTGTCGCCACTGTCATTCTTGGCGGACTCGTGACGTCGACCTTCTGCGAGTTTCTGATTCATCCTGGCTTGTTCTGGCGGTTCAGTGGTCAGGATGCTGTCAGGCTGGCAAAGATGAGTAGCGCTGAAGACGAGTTTGGTGAGGTGAAGTAACAGTCTGTAGGTTGGACATTCCTGTCCGACTGTAATTCGATCCTCCGGGAAGTGCATCCCGCACGACCTGGTGAAATGTGGAATCGGACTGCGGCCAATCGAAGTTGCAGGAGTTGAACTGAATCGAACCGGAGTCGGTTCGAGACCATTTTTGTGAGGGAGATTTAGAGATGAAGAAGTTCGTTAGTTTGTTGTCTGCATTTTGTGCCCTGTCAGCAATGACCTTCATTGCTGGTTGTCAGGATACGGCAACTCCGGAAGCAAAAGACCCGTCCAGCACGGCTTCGGCCGCAGCGGAACATGGACACGAGCACGGCGAAGGCGAAGGGGAGCATTCACATGGTCACGGTGCCGGCCCCCATGATGGGACTCTTGCCGATTGGGGCGGCGGAAAGTACCACGTGGAGTTCACTGTGGACCACGAAAAGCAGGAATCCACCGTCTACGTGCTGGGCAGTGATGAAAAATCACCCGCTCCGATCAAGACGGACAAGATTTCCCTGACCATCGGCGATCCTGAGCTCCAGGCCGATCTGCTGCCAGTACCACTGGAAGGCGAGAAGGACGGACTTTCATCACGCTTTGTCGGCAAGCATGAAAAGCTTGGCATCGTTCGGGAATACGCCGGGACGATGAGTGCTGAAATTGAAGGGACACCGTACACCGGTGACTTCAAAGAAGAAGCCCACGACGCTCACGATCACAAATAGAACCGACGGGCAGGAAGTCCTCTCAGGGCAACTCCGTGGTGCAATCCACGGAGTTGCCTGTCTCTTGTTTGGAGCGATCATGTTTGCGTTCATACTTCGGGTTGTTATTCCGGCCGTTCTGATTGCACTCGTCGCTGAGATTTCCTGACGATCACCTCGTACTGGCGGGCCGTTGCTGAAATCTCCAATCGTGAGCATCCGCCGATGTGCGGTATCTGTCAGGCATCGCACTTCTTCAAAGCCTCGGCTTTTCAAAAATGGACTATACATCCAGAACCACATGAATGATTTTACCATGTAACGCGAATCGGCCCTCTAAAGCGTTGATCTCATTACAGATTCGAATTTGCTGGTCACTTCACTCGACAGTTCCAAATTATCAGAGTAAAGGGCTCGAACGCACAGCCAATATCGACTTTCGAAAAATCTACGCAGATGATGTTAGTACTGGTCGTCTTCTCAAAGTAGGAACGGAGTTTCGTAAGGTTGATGACGGTTCGATAGTCTCTACTCCAGATGCCAAAGCGCTTGTAGTCCCGCAAAGTGGACAGACATATTTCCAGCATTAGCAGTTACGCCGGAAATTGCCAACGCTTTGCCGGAAGGGCATGCCTCGGCTGTGGTCCAACTTAAGGAACTTGAATTGCTGGACGGTCACCAGTATGATCTGGAAGGTGACGGACACAAATCGCCGAATCTGTGTCAACAGAGCGGGGGAACCACTCATTTTGGGGCTAACTCGAAATCTTCGAGAGGGGCATCTTCGGCTCCGAGCCCGTCAGCTAACTTTGCAGGCGTTCGAGGACCGTATTGTCGTGAATTGGCAGCTTGGCATTGGCCGATTCTGTGGATCTTCGTCAGGTCCACCTCTCTGTCACGTCAGAAAACCTGTTTAAGGCGAACATCCTCAAACATGACGGCTTCGGCACGCCCGAAGCGAATGCCTGCGCTTCGGAGTGACGCTCTTGTCTGGCAATGCATCGCGTGACCACCACTATGCGTGGTGGCTTATCATGTGTCTCTGTGGTGTGGACTATTTCAGTACGCTTGGCTATCAGCCATCTATTGCCTTTGAAGGTGCCGGTATACTCGCACCCATCGCGACACTGGTCCTTGTGGCTGTGACATTGCTTGGAGCCCTACCAATCTATTGTCACGTCGCTGGTGAGACTCCTGATGGCGTCGGTTCGGTTGGGATGATCGAAAGGATCTTTCGCGGTTGGACTTCAAAGATCTTTGTACTGATCCTGATTGGCTTCGCAGCAACAGACTTTGTGATCACGAAAACACTTTCGGCGGCTGACGCGACGGCACACTTGTTGTCAAACCCGTTGTTCATGGGCTCCACCCCCGAGTGGATGCAGAGCCAAATCGCTGTCACCATGTTTCTGCTGTTGCTTCTGAGTGCTCTGTTCATTAAAGGGTACGGAGAAGTAGTTGGATTGGCAACACTGCTCGTTGTGGCATACATTGGCCTGACCGCCGTCGTTATTGGTGCAGGACTTTTTTACCTTGTGTCACATCCTGAACTATTGACGCAGTGGATCGATCAGATTTCCGCTGGCGACTACCACCTGCACCATACGCCGATCTCCGGAAAGGGACCCTGGGTCGCATTGCTGATTGCCTGCCTGATTTTTCCAAAGCTGGCGCTCGGTATGAGCGGTTTTGAGACTGGCGTTCTGCATATTCACTTGATTCGCGGAAAAGAAGATGATCCAGCAAACGCAGAAGGGCGGATTCGCAGGACTCGACTGCTTTTGATCACGGCCGCATTGATCATGTCGATGATGCTGCTCGGCTCATCACTCGTAACTGGCACCGGTACGCTGATTCCGGCTGAAGAATTTCGAATCAGCCCTGACCGAGGTAAGGCGGTCGACCGAGCACTGGCGTATATCGCACATGGAGAAAGCCCATTCGGTGTTTGTCCGTTGTTTGGGTCCGTGTTTGGCACTGTGTACGACATCAGCACGATTCTCATTCTGTGGTTTGCCGGAGCCTCCGCGATGGCTGGCCTACTGAACATGGTTCCGCGATATTTGCCTCGCTATGGGATGGCTCCGGAATGGGCTGCGGCGTATCGTCCGCTGGTGATCGCATTTACGGTCATCAATCTTCTGGTCACCTGGTGCTTTCGCGCTGACGTCTCGAGCCAGGGAGGTGCTTATGCCACAGGTGTTCTGGTCCTGATGACGAGTGCTGCCATTGGGTCGCTGGTAGACCTCAGTCGAAAGCCTCGGCCCGCAGAGCCGACATTGAAGCTCCGCCGGAGGCTGATGCTCGCAGCGTTCGGACTGATTTCGCTCGTCTTCATCTATACGACTGCCGCCAACGTCATCGAGCGCCCCGATGGAATCATCATTGCGTCAATCTTCATCGCGTGTGTGCTGGGTATGTCAATTATCTCTCGCGTCTGGAGGAGCCGTGAGCTACGGCTCAATGAATTTCGGTTTGAAACCGAGAGTGACCGAATGGTCTGGACGGACCTGTGTGCAGATGGCGGGTTTCGAGTATTAGTGCCTCATAGGCCAGGGAGTCGATCGTTGATCGATAAGGAAAAGGAAGTCCGTCGAAAGCACCGGATCCCCGCCGAAGTTCCATTACTGTTCCTGGAAGTATATTACGGCGACACCAGTGAATTCCACAACAGCCCAGTCATCTCGGTCCGACAGGAAGAAGAACGATTTATTCTTGTCGCACGCGATGTAGCTTCCGTCTCCCACACGATTGCTCAGATTGCGATTGAACTGGGGAAGTCCGGGGGCACCGTTGGACATTGTGTTTGGATGGAGCATTGGCAATTCAATGCGCCTTGCCGTGGAATTCGTCCTATTCGGTCAGGGAGATGTGCCCAACAGTGTGTTTGACCTGCTGGAAAATGCAATTCCTGACCCTCAAAAGCGGCCTACTGTTTTGGTTGGGTAATCAGAAAAGACTCGAAGGGCATGAAGGAATTTGGCAGACAAGAGAGTACCGCAGCAAAGGAACAGCTTGAATATGCTCGTAATCATGCTTGGCGTCGCATTGTGATTGCAGCCGCGTCAGTGGCTTGTGTCCTGCCGAATCACACAATCACTGAACGGCATCTGGTTGCCTCTGATAGACCTTTTGGCCAAATTTCAGGAAGAGTGCCGGAGTGACGACCTGGTCCAGAATTGTTGATGTGAGCATGCCGCCGAACACAACAAGAGCCAGGGGAAAAAGGATCTCCTTCCCCGTCTGGCCGGCTCCGAAAAGGAGGGGCAGCAAGCCGATAAAGCTGGTAGCTGCTGTCATCATTACGGGCGAAAGACGTTCCAGGCTTCCACGAATAATCATCTCTTCGCCGAACACTTCGCCTTCATGCTCCATCAAGTGGATGTAATGCGAAATCATCATGATCCCGTTACGACTCACGATGCCAATCAAGGTAATGAAGCCAACCCAGTGTGCGACAGAAAGACTGGTGGCACTGATCCAGACTTGGGGCCACTGCCACCATTCGGCCCCCTGAAGTGACTCGGAGGAGGGCTGATTGACAATCAGCAAAGTCACCACGGAACCCAGTGCCGCCAGCGGAATATTGGCCAGGACCTGCATTGCAGCTCGCCACGAAGAGAGACACTTCGTCAGCAGCAGGAAGACGCCAAGGACCGATGCTGTTCCCAGGACAAGCAGTCGGAAATTTGCTTCCTGCTGTGCTTCGAACTGGCCACCGAATTCAATGCGATAGTCGCCAGGAAGTGCGCGAAGGCGCTCTTCAATCGGCATTGTCAGAGCCCTGATTTCACCAACAACGCTCGCAAGATCTCGCCCTTCCACGTTGCAAAAGACGACGATCCTTCGCTGCACGTGCTCTCGATTCAGAGTATTAGGTCCGGTGGTGTCCAGCACGTCGGCGACTTCGCCGAGCGAAACTCTGCGGCCTGATGGGGTCTCGAGAATTGTCTGCTGGATGACGTCAGGATCATTTCGTGATGCTTCGTCGTACCAGACGACCAGCCCGAAATAGCGATCTTCATCCAGAATCTGTGAAACGACACGTCCCTTATAGGCGGTCTCAAGTAACGCAGCCACATCCCCGGGTGCGAGGCCATAACGCGCGGCGTCTTCACGACGAACCTGCAAACGTACCTGTGACACTTCTACCTGAGGTTCCAGCTGCAGATCAACGACACCGCGTACGTTGCTCATCGCGGAGTAGACATCCTGACTCGCATTCCGCAATTCTCGCAGGTCATTGCCAAAGACCTTCACGGCAATCTGAGCTCGGACTCCGGACATAATGTGGTCCAGTCGATGTGAAATGGGCTGACCGATATTGGCCTTGATGCCGGGAATCAGAGTGATCCGATCGCGGATATCTGCCAGCACAAGTTCGCGAGGGCGTCCGTTTGTTTCGAATCCCCACAGATGTGCGATCGGAATCATTCGCAGGATCGCGGCACCCCACCCGTCTTTGGGACGACGATGTTCCTGAACCCGAACATCGATCTCAGACGAATTCACCCCTTCGGCATGTTCATCCAGCTCCGCTCGTCCTGTACGTCGCGAGATCGCAACGACCTCCGGAATCTCCAGCAGGAGCTTCTCCGCACGCTGTGCCAGTCGCTGACTTTCATCCAGACTTGTTCCAGGCTCCGCCTGAAAGCTGATCGTGAAAGTGCCCTCGTTAAAGGGTGGAAGGAACTCACCGCCCATCCAGAAAAGTGCAGACACAGCGACGCCGACCATAATCACAGTGCCTGCAAGGACCAGATTGGCATGCCGCAGAGTCCATCGAAGCAGCCTTGCAGTGGCGGACTTCAGGATTCGAAGGACAAATGGATCACCTTTGTCATCCAGAAATCGGGCCTGCGGCAACAAGTACGAAGCGAGAACCGGAGTGATCGTCAGCGAGACGACCAGGGAAGCCAGCAGCGATGTCATGTACGCAATGCCGAGCGGAGCGAACATCCGGCCTTCCAGACCAGCCATTGAGAAAAGCGGGAAGACGACCAGCACGACAATCAGTGTGGCATAAACGATGGAGTTGCGAACCTCACACGACGCGTCATAAATCACCTTGAGTGCATTCTCCGGCACAGCCTTCTGTCGATTCTCTTTCAGTCGTCGATAGATGTTTTCGATGTCGACGATGGAATCATCAACGAGATCCCCAATCGCCACCGCGATACCGCCAAGCGTCATTGTGTTGATCGAAATTCCCAGCCAGCGAAAGATTAGCACAGTCAGAAGGATCGAAATTGGCATGGCCGTCAGTGAACTCACACTGGTCCGAAAATTCCACATGAAGATGAACAGCACAACGACCACCCAGATTGCCCCATCTCGAACCGCCTCGACGACATTTTCAACTGCGGCCTCGATAAAGTCGGCCTGTTTGAAGATGCGATCTTCGATGACGATTCCTTCAGGCAAGTCCCGACGGAGCTCTTCCAGAACGCTGCTGATCTTCCGGTCAAGTTTCAGCGTGTCCGCGCTGGGTTGCTTTTGAACGGCCAGAATGACAGCCGATCCGCCTTCCACACGGTCTCCTTCGCGCACAAGCACACTTCCATCGCCTCGCTTCACAGGACCACCGAATCGGACGTCAGCCACTTCCTTCAGCAGCACTGCTCGCTGATTTCGCCAGACGATCGGCGTGTTCTCAAGGTCCTCCAGAGTCAGACTCTGTCCGCTGATCCGTATCAGCGATTCTCTGGGTGATCGCACCATGATTCCGCCGCCGGACAGAACGTTAGCCTTCTCTGCTGCGGTGGTTACCTGCTCCAATGTAATATTCTGGGCGGCTAATCGGGCAGGAGACGTGATGATCTGATATTGCTTGAGAGTTCCTCCCATTACCGTGACCTGAGAAACACCTTCCACTGCAAGCAGTCGATTGCGAACAGTGAATTCCCCAAGTGTTCTCAGTTCCATATTCAGTTCCGCAGCGGCGCGTTCGTCGGTCGGCGTGCTTGTTGACCTCAATCCCAGCAGCATGATTTCACCCATGATGGACGAAATCGGCGCCATGACCGGATTGACGTTGCGAGGAAGCTGGTCGCGAGCAATCTGTATTTTTTCCGCCACGATCTGCCGATCGCGATAGATGTCGGTACCCCAGTCAAACTCAACCCACACGATCGACAGACCGACACCGGAAGCAGAGCGAACTCGCTGAACGCCTGTTGCTCCATTCAGCAGATATTCGATTTGTCGCGTGACAAGCACTTCGACTTCTTCCGGTGCGAGGCCGGGAGCTTCTGTCATCACCGTCACAGTCGGTCGATTCAGATCGGGAAACACGTCAACTGGCATCTCGCTCAATTGATAGCCGCCGCAAATCAGCACGGCCGTTGCCGCAATCAGCACGAGGCCGCGATTCCTGAGAGAGAACGCGATGATGGAATTCAGCATGAGGATCTCATTCCACGATATGCGACAGGACAACGGATGACTCTTCAGCGCCCGGCAGCCAGCAATCACTTCAATGCGGCATAGCCCGTCTGGAGCGAGCTGGCTCCTCCAACGGCCACTTCTTCGCCCGGCATCAGGCCTTCCAGAATCTGGATGGAAACATCATCAGAACGACCGACGACGACACTGCGACGCTCGAAAACGTCATCAGCATTGCGAACGAACAGGTACGAACGAGCGCCTTCTTGGACAATGGCATCGCGTGGCACGGCAAGCTTCGCTGAGAGCCTTCCCGTTTCGATCGTCACTCTGGCCAGCATATTGTGCTGCATCGGCACCCGTGGCATTTGTTGGAGTTCAATCCAGACAGAGAGAGTTCGGTCGTCCTGTCCTATCGAACGACCACTGCGGACAATTGTTCCGGAAACAACGCTGGACGCATCCGCAACAAAGCGGACACGCACCGGCTGTCCGACTTCGACTTTCGAAAGATCACGTTCCGAAACAAATCCCTGCACCCAGATCTGAGACAGATCGTGAATTTCAAAGACTGGCTCATCAGGCTGAACGACATGCCCGAGCAGCTTGTCAAAGTCCATCACGATTCCGTCAATCGAGGATCGGACAGGCAATGCCGGCAACAACGACTGAGTATTCATCAGCTGAGCCAGTTGTTCCTCTGAGATTCCGAACGTCATCAGTCGCTGGCGAATATTCTCGCGAAGTCCGTTTGCGAGATTGAGTCGACTTTCTACCTCCCATAACCGTCGCTGGGACACAGCATCGCGAGCCTCACCCAGGTTACTCAGAATCTGCTTCTGCAATTCCGCATCGAGGTGTGCTCGCAGGAAGTCGAGTTGTAAAGTCTGGAAGTCCTGACTGATGATTTCGGCGAGTACCTCACCAGCGCGAACTTGCTGACCTCGATCGACCAGAATCCGTGCGATTGATCCGCTGATCTGTGCCGAAGCCACCGTACGCTTTGAGGGGGGAACATCCGCCAGACCGTCGACCGTGATCGTATCGGCCAGCTCCAGTGACGAAGCCGGTTGAACTGTCAGCCCAATATCGCGTGCCGTTTCGCTGCTGATCTTCAGCACACCTTTGGTAAAGAAACCACCGAGTTCGTGATTGCCGCGAGTAACGACACGATCTCCCGGAAACAGTTTTCCTTCACGGACCTCGATCACGTCACCCATCCGCTGGCCAAAAACGATCGACTGCTTCCGATACGTTGACGCGACCTGCGTCTGCTCTTCCTCAACAAGTACGAATCGCTCGGCTCCGTCACGAATCACTGCGGATATCGGTACCACCACGTTTTCGCTGGTTTCACCCACCATTAACCGTACCTGTCCCGACATTCCCGGCAGCAGCAGTGGTCCACTCTGTGGTGAGTTCGACAGCGACGCCCATACCGTTCCGAGGTGCGTCTGAGGATCAAGGAACTGGCCGAAAACATCAACCTGAGCCGTGATAATCTGCCCGGGAAATGCTGTCAGCGTCAGTTCAAGCGACTGCCCGATGGCCACACGCGCCAGATCTTTCTCCAGCACCCCAATTTTCAGCCATAACGCAGAAAGGTCGAGTACTTCAAAAAGGTGTTCTTTCGAGTTGATCACCTTTCCGATGGAGAGATCAGCATGAGTTACCGTTCCATCGATGGGACTTTTCAGAGAAAGCGACTGTTGCTGCGCTGCATTTGGATTTTGCAGAATCGTCTCCAGGACTTCTGCCGGCAACTGAAGGCTGCGCCACTTCGCGCAGGCGATTTCCAGCGCGACGCGATCCTGCTGCACCTGATTCGCGGCCTCAAATGTTCGAATTTCGGGAATTGCTCCGGTCCTGCTTGCTTCATCTGCGGAGCTTTTCAGCTTGAGAGACAGATTTAGCGCTGTTTGTGCATTCCGGATTTCCAGCTGCAGCTTTTCAAGTTCCGGGCTGTCGAGTTCGGCTAACACCTGCCCAGCTTTGACAGATTCGCCAGGAATCACGAACAGCGCGACAATCCGCCCCGACAGCGGCGAACTGATTAATGCATGCCGGTTCCACGGCGAGACCAGCGTCCCATAAGCCAGAATCGACTCGCTCACATTCTGTGGACCTACTTCCGCTGTCTGAACATCGAGCGTTGTACGCGCCGACCGTGTCAAGATCATCTTCCCGGTTTCTGTGTTCACTTCCATACCACGAGTCGGCAGCGGTTTGTGCCCCTCATGTGCAAAGGCATACGCGGAGATGAGACAGACAATCAACAGCCATCGCCAGTGTTTCACAGTTCTGTTCCTTAGCAAGGCCTCAGGATCCGATTGCGATATTTGTTTGTCGTCTTGGGTTCATTTTCTTCGTTGTGCATCAGTACCGGGCACTTCGACGCGAGTCGCCACAACGGTAAACTCCCCGTTGAGTTTGGATTCCCAGCACGCAATGACAGGCCCATCACCAATTGGCGTAGACGCAATGACAGGATCTCGCGCCGTTTCCGACAGCTTCTCCGATTCCCCTGAGTTCAAATTCTTCACAAGTAAATCACCCTCGCGCCCAGCGGTCCACACGATGATCGAGCCGTTTGCGGTCCCAGCGATCCATGGCTGCTGACCTCGACCAAGTAGAATCTCGGGCGAACCGTCTCCGGCCGCAGCATAAACGTTGCCGTCGCGTCGCCAGACTGTGGAAATCGCACCGTTTGATCCTGCGGCCAGCATGCCGCCGTCCATTGGACAGGCATCCAGCATCCAGGTACCTGAGCCGAGTTTCCGGGCATCGGAGAACGAATTGCCTCCGTCCGCTGAAGTTGTCACATACATATCTCGATTTCCGCCGACGGAGTTTCGAAACATGACATGAACATTTCGGCCCTTGACGATGACCGACGGATGACAACATTCACATACACTGCCATCGGGCGATCTGTAGATGCAGCGATTGGCCTCCCAGGTCGCACCATTGTCTTTTGATACGGAGACGTAGATTTCCGACTTCCTGTCTCGAAGGTCCAGCCATACGCACCAGATGGAATTGTCCGTTCCAGACGCCATCGCATGCAGCCCTTCTCTCGCCGAATCTGCTGCGTCATTCACTTGCGAGGGTCCCTGCCATGACTTTCCATGATCTGTGGATCGCCACGCCAGAAGGTCACCGTCCCGGCCTTTTCCCATGCGTCCTCCGATTGCAGTCACAACAATCGCAGATTCTGTTGTCACGATCCGGGGCCCACGTCGCATTCCCAGCGACAGATTGGGGACTCGAAACGCCGTGAGTGACTTTTCAAACGTGACGCCACCATCCGAAGATCGGGCGTATTGCACTGTGTCACCGATCCCGTAGACAAGGTGCACCGAACCATCCAGACCAACAGCCACCTGAGGCTGTTTGGGAGCATTTGCGGCCGACCCCGAGGCGACCAGCACGGGATCGTTTGCATTACTGTTTTCCACTGACGCTGTGATCAAAAGAGCCGCGACCAGCAGACGTGCAATTGGGAGCTTCATCGTCATCGCCCGTTCATCTGAAGTAGAATTGAATTGAATTGAATTGACTATTTTTGGCCGCCGCTGTTCTCTGCTTTCAACTTCGCAACTGTTGCAAGAGTCGCATCGGGATTCTTCGTTGCTTTGCTTTTGCAGCCGGCACAACAGACAAAGACGGGTTGCCCATTGACCTCAAGTTTCAAAGGCGTGCCCATGGAACCCAGACGACTGGTCGTCATCACGGCACAAAACTTCTGCGACCTCGCCTCCGCTTGATCTGCGGGATCAAGTTCTGCGATCGCGGCGTCAATCTCTGCTTCGCCGGAACTTGAATTCTCGGGACCATCAGCTTCTGCTGGTGTCGCCTCGGTAATTGGCTGAGACGACGTCTGTTCTGCTTGTTGCTGGCACCCCATAAAACCTAAGAGTGCCAACGTGGCGATGTTGAAAAATGCCGAATGAGTTTTGACCATTGCTGTTCTCCTTTGAATTATTGTTACGGTTTAGTGACGTCTGACTTGATGAATGTGTCCGGGTCCTGAAGTTCTTCCGGCCGTTCTTTGGCCATCTTTACAAATTCGTCGACACATGGCGGGCAGCAAAATTGATAGGGCTTCCCATCGATGATCCATGTGAAATCCGGATTGGCTTTGGTCATACTGATGGGACAAATGCGATCGCCTGGTTTGGGCTTTGCATCGTGCATCGACTTGATTCCTTTGAATTTCTGCGATGCCGTCACGCTTCCGTTGGCCTTGATGTCTGCTTCGGAGTATTTACCGCCCGCTGTCAAATACAGTTGCCGCTCATCATCAACTGGAAGACTGCCAGGCATTTCGCTCGAATGGTCTTCGGTCACGGTTGTGAATCCGACACGAAACCGTTCACCGGCGATTCGCAGATTGGGAATGGTGACGTCAAGTTGCTTTCCGCGAAAAGCCTCAGGCAACTCGCCAACAAACTGGGATGTCTTATCCGCGGAGTCGCCATCCTGAGGAACGGCGACAAGATCAATCGGAGTGGTGCTGGGATCGCCCACGACCTTCACGTACGCTTTGACGGGCTGGACATCAACTTCCTGAATTCGAGTCTCGTCCTTGCCCAGCATCAACAGCCGCAAGCTCCCGTTGGTTTCGATCACAGCTTCTGCGTGATAACTGTCGGAGCCAATTGGGATGATGATCCCTCCATGACTCCCCGGTTTGTGAGGATGCTCCTCGGCCTCGACGACGGCCTCGCTCTTGGTTTCTGGGGAATTGACAGGGGTGACTCCTGCGTCCGGAGAACGAACAGTGGTTTCAGGGTCGGTGGGCGCATTCGTTTCCGACGGGGAAGATTGTGCACTGCAGCCAGCGACAACTGCAATCAGAGCGCCAGCAGAAAACATTACGCCAGTCAGCAGATATTCTTTGAATCTCATCACAGGACTCCTTGCATTCACGAACGCAGCTGAGCGTTGAGAAAAATAATTGGATATCCACGGCGATCGCACCGCAGAAGGAACCGACTTCCGCGTTCAGCAAATGTTGTGTCGCGGGCGTATTCGTGGCACTTGGATCAGGTCGAGAAGTGGCCTATGCAGTCACAGCCTTTCGCCAACATCGATTCAAGTCCGTCGAGCGGCTACAGCATTTCGCCGATCGGGGAGCCGCCGCTAGCAGCGACTGATGCACTGCGCAATCAACAACGCTCGACCCGCAGGGGAGCGTCCTCCGGGAGGGGAGTTTGCTTCAGATATCGAAACCTGATCAGTTTGTTGAAACAAACCGGGCGGGACATTTCCCATGTCTATGACAATCGACTTTACAGACGCTGATGTCTGCAGGATGAGGCTGTCATCAAGCCGGGCGGCGACTGCTTGGTGGCCACGGCAGGGACACTCATGTCCGCCTTTGTCACGGGAATCGTCTGAACAGTTCTTCGGTGTGGCGTGCGGTTGGCAGCAGCATGCTCGTACAGACACAGTAGCGTCTGTACGAGCAATTGTGCAACAACACACTGACGGCCCGACGAGGGTCGTAATGATCAGGAGTATTGAGAATATGCGATAAAACATGACGATTCAGTCAAGTAGAGGTTTGGACGAGCAGTCTAGCAAAACGCAGTGCGAGATCCAGATCAGTTCTTTCCTCGCCTTGCGTCAAAATCAATGCCCCAGGCCCAGTAGACCTGCCGCAGCCATTCCGATCATCAGTCCGTCTTCAACAAGAGTCACAGTTGACATTGGCAAATTGAAAGCGGTTCCCAGACACGCACAACGGATTTTACGTTTCCGAAGTACGCTCTGAATCACGCCAATACTGCTTACAGACATCACCATCAGTGTGGTCAGGTTGATTGCAAAGGGCCGTATCCCTGTGATGTAGGCTGCAGCCAACGCCAGCTCAATAAATGGATAGATAACGCCGTACCACGGAAATCTCCCAGCGACTATGTCATACATGCGATAGGATTCAGCGAATCCACGCAGATCCAGCAGTTTGAAGAAGGCAAAGGCTGCGAAAAATGCACCCATGAAATTCTGCATGGCCCGTGATAGATCAAGTGTTCCAATTCGCAGTTCGACAAGACTCACAACACCAAGCAAAAATGCCCCTAACAGTAAGAGCGGAAAGTACGTGACTCCTGTCGGCGTTTTGACAGCTTCGATGGAATCCGGCTGTCGTTTGAGGTTGTTGGTATCGTCCGTCGCCGAAAAACCCGCCTTTCTTACCGCTTCTGCGATGGAATTCGCTGAAAGGCCGATCCCTGTCACCTTCAATAACTTGCCATTCGTCGCTGTGTCAACCTCCCAGTGGGTGATGTTAGGCACCTCGTCAAGGAATGGCTTCACGGCAGCAATGCAGCTGTCGCAGTTCAGGTTTGTTTTGAATTGCAGGAAGGCTGTCATATCACGGTTCTCCGGTATCAAAGTTCTCATGCTGCGACTGCCACAGCGTCTTCAACTTAGGTGACGGATGAGACAGCAAATGGATGCAAAGATTTTCGAAAAGTGAATGCGAAGTGACTAAAACGGTGGTCCGTCCTGCGGCTCGATCCGAGCCATGCGTCCACGTAGCTCATCAGCATTTTCCCGACTTCTGACTACAGTAGTCAGGCGGCTGACACTCGCAGCCATGACCAGAGAGATTTCCGTCAACTCCCGATTGGGGAGCACAACAGCTCACAATGGCAACTCGAAGTAGCTCTCGCGCCCTCTGAACCCGTGACTTTACGCCGGGCAGCGATAGGCCAAGCCGTTTGGCTAATTCGGATTGTGTCAGTTCGCCCAGATCCGTTTGCTCCAGGACTTCGCGAGACTCGTCAGGCAGCCGTGCCAACATCGGCCTGATGCACCCAGTCAATTCGGCGACGACTGACTTTTCGGAGTCTGCGATTGCTGTTTCGTCGTTCAACGAGTCCGACTGCCGATGCCTACGCGATCGGTAGTGATCAATAACAACGTTCCTGGCAATCTGAAATATCCATGCCGACATTCTGTGGATCGGCGCGGACGTCAGATTCCGCTGCACCTTTACAATGACATCCTGAACCAGATCATCAGCGATATGAACGTCTTCGACGCGTCCGCGGATAAAAACTCGCAAACGATTGGCGATCTCACTCCAAAATGTATCGCCAAGATCCGAACTGACTTCAGAGTCAGACTTTGCCAATGTCAATTCTCGTGACTGATTTCGATCGTGACTTGTCATCGCTTCCGCACTATCCTGAAGAATTCGAGTGATTGAAGATAGTCATTAAACTTGCAATCTCCTCCAGACCATTGACACCGACTACGGTTACGTATCGGGTTCCTATTTTCCAGGTGACAGCCAATTGTTTTGGCAACTGCACGCACTGGCATGTCTGGCCGCCGCAGTTTGTTGAGATACGGGGTGAATCTCCAAACCACATCGGCTGTTCTTCCTTATGTTCAAAGATTAGCAGCTCCGACCCATCTTCACGCACACACACTGAAGCCGGGCATTTGCAGCAAGGCATCTGCAGCACATGAGTAGAGGCGACTCGATAACCGGCGGAGGGAAATTTCGCGACGACAGGTTCATATCCCAGCAATTCCCCTGCAGCGGCGAGCGTCACCTGCGTCCCCTGATACTCAGCAGACAATTCTTCGACGACGGCCTGTGGCTTTTCCGGGAATCGAGTCAATGTTTCATGCACATGAGCCGCCGCAACGCGATGGACTTCTTCATGAGACGTTTTCCGGGCGACCCAATACCCAATCACCACGGCAACGATTAGTGATGCTGTCAACAAGGGCAGCGAACGCTGTGCCGACCGCCACAATCTTGAAGGCTGAAATCTCTCCTTTTGCTTATCCAGTCGCACAGCCAACTCAGGCCAATTCTCTGGCGCAGAAGCCAGATCACGCTGTTCGCGGAACAGGCCCGCAATTTGCCCAAAGGACTGAAGTTCCGCCGTGCACTTGTCGCAGCCATTGACATGCTCACTGATCGTTGCAGCCAGTTCTGCCGGCAATTCACCGTCGTAAAACTCCGAGAGCCGAGCCCCGACTTCGTCGCAATTCATTTCAGTTTCCCCAACCAAGAGCCAGCAGTTCTTTCTTTAATTCTCGCCGAGCCCGATTGAGCCGCGATCCGACTGTTCCTTCCGGAATCCGGAGTATCTCCGCGATGGTTGCGTAGTCCACCTCCTGTTCCTCCTTCAAGTGCAGAATGACCCGTAATTCCGGCTCCAGTTTTGAAATTGCGAGACTCAACATTTCGTTATTCTCGACATCCGGTTGCAAAACCGGCTCTGGAATCTCCAGGTTATCCAACGGCACCATCTCTCGACGTCGTTGTCGCCGAAGATGTTGCAGCGCATCGTTCACCGCCAGCCGATAAACCCAGGTGGAGAATTGAGATTCAAATCGAAATGTACTCAGCGCGCTGAACACATGCAGAAAGACGTCCTGTGTCACGTCATCCACATCCGACAAAGCCACAATTCGTGCAACCAGTCGGCAGACAGACCCCTTCAATGAGTCATAGATCAGCCTCTGAGCCTCACGATCGCCGGTGACAGCAAGTTTAACTAGGCTGTCTTCAAGCGACATGATGACTCCTCGTTCTGCGGCTCCGGTGGCGATGTTGAATTCATTTCATGGTTCATGGTGGCGAATGGATCCATCGGGAACGAAACCAATTGAAAGAGATGCCACCAGCCGCAAATCCAAATTGGCTACGGCTGGTGACGAGAAATGAGCTGCGGACAAAGAACCAATCGATGCTATTTCTTCGATTCATGTTCGTGGATCGCGTCTTCCTCGGGAAGCGCGATTCCGAGCTTTTTCAGCATTGCATCTTCTTCTTTGCGAATTTCGGCCAGTTGCTTCTCGAGAGAGACGCAGTGCGCACAGACTGTTTTACTGTCAACTTTCTCTCCGGAGATCGCTTTGTCGGCCATTGAGCACATCTTCTCACACTCAGCCAGTTGCGACTTGATCTTGGCAACGTTTTCCTGAATCCCAGCCTTCTGGGCTGTCTCTGTATCAATCTTACTAATTTCCTTCTTTACCGCCGCCACAGCCGACTTGACCTGATTGAGATGCTCTTGTGCGGTCTCCACAGGCACTTCCTTACAAACACTTCCATATGCGTTCAACGCGCGCGTATGAAATCGAGCAGAACTCTGGTACGCCCTCGATGTCATCGGTCGGTATCCGTTCTTCCCTGTGGCACCCATCTGACGATGGATCGCCGCCCAGTCCTCGTATCCTGCAACTGAAGCGAATACCGGCTGCCCTGCGGTTCCGCAAGCAAAGGCAATTGGAAGTAACAACAGCCCAGAAATAACTCGGAAACTCAACATCTGATTTCTCCCAACGTTTGTGAGAACCCCGGATTCAACATGGATCAACAACAACGTCAATCCATTGCTTTAAGTTGGTTCCACCCTGTTTGATGTTCCGGAGAAACAGCTTCTTCACGAGTGTGACATGAATTCTCGATTTTCTTCCGTCTTCGTTTTGATCTGGTTCTCTAAGAGGGGAATCATCGAGTGTGCCGCATACTTGAACATTGCAGCCAGTTCCATTCACCCGATTAAAGTGAGGCACCTTCACGTCACATGCAATTGTTGGATGTGCAACTCACACTGCACCTGTGCAACGTCCGCACATGTGCGAGTTCGTGTCTGTTCTCGCGCACCCGTCGTCACGGATTCCCAATTGAGCCAGCGAGTGATGTACACACATTTCTTCGCCTTCCTACAAATGCCTTGGCGGCACGCAGTCATTACCACGGTGTGAAAGGTATGTTGCAAGAAGTCTGGATTGACGCGTCCAACCTTCGTAATTCGCCTTGTAAGCCTGGCTTCGACGCTCGACTGGGATCTGATCGAAGCCCGACTCTGTGATGGTTAATTGTGTTCCGCCATCCACTTCAGCCAGTTCAAACGAGACCAACGATTTCATTTCACTTGAATCGTCATGATTGGGATCGATCGCAAATGGATGCCAGCGAAACGCAAACCGAATCATGGGAGTCACTTATTCAATGAAGATCTGGAATGGCTTCCCCGAGTGAGCTTCCTCAAACTTCGCGACCTCCGGATCAACCTTGGTGGGAACGATCCGACCTTTCAGATCGACTCCCGCAATAAATGGCCCTTCGAACTCGACACCGAACCATGCTCCAAAGTTCGTGGCATCGCTGACGGCTTGCCAGACGGATTCCAGCGTTGTCCTAAGCAGCAATTGCTTCTGGATTTGACCTGTGATCACAGTCGAACCTTCCTCTGGGTAATGGATGGGGTGAGTTCAGTTTGATCATTGGTGGAATCAAAGACAATTCACCTGAAGAACTTAGCGTTGCAGATTCGCGATCCGGATGCCACACTACCGATACGTAACCACGGTTACATTTCTGGAAAAGCTACAGCTGGATGAAAATCGATGGTGAATAATCTCGGGGAAAATCAATTCTCGGGGCCGCAATACCGGCTCGGTGATCTTGTGAACTATTTCCTCAGGCTCGGCACAATCGGCTTTGGCGGGCCAGTGGCACTTGTGGGGTACATGCATCGCGATCTAGTCGAGCGTCGCGGGTGGATTTCCGAGTCCGAATACAAGGAAGGACTGACTTTGGCACAGCTCATGCCCGGGCCTTTGGCGGCTCAACTCGCAATCTACCTCGGATACGTTCACTATGGAGTTCTGGGAGCCACACTGGTTGGTGTGACATTTGTGCTGCCGTCGTTCCTGATGGTTGTAACGCTTGGCTGGGCCTACGTGACATACGGCGGTATCAGCTGGATGCAGGCAGTCTTCTATGGGGTCGGGGCCAGCGTGATTGGGATCATCACGATCAGCGCTTACAAGCTCACCCAAAAGACCATTGGAACAAATCGCCTGATGTGGGTGATCTATCTTGCCAGCGCCGCAACGACGGTCATTACTGAGAGCGAAAGTGTCTGGCTGTTTCTTGGAGCAGGATTGATAGTTTGGGCGATCAGAACGCCGCCTCGGAAGAAATCGTCGACTACGGTAAGTGGAATTGCATTTCCAACGCTGGCCATGGTTTCGGCCGCTAAGGCATCGCTGAATGAGCTGCTCACCCAGATTGCCATCTTCTTTACGAAAGCTGGTGCTTTTGTTTTTGGCAGCGGCCTTGCCATTGTCCCGTTTCTGTATGGTGGAGTCGTCAAAGAATATGGCTGGCTCAATGATCAGCAGTTTCTGGACGCGGTCGCAGTGGCCATGATCACGCCAGGGCCAGTCGTCATCACAGTTGGTTTCATTGGATACGTTGTCTCTGCCGAGAGATATGGATTCGGGGCGGGCCTGGCAGGCGCTTCTGTCGCGGCACTGGCCACATTTCTCCCCTGCTACCTTTTGACCATTATCCCCGCCCCTTATTTCAAAAAGCATGGCAAACGTCCTGGTATTGTCGCCTTCGTCGACGGCGTTACGGCCGCAGCAGTTGGAGCAATCGCCGGCGCTTGTCTGGTCCTGGGGCGTCGGACCGTGCTTGAAAATGGCTGGACTCCTGAAATTCCGAAGATTCTCGTTCTGCTGACGACAATAGGCCTGCTGCTGAAGTTCAAAAAACTGTCGGAGCCCATTGTCATTATTGGTGCAGCAATTGTCGGACTCCTGATCTATCCGTTCGTTCGTTGATGCCTATCGGAATACGACTGTGAAACGCTGGCTGATCCTGATCTACAAGATCCCCCGTGAACCTTCGGCCGGAAGGGTTCACATCTGGCGGAAGCTTAAGCAGTTGGGAGCCATCGCGTTGCAGGACGCTGCGTGGATTCTACCGCAGACATCGCGAACGAAAGAACAGTTTCAATGGCTAGCCACAGAAGTCACAGAATTGGGGGGCGAAGCTGTTCTCTACGATGCGGATCAGGTGTATGCGAGCGATCCAGAGGCGCTGAGGGAGCAGTATTGTGAATTGGTGGATACAGAGTACCGCGAGATTCTCGCAGCATTGAAAAAGAAGGATTGTGACTTAAACGCGTTATCAAAACGCTTTCAGAACGTGCGGACGCGTGACTATTTCAACTCAGACCTTGGACGAAAGACTCGCGAAAGCCTGCTCTCGGCCGGTGAAAGGTAAGGAACATGAAGTGGGTCACATGGGAGAACGTCGGCGTGGATCGAATTGGATGTGCCTGGCTGATCCTTCGCGAAATCGATCCTCATGCGGAATTCGTTTTCATACAAGCCGGAAGTTCAGTGCCAGCTGATGCAGAGCCATTCGATATTCCTGGCGTGCGGTATTCTCACCACAAAGGCCACTGCTCATTTCATGCATTGGTGGAACAGTATCAGTTGCGTGATCCCATCCTTCTTCGTATGGCACGCATTGTCGACGAAGCGGACACGATTCAGTCAGCGGCAGTCGAACCAGCCGCGGCTGGGCTTGATCTGATCTGCGAGGGACTACGAATGATCAATCCAGATGACGGAACAGCATTGGTGCACGGTCGAATTGTCTACGAGGCGTTATACGCAAAACTGTCGAGCATGGCCGCATATCAAGAATGAGGTGTGAATCCCATCTGCATTCTGAAAATGGCAATGTTCTGCCTGGTTGAACCGACTAGGGCGTTGACTTCAGAGTCCTCCAGTCGTCGAACGGATATGTGACTTTGTTGTCGGAACGGTATTCGTGCACCGTCATCCACGAATATCCTTTGGCAGATTCGTCAGCGGGATCTGGCTCTGCGAGCGGAACTCCGTCGGCCTCGATCCATGCTGTTCGAACGACTGGAACTCGCTTGCTGGCTTTGGGGACGAGATCGTAGTCGGTTCCTCTGGTCTGGAGAAACCACGTGTTGTCACGGAAGCCGCTCATCAGTCGTGCCATGGCAAGATGTGTGCGATCTGATCGTTCCTGTTCATTCAGTGATAAAGACTTTTTGATCTCAGCGATGAGCTTTTGTGTCTCTGACACATCAAAGCTGACCCAGCCGTACGGAGGGATGAACGCTTCGAGCTTGCAGTGCGACGGGGAGTTCTTCGGAAAGGCATTGATGCCATATGCGACCCGAGTGGGGACGCCGAGTTCACGGCCGAGTGACGCACAGAAGCTGTGATAGTCGCTGCAATGGCCGCGGCGTTTGGTCAATACATGTTCGGAGTCGGCCTTCAGAGAAGCATCGTGGTGATCGTATACCACATTGCTTTGAACCCAGTCCATCACGCCGCCGAAGTCCTGAAACGGATTTGTCCTCTGTGGCACGATCTCATTCAGGACTGTTTCAAATCGCTCATCGACAATGACCGATTGCGAATCTCCCTGTTGATACTTCGCGAAACCCTTCGGCCATTTCAAAACAGTCTCTACTTTCGATGGATCGATTCTCCAGTTGAGTTCCCAAGCCTTGATCTTGAACTGGTGCCGAATGACCTGTGCTCCCTGTGGCGACTTGAACTCGAAGTAGGCGAACTTGTTTCCGTAGACCGGCTCTGCAGCAATCGCAGGTTCGACGCTCATGGGAAAGCTGGATAGCGAACCTTCTGTGACTTCCTGTGCGGCATCAGTGGTCGGCATCGGCAGCCAGACCTGAAGCTTTTGAGCTTTGTACGGCGGCGTCACGACGATCGAGAAATCAACGTCATAGGTGACCGCATTGCTGCGTTCTGCGATGTAGGGGAGTTCCGGATCAATCGAGAACGGTGTCGTATTCTCCTGACCATACGTTCGAATCGCGGCGACCACATTGAGCATCACCACAACGAAAAGCAAAATGCCACGAAACGATCGATGACTAGAGTTCATGGACATAGCCTGAAATTTCTGTGAAGGTTTGCGAGGTTCGGTTTTTCGGAGCCTATTAGACTTCGAGAAGGTTGCAGTTCCAAGTCGGTTCGACGCGACGATGTGTTTGATTTGAATTCTTTACCATCATTTGGTTCAGTGTCCGCTTGTCTGATGTTTTCCAGATAGACAACTCGTGCCGCTGACACTGCAATTCTGCTCCCGATTGAACGGCAGTCGGTTATTTCCCGTCATTCGCCGAAGCCATCAATCGCGATCGAACGGCGGGATCGGTAACGAGATCGAAGATTCTCTCTGCCGCGGTCTTGCGGTCAGTGGTCACGAAAGCCTGAAAGCACTCTTCAGCGACGACATCTCGCTGTTTCGCGTCGCTGATCTTCTGCAATCCAAGCAACACCGACTCAATATCTCCCGCCGTGGCACATTCTCGACAGGCCGCCGCCAGTGCAGAATCTCGCTCCGTCTGATTCGGGACCTGAAGTGCCCCCAGAACCTGGTGCATCTGGCTTTGAATCTCCGGTTCCGCTTTCTGGCAACCGATCGACAGGAGAAACGTCAGGGCGAGAAGAAGTCGTCGGAAGTCGGATCGCATATCTCTGTCTCTCAAGATGGGAAGTGTTGAAGTTGAGGTCTTCGGCAGAAATTTCAATGTGGCACGTTTGCCATTCTGACACTCATACATTCTAATGACTGTGAGAGTGTTGTTGCAACTGTCTGCGAGAGAGGGCCCTTCGATGCGTCGCCGTGCATTTACTCTGATCGAATTGCTTGTGGTGATTGCCATCATTGCAATTCTGATTTCGCTACTATTGCCAGCCGTGCAGCAGGCTCGGGAATCCGCAAGGCGGACTCAGTGCAAGAACAATCTCAAACAGATCGGGCTGGCCATGCACAACTATGAAGGCACGCATGGCACTTTTCCGCCGAATCTGGTGCCCGGTGGTAACTTCCGATACAGCGCCGGAAACTGGGGTATTCTCGCGTATTTGAGCCCTTTCATGGAGCAATCAAATGTCTATAACTCAATGAACCTGAACGCACCAACTTATGCTGCGACAGCTCCGTACCACATTGCTGATCCCGGTAACGCGAACGCGGCGGCGCTCATTATTCCGGCGTATTTGTGCCCTAGCGACAGGTCTCAGTCACTCGGCGGCGGTTACGGCGTCGCAGCACTTGGTCCGTCAAACTATTGCGGAAATCAGGGCGATGGTATCTATCGCGACGCGGCCGGCGCTCCGGCGAATGGTTCCCCATACAACTCCAATGGAGTGACCTTCGCCAATTCCAAAGTGCGAATTGCAATGATCACCGATGGCACCAGCAACACAGCGTGTATTGCGGAAAGCATCCTTGGCGATCCATCCGCAACGACCAATCGCTCGCCGCAGAAGCAGTATGGTTACCTCACGACCTACCAGAGTTCACTGGATGATGCGTCCTGTGCGGCCCCCGGGGCGTGGAACATCGCGAATCCTCGACAGTTCCTGTGGTACTCCGGTGAGATTCGCAACACCGCTTACAACCACTATTACACGCCGAACTCAAAGAACTTCGACTGCGTCACCAACGCATTCAGCCTCGGATACACAGCCATCGGCTGGAAAGCAGCCCGCAGTATGCACGTCGGTGGTGTTCAGATTCTATTGTGTGATGGATCGGCACGATTCATCAGTGACAACATCGACACGGCTACATGGCGAGCACTCGGAACACGCGACGGCGGCGAAGTGATCGGAGAGTTCTGACTCATGGCGATCACTGCCCAAACAATCGACACAGGACGAACAGCGAAGATTTCGTCCGAACAACTGAAAGCGTATCACGACGATGGCTTCGTCATACTTCGGAGCCTGTTTTCACCTGCCGAGATGGACTTGATCCAGCAGGAGTGCGATCGTCTGTTGGCGGAATACTCGCAATTCATCGATCCGTTGAACCTTCGATGCCGCTTCATGCCTCACCACAAGTCGGGTGAGCCGCTCTTCGAAGTGTTTGATCCAGTGAATGACCTGTCGGAACTCCTGCATCAGGTTTGCTTTGACGTGCGAATTACATCCGCGCTGGAGGCGATTTATCAGGAGCCTGCAGAGCTATTCAAAGAGAAGCTGATCTACAAAATGCCGGGGGCAAACGGCTATCGTCTGCATCAGGATATACCGCAAAGTTGGCCAGGATGGCCGTGTTCCTTTCTGACGGTTCTGCTGGCAATCGATGGCTGCAGTCGCAGCAACGGCTGCACGGAAGTGTATCGCGGATATCATGGCGGATTCCTGTTGGCCGATCCGTCGGAGTACATGCTTTCTGACGACTGTGTTTGTCAAAGTCGGCGCGAGTTTCTGGAACTGGGGTCAGGCGATGTGGCGATCTTTCATGGACTGACGCCGCATGGATCGGCCGCGAATCAGTCAGCCGGAACACGAAGAGCGTTTTACATCAGCTACAACGCACGATCGGATGGCGGCGACCAGCGACACTCACACTACGACGCATTTCAGGCAATGTTGAAGGATCGTCTGATTCCGGAATCCACGGGCGTTCCCTATTTTCGGTAGCCTGTTTGGGAACGCTTTATGACAACTGCAACATCAACGAAAGCAGGCCAAGAGCCCGTTCGTTACGGCTGGGTGATCGTCATCATTGCTGCTCTGGCAATGGTTGCGACACTGCCCGGCCGGACTCATGGTCTCGGAATGATCACAGAGCGATTGCTCAACGACCCGGCTCTTCAAATCGATCGACTCTCGTTCAGCGAGATCAACTTCTGGGGAACATTGCTCGGTGGTCTGTTTTGTTTGCCCTGCGGCTGGTTGATCGATCGATTTGGACTGCGATTAACGCTGACAGTCACAGTCAGTGCACTTGCTGTGGTTGTGCTTTGGATGACAAGGCTGACGGGTGGTCGAGAATTTGGCGTCACCGTCATGCTGACGAGAGGATTCGGTCAAAGCGCGTTGTCGGTCATCAGCATTACGATGGTTGGAAAGTGGTTTGCTCAGCAGACGAGTCTGGCGATGGCTGTCTATTCGTTGTTGTTATCAGTGGGCTTCGCCTACGCCGCGCAGATTGCGAAACCATGGGCGGAGTCTGACTGGCGAGTCGTCTGGAACGCAATGGGATATTCGCTGGCTGCCTTTGTGCCGGTGTGTCTGTTCTTCTGTCGAGATCCCAAACCGAGCCACCAGAAATGCTGCGGGGGTTCTCACTCCTTGTCGACGGAAAATCGTGCAGAGGGCAGTTTCACTTTGGCTGAGTCGTTGCGGACACAAGCGTTCTGGGTTTTTGCACTCGCGACTTCGTTGGTGGGATTGATCGGATCCGGACTTTCTCTGTTTAACGAGTCGGTGCTGACGTCGCAGGGGTTTTCGAAGGATGTCTTCTATAACCTGATCACGCTTACCGGGACGGTTGGACTTCTTACCAAACTGCCCATTGGATGGATTGGTCAGCGATGTCCCCTGAACCGCTTGTTGTCGGCGGGACTTCTGTTACAGGCCATCTGTATGGCGACGTTGCCGTTCGTGCGATCACTGCCCGGCATCACGTTGTACGGCGTCGGAATGGGAGTCTCCGGGACAATCACAACCGTGCTGTTCTTTACAATCTGGAGCCGCGTATTTGGTCGGCAGCATCTGGGGCAAATCCAGTCCGTTGCGCAATTGCTGACCGTTGTGGCCTCCGCCGCCGGGCCGGTCATTTTCGCTCGCTGCCTGACACAGTTCGGCAGCTATTCCCCGGCATTCATGATTCTCGCGCTGACCTCATGCGGATTCGCTGTTTGGTCCTGGTGCGTTTCCGTGCCAACTTCGTCAGAGCCTTCTCAGAAGTCGAACCACTTACTTAAAACTACATCCAACACCGGGCCGCAATCGGCGCTGGTCGAATTGCAGGAGACTTGAAGATGTCCACCGTCGTACCACTTTCTGTTTCTGTTCCTTTGGAGATTCGAGCGTCAGGGACAAGACCGCAACCTTCGGAGACGGGGACGCGTTTTCATCTCTCTTTGAATGTTTCGTGCATCGAACGTGTGTCTTCGTTCCTGCAGCTCGTGTTGGGTGTAACTCCAGCCAAGTTGCGAGCCGATTATGCGAAGTTCGAACTGGACTCGCCTCCGCTGGTGCTTTCCCTTGAGCCAAACCCGCCGCAGGAGTCCGGGTCACTGAATCATTTGGGCTTTCGATTCGCGACAACAGCGGATTTGCTGGACGCACAGAGACGCATCGAGGCTGCAGGAATCTCCACGCAGCGCGAGGAGGGCGTTGAGTGTTGCTACGCAAAGCAGACCAAGTTCTGGGTCCATGATCCTGATCGGCGTCTGTGGGAGTTTTACGTTCTGGAAGGTGACCTTGAGCATCGGGGCGGTGGCCAAACGCTGGAACAAATGGGGGGCGATTCCCAATCGTGTGGCCTCGGGATTGAAGCGATCCGACCGGTCATTTGGGAACATCGGATGGGAAGTGAGTTCGCTTTACCGACCGAACTGGCCGACGAAATTCGGCTACGCGGAACATTCAACGTGCCAATGTCGGACGCGGAGATGACTCGAATTATTCAGGACGTATTCAGCAACCTGAAACCAGGCGGTCAGGTGGAACTTCATATGCTGACGAGCGAATCTCCGCTGACTGGTCCAATCGAGTTGCCGGGTCCAGCAGCCTCTGTGAAACATGTTCCGGTCAGAACCGCATTGCTGCAGCAACTGGCAGCAATTGGGTTCATTGATTGCCGTTTGACGACCTTCCGATCAGGGGCCTGTTTTCAGTCGAATGGAATCCCGCTCCGGGAGACGAAAATCGTGTCCGTCAAACCGGGGGACTCCCGTGAGTCGAGCCGGACGGACCTTGTTTATCGTGGCCCGTTTGCGGAAATCAAAGACGACTACGGCACTGTGTGGCGTCGCGGCGAGCTGCAATCGGTGTCATCAATTCGCTGGGAAGAACTTAAGAAAGCGGGCTTCGAAGCTTCGTTTACAGTGATTCCTCAGACTTCGACGTTCAGTCAATGCGGCACATGATTTGAGACGACGTCAATTCGGCCAACCGATAACTGTAGTTTGATCGCCCGGACAATTGCCTACTCGTTGCGTGGCGATTAACATCATTCGGACAGTCTCATGATCTTCAGATTTTGTTCCTCAATGGCGATTTCTCGTGGCACAGGAAGTTTTTGACGCGAATTTTTGCGCAGAACGTCTCAAGGCGCTGGGTGACCCCCATCGCCTAAAAATCGTGAATGCGCTGCGATACGGCGAACTTACGGTCGGCGACATTGCAGAACTGCTGGAAGCGGAAGTCGTCACGGTCTCGCACCACTTGAAGATCATGAAGTACGCGAATCTCGTCGAAGTGCGACGCGAAGGTAGATTCATGTACTACCGTCTTCACGAAGACTTGCAGTGTACGAAAGGCAAAGGAACGAGATTTCTGGATCTCGGCTGCTGCCGTCTGGAAGTTCCGGATCCGAAATAGCTGCAGCCTTACTTAACAACATTGGCATTCCATTGATTGCCACTCGAAACGATCAGGTCACTCAAAGAAGAAAAGAAGTCGATGAAGCCCGTTTATATCATGGTCGGTGGATTTCTCGGTGCAGGAAAGACGTCCACCATTTCCCGACTTGCCCGTCATTACATGAGCCAGGGGAAAAAGGTGGGGATTGTGACCAATGACCAGACCACGGACCTGGTAGATACTCAGAGTCTGCGGTCTCAGGGCTTTGATGTGGGCGAAGTCGCAGGATCGTGTTTCTGCTGCAACTTCAATGCCTTGACGTCGACTGTTGAGGGTCTCGGTGAAGGTGAACTTCCGGACATTATCCTCGCGGAGCCGGTTGGCAGTTGCACAGACCTTGTGGCTACAGTGATTCGACCGTTGACGGAAGTCTATGGAGTTCCACTGGATATCTCACCGTACGGAGTCATCCTGAAACCAAGTCATGGTCTGAGAATTCTGCGTGGCGAAGCGACCAGCGGATTCTCACCGAAAGCGAACTACATCTTCCGCAAACAGATTGAAGAAGCCGATTTTGTCGTCATCAACCGCGTGGATGAGTTGTCTGCAGCGGATGTCTCTGAATTGCAGTCGCTGATTGAAAAAGAGTACCCGGGCCGTCCCGTGTTGCGATGTTCAGCAAAGACCGGCGAGGGTTTTGGTGCTCTCGTCGAAACCCTGGCACTGCGTGGTCAGTTTGGCAAAAGAGTGATGGAGGTTGATTACGACATCTACGCGGAAGGTGAAGCGGAGCTGGGATGGCTCAACAGTCAGGTTGTTGTCGAATCAAAGCAGGAATTCGAACTAGATCACTTGCTGATGGATTTGATTCGTCGCCTGCACGCTCGACTGCTATCCGCCAGTGCTGAGGCTGCTCATTTGAAAGTGATCTGTCTGTGTGACACCAGCTACGCCGTCGCGAATGTAGTGAGCAATCAGACCGGCCCGGAACTTTCCCTCGCATCCGAGACGAAAACGGCGGCGGCAAATGTCGTCGTCAATGCCCGTGTCGCGATTGATCCGGCCGAACTTGAGGTCATGGTCCGGGATGAACTGGAGTCCGTGACAAAGGCCATCGGAGCAACTCAGAACGTCGTTTCTTTGCAGAGCTTTCGTCCAGGGCGTCCGGTGCCGACGCATCGCATTTCCTAGAACTGTTTCATGGGGTTCCTTTAAGGAGTTTCAACATGGCTGTCCGTGTGATTCTGGTGTTGCTGAGCTTGCTGGCCACATTGAATGCGTCTGCCTCTGCAGAGACTCCTGACAAGGATGCTCTGACGTTAATCGTGATGGACCCGCTTTCCGCCCCTCTTGCGTGTGATTGTGTCAAAGGATATGCCCAACGCGATTACGAAGCGTTAGCTGCATTTCTGAAACAGAGGTTGAATCAGGATGTGAATGTTGTATTCGCTGAGTCGCTCACGGAGGCCATGGAAAAGTCTGAAGGCAAAGTGGATCTGATCGCCGGAAAGCACTCCGTCGTTCTGGCGGATGCCAAAGAGTCAGCGAAATCCGTGAGGCCAATTGCTCGTCTGACGGATCTGAAAGACTCCATCACCCAGACCGGATTGATTGTTGTTCGTTCCGGAGATGCAGCCAAGTCCGTGGCGGATTTGAAAGGCTACCGGATTCTGTTTGGCCCGGCCGATTGTGATGAGAAATCGAAAGCAGCAATCGCGCTGTTGAAGAAAAACGGTGTCGCGATTCCAGACAAAATCGAAGTCGCGGCCTCCTGCAGTGAAGCCGCCGTCACGATGGTGGAACTTCCCGCTGAAACAAAAGTGGCCGCCGTTGTTTCAAGCTACGCAACCCCTTTGCTTGAGGGCTGCGGGAAAGTTAAGAAAGGCGAATTGCGGATCATCGGAGAGACTGAGCCCGTGGAGTTCATCACTCTCTTCGCGACAGATTCTTTGTCCGGAGATCGTCTCACAAAGGTCAGGTCGGCCATCGATGAAGTCGGCCTCGAAGCAAACCTGTTGATCAGGTTGGAAACGGCCTCTGGCTTCCAACTCTGCAATGAACAGACCGGTGCCGTTCTGACTGCAAAATAACGACTGGTCAAGGCAACATTGAACAATGGCGTCATGCAGAACCGCTGAAATCTTCTCCCGGCTCCCAGAGTTGAATCGCCAATTTCTTCAACGCGACGTACTTACGGCTCAAACTGCCGGGAACGCCTAAAAGCCCACGATTCCCTGTTGGCCGCACGGGCTTGATTGCCGCAAAACAGTGCATGCAATCAAGTCCGCACAACTCGACTGAGTCTGAGCGTTAAAGTGGGCAGAAACCTGCGAAAACTTGATTCGACTCGCTTCCTGCCCCTGCGGCTTTCGTCGCACGATCAGCGGTCGAGACTACGAAGTATGCAGTCGCAAT
>JAEUIH010000048.1 GCA_016795105.1 Planctomyces sp.
CACTCGCCGACACTGCCGCAAACAACTTGTTACAACATTGCTCACGGAGTCACGGCGGAGCGTGATGAGTACTTTGGGGGCAATCGTCATCCGGGATGGGAATACCGTCATCGCATGACAACCGGAATACTCGACGCAAGCGAAATCGATTACGAGCACCGCTCCGCTGAGCACGAGCACGAGCACGAGCACGAAAGAGGGGCGGGGGAATGAAACGCAATACAGTAAATCCTGCCTTTCGTGCTCGTGCTCAGTGAAAACGGTGCTCGTGCTCGCAATCGAATGCGCATGGCTGGCGATGGAACCTCGTCTGGCTGGTCTGCGCCCGGCGTGCGCAGGCGTTGCCAGGGTTCGACATCACGGCGGAGCGTGATGAGTACTTTGGGCGGGACTAGGCTGGGAGTAGTTCTCGGATTCCTTCCGGTCGATCAACAAGAGCAACTGGTCGACCTGCGAAATCGGGGAAGTGCATTGCGGGATCGATATCCAGCAGGCGGTAGATGGTTGCCAGCAGATCGTGGGGCGCGACTTCTCGCTCCACGGGATACTCAGCCCTGGCATTCGTTGAACCCACGACAACACCGGGCCGAACACCACCGCCAGCGATCATCACCGAGAACGCATCGCCCCAGTGATCACGGCCGGGAATCGGAATCCCGGGTTGACCCTGATTGATTCTCGGAGTCCTTCCAAACTCGCCCATGACCAGAACAATGACTTCATCCAAAAGTCCTCGTTCTGTGAGATCACTCATCAGGGCACCGACACACTGATCCATGACTCGCATATTTGGAGCATGGCCGTCAACGAGGGATGAATGGTGATCCCAGTGCGGCATGTCAACGGTGACAAATGTCACACCGGATTCCACGAGTCTTCGAGCCATGAGGGTATACTGACCCCAGGGAGTATCACCGTAGCGGGCGGCGACTTCCGGTCGTTCTTTGGAGATATCAAACGCGTTAACAGCAGCACCGCCAAACACGAGTGACATCGCGGACTGATGATGAGCATCCATCGCTTCCATCATTCCGGTGTTGTCGACATCCCGTCGCAGCTGATCAAGAGACGCCATGAGTCCACTGCGAGCCTTCGCGCGTGATTCATCGATTCCGCCGGATGCCTTGAAGCAGACCGGTGATTCAACCTTGGTCTTATAGGTGTGATGCAGATAGCGAACATCCGTACTGACATCAAATGGTTCGTATGCCCCGCCCAGATAAGCGGCCCCCTGATAGCCTGGAAAGAGATAGACACTCTCGGCAGCCGGCAGACCGACATAGGCGGGCAGGCCTGGGTTACGAGGTCCACAGAGTTTTGAAATGCAGGATCCCAGTGACGGATAGCGAATACTCTTTGAGGCCGTGGTGGCTCCAAAACGGCCGGTGAGCATCCAGTGAGCACCTGCAAAGTGATCGCCGGTTCCGTGTCGCATGGATCGAATCACGGAAATCTGATCCGCAAACTTCGCCTGTTCGGCCATCAGTTCAGAAAACTGGGTACCGGCAACCTTCGTGCTGATCGCTCCAAACGGACCGCGAAACTCGGCAGGCGCTTCCGGCTTCGGATCGTACGATTCCAGCTGACTCGGCCCGCCGTCCAGCCAGAGTAAAATCACTCGCTTGTTGTTTCTTCGAGCGGCCCCTTCAGCGATCAGTCGTTCGCGACCGGCCAGAGTCAGCCCGGCCATGCTGAGCATCCCAGCCTTCAGAACTGCTCGACGATTTCCCTGAAACCCACTTCGAATCTCAAGCACGGTCTGCTCCTCCGGAAAACGGCCTCTCTCGAAGTCTTCAATGTGACAACCGGGACCGGATTTTGGAACAGGAAACACTCATTCCCCCGGAAAAAATTCCGGGGCTGGTGTTTTGGGGGCGTTGCGGACGGCATTCGGAGAATGCCTGCTACGGTAGCAGGCACATTCCATGTGCCGTCCGCCTCGTGCTGCGGCGGGTGTGGCAAACGCGGTGGGGGCGCGGCAGGGGCGTTGCGGACGGCATTCGGAGAATGCCTGCTACTTTAAGCACTCTCCATGTGCCGTCCGCGTGTTTTGGGGACTTGGAGAATACAACAATTGGTCAAATGGCACGGGGTTCGCAGTGGCAAACTGGCGTGGGATCTGCGAAAACCTGCAGTCCTGCAAACTCACACAACCGTGAATTCCGGTAATGTTCGGTGGGACCATCGATATGTCGATGCGCACGTTTTCCGTTGCCGTTGTCCTGGTGCTGCTCTGCTGCACTGCCGGTGCCGTTGCACAGCGAGGTCGGTACCGGAGCTTTCAGGGAGCGGACGGCAGGGTTGATCGCCAGGGTGTACCCGACTGGAAAGTCGATGAACGATTCCGGTCAGATGTGTTCACCTTTGTTCGAATTAAGTATGAATCCTATGGTCGCTGGGGCTGGCCGACAGACTATCCCGATGCGGACCTGAATTTTTCATTCCGCCTGCAGCAGCTGACATCCATGCATGTCGATCCGGACGGGATCGTTCTGGAACTTACAGATCCTCGACTGTTCGACTACCCGTTCATCTACCTGATCGAACCCGGCCACATTTCATTGTCGGCAGCAGAAAAGGAAGCATTAAGGACATACCTGTTGAACGGTGGCTTCCTGATGGTGGACGATTTTTGGGGTGAAGACGAGTGGAATAACTTCTACAGTGAATTCCGTCAGGTGTTCCCGGATCGTGAACCCGTAGAACTTCCTGCGACACATGAGATCTTCCACTGTGTTTATGACCTTAAGGAAAAGCCTCAAATCCCGGCCATCGGCTGGGCACAACAGGGCGCTGCTCAGGGAATTACCTGGGAACGCTGGGATGCTCAGGAGGTACATTATCGGGCAGTCTTCGACGACCATGGACGAATGATGGCGATGATCTGCCACAATACGGACCTTGGCGATGGCTGGGAACGCGAGGGCGAGGACCCGTGGTACTTTCGTGAGTTTTCTGAAAAAAAGGCCTATCCGCTGGGTATCAACATCATTTTCTATGCCATGACTCACTGACCCCTCGTGATGGCACTCTGATCTCTGTTAACAATTCACAGGAAAAACGTCGAATGAACGACGACTTGCTGGAACTGACACCTGACCGGGAACGCGAATTGATTGAGCAGATCCGATCACTTCGCAGGCAGATAGATACAGAACTGTCTCAGGTGATTATTGGTCAGAAAGATGTGGTTCGCCAACTGTTGGTCTCGCTGCTTGCCGGCGGGCACTGTTTAATCACTGGGGCGCCTGGGCTTGCGAAAACGCTGCTGGTTAAATCGATCGCTCAGCTCTTTGACCTGAAGTTCAATCGTATCCAGTTTACTCCGGACCTGATGCCTGCAGACATCACGGGAACGGAAGTGCTTGAAGAAGATTCGGCCGGTCACCGTGAGATGCGATTTATCCCCGGGCCAATCTTTGCGAACGTGCTGCTGGCCGATGAAATCAACCGCACGCCGCCAAAGACGCAGTCCGCATTGCTGGAAGCGATGCAGGAGCATCAGGTCACGGCAGCGGGTAGACGGTATGTGCTGGAAGAACCATTCTTTGTACTTGCGACTCAGAACCCGATTGAGATGGAAGGTACCTATCCGCTCCCTGAAGCGCAGCTCGACCGTTTCATGTTCAACGTCATGATTGATTATTTGCCGGAAGACGACGAAGTCACCGTTGTGCAGCGTACAACATCTCGCAACCCGCATCGGATTCAGCCGATGTTTTCGGGAAGTATTGTACGTGAATTTCATCAGGTGGTTCAGCGAGTACCGATCGCCGACGAAGTAGTTCGATACGCAGTTCGACTTGCGTCAGCGTCCAGGCCTGGACAACCCGGTGCACCGCCATTCGTGAATGATCTTGTTTCCTGGGGTGCCGGACTTCGCGCTGGGCAGTTCCTGGTGCTTGGTGGAAAGGCGCTGGCACTGCTTGAGGGACGTCCATTTGTCTCGACAAAAGACATCCAGGCACTTGCTCACCCGGTTCTCAGACATCGCATTCTGCCGAACTATCGAGCAGAAGCGGAAGGCGTTTCAGTGGACGTAATGATCGATCGTCTGCTTGCGGCCGTTGAACATCCTCGTCAGGAAGCAGTTGCCTGACGCTGCAGGCATGGAGTCATCCAGTGGCAGTTGAAGTTTCTCAGCCTGTATCGGCACCTGAAACAAATCGACGTGAACCGACAACGCCCACGGATCGGCGTTATCAGTCGACGATGGACCCACGTGTCGTGATGGGGATTCGATCGCTTGATCTGCGGGCAAAGATTGTGGTTGAAGGTTTTCGAACCGGGCTTAATCGCAGCCCGCGCCATGGCTTCTCGGTTGAATTCTCTGAATACCGTCAATACTCACAGGGCGACGACCCGAGATTCCTCGACTGGAAGCTCTATGCACGATCCGATCGCAGTTACATTCGACTGTTCGAAGACGAAACAAACCTTCGCTGCTATGTTGTGCTGGATGTCAGTCGATCAATGGACTTTGGATCACTCAGCTATACGAAGCATGACTATGCTCGCACAATTGCAGCGTCTGTGTCGTGGTTGCTGAATCGCCAGGGTGACGCCGTTGGACTGACGCTGTTTGACGAAAAGCTGCGGATGACAATTCCTGCCAGATATCGTCCTGGCCAGCTCAGACGTCTAATGGTAACGCTCGAAGAAAAGCCCTCGGGGAAAGACACGAATCCTGCCGAAGCCCTCGAGCATGCAGCACGACGACTCAACAAACGGGGACTCGTAGTACTCATCTCGGATTTGCTTGTGGATCCAGCCTCATTTCGCGAAGGACTAAAACTGCTTCGCGGCTGCGGCCACGATGTCGTCGTCTTTCAAACGCTCGACCCGGCTGAACTCAATCTCAGTTTCACAGGTCCGCGACTGTTCGAAGACCTCGAGACGGGGAGAATGGTTCATTGTGACCCTGAAGCTGCGCGAGATTCCTACATCCAGCAACTCAACCATCATAACCTTCAGATCAAACTGGCATGTGATGCGGTCGGCGCGTCACTGAATGTGCTCTCCACAGACCGCCCACTGGAACTCGCACTTGCCGAATTCCTGCAGGCTCGACGGCAGCGGAGATAGCCCATGTTTGATCTGCTGGCACCTTTTTTTGCAGCCGTTGGTGTTGTCGCCGGAATTGTCCCAATCGTCCTGCACATGCTGAAGAGGACGCCCTCGGACCGACAGCCTTTCAGCCTGGTTCGATTCCTGAAACCGTCTCTGCCCAAACTGACACGTCGATCACGAATCGAGCACTGGCCACTGATGCTGCTCCGGATTCTCGCTCTTCTGCTGATCGCAGCTGCATTCGCGAGACCATTTCAAAGGCTCGCTGTTTCTGAAGAAGAATCCACTGCTCGCAGAAACAGGGTTGCGGTTTTGGTTGATGCCAGCGCCAGTATGCGGCGAGAAGGAATTCCCGAAGCAGTGGTCGCTCAGCTGCGAGATATCGCCAACAGCCTGACAACCGATGATATTGTAAGTGTGACGACGTTTTCTGAAGCTTCAAGAACTCTGATTTCCGCCGAGCAGTGGCTCACGTCTGACGAAGCCGCCCGCGAAGCAATGATCTCAAAGGTGATCGAAGACTATCAACCCGACTGGATGGGAACCCGAACAGGGACTGCCCTGCTCTCCGCTGCCGATGAAGTGACTCAGGAAAGTCGTGATTCAGGAAACATCGACACCAGAAAAATCATCCTGATTACAGACTTTCAGCGAGGCAGCAGCCTCGATGAACTGAAATCTGCCGAATGGCCATCCGGTGTGGAAATCGACCTCAGGCTGATGAAGCCAGCCGTCACAGGAAATGCGGGTCTGAGCCTTGTTCAGGATCCGCGAGATGGCAGCGTTCGAGTTCGAGTCAGTAATTCGGCCGATGCTTCGAAGACCGATTATCAGCTTCAGCCTTTTGATCGTGAAGGCAAGCCAATCGGACAGAAGATTCCAGTCTCTGTGAGTGCCGGACAAAGGCAGTCGGCAATGATCCCGTTAAGTGCGGAAGGGACCGGGGCACTGATTGCAGGTGTTGAGCTTGAAGGTGATTCTCACCCGTTTGACAATGTGATTGACCTCCCTGTCATTGACAATCCAGTGATCCGCATCGCCCACCTTGGCTCGACGGATGCCAACGATCCAGCCAGCATGCGGTATTATCTTCAGCGAGTCGTTGATGGCAGTGATGCAATCCCAATCGAACTTGTTGATCTGAAACAGGCGGATGGTGTCACTGTCCCAACCCCCGCCGACATTCGACTGGTGATCATCTCCGAAGCCGTCCCTTCAGGCTTGATCACATCCCTTCAGGAATGTATCGCTCGTGGAGGAATTGTCTTTGCAGCACCACGGAATGTCGTAGACGCCGATTCACTGAAGCCTCTGCTGCCTGATGGATTTCAGTTTTCTGAAGCTGACGTTTCAGACTACGCGATGCTCGGCAATATCGACTTCTCCCATCCACTGTTCTCCGCATTCTCTAATGCGCAGTTTTCGGATTATTCCACGATCCGGTTCCGCCATTTTCGAACTCTGGATTATCCGAAAGAGCTGACTCAGGTTCGACGCCTGGCACAGTTTGACTCCGGTTCGCCGGCCATGATTCAGATCGATCACGAAACCGGGGGCCGACTGGTCCTCCTCCTGTCAGGATGGCATCCCGATGACAGTCAACTGGCGTTGTCAACCAGATTCCCGCCGATGGTCTATCGATTCGTACAACTGGCACACCCCCGTGTGTCCGGACAGCAGTTGTTTTCCGTGGGAGATGTAATTCGACCTGCAGATATTCTGAGCGATTCGGCATGGAGTCTGAAATCACCGACAGGTGAAACTGTCCTTGCGGATACCACCGGAACGACGGAACCGTCAGCCGCTGCTGTGACCCTGACATCGCCAGGAACCTGGTCGCTTGTCGGAGGTCCGTCCGGAAAAGAAAAAACGATCAGCTTACTTGTCAGCGTAGCGGCTTCAGAATCGCGAACCGACCCATTACCTGTAGGACAACTTCAGGCACTGGGACTGAACGCTGAGGTTCAGGGCGACGAAACTGAGGCTGCGGCATCGGACCTGAAAGATGCATCACAGCTCAATGCTGAGGAACTCGAAACACGACAGAAATACTGGAAGTGGCTGCTTCTTGCAGGAATGATATGTCTGGCCCTGGAAAGTCTTTTGGCTCAGCGGATTGAAAGTCGACAGCCTCTGGAGAGCGCGACATGAGTGGGACTATGCTCGAACAATGCCTGCAGCGAGTCGCTGACCGGCTGATCAGACTTCGAATCCTGCGAAAACAGGCCGTGATCTGGATCCTGTTATTGCTGCCTGCCGTGACCGCATGCCAGTGGCTGCCTGAGACATTCAGTATTCGAGCCACTGAAATCATGGTCATCGCCATCACAACAATTGTTGGTATTCTGCTTTCCAGAATTCTGGCAAAGGCTCCAACGACCATCGAAACTGCCAGACTCATTGAACAACGATTCCCTGAACTGAATGATGCCGTACTGACGGCAGTGCGAGTTCACGAATCGCGGGTCGGCAAATCGCCTGTTCTTGTTCAGATGGTGATTCGACAGGCGGATGAACTGGCTTTGCAGTCAGACTGGACGCCCGCCATTCCGGGGAAGCAGATTCTCGTCTGGACACTCATTAGTCTTGTCACATTCATAGCAATGGTATCCAGCGTTGTGGCTGCCGGAGAATTCCGCCGAAGTCCCCGACCAGCTGCAGTTCAGACTCCGAAGGAACGTGAACAGGAACTTCAGGCTCTGGCAAGTGAACTGATTGTTGAACCCGGTGATACAGAAGTCGAAGTTGGCACGGCACTCACTGTTGTCGCGAGATTCTCGAAAGCTGTTCCGTTGCATATCGCTGTTCGAATGACTGCGGTTTCCGGAGAAGTCCGGGATGTAGCAATGTCCGAAACGGTGGATGCCGGTGTGTTTGCAGCACGGCTTGAGAATATCCAGACAGATGCACGATATCAGATTCTCTTCGCTCAGCACGAAGCCGGTGGCCAGGGCAGCACTTCATCCGCGCCGGCGACGTCGGCAGAGTACCAAATCAAGACGTTTGTACGTCCCAAACTGGAACGCATTGATGCGCTGGTCAGGCCGCCAGAGTGGTCCGGGCGAACAGAACAGTTGATTGAGGATACTCTCAGGATCTCCGTTGTTGAAGGTTCAACGGTTGTATTAAAGCTCTTTGTCAACAAGCCGGTAGCGCGTGCAGAACTTCGCGATAAAACCGGAGGCAGCATTGCACTCGTGGCGGCTGCCGACGATCCACTGCGAATGGAAGTGCCTGTTGTGGCTATGGAATCAGGCGAGTTCTCCATTGAGCTTGAAGACAATGAAGGCCGAACACCTGTTACCGAAACGAAATTTGCTCTGCGTGTCGTCAGAAATGAAACACCAAAACTCAAGGCCACATTCCCAGGTCGCGACACGAATGTCTCGCCGCTGCAGGAATTCCTTGTGGAAGCGGAAGCCTCTGATGATTTCGGGCTCGTCGACTACGGCGTTGAGTTCTCAATCTCCGGCGGTGAGACCAGGACCGTTTCCGTAAAAGCAGTGACCACAAAACCTCCGACGGATACAGAGCCTCCGGTAGACACAGCAGGGGCAGTGGGTGCAACCGAGACAGCGGGCACTGATGGCTCTCCAGTCGCAGAAGCGTTGAGTCAGCCGTCCGTGAAACCATTGTTGAAAACCACGATCTCCCATCAGATTGTGCTCGAAGAACTGAAGGCAGAACCAGACCAGCTGGTCACCTACTACTTCTTTGCCGACGACTACGATTCCTCGGGAAATCAACGACGAACTTATAGCGACATGATGTTCGCCGATGTTCGTCGATTTGAAGAGATCTTCCGCGAGGGGCAACAGGGAGGACAACAGCAGCAGCAATCTCAGCAGGGAGGGCAGCAACAAGGTGGACAGCAGGGAAGTCCTGTCGATGGCGTTCTCCAGCTTCAGAAGGAGATCATTTCTGCCACGTGGAATACTCTGCGAAGTGAATCCGAAAAGAAACGACTCGGTTCCTTTACTGACGACGTCGGGGTGATTGCTGAATCTCAGCAGGCTGCCCTTGAACAGTTTGCGGAAGCACAGCAGCAGATGGAAGCTGACGCGAAGGGTCTTCAGCTCGCCAAGGCCGTGGAAGAATCGATGACCTCTGCGAAAGCAAAACTGGCTGACGTTCAGGGCGGTACAGCGGACGCTAAACTTTCGGCAGCATTGAATCCTGAACAGGCTGCCTATCAGTCGCTGTTGAAGCTGAGGTCCAACGAATTTCAGGTTCGCCAGCAACAACAGCAGCAGCAACAGGGACAGCAAGGTCAACAGCAAAACAGCGCTTCGCAGCAACAGCTTCAGCAGCTGGAACTCGACAACAATCGCAATCGTTATGAATCTGAGCGCCAGGCACAGGAAACTCAGGAACAGACTTCCGAACAACAGGCTCAGATGAAAATCCTGAATCGCCTGAAAGAACTGGCACGCCGACAACAGATGCTGAATGAACGCATGAAGCAACTGGAATCCGAATTGCGAGCCGCCACGACTGACAAAGAACGAGAAGAGATTGAAAACGAGCTTAAGCGCCTTCAGGATGAGCAGAGGGAGATGTTGAGGGACCTCGATGAGGTCGCCGATCAGGTTGACCAACAGCCTCAGCAGGAATCCACAGATGCTCAAATGCGGGAACAACTGGAACAGGCGCGATCGAATGTGCAGCAGACCGCTCGCGCTATGGACGAAGGCCGCCTGTCTGAAGCAATTTCCGAGGGAACCAGAGCCGAGCGTCAGCTGGAGGATCTTAAAGAGCAATTCCGAAATCAGACATCGTCACGGTTTCAGGATGCAATGCGTGACCTTAGGCAGCAGGCTGAAGAGCTTGCCGAACAGCAGCAGAAGATCGGTGAAAAAATCGCTGGACGCACGTCCGACAACAATCATGGTGAAGAAACAGAATCCCCTGAATCGTCGGCATCCGAAGAGGGTCCTGCATCGGATCAATCTCCCGGAAAGGCACCTTCTCTGCGTTCCGATCGAAATCGCGAAGAGATTCAAAAACAGGTCGCTGAACAGCGCGATCGACTAAAACAAAT
Organism: Planctomyces sp.; assembly: GCA_016795105.1. Taxonomy (GTDB): domain Bacteria; phylum Planctomycetota; class Planctomycetia; order Planctomycetales; family Planctomycetaceae; genus F1-80-MAGs062. The sequence goes on from JAEUIH010000048.1 coordinate 10,112, forward strand.
CAACGAAGACGCCACGAAGATTATTGAACAGGCTGAACAAACCGAGCCTCTCTTGTCTCGCAAGCTGTATGATACCCTCCGAGAAAGCCGCGAAATGAAGCCGGAAGAGGCGCTCCAGGCGACTGAGCTTCTTTCGTCCCGCGGACTGTGGCAGGAATCTCAACAGGCTGAACAGGCAGCTCGAGCAGGTGTTGAAAAGCTTCAACAGGGAGTTCAACAGGCAGCCGATTCTGTTCTTGGCAGCGAAGCGGAATCTTTGCGGCGAGCAGAAACCGAACTACAGGACTTATCACGACAGCTGGCCGAAGAAATTCGTGAAGCAACAGGACAAGAGCCCCGCGATGCTCAGGGCAGATCGCACCAGCAAGGTGATCAGCAGCAACAAGGTGGTCAGCAACAACAAGGTGGTCAGCAACAACAAGGTGGTCAGCAACAACAGGGTGGTCAGCAGCAACAAGGTGATCAGCAGCAACAACGTGGTCAGCAACAGCAAGGTGATCAGCAGCAACAAGGTGATCAGCAGCAACAAGGTGATCAGCAGCAACAAGGTGATCAGCAGCAACAACGTGGTCAGCAACAGCAAGGTGGTCAGCAGCAACAAGGTGGTCAGCAGCAGCAAGGTGGTCAGCAACAGCAAGGTGATCAGCAGCAACAGGGTGGTCAGCAGCAGCAAGGTGGTCAGCAGCAACAAGGTGGTCAGCAACAGCAAGGTGATCAGCAGCAACAGGGTGGGTCGCAGAGGAGCGGGAATCCGTTGATCAACGGTGGTCGGGAACAAGGCTCCAATGCGGGCGGAGGAGGAACCGCGCGTCCTTTGACGGGCGAGGATTTTTCCGATTTCTCTGAACGACTACAGGATGTGGAAGAGATGCTGGATGACCCGGATCTGCGAGGCCAGGTTGCACAGGTTCGAGACCGAGCGAGAGCTATGCGGGCCGATTTCCGACGGCATGGATCTCAGCCGCAGTGGGATCTCGTTCAATCGCAGTTGTTGGGTGAAATGCAGTCACTTCAGAAGCAGATTCGAGAAGAGCTGATGCGTCTTGAATCAGATCGCTCGATGGTTCCATTGGATCGCGAACCCGTACCGGAGGAATTCGACGGCCTGGTACAGCGATATTATGAACTGCTTGGACAGCGTCGAGGTGAAGTTCCGAAGCAGGGAGATAAGTGACGTGTTGAGCTCGGCGATGAGGAGTCCGACACTGGCAACGCTGGTGGTAGGTGATCGTAACTGGCTGATGCCGGCCATGGCGATTGCTGCCGCCGGGGTTCTGCTGATCCTCTGGTTAAATCGCCAGCGACTGCAGGCATTTGGCATTGCTTCCGCGGCAAGAGTTCTGGGATGGTTGTTGCTGGCTGGCTGTTTGATCAATCCACTCTGGAGTAGTTCGAGGCCTCGCAGCGGGGCAAATGTTCTGGCGGTGATTGCCGATATCAGTCGAAGTCATCAGGTGACGGGAGTCCCTGACAGCCCCACACGTGCAGAGCGATATGCTGCGCTACTGGAAGAAGGGGAACGGCAGGATCCGAATGGATGGATCAATCGACTAGGCCAGGACTTTGAACTCCGCCGATATTCGGTCAGTGACCGACTGCGGCAGGTCGAACAATATGGCAAGCCGGAGTTTGAGGGACGTGCATCGAGTTTAAACACGGCTCTCCAGCAGATTCGTGAACGATTTGATGGACAACCACTCGCGGGGATCATTCTGCTTTCCGATGGAAACGCAACAGATTTCTCGGATGAACGCATGTCGTACGATGGGATGCCTCCTGTCTTTCCGGTCGTCATCGAAGAACCTCGGCTGCAGCCGGATCTGTCAATTCGAGACGTGGTGGTCACGCAGACTGCCTTTGATGATGCTCCCGTGACTATCCAGGTACAGACCGAGCAGACAATGGCGGACTCAATGCAGATTCGCACGGAACTGCTCGACCAAACTGGCGTCCTGATCGAAACTCAAACGCGAACTGCCACCGATGTGTCTCCGTTTCGTTTTACTCATCGACCAGCCAGCGATGGAACCGTGTTCTACCAGGTGCGAGTTTCTCTGCTGAACGACAAGAATGAACTCATCCGAAACGAACTCACCATGGTCAACAATTCACGAATGGTGGCCGTTGACCGGGGAAGTCAGCCAAGACGAATCCTGTATGTTTCAGGGCGGCCCAACTGGGAGTTTAAGTTTCTGCGACGAGCCATTCAGTCGGATCCGCAGCTCGGTCTGGTGGGCTTGATCCGGATTGCAAAGAAGGAAGCGAAGTTTGATTTTCGAGGGCGATCGGGGGAACGATCAAATTCATTGTTTCGCGGATTTGACCCTAAAGAGCAGGAAATTGTTGAAGAATATGACGAACCGGTTCTGGTTCGCATTGGTACACGAGACGCTCAGGAACTCAAAGGCGGATTCCCGGAATCAGCTGAAGAGCTGTTCCAATACGATGCTGTTGTGCTCGACGATATTGAATCCGACTTCTTTCTTGCAGACCAAATGACATTGCTCTACGACTTCGTCTCTCGACGAGGCGGTGGTCTGCTGATGATGGGAGGACAGGAATCGTTTCGACAGGGCGAATATGATCGAACACCGATTGGAGAAATGCTTCCGATTGACCTGAGCCAGACGATTGAACCTCCGAAGGGTCCGGTACGACTCAGTCTGACTCGGGAGGGCTGGCTGCAGCCATGGGTTCGAGTCCGATCGGATGAGAACGAAGAAAAGAAGGTACTCGAGGGCCTGCCAGACTTCCGCACCCTGAATCCTGTCAGTTTTGTTCGCCCGGGTGCCGTTCGGATGTCGGAAGTTGAAGACTCTGAAGGCAACCGCTGGCCAGCGCTCGTCGTGCAGCGATTCGGCAAGGGACGAACTGCTGCACTATGTATTGGCGACTTCTGGCGATGGAGACTTCAGGAAGGATTGAACAAACTTCAGAATGAACCTTCGTCGGTACGACCAGCAGTTCCCACAAGTATCGAGCAGGTTGGTACGGCCGATGGGAATCCCGCTTTGACAGAAGATCTGGGAGATCAGGCTCGAGCCAGTCGACAAATGATGCGATGGCTGGTGGCGGATGTCCCGCGCAGGCTCGATGTGTTTGCGAAAGAAGACCCATCGCTTGGTGTCGGGTCTATTCGTATTCAGGCAACAGTAAGGGCAGCAGACTTCAGCTCTCAGGAAAATGCAGATGTCCGCCTGAAGGTGACCGATCCTGACGGAAGGGTGATCGAATTGAGCGGAGAACCGGCGGAAGATCAGCCCGGTGTCTTCGAAGCCATTGTCACCAACACCGTGCAGGGTGCATGGAAGGTTGATGTCGAGGTCCCGATTGAAGGCCTCAATGGTCCGGAAACACTGACTGCATCGACCGGTTGGGCGAGTCAGCCGGATCAGATGGAAATGCGATCTGTGGATGTGAACCGTTCATTTCTTGAAGATCTTGCCAGACAAACAAAAGGACGAGTCGTAAATATTGACGACGTCGATTCACTCGCCGCTGACCTTCCTTTCAGTAGTGCACCCATCGTCGAAATCACTTCATGGCCGTTCTGGCACCAGTGGTGGATATTCACCATTGCAGTAACCTGCTTCGTGATTGACTGGACAGTGCGTCGAAGAAGAGGACTCCCGTGAACCGTGTTGTTTGCTGCATCTTCATCCTTCTCTTCGCGGTGAATGCCGTCGGGAATCCAGTCCGTTCCGACGAACCCGCGACGTCTGCCGCATCGACGACCGCAGGTCAGCGGTTGCTCATCGTTGTGGGTGCTGATGGCACGGAAGAGTACGGGACCACGTTCCGTATGTGGTCCGATCGCTGGAAGACAGCGGCCGAGCGTGCAACGATCGAACATCGAATAATTGGAACCGACCTGCAGGCGTCCGAGAACTCAATAACGGATCTTGAAACTCTGAAGCAAACACTTTCCGAATGGACTCGTACTGACACCCGCGAACCTCTTTGGATTGTTCTGATCGGACATGGCACGTTCGACCAGAAGTCGGCCAGCTTCAATCTGCGAGGTCCGGACCTCAGTGCCGGAGCAATGGCCGAATTATGCAAAGACAGTCGGTGTCCACTGGCTGTGATTTGCTGCTTTTCCTGCAGTGCGCCGTTTCTAAACTCTCTGAGTGCTCCGGAACGTGTGATTGTGACGGCAACGAAAGACGGAAATCAGATTCAATTTTCGAGATTCGGAGATGCCATGTCTCTGGCGATCTCAGGACTGGATGCAGATACCGATCGGGATGGACAGACCTCTCTCATGGAAGCCTGGCTGTTTGCATCAAGACGAACAGCAGAGTTCTATTCTGAAGAAGGTCGGCTCGCTACGGAGCATTCTCTGTTAGACGACAACGGTGATGGCAAAGGATCGCGAAGTGAACTGTTCGAAGGTCGCGAATTGAAGTCGGATGTCAAGGACCCACAACTTGTGGATCGACAGCTTTCATCACGCTGGCATCTGATTCGCAGCTCTGAGGAACTCAGCTTGACGCCTGAACAGCGAGAAAAGCGTGATGAGTTTGAGCTGAAGCTCGCAGAACTGCGAACTCAAAAAGACTCGCTCCCCGAAGAAGAATACCTCAACAGGCTTCAGGAGCTTCTGGTGCCACTGGCACAACTGTATGACGAAGCAGGAAAAACTGAGGAAAAGTCGGCCACTCCGGTGTCTGAACCTTCTGTCAGCCAACCATAATAATCTCTACTTTTTCTATCCTGAACATCGGAGTAACTGATTCATGATCAAGAGCTGGTCCAAATTCCTCAAAGCTGCTGCTGCTTCTGCCGTGCTGGCATCATTCGCTGTTCCCGTCAGCGCTGCGCCGTTCGCTGTGGTTCAGGAAACAACGGACGAATCGAAGGAAGAAGCCCCAAAGGAAGATCCGTTTGCCGTTCCGGATGGAACACCCGCAGAACTGGCTGCTTTTATTCAAAAGCTGGCCACGATGCGCCCAACTGCCAGAACGCCGGAAGAGCGAACTGCCGAACAGACGAAACGGCTGAACGCTGTAATCGCTGCTTGCACAAAAATCATTGAGCAAAAGCCTGAAGAGAAGGTTGAGCTGTTTGCGATCGAGAATCGCTTTATGGCGTTGAGCTCACTTGTGACTTCCCTCGATCCATCGAGAGCCGGTGAACTTGATGCACTGACTGCGGAACTCAAGAAGGATACTCGACCGGCCGTCATCAAGCTCGTCGCCGGCGTTGAACTTGGAAAAGCGGTCGTTGAAGCGATGCGTTCTCGCAATTCAGCCACCATGAAGGATGTGGCTCAGCAGGTTTTGGGTTACTGCGAAACATTTGGAGTTGATCCTGCAGTTATGAGACACGTCTCAACCGTTGGCCGGGCACTCGGAGCTGCGGGAGAAACAGACGCGGGCGTCGAGTTCTATGAACGTATGAGTGAATTCATGAGCAAGTCCGAGGATCAGCGATTCAGAGATCGAGCTGAAACAATGCTGGGCGCTGCTCGAATGCTGAAGCTGCCTGGAAACTTCATGGAAGTTCGAGGTAAGCTGGCTGATGGATCTGAATTCAAGTGGGAAGACTACCGCGGCAAAGTTGTTCTGGTTGACTTCTGGGCCAGCTGGTGTGGCCCATGTCTCGGTGAACTGCCGAACATGAAGAAGAATCTTGCAAAATACAATGACAAGGGCTTCGAAATCGTTGGCATCAACATGGACGATGACAATGCCCGATTTGAAAAGTGTCTCGCCGATAAAGAAATCACATGGACAAATATTGTTGGTGAAGGCGATGGAAACAAAGGCTGGGCTCATCCACTCGCTCGCTATTACGGGATCTCCGCAATCCCGGCAGCAATTCTTGTTGACAAAGAAGGCAAAGTCATTTCCCTGCGAGCCCGTGGTGCTGAACTGGATAAGCTGCTTGAAGAACAATTCGGGCCTGTAGAAGAACCTGTAAAAACAACCCCTTAGTACTCATCACGCTCCGTCGTGATGTTGAGTGCCTCGCATAGTACTCATCACGCTCCGCCGTGATGTTGAGTGCCTCGCTGCGATTCAACCGTAGCCAGATTCTCGTCATCACGGCGGAGCGTGATGAGTACTTTATGATGTTGATCCACTGGCGGGACGTACGTGCACAGTGCAGTCTTCATCGGTGGAACGAACCTCAAACTCAACAGGCAGGAATCGGCGGATGATGTCCATTTGAGTCTTCGAATGCTGGCTGAGAGGCGTCGTGCGAAATGAACCCCCTCGATGCGACCCCTCTCCTGCCGCACTAAGTGCCAGAGGAAGCAGCAGCTGGTCAGCGAGGTATTCACCGACGGGGGCAGTGGAGCCGAGGTAGGAAGTCACGTCCTTCACAACTTCATCTGCCACATGTTCAGCGGACGTACCAAGTCTGCCGAAGGCCGTGAATACTTCGGTGACGTGTTCAAACTGTAGTTTGACAACAATCACGTTTCCGGGACCAGAAGATGGTACCGGGTCGATTGTGACCTCTGAGTCCTTCCATCTAAGTTTCCTGACCAGTCGATGCTGTTCTCGTTCAGCAATATTGCCAGGCAGGTTGCTGATCAGCACCCGTGAGTGTCGCCGACACAAATCACCACGTTCCTGAAGATCAAACCCTCGCAGGACGCGCGTCGGAGTAATTTCCACTTCCAGTCGTCCTCCCCCGGCCGGATGAAATCCGTAGCGAATGAGGCGACATCGAACCTCAGCTCCCATTTTGCAGAGGAGGGGCAGGAACGCATGTTCCAGAAAGTCCACGGGAGGAGCCCACTGATTGTGAGTCCCTCCTTCGAGAACAACAGTGGACTTCTGATCGGCGACTAAAAGGGCCGGTAGAATTGTCTGCAGGACCAGCGTTGCACTGCCAGCCGTCCCAATCCGGAATTCATGGTGCCCTCCGACGATCTCCTGAGGAACAAACTCCAGTCGCCGTGACCCGAGTTCGTCACCGGACATTTGGCCGTTGGTGACACGTGCAATCGCCTTCATAGCCGTGAGATGTTGGCGGGCAAGTCCGGGGCGCGGTCGTTTTCCACGAATATTCTCGATCCTGACAGGGACGCGGCACACTGCTGCGAAAGCCATTGAGGTCCTCAGGATCTGCCCACCGCCCTCACCTTCTGATCCGTCAATAATGATTGTTTCAGCAGCACACATGTTTTGAGACTCTGTCACGGACGGTTTGGATGTCTATAATTTCCGGCAGGAACATCTGCAGAATTTCGCCACTGCAGTCAACAGCAACAGTGGTCTCAAAAGTATCACCAGTATTTGAGCGGAAAGCATTCAGGTATCCCATGTCAGAACAACTCAATACTTCCGATAAGTCCGGCCAGCTGGATTCTCTCCACCATGTTGCAATTTCGGTGACCGACATAGCAGCGGCTGTGGACTGGTACAGAACAAACTTTGCCTGCGACATTGCCTATCAGGATCCGACCTGGGCATTTCTGAAGTTCGCCAACGTGCACGTGGCCCTGGTACTGCCCAACCAGCATCCACCTCATCTGGCATTCGTCACTCCCAGAGCCACAGAAAGAACCGATCTGAAGGTTCATCGCGACGGAACTCGGTCTGTCTACATCTATGATCCAGCCGAAAATGCCGTCGAACTTATGGACCCAACCAGTCTATAATCCTGAATTGTCGGCCCTGGTAATTGTCTACGAAGCAATATCAATTTCCGATTCTGTTGAACTGGGGTTCCTGTGACAACACTCCGCGAACTGGTGCTGGGGCGAAATCCAATCATCAGCCTGCAGACACTGGATGAGCGGACGGAGTTCGATCAAATTCGACTGCTGGCAGCCGAACTCAACAGAAATCTCTACGACTGGACCATGGCTGACGGTATTCGAGTGTTTTCTCCGAATACACCCAACCCCGCAGAAGTCTCCGGAACAGATAAGCCTGACCGAGCGATTCGGCAAATCATGATGCAGAAGCGACCGACGCTCAGTTGTTTCCGGGGGATGGCGTCAATGTCGTCTCAGCCTCTTGTCCAGCGGCTTTTGCGTGACTACACCGAACATGCGGACACCGACAGGGAATGTCTGATCCTTCTCGATGATGAACCACTGCATCCAAGGATACAGCGACTTGCCGTTCCGTATCGACCAGGACTGCCGGGCACCGAAGAACTGGATCGAATTGTGAAAGAGACGTTGTTGAGACTGAAGAAGTCGGGAACAACGGAGCTATCGACGGATCTGAAAAAGTCGGAGTTTGAACAGATCGTGTTGACACTTCGCGGATTGACTCGAACGGAAGCAACCCGCGTGATTGAAAGTGTGGTGATGAGTGATCACAAACTCTGCCGCAATGATATTGCTCACGTAATTGACGCCAAACGCAGATTGCTCGAAGGTGCCGGAGCACTGGAATCCATCACCGTTGACTTTGATATTTCAGAGGTCGGTGGTCTGGGTGGTCTGAAAAAGTGGCTGACTGAACGCCGTGGTGGATTTTCCCGGAAGGCAAAGGAATTTGGAATATCGCCACCTCGCGGCATACTGATGCTTGGAGTACCAGGCTGTGGCAAAAGCCTGTGTGCCAAAGCGGTTGCCGCAGACTGGCAAATGCCTCTGCTGCGACTCGATCCTGGCGTCCTGTATCAGAAATTTGTTGGCGAGAGTGAAAACCAGCTGCGACAGGCGATTTCGCAGGCAGAAGCCATGGCGCCCGTCATACTCTGGATTGATGAAATTGAAAAGGCGTTTGCGTCGGCATCATCCGCTTCGGCCGACGGGGGGCTGTCTCAACGAATGTTCGGCACGCTGTTGTCCTGGATGCAGGACCATCGAGAACCCATTTTTATGATCGCAACAGCAAATGATATCTCGGCCCTGCCTCCTGAGCTGATGCGAAAGGGACGATTCGACGAAGTCTTCTTCATCGACCTTCCGAACTCTGTGGCTCGCAAACAGATCTTTTCAATACACCTGAAGCGTCGAGGCCGTAATCCGGAGAAGTTTGATCTGGATCAGTTGTCGGACGCATCAAAAGATCTGACAGGGTCGGAAATTGAACAGGCGATTGTTTCGAGTTTGTTTCGAGCATTTACGGCAGGTCGAGAACTTGAAACGGCTGACATCATTTACGCGGTCTCGATTACACGCCCACTCGCCGCACTGATGTCTGAACGCATCGAATCGCTGAGAACATGGGCCTTTCATCGATGTGTTATGGCCGACTAACGACGTTCAGGACTCAGGCCACGATCTCTGTGCCAACCCCCGTATCAGAATAGATTTCCAGCAGCACAGAATGAGGCATCGCAGCGTCGACGATATGTACCTTGCGGACACCAGCATCCAGCGCATCGAGAGCAGCCTCCACTTTGGGGACCATCCCGCCAGCGATCGTTCCATCCGCGATCATGTGCCGGACCTGAGCACCTGTGACATGAGACACTCTGGATGAGGGGTCTTTCACATTTGTCAGGATGCCTGGAATGTCGCTGAGGAACACCAGTTTCTCGGCACCGATCGCTCTGGCGACCGCGGCCGCAGCCGTATCCGCGTTAACATTCATACGATGACCGAATTCACTCAGAGCAATACAGGGGATGACAGGAATCGTGCCGGTTGAGCAGACTCGCGTGATCGCGTTGATGTCCACATCCGTGACCTGTCCGACATGCCCCAGGTCGATCGGATTTCCTGCATCATCCCTGAGTGTCAGTCGGGTTGCGGTCAGGACGTTTTCTGTACCGTAATGGAGTCCGGTTGATCGAGATCCGTTTTGGTTGATTCTGTCGACGATCGACTGGCAAATCTCTTCAACAAGAATCCGGGAAGCAATCTGCAGAGTCTTATTATCTGTATATCTTCGCCCATTCACGAACTTTGGCTCGATTCCGGCGGCTGCCATGCCGGCGCTGATGGCCTTTCCGCCCCCGTGAACAATAATCGGTCTCATGCCGACGGTCGCCATGAAGACAACATCCGTCAGCAGGCTGTTCACCGCGGCCTGATCATCGAGTGTACTTCCGCCAAGCTTCACAACTACGTAGCGGCCTCGAAATCGCTGAATCCAGCTCATGGCTTCGATCAGCACTTTGGCCTTGCGGATGGCTTCGTCCATTGTTGTCCTGCATTCGTTCTGAATTCGCCATGGCCTTTTACGATTAGCCAGCAAGCAAAGCGAAAGATTCTACGTTTCCGAATCAGCGATGCAAACAGCGGATTTCTCCTTGTATCCGGATTGTGTTCAATTACAGTTCAGCCATTCAGGTGTCGGCAGGCAGAAACAGATGCTGTGCCGATGAAAAGGGAAGACGGTGAAAATCCGTCGCGGTCGCGCCGCTGTAATCGGGGATCGAATCAACAACATACCACTGCATCGCTGCGTCATAAGACGGTCAATGCGGGAAGGTGTTGATGCCGAGATGATCCGGAAGCCAGAAGACCTGCCTGATGAATGCAGATAACACCTTCGCGATCTGAGGAGTTATCAGCGACCGAACTCTGCTCCCGTTCCAGACCGAAATTCAGCAGATTTTCGCTGAAGCCCCATTGGAATGCGCCGGATTTCTGTCTCTGATGCTTCCCCTGCCCGCGGCGGACTACAAAACATTGCACCGGGGAGCCTCCAATGAATCGTTCCATACCTCAACTCTTCGCTTCCGCAGCGAACCGCATCATTGTTGGCAACAGCAGTGTGCGGAACATCGCACGAAAGTACCGGCATCCCGGTTTCACTTTGATCGAACTTCTGGTCGTGATCTCAATCATTGCAGTTCTGATCGGCTTACTGCTTCCAGCCGTTCAGCAGGCCCGCGAAGCTGCTCGACGTACTCAATGCCTGAACCGACTCAAACAGCTGGCGCTGGCAACTCATAACTATGCTGAAGTCTATCGAGAACACCTTGTTCCGTATGTTGTCGAAGACGAGGCCAGACTGGCGTATCTTCAAACATTCTCTGGCTCACCCGGTACCGCGAAATTCTGGTTTGGAAATATCGATTACAGCCAGACCGACGTTACAAAGCAGCTGCGATTTGAAGAAGGTCCGCTGGCTCCATTCATGGAAACCAGTTACGAGTCCTTCCAGTGCCCGAACTTCGGACCCTCACAAATGGATGCCGTTCGATTCGGCAAACCTGCCAGCGGGTTTGGATACAATGGCCACTACCTTTCCCGATCGACAGGTATCGAATGGCTGCCACCCACCTGGGATGCTCAAAACAGCACAAAGCCTCTGGGACGATTCCTGCGAGACGTGCGGGAATCGGGCCGTACGGTACTGTTTGCCGACTGTGCACAGGTTCGGCTTGCTTCACTTTCACCCGTGAAACTCAGCTTCGAAGAAAACTGGATCCTCGACCCGCCATCGCAGAACTATCCGTCAGTGCACTTTAGACATCTCGATGTTGCCAACGCTGTATTTCTCGACGGACATGCCGAAACTCGATCATTTGCCACCCACGTCGAAGTCCCTGGCGACAATTGGATTTCGCCCGAACAAGCCGCACTCATGGAAAAGAAACGACTCGGCTTCCTCACAAACGGAAACCTCCACGACCCAACCCAGCGCGACGAACTCTACGACCGCGAATAGTGTACCCATAAGCCATCACAGTTTAACGGCGAGCCGCAGGCGTCTGCGATTGTTTAGCGGCAAGCCGCAGGCGTGGGCGTCACAACGCACCGACGCCTCTGACACACGTACAACGAAATCACACGCGGACGCCTGAGTATCCGGTGCGCAACACACACCAACGCCTGCGGCTGAAGTTAAACAAGCAACGCTCGACGACGCCTGCGGCTTGCCGCTAAACGGCGCAGACGCCTGCGGCTCGCCGTTAAACTTGACTTACTCACTACACTTGACATCACCCTATACCACCAATAGCCTACCCTGCACCTCCAGAACCTGCACCTGATTGTCAATTGAGAGATGGGGAGCTGAAGCATGGTCCATGGGTACCACGTCATTGTTCCAATGTATGGATTTTGGTTACCCAATGATCCAAGGGGAACTTGGTCCGACTTTGTAAGAAGGTGGGAGATTGCTAAGTTTGGAAAACCATTGAAGCGCATTGAACGGAGAGAACTCAGCGAACTGACTGCGGAGGAACTTCGCGATCGTGAGGCAGCAAAAGCTGCACTGGTATATCCACCGGTCAAACTCAGCACCGAACAGGGATTGACCATTGCGGCAGGATTGCAACGACAGATCGCGACGAGCCGCTACACTCTCTGGGCATGCTCGATCCTGCCCGAACATACTCACCTGGTATTGGCCCGTCATACCTATAAAGTTGAGCGCATGGTGAACTTGCTCAAGGGAGCCACGACAACAGAGATGATTCAAGTCGGCAATCACCCAATGAAGGACTACTGCCTTCCGGACGAACGTCCTCCTCGAATGTGGTCAGCTCATCAGTGGAAGGTTTTTCTTGATAGTGAAGATGCAATCCGAAGCGCCATCGCTTATGTCGAAGAGAACCCAGAGAAAGAAGGTTTGCCCCGCCAGCATTGGCCGTTTGTTGAGCCGTTCTCAGGCATCAACACATCCGCAAAAATCTTCTACCACTAAGTTTAACGGCAAGCCGCAGGCGTCTGCGATTGTTTAACGGCGAGCCGCAGGCGTCTGCGATGTTTAGCGGCAAGCCGCAGGCGTGGGCGTCACAACGCACCGACGCCTCTGACACACGTACAACGAAATCACACGCGGACGCCTGAGTATCCGGTGTCGCAACACACACCAACGCCTGCGACTGAAGTTAAACAAGCAACGCTCGACGACGCCTGCGGCTTGCCGCTAAACGGCGCAGACGCCTGCGGCTCGCCGTTAAACTGTCAGCACCGATAAACTAGGTGCTGGATGGCTGGCTGAGCGCATCGACGTCATCTTCCAGCTGTTCAATCTGTATAAACTGAAACACGCCGAACCCGATCATGCCAAGCGTCAGTGGAGAAATGGACGGTCCGCTGAAGCCACTCGGCTGACTATTCATGGGCACATAACCTCCTCCATACGTCATCTGACCGCGGACGATTTCTTCATCGGATACAAGAGCGACCGTTGAGAGGGCGCCTGGGGGAGCGGTTTCGGATTGCCACAGTCGCACGGCCTGAACCGCATTGCCAGCATGAAGTGAATGAACACCTGGCCGCAAGCCGGAGAAACGTACGCGTCCCTCCGAATCAGTCTTTGATTCAGCAACCGTTCGTCCTTCAAACCTGATGGCAACCGGAACGTCGGAAAGACCATTCCCGTTCTGATCGACCAGCTGGGCAACCATCATGCCATCGGGCTGAAGACCGACATCAAGAGTCCGAACCTCGGCGGTCGGAAGAGGCTTCGGTCCGTCGGCGGACGCTGCCATTGGCAGAATCGTGAGGGGCAGACTGGCAATGAATGCGGGAAGCAGGCGGCGCGTGAACGATTTTCGGACCATACGACCATTCTCCGTGAAATTTCTGCGGGGCAATGGTGTATTTCGGCAACAATATTCGCTTCGGCACAGCGAATCGCAGAAACTGCCGGTCGACCAAGTCATCCGAGGCCGGTTCTGACGTTTGCATAAGAACCGTACGAGACCATAATCCTCTGCGTGGTGAGTTTTTTGACACATGTTCATTCTGGCGCTGGGTATTGTTCCGGATGATCTACCCTGTCCAGATTTCCGGAGCTTCAGCATGCGATCTCGCTTCCCGGTCGTTTTCGGCCTGCTTCTGCTGGCGATCAGTTCTTTGCAGAACCCTCAAAGATGTTCTGCCGACGAGAAAGCGGAACAGAAGCCGCTCAAGGTGGAAAAACCGTTTCTGTGGAAAGTGGAAGCACCTTCTAAGGGCGATGCGACTCCAGCGGTTTCGTGGTTCTTTGGAACAATCCATGTCCCGGACCAGGGCATCACAACTCTGCATCCTGCTGCACAGAAGGCCTTTGATGACGCACACGCCGCCTACTTTGAAATTGACTTCATGAAGGCATCAAGTGCTCAGATGGAATCAATCTCCCTTCCGGCCGAAAAGAAGCTGGAAGACCTGATTCCGGAAGAGCTCGTAAAACGACTGGACGAACGGCTGGCAAAGATTTCGCCACTCGCAAAGCGAACGGCTCTCCCGAATGCACATCCCGGCGTCTGGCCATTACTGCTTGGAAACCTCGACGCTCAATTGCGCAAGCTGGGCCAGCTTCCTTTGGACATGCTGCTGTACTCTACCGCTGTTCAGCAGGAGAAAGTCGTCGGAGGACTTGAGAAGGCGACTGGCCAGCTTCAGGGAATCATCGACCTGCCCGTTGAAGAACAAGCCGCGTTCCTGAAGGCGACTCTGGATGGAATGGACGAAGATGAAGCCGCGGGAATTGACCGAATTCGAGAAACGATGGAGCTCTACACAAGCGGTGATGAAGCGAAGTTTGAAAAGTTCATCAACGAAGAATTCGATCGCATTAAACTCGACAAAGACATCGCTGACCGGATCACTACCGCTTTGCTGGGTGATCGGAACAGGCATATGGCCGAAGCGGCAGACGCCCTGATGAAAGACAACCCGGACAAGTCGTATTTCTTCGCCGTCGGCCTTGGACATCTTGTTGGCAAGGACAAGGTGCAGGAGTTTTTGGAGTCTCGCGGCTATAAGATCACACGAGTCACCGACGCACCGGCTTCAGAAAACACAGACGCCAGGTAGATGGCCGACTTAAGTCTTGTCGCAGGTTTTGCTCTGGCCAGTTTCGGGATTTCAATCACACCCGGACCAAGCTGGATGTACGTCCTTTCAACGACATTTACGAATGGTCGAATCGCTGGACTCTGCGCAGTCGCCGGAAACGCAACAGGTATCCTCGGACACGTACTCGCCACACTTCTGGGCCTGTCTTCGCTGATCACTTATGAGCCCCGCGCCTACGGCGTTTTACGCTGCTGCGGGGCTCTGTATCTGATCTACCTCGGGCTTCGCATGCTTCCCCGCAGGCGAATTCGGTCCAATGATCCGGCGAAGGCCGAACAACAGCCAGTGATCAGCCGATCTGCAGCACGTGCGTATCGCGACGGGGCCTTCGTGAACCTGCTGAATCCGAAAGTTCCGATCCTGATGCTGGCTTTGATGCCTCAGTTCATCGACCAAAATGCCGGAGCGCCCGAACCACAGATTCTACTATACGGATTGATGCACCTTGGCATCGCCAGTTGTGTGCTCTCAACGTTGGTGATCGCTTCAAGTGCTGCAGGTTTAGTTCTTAAACCGCACTCAAAACTCCGCATCGCACTGCAGTGGATCGGCGCATTGATTCTGATCCTCTTCGGCGCTCGGCTTGCATGGTTCGGATGATCTCAGGAGGCCTCTCCGTGCCACAAAGTCACGCCGTGTTGGCACCGTCGCAGAGTTTGACGATCGCAGTGGCGGGCCTAGTTTGCAGACAAGCCCTGTTCTGCAGCCGGAACTGATGAAGCGGATTCAACGAACTCTTCGGTGTAAGAACCGTGGGAATTCAGCAGACTGTTACTCCCCAATGCATTCAGGACGCTTTCATCAAAACGGAACTTCTTTTCAAGCATGATTCCGCGATTGATATCAAAACGCAGAGTTCCCTTTGGCGTCGACTGAATCAGCTGTGCCTGAATGGACGGATTGCTCACAGGCGATTCGATCGAACTATTGAAACTGATCGTAGCGATTCCGTTCTCAACGGAATCCAGCCGAAAGGTTTGGAGTATCTGGATGTCCCGCTTCAGGTCTTTGGTAACGCGAGTCCGTGCAAGCTGAATATCTTTCCAGGTATCTCCGACTCGCACAGGCTGATCAGGAAGCGCCATCAGAAAGCTGGGCGCCATCAGTTCTTTCTGCGAGTCTGGTTTTGCATCCGGTTTGGCAGGATTCGCAACACGACCGTTTGAGAGCAGGTGATACTTTGCGGCAGATCCCCTGAGTCGATCGGCCGTCTGGCGAAAAATGGCCGGGACCTCTTCCGCCTTCATCGTTGCATCAAAGACCACTGGCTGGCCGTTATTTGTGCGAACCTGCATCCACACTCTTTCGAACTGCATCGCGAGGTGGGCAGTGCCGACCGTGTCTACCTGATCGACGGTAAACAGCCGCGTTTGTTCCACGGTAGACTCGTCGGTCTTCTGCTGATTCGAAGCCATCGCGACGGTCGTGACCGTTTGATGCGTCTTATATCGGAGCGTTTGTCCGGGCTGAAACTGGTAACGCAGCTCCCACGACTGCTCAGCAGGCGAAGCTTGCTCTACCGGTACCGTGTCAGTCACCGTCTCCGTTTGGGAGTTTGTTTGCGAAGCCGACACATTGAGTCCGGCACTGCAGGAAACGGCCAGTGCAAGAACAATACGGTGAGCCAATGCCCGATTTTTCCGAGTCATCATCCCTGAAAACCTCGTGAAGCCTGATCATCAATCCATGACGATTTATCACAACTGGCATAATTTTAGCGGGAAACAGTCCGATCCCGCGAGACCAGTTTCTTTAGCCAAAGTACAGAGTTTGACCAAATGGTTCTGAACCTACAGTGACGTCCGCTTGTGCGTTTTGGTTGAGATGATGGCGAAGGATGGATCGGTGAGCAACATCCAGTCGTTGTGTAGCCGCATTCGGATCGAGAGGCACAAATCCGTAGATACGGCCGACTTCCTCTGACACCGGTGTCACTGGAGGGCGCGAGGGTTCGCGATCGAAATGGCCACCATCGTTATTCTGCATGATCATAAAAGAACCTCCGAGTCCGTTTTCGACGATTTCTCGCCACTACTTGACAGAAATCGGCAATTTTTGCCGATGTGACAGACTTCCCGTCTGTCACTGGCAGCATTCCCGACATTTGCCTCTCAGAAAGTCCGACGGATATCGTTGAATGTCTGGCCGGGAGCCTGACCCACGCTGAAGACAATCAACCCTGTGGACGCTATTCTCGCGTCCCCGCAATCTGTTCACGATCCAATCGGAGCGACTTATGACGTCAAGTGGCACTCTTTCCGGCAGCTTCATCTCCAGAATTTTTTCAGTGCCGACTCTGGCACTGTCTGTATTCTTCGGAATGGTCTCGCCCTCCGTTTTTGCAGAACCACCGGCAGCTGTTCGTATCAACCACGAAGGTATCGGTGGAACACTGATCCTCGCAGGGGGTGGCGAGATTCCGGAAGCGGCGGAGAAAGCATATGTAGATGCAATTCGCGCTGCGTCAGCATCCGCCGAACCGCGAGTTGTGATTTTACCTCAGGCTTCGGAAGCTCCACTCGAATCCGGAACAAAGACTGCTGAATGGTTAACTAACCTTGGCATTGCGAACTCACAGATCTCGGCTGCCACCGAACAGCAGCCGGACAATCTTCAGCAAACTGTCGAACAAATTCGCGAAGCCCATGCGGTGTGGATTGGAGGCGGACAACAATCTCGACTGTCAACATTGTTTGCCAATACTCAGGTCGAAGCAGAACTGAAAGAGCTTCTCAAACGCGGCGGTGTGATTGGAGGAACGTCGGCAGGAGCGGCCATCATGTCAAAGACAATGATCGCGTCCGGAACTTCCGAACCGGAACTGGGTGTAGGCTTCGATCTGATACCTGGAGCCATTGTTGATCAGCATTTTACTGAACGAGATCGGATCCACCGAAGTCGCCTTGCCGTTACTGCGAACCCTGGTCATTTTGGACTGGGAATCGACGAATCCACCGCTGTGATACTCGAAAAACGTACACTTCGCGTCACCGGCAAAGGGTCTGTCACAGTTCTGTTGGGCCCTTCACAACACCGTTTGGCAGACGAATTTCAACTGAAGGATGGAGGCGTCGCTGACCTGACTCAACTGCGACGAGCCGCACTGTCTCGAGCTTCCGGGCAGAATCCAGGCGAAACAAAATTTGGCAAGACGGAAGTTCCTTCCGGTGCTCTCGTGATCGTGGGTGGAGGTGGTATGCCAAAGCCGATCGTTGATCGATTTCTTGAGCTGGCAGGCGGACCAAATGCACGCATTGTGGTACTGCCAACCGCCGTCCCGCGTGAGGAAGCGTTTCGACAGCGTGTGCCGGGATTTCTCCGAGAAGCTTCAACGGCCAGTATTCGGATTTTGCCTCAAAGCAGGACCGAGGAAGTCGAATCGGTTGAGTTTCAGGATGCTCTGAAAGATGCCACAGGCGTCTGGTTCGGGGGTGGAAGACAATGGAACTTTGTCGATGCTTACGAGAACACATCTGCAGTTGAACTGTTCCGCGATGTCCTTCGCCGGGGTGGAGTCATTGGCGGCAGCTCCGCAGGAGCCACAATCCAGGGAGAATTTCTCGTCCGCGGACATCCCCTCGGAAACACGGTCATGATGGCGGAAGGCTATGAACGAGGATTTGCGTTTCTGCCGGGCTCCGCCATCGACCAGCACTTCAGTCAGCGAGGACGCAAGCCCGACCTGATTCCCGTAATTCGGCGTCATCCGGACATGCTGGGCATCGGAATTGACGAAAGCACCGCGATCGTGGTTCAGGGCACAAATGTCTCAGTGATCGGAGATCACTCAGCCCACTTTCTCTCATCAAAGCGTCTTCCAGCAGAATCCAACGATGAAAAAGATTCAACGCCCGAAGAAATTAACGCCCTCTACATCAGCATCCCCTCCGGCCAACACCTCGATCTTTCAACCCTCTAAATGTAGGATGGGCATTCCTGCCCGTCGCCCCCCGCATCGCCGCAGTTCGGGTCGGGCAGGAATGCCCAACCTACATTTGGTTTCCCGGATTTGCATAAACCGGACTGAACGGTTGTGTTTGTTTGAGGATGGCATTCATAATGAGTTGGCGAAACGGCGAGCAATCCTCACAATCCCACCACATTTACCTGCCTCCATCCCGCAGTATCTGAGTTCCGATCGGGGAGTTCTTCCATGGCTGATCAACATGGTTCGTCGGCAACTGAGTCGACGGAATCTTCTGGTTCCGGTTCGGCCGGCGTGCCGGTAAGCCGGGGACTGTTTCTTCAGTTGCTGACGGCGACAATCAGTTTTGTGATTGTCGCCGTTCCGGCGGCGCTTGGCGGATTGTTCTTTCTTGACCCGCTGCTTCGAAAGAAATCCGGGGCGAGCGGAAGCAGTGGTGGAGCAGCAAAGAAGGACGATGAAGGCTTTATTCGCCTCGACGTCACGGCGGACGTGATTCCGGCGGATGGACTTCCGGTTGCCGTCACAGTCCGGGACGACAGTGAAGACGCCTGGAACAAGTTTACGGACGTACCTGTTGGCAGTATTTGGCTGCGTAAAGGTGCGGAAGGTGTGATCTCAGCGTTTAACTCTGTGTGTCCGCACCTTGGATGCTCCGTGAATTATCGTCGCAGCGAAAACGACTTTTACTGTCCGTGCCATACGAGTGCATTTTCGCTGGACGGCACGAAGATGAACGAAGTTCCTCCGCGGGACATGGACTCGCTTGAAGTGTCGCTTCGCACAGAAGGTAAAGCAGATCCAGCAGGCCTGGAAATCTGGGTGAAGTTCCAGAACTTTCAGCGCGGCAAAGCAGAAAAAAAGCCCCTGTAACGGAAAGTGAAGCTACATGAAATCACTGCTCAACTGGCTGAATGATCGAACGGGGTATCGCGAACTCATGCATGAAGCGCTCTACGAGCGTGTTCCTGGCGGAGCGAGATGGCGATATGTCTGGGGCAGCACATTGGTGTTTGTGTTTGTGGTGCAGATGATCACTGGCCTGATGCTGTGGACAGCATACGCCCCGAGCACTCGAACTGCATGGGAAAGTGTTTTCTACATTCAGCATGAAATGTATCTCGGGAATATTGTCCGAGGGATTCATCACTTTTCTGCACAGGCGATGGTCGTACTGATGGCGATTCATCTGGTGCAGGTCGTGATCGATGGGGCATACAAAGCACCCCGAGAGATCAATTTCTGGCTGGGGATCGTGCTGATGCAGATCGTGCTGGGTCTTTCACTGACCGGCTACCTGCTTCCATGGGACCAGAAGGGCTACTACGCAACTCAGGTCACCACCAATATTATGAGTGCCACGCCAGCCGTTGGAGAACAGGTTCAGTTACTGGCGCAGGGCGGCAAGGAGTATGGCCATCTGACACTGACTCGCTTCTTTGCAATGCATGCCGGAATTCTGCCGGCAATGCTGATTGGATTTCTTGCACTCCACATTTACGCATTCCGGCGTCACGGACTGACCGTGCACGAACCGAAACACGCACCCGATACAACCTTCTGGCCTGATCAGGTGTTGCGCGATGCAGTTGCATGCCTTGCGGTGCTTGCGGTAGTTCTGCTGTTGGCGATCTTCAAGGGTGCCGAATTGAGTGCACCTGCGGATCCTTCCGTCAAATTTGATGCAGCTCGACCCGAATGGTACTTTCTGTTTCTGTTCCGTTTTCTGAAATTTCATGCCGTGGAGTCACTCGGACTCACGATGGCGGCTCTCGTGATTCCAGGCATTGTGATGGGCATCATCACGATAATGCCTCTGACTGCAAAGTTCCTTGGAAACGCGGGCCATACCTTCAACAAGGGATTCATGTGGCTCCTGACGCTCGGAATTGTGGCACTCACCGGTCTGGCCTTTTACGAAGACGCCACCAACGAAGCTCATCAGGCCGCGCTGGCGGAAGCACACCGTGACGCCGAACGTGCTCGAGAACTCTCGTCTGGTCCAAACAGGATTCCCGTCGAAGGCGCAGTCTCACTCCTTCGTCAGGATCCGTTTACGCAGGGACCTCGTCTGTTTGCTCAGCATTGCGCCAGCTGTCATCGTTACAACGGACACGATGGTCGTGGAATGCTGGTCACTGAAACTGTTGGAAAAGGGGCCGAGGCCAAAGTTGTAACCGCAGCACCGACAGCACTCGATCTCGCCGGTTTTGGCAATCGAGCCTGGATGAAGGCCGTTGTTGTGGATTACTCAAATCACTTCGCCCCGCTGAAGAACGCACAATGGCACAAAGACGCAAAGGCGAAAGCAGAAGCTGGTGAAGCCGTTACATTCCTCGACCCCGATTCATCTGAGATGGCGGACTGGTCAGGAAACGCGGATGCTCTCAAGGCACCTGAAAACGAGTCTGCCGTAAATGCGCTCGTGGAATTCCTTGTTGCAGAAGCCGGACATAGTGGTGTTGAGACCGATGCAGCACTCATCGAAAAAGGCCGCGCGATTGCGGTTGATGGCACGTGGGGTAACGCACTGGATGGAACGTCGTGTGCCTCCTGTCATGACACGATCGGTCAGGATTTTACTGTGGTCGCGGATGCAGACGTGCAGAGCACCTACCCGACGCTCGCGAAGTACGGCTCGCAGGCATGGCTGAAGGACTTCATTCGTCATCCGGACGCAAAGCGACACTATGGTGAGAAGAACCAGATGCCGGCGTACTCCGAGAAACAACTGTCTGAAACAGAGCTGAATCTCCTCGTCCGCTGGCTCACCGGTGACTACGCTCCCACAACCGTTCCGGATTATCCAACCCAAATGTAGCTTGGGCATTCCTGCCCGAGCATGCCCTGGCTACACCCCTTGCAACGCTCACGCCACCGTGACGAATCACAAACAGGACTCGTGACGGGCAAGAATGCCCATCCTACTTAGCAAATACAGCTTCGACATCACGGCGGAGCGTGATGAGGACTTTGGGGGGATGCGGACGGCACTCGGAGAGTGCCTGCTACTTTTCGGGAAGAATGCCGTACTTTCGCATTTTGTTGTATAACGTGACTCGGCTGATTCCCAGATGGCGAGCGGTATTGGTGCGGCTGAAATTGTTGTTCAGCAGAGCCTGTTCAATGATGTCTTTCTCCGTCAGCTCAATACGATTTTCGAGCGATACTCCCTGACGCACAGCGAAGAAGGCGGCGACTGAAGGATCATTGGCCGGACCAGCGGTTCCTTCGACGATATGAATCGGCAGGGTATCAGCCGACATTCTGCCGTTCGTGCTATAGATTACTGCACTGCGAATCGCGTTTTCCATTTCGCGAACATTGCCTGGCCATGGATAGTTCAGAAGACATTCGATGAAGTCAGGTGTAATTTCAACAATGTCGACCCCCAGTTGCGACGCATGACGATGAACGAAGTACCGAGCCAGTGGCTCGATGTCGGGAAGACGCTTCCTCAGCGGCGGAATCGTAAAACACAACGTGTTCAGACGATAATAGAGGTCCGGTCGGAAGCGGCCTTGTTCAACGAGCGGCTGCAGCTGAAGATTGCTGGCTGCGATGATTCTTGCTTTGACGTGCAGAGTGCGATTTGAACCGACTGGCTCAAACTCACCCTTCTCGATGACTCGGAGCAACTTAACCTGCTGGTCAGGAGTCAGTACATCAATTTCGTCGAGCAGAATCGTTCCTTCACCGGCAACCAGGAATTTCCCGTCCTTGTCAGCATGAGCACTTGTGAACGCTCCTTTGACATGTCCAAACAGTTCGCTTTCGATGAGTTCCCCCGGAAGTGCACCACAAGCGACATGCAGGAAAGGCTCATTGACCCTCTGTGATGCTTCATGAATCAAACTCGCAAGATGAGTCTTACCGGATCCGGTTTCGCCGATGAGCAGCATTGTCACGTTGTGTCGAGCAGCCACTTCAAGCCGACGCAGCATCTGACGAAGCTCGGGCGTTCGTGTTCTGAATCTGTCGGCAATTGTGTTTGCTTCAGCGGATGATTCTGCAGATGACCGAGCGGCAGGAGCAGGTTTTCGATGATTCAGAGATTCCGGCACCAGCCGGGCATTGTGAGCAACAACATCCATCGAAGCGATTGATTCTTCAGTGACCACCGGGGCAGGCGGCGGACATGAGGTACCCGAATTGACGGACTCAAGAATCTGCTCAGTGAGCCCCGTCGCCGAAGGGTCGTGACCTGCATGCATAATGATGCGAACACGACCGCGAACTTCGAGCGGAATATCTTCGTCGGTCAGCTGACCTTCGCTGATCACCACCAGGCTCAGCGTCTTTTTTGCAAATTCTATCAGTGCCCATGTTCGGCCGATTTGCTGAGGTCCTGCCGAGCGGATGTCCAGCACTGCAATTTCCGGTACATGCAGTTGTGTGAGCGGTACTGCTTCCTGAATCGTGTAGCATTCGAGAATTCGGTATCGGGAACCGAGCAGCGTACCGACGCTGCGGAAGAATCCCGGCGAACTGCTGCAGATGAGAGCCAATTCCTGCGATTTCAAGTAACACCTCACCAATCCAGTAACCACTCGACTTCGTACGCCGTTGCGGCGCGTTGACAAAGAGTGATCAACTGCATTTACAAATCCGGTGCCACAGTTTGGGAATTTGTGCTTTCCCTGCAAATCTCCGTACGACAGCAGGTTCACTGAGGATCCCGGGAAACACTTGCTGATTCTTTTCAGCAACACATGTTGCCGATCGGCATCACAGCAAATCGGGAATGGGCGAACTGGAGGTGATCAGCCTCTGGATATCCTGCGGGATGTTCTGAGCAAGTCGAACCTGACCAGGATCAACGAGTGAGTGCATGATGGTGGAGAGCAGGTTGGGAATTGTGACTTTTTCGGACGCGGGTTCGCCGGCGTCTCGAGTCGATTGCCCGATGACTCGTCCGGGCTGAATCCCACCCCCTGCCAGCAACAGAGGCGTGAGGTTACCCCAGTGATCGCGACCACCCGTTTGATTTACTCGCGGCGTTCGACCCATTTCACCGGTAATGACCAGCAGGATTCGGTCGCTGAGACCTCGTTCCTGAACATCATCGAGAAACGCTGAAACTGCATGATCCAGTGCCAGGCTGCAGTAATTCATTCCCTCAGCTACGCCGGCATTGTTGATGTCCGAGTGATTATCCCAGACGAAGTTGGTGGTCACTGTGACAAACCCGCAGCCTGCTTCGCAGAGTCGTCGGGCAAGCAGCATGAGCTTCCCCAGTGACTTATTGTGGTCGACGTAGTGTTCGTAGTTCTTCCATTTGCGATCAATCATGTCGGGACGCATCAATGGTGCGGTGTCGTAACGTGCGACAGTTCGAGGATCTTCTTTCGTCAGGTCAAAGACTCCGGCAACACCACCGAGTATCGTCTGAAACGCCTGACTCTGAAACGAATCCATGCCTTCCAGGATACCACTTCCGTCGATGGATCGCTGAATTCGATCAAGTCCCGTCAGCAAAGACTGACGGTCATCCATCCTCTGTCTGGACAAAGTGAGTGTCATGTCGTTCTGCATCTCACCACCGCCACCCGGGATAAAGGGAGCCCACGCGGTCCCCAGTTTCCCGGTGGAATCAAATCGCCCGAAACCGGTCTGCATGGGTCCTGTAGATGGATCGACCGACTGCGGGAAGATGGCCATGTTTGTTGGCAGGCCCGACATCGGGTTGTTCATTCCGGCCACACGCGCATAAATCGATCCGAAGTTTGCTCGCAGTGTATCGTTACATACGATCGGTTTGATGTCGTGATTTCCGTCGCCTGCAGCAAACGAACGCACAATGGAAAAGCGATCTGCCCTAGCTGCAAGACCAGAAAGAGTTCCCCCGAAAGTGATGCCCGGGACCTTTGTAGCAACCTCACCTGTTGTGCTTCGAATCCCATCCGGAGCCGTCATCTTTGGATCGAACGTTTCGATCTGGCTGGGGCCGCCGTGACAGAACAGAAACACGACGGAACGGTCCCTGAGAAAACTCGGACGCCCTTTTTCAGCAGCGTTAGCTCTAAGAAAATCCGCAAGCGTCAATCCGCCAAGCGTTAACCCGCCAGCGCGGAGAAATTCACGGCGTCGGCCACGCGTCGTTTCAAAAAATCTCAGCATCCCGATTCTCCTCGGTACGGTCAATGCCCGAATCTCACCCCTGACACTGCTTTCAGGGTTGAGTAACTTCAGGCACAGGGCTGCAGAATGTACGAACTTCCACTCGTTTGCAATACTGCATCTGCAATTCGTTCTTTGGCAGGTCGTTTCTGGCCGCCTGATTCGGGAGTTCCGGAGTCTACACCGTGAAGCTGGGTACTGTTCTTACGCCGATCAATGATGTCAATCTGCAGCTGGCTGCTCAATGTGGTGTGACAGAGGTCGTTCACCGTTATCCGGGTTCTGATCCGGCGATACTAAAAGCCGCTCAAAAGCGGATCAATTCCTGGGGAATGCAGCTGTCCGTCGTTGAAGGTTATCTGCCGATTGAAAACATCAAGCTGGGATGTGACGACGGGACCGAGATTCGGCTGCTCAAAGATCTCATCCGACAGATGTCGGACCTTGGCATTCGGCTCCTGTGTTACAACTTCATGGCTGGAACCGACTGGTGCAGAACTCGGCTGGATGCCCCGGAGCGTGGTGGTGCCAAGGTGACGTCCTTTCACCTGAAAGATGTTGAGCAGGCGGTGCTTCTGGGTTACCGAGCCCCGAACGCTGACTTTGATGAACAGGCGCGGAGACTAACGCCGGAGAAGCTTTGGGAACAGCTGGACCGGATGCTGAATGAACTGATTCCGGTTGCCGAACAGTGCGGCGTGACTCTGGCGATGCACCCTGACGATCCACCGTTGCCATCACTGCTCGGCAAAGCAAGAATCATGCACAACGTGGAGGGTTTTGAGCGGCTTGTGCAAATGGTCCCCAGCTCGGCAAACGCTGTCTGTTTTTGCCAGGGAACATTTGCCACGATGGGAGTCGATATACCGGCCACCATTCAACGACTGGGCCCGCATATCAAGTACGTCCATTTTCGTGACGTGCGAGGAACGCCTGAGTCGTTTTCAGAAACTTTTCACGACAATGGTCCCACAGATATGGCAGCCGCGATTCGCGCGTTGCGTGACGCGGGGTTCTCCGGGCCGCTCAGACCGGACCACGTCCCACAAATGGTGGGAGAAGATGATGGCGAGCCCGGCTATACAATGCTCGGCCGACTATTTGCATTTGGTTATATCCGCGGACTTCTTCACGCGACGGAAGGAACAAGATCCAGATGAGAGAGCACAGAGATCATGGTTGCCTTCCGGACTGGCGAACAGAAGAAATGCCGGAGCCGCTGCCGATCACTACGCGCAACGTTCTGAAAACGATTGGTCCGGGAGCCATCCTGCTGGCAGGATCGATTGGCGGCGGCGAATGGATTGTGGGGCCGATGACCGCAGTGAAGTATGGCCCGGGAATTCTGTGGGTCGCAACAGCCGGAATCCTGCTTCAGTGGCTCTTCAACATGGAAGCCATCCGTTACACACTTTATACGGGAGAACCTGTCCTCACTGGCATTATGCGACTTCGGCCAGGTGCGAAAGTCTGGGGTGCACTGTACATCGTTCTTGGGATCCTCCAGCTGGCAACTCCCGCACTTGCTTTGGGTTGCGCATCGGTACTGTTTGCAGCCGGAAGTAATGGGCTACCGGATGCCAGTGGAGCAGATCGTGGCACAGTGATGTGGATCTCATATGCTGTCCTGGGTCTGACGGTGCTTCTGCTTCTCTCCGGCAAATCCATTGAACGAATGCTGGAACGCCTGTCATGGGCAATGGTGATCTTTATCTTTGCCTTTCTGACGCTTGCCAACATTCTGTTCGTGCCCTTTGCATCGTGGATACAGACTGCCAAAGGCTTCCTGATTCCCAGCCGACTCCCCGAGAACATGGACATAGTGTTACTGGGTGTCTTTGCGGCAACAGCTGGATCCGGTGGACTTGGAAATCTCGCAATCTCCAACTGGTGCCGAGACAAGGGATTTGGCATGGGACGCTGGGTGGGTTCAATCGGAGGAATTCTCGCCGAAGGCCACACAGAGCTTTCTTCCACCGGCTGCGTGTTTCGGGCAACAAAGGAGAACCTTCGTCGCTGGTCGATCTGGTGGAAGTATTCGCTGATCGACCAGACTGCACTATGGGCTTTTGGCTGCGTCGTCGGCATGTTTCTGAACGTAAATCTGGCATTGCAGATTGTACCTGTAGACAAGCAGCTCACTGGTTATGAAGCCGGCACATTTCAGGCGCAATTCATGGCTGAAAGGCTGTGGTCAGGGTTTTGGTTTCTGGCACTGTTCAATGGGTTCTGGATTCTGTTTTCGACTCAGCTCGGCAACATGGACTGTTTGACTCGAGTTGTTTCAGACGTTTGCTGGTCCGGATGGCCGAAGCTTCAGAAACTCACGTCAAGCCGACTTTATGCCAGATGGCTGATGGTCTTTCTTGTCTGGGGTGTGGTTGCGCTGACAATCGGTGATAATGTTGTCGCGCTGTTTAAAATTCTGGGATTGCTGGCAAGTCCGATTCTTGCGATCGGAGCTCTGCAGATTCTGCTGTTGAATCGCAGATTTCTGCCGAAGGAGATACAACCTCCTGTCTGGCGACAACTCGGCCTGATACTGTGCTGTATGACCTTTACTGCTCTCTCTGCTGCATCTTTCTACGACCTGCTCACGAAAAATTAAATTGCTCTGAGGATTACTGTTGTGAGTTCTGAACACGCCTTGTTGCTGCTTCACCCTTCTGACAATGTCGCGGTCGCGCGAGCCATCATTCCGGCCGGTCAAACAGTGTCGGCCGCAAATGGCTCTGCTGTGGTCACACGCGAAGCCATTCCTGCACATCATAAGATTGCAGTCCGCGATATTCCGGAGGGAGCCCCGATTCTGAAGTATGGCCAGAAGATCGGCCTTGCCTCGTCAGCGATCGCCGCCGGTGCGTGGGTCCATGTTCACAATGTTGCCGCATCCCGGCGTGAGACCGACTATGAGTACTGCACCGAACTGATTGAACCGCCACAACCAACGACTCAACGCACCTTTCAGGGATTCCGTCGCGCGGACGGTTCTTTCGGTACTCGAAACTACGTGGCTCTGGTCAGCACCGTAAACTGTTCTGCCACAACCGCTCGTTATGTTGCTCAGGAACTGGCGAAGTCTGATCTCAGCGAATACCCGAACATTGATGGCATTATTCCTCTTATTCACAAGAGTGGTTGTGCCTTTGCATTTGGAGGTGAAGACCATCAACAGCTGAATCGGACACTGGCCGGATTTGCTCGTCATCCAAATATCTCCGCCTGTCTTGTACTTGGACTGGGTTGTGAAACAGCGCAGGCCGGACACCTCGAACAGGAGCATGGTCTTGTTCAGTTAGGTGGTGGCACGTCACGTCAGTGCAGCACGCCGGCAGTCGGGAATCCGATGGTGTTGAACATCCAGGAAGTCGGCGGGGTCCGCAAGACTGTGGATCGCGCTGTTGGCGTCCTGCGGGAACTGCTTCCTCAGGCGAACAACGTGCGCCGGGTGCCGATCCCAATCTCAGAGCTCAAAGTCGGACTCGAATGCGGTGGCAGCGACGGCGCCAGCGGGATTACGGCAAATCCGGCACTTGGGTATGCCAGCGATCTGATGGTTGCTCATGGTGGAACCGCGATTCTCTCCGAAATCCCTGAAGTTTATGGCGCGGAACAGCTGCTGACACGACGAAGTATTTCTCGGAAGGTCGCCGAGCAACTGCTTGAGCGAATTCGCTGGTGGGAAGATTATGCTCGCCGCAACTATGCCGCGATCGATAACAATCCATCCGTTGGAAACAAACATGGCGGTCTGACAACCATCTTCGAAAAGTCGCTTGGTGCGGTTGCGAAGGGTGGAACGGCTCCATTGCGAGCAGTCTATAAGTACGCCGAACCTGTGACCGAACGTGGTTTCGTGCTGATGGATACTCCGGGTTACGATCCGGCCTCTGTCACTGGTATGGTGGCCGGAGGTTCGCAGGTAGTGGTGTTTACGACTGGTCGAGGCAGTTGCTTTGGATGCAAGCCGGCACCCACCATCAAGGTCGCAACAAATTCGCCGATGTTCCACCGAATGCAGGATGACATGGACATCAACGCTGGCACGATTCTGGAAGGTTCCACCGTTGAACAGGTTGGACGCGAGATCTTTGAAAAGATCATTGCTACTGCCAGTGGAGAAATGACTCTCAGCGAAAAACAGGGAATCGGCGACGAAGAATTCTGTCCGTGGGTCCCTGGTCCGATCTTCTGATTGCGATCTTTTTAAACGTACTCTCTTTAAACAGGCAGTGTCTGAACTGAGGAGATCTCGTCATGCGCCTGGCAGCTTTGCTGGTTCTCTGCGGATCGTTGTTCGTCATTCAACCTGCAGAGTCAGGCGAGATACGTCCAAACATTCTGATGATCGCCATCGATGATCAGAACGATTGGATTGGTTGCCTTGGCGGGCATCCTCAGATTCAAACACCCCATATAGATCGGCTGGCGGAACGCGGAACCGTTTTCCTGAATGCACATTGTCAGTCGCCACTTTGTAATCCATCCCGGACAAGCCTTTTGACGGGCCGCAGACCTTCGTCGACTGGTATCTATGGATTGTCTCCCTGGTTTCGCGATGTGCCGCAACTGGCAAACATCGTCACTCTGCCACAGGCACTTCGAAACGCTGGCTACAAAGCCATGACCGGTGGCAAGATTTATCACGGAAATTCCGGACGACGGCCAGCGGATCAGGAATTTGACGTCATTGGTCCGGGCTCCGGCATTGGAGCACGTCCCGAGAAACCACTGGTTCAAACACCCTCGGGTCATCCGCTTGTCGACTGGGGTGTCTTTCCTCACCGGGACGAAGACAAAGGCGACTATCAGATCGCATCGTGGGCGGTAAATCAGCTGGAAGCATTACCCGGTGGCCACGATCGGCCTCCGTTCTTCCTGTCCGTTGGCTTCTTCCTGCCACATGTCCCCTGCTATGCGACTCAACGATGGTTTGACCTGTATCCGGAAGATACTCTGCAGCTGCCGCCATTCCTTGCAGATGATCGTAACGACACCCCCCGATTCAGCTGGTATCTGCACTGGAAACTGCCGGAGCCTCGACATCGGTTTCTGGCGGAAACCAACCAGTGGAACAATCTGGTACGGTCATATCTTGCGTGTACGAGCTTTGTAGACAATCAGGTTGGCAGAGTTCTTGATGCACTCGAAAAATCTCCACACGCTGAAAACACGATTGTGGTGCTCTGGTCGGATCATGGGTGGCATCTTGGTGAGAAAGCAATCACGGGAAAAAACACTTTGTGGGAACGATCGACTCGTGTTCCTTTAATTTTCACAGGTCCAGGAATCACCCCGGGAGGACGCTGTGACCAGCCTGCTGAACTGCTTGATATCTATCCAACTCTTGTCGAAATGTGCGGCCTTTCCCCGGACGGCAGCCTCGAAGGCCACAGCCTCGTACCGCAGCTGAAGGACTCTGAAACAGATCGTGGGTGGCCCGCAATTACGACACACAATCATGATAATCATGGAATTCGAAGTCGCGACTGGCGTTATATTCGCTACGCTGACGGCTCTGAGGAACTCTACAACCTTCGTGAAGACCCCAATGAATGGACGAACCGCATCCACGAACCTGCCCTCAGTTCAGTTGTTGAGCAGCACCGCAAGTGGATTCCGGAGCGAAATGAAAAGCCGGCACCGGGTAGCCGGGATCGAATTCTGACCTACGATCAGGAATCGAAGCGAGCTATCTGGGAGGAAGTGGAAATTCTGCCCAATTCTCGGATCCCCGAAGTGGAAGACTAGGTCGTGCTGGAATCGCTGCTGCAGGAAAGCCCGGCAGGGCTCTATTGCCCTCAGGGCGATTTTTATGTTGATCCGTGGCGCCGAGTTTCTCGAGCTGTCATCACTCATGCTCATGCAGACCATGCTCGTACAGGCATGGACCAATATCTCACAACGGAAGATGGCCACAGAGTCCTCCGGAGACGCGTCGGAAATTCTGCTCACATCGACACCATTCCTTATGGAACGACGCTGACAATCAACGGAGTCCGCGTCTCATTACATCCTGCCGGCCATGTACTCGGATCTGCTCAGGTCCGAATGGAGTATCAGGGTTATGTGGTCGTCATCAGCGGCGATTACAAAGTCCTCCATGATGCGACATGTCGGCCATTCGAACCTGTTCGCTGCAATGCATTCGTCAGTGAATGCACCTTCGGACTGCCTGTCTTTCGCTGGCCGAATCCTGATGAAGTGTTTGAGCAAATCAATCAGTGGTGGAGGCAGACACGAGACCGTGGTGAGACCGCCGTTATCTTTGCTTACTCGCTTGGCAAGGCTCAAAGAATCCTGGAATCTCTCGATCCTTCCATCGGTCCGATTCTCTGTCATCGAGCCGTTGAGGAATTGAATGAAGACTATCGGGACACGGGGGTGACTCTTCCGGAAACCACAGTCCCGGATCATCGTCAAAAATCGACGAGGCCGGAAGGTGCGATCATTATAGCCCCACCCGCAGCTCAGGACTCAAGCTGGCTCAAACCATTCGGCATCTGTTCAACGGCTACAGCCTCCGGATGGATGATGATCCGCGGTACTCGACGCTGGATGTCCGTTGATCGCGGATTTGTTCTCTCCGATCATGCCGACTGGCCCGGATTGTTGAAAGCAATCTCCGCGACCGATGCGGAAAAGGTACTCGTCACACATGGCCGAACCGGACCAATGGTGCGATGGCTGCGGGAGAAAGGAATTGACAGCAATTCACTCAGTACGAAGTTCACGGGTGAATCGCAGGAAGCTGAATCGGGGGAAACGCTCCCGTGAAGCGATTTGCCCAGCTGATTCGTGAACTCGATGAAACAACAAAAACCAATCGGAAGGTCGATACACTGACCTGCTGGTTTCGTGAGGCTACGGCCGAAGATGCACACTGGGCTCTTCGATTTCTCTGCGGACGCAGACCTCGAAGACTTGTAACCATCCGGCAACTGCAGTCGTGGTGTGCGGAAGTCGCTGAATTCCCGCAGTGGATGTTCGACGAATGTTACGAGTTCGTTGGGGACCTGGCGGAGACGATCGCTCTGCTGCTTCCCGAACGAACCGGAAACAGCCTCAATGCAGACGAATGTTCTCTGCATCAGGTCGTACACAAGTTCCTGCTGTTACCGGCGGACACCGAGCTGTTCGAGATTCGTGAACATGTACTGGCGGCGTGGTCTTTGCTTGATGGTCAGGAGCGACTTGTGTTTAACAAGCTGCTGACCGGCGGATTTCGAGTGGGCGTTTCTCGCAAGCTTGTGGTGCGAGCTCTTGCGGCAGCTCACGACATCGATCCCAGTGTCGTTACTCATCGCCTCATGGGTGCATGGCATGAAGAACCAAACCTGATCCAATATCTGACAAATTCGGATCTCAGTGATACGGTTCGAAGCCGTCCCTATCCCTTTTGCCTTGCTCATTCGCTGACAAATTCGGATCTGGACCTGATGGGCGTTCCCGATCATTGGATAATTGAACGAAAATGGGATGGGATTCGAGCTCAGATCATACGACGTGCGAATACCGTCACAATCTGGTCGCGCGGTGAAGAAATTGTCAGTCAGCAATTTCCTGAATTGAGCGATGCAGCTCGGGAACTGCCCGAGGGCACCGTTCTGGATGGAGAGATCCTGATCTGGCTTCACGAGGCGCCGGCCGGTTTCAGCGCTCTGCAGAAACGACTGGGACGAAAGATCCCCGGTGCGAAAATCCTGAAAGACTTTCCAGCGCGATTTGCAGCATTCGATCTGCTTGAATCCGACGGTGTGGATATTCGCTCGGCCCCACTGCACCAGAGACGCGGACTGCTCAATACTATCCTTGAGAGTATGTTCACAGGAAGCACCAAACTGAATCGCATACCGAAACAACGCAGCCTGTTTGATGATCTTCACGATACCGAACAGCCTGAACAGCAGACGAACGATACTCGCAGCATCTTTTTGTCTGAATGCTTCACACCGCAGACATGGCAGGAATGCTCTGAACTGCGAGCACAACTCCATGCTCCTGGAATAGAAGGGCTGATGATTAAGCATCGACTCAGCGT
Organism: Planctomyces sp.; assembly: GCA_016795105.1. Classification (GTDB taxonomy): domain Bacteria; phylum Planctomycetota; class Planctomycetia; order Planctomycetales; family Planctomycetaceae; genus F1-80-MAGs062. The sequence goes on from JAEUIH010000048.1 coordinate 42,869, forward strand.
CTATGGAGCCGGACGGGCAACCGGCGAGTGGTGGAAGTGGAAAGTTGATCCATACCGCTGCGACGCTGTACTCGTTTACGCTCAGCGAGGCCACGGCCGTCGAGCCGGAATGTACACGGACTACACGTTTGCCGTTTGGCATGATGGGCAACTGGTACCATTTACAAAGGCCTACTCCGGACTGACGGACGAAGAACTCCAGGAAGTGGATCGCTTTGTGCAGTCTCATACACTCGAACGGTTTGGCCCCGTGCGAAAGGTTCAGCCGGAACTCGTTTTTGAACTTGCCTTTGAAGGGCTTCAAAGATCCGATCGACATAAAGCCGGAATTGCTGTCAGGTTTCCGCGAATCGTTCGCCAGCGAACAGACAAAACGGCTCAGGATGCAGATACACTCGACATGGTCCGTCGACTTGCAGACCCTGCGGATCGGGCATCATGAAGGATCCGCACGACAAACCGACTCCAACTCGTCGACCTCTCAGGCAACACCAGGCCGTTCGACAGGTTGTTGAGTGGATGAATTCGCACGGATGGAAACCTTTTCCGTTTCAGAAGCAGACATGGTCTGCATATCTGAATGGAGAGAGCGGTCTGATTCATGCAACGACCGGCACCGGTAAGACGCTCGCCGCATGGCTGGGACCCGTTGCAGAAGCTCTGGCAGAAGCCAAAGTTGCAAAACCCGGTTCGAAAACCTCAAGGAATGAGACCGCCGCTGGTTCCTCTCAGGATGAGCCTCCGCTTCGTGTCCTGTGGATCACTCCGCTGAGGGCTCTGGCCATCGACACAGAAGAAGCGCTGCTGAAACCACTGCAGGCACTGCTGCCTGGCTGGACTCTGGAAAGCCGAACCGGAGACACTTCAACGGCCGTTCGAAATCGGCAGCGTAAACGCCTTCCCACCGCATTGATCACGACTCCGGAAAGTCTTTCTTTGCTCTTAACTCGCCCGGACGCCCAGCATCAGCTTCGTCAGCTTCGATGCGTCATTTGTGACGAATGGCATGAGTTGATGTCGACCAAACGAGGAGTCCAGGTAGAACTTGCCCTGGCGCGGTTGCGGAGATGGAAACCGGAACTACGTGTCTGGGGACTCTCTGCAACGCTCGGAAACCTTGACGAAGCGATGTCTGTCCTGCTCGGAAACCCTTTGCCACCAGCCGGCCGCCTCGCACCAGCCGGCCGCCTCGCACAAGCCGGTCGCACCGGCACTCGCATTCAGGGCGAAACTCGAAGAAAAATTGTCATCGACTCTCTGATTCCTGACACGATTGAACGATTCCCATGGGCCGGACATCTGGGGCTTCGGCAGTTGCCGTCACTGATTGATGAAATCGAACGATCGGGAACTTCACTGGTATTTACAAATACCAGATCACAGACGGAGGCGTGGTACCATGCGATGCTGGGGGCGAAGCCGGACTGGGCCGGGCAAATTGCCGTTCATCACGGATCACTCGATCAACAGACTCGTTCCTGGGTTGAAGATGGCCTTCGACGAGGAACACTGAAGTCGGTTGTCTGCACAAGCAGTCTGGATCTGGGTGTCGACTTCAGTCCGGTTGATCGAGTCTTCCAGGTAGGCAGCCCTAAAGGTGTTGCGAGACTGCTTCAGCGAGCTGGCCGAAGTGGACATCGACCAGGTGCAGTCAGCCGAGCAACATGTGTCCCGACGCACGCTCTGGAGTTGATTGAGATCGCCGCTGCCCGAGACGCAATCTCGGCCGGTTTTATGGAAGGTCGCGATCCACATCGGCAACCTCTGGATGTCCTTTGTCAGCACGCGGTGACTGTTGCACTGGGGACAGGCTTTACGCCGGATGATCTTCTGGACGAAATCCGGAGCACGGCCAGCTATTCAGACCTGAGCAAACAAGAATGGCAATGGGTTGTCGATTTTGTCTCGCGAGGGGGACAGGCACTGCGTGCTTACCCGGACTATCATCGACTGAGAGAGACAGGCGGGCTGTACATCATTGGAAATCAAAAAGCTGCCAGACAGCATCGAATGGCGATCGGAACCATCGTGAGCGATGCTTCTTTGATTGTGCAGTATCTGAACGGACCTCGACTTGGGACCGTGGAAGAATCATTTCTGACGCGACTGAAACCAGGCGACTGCTTTGCCCTTGCCGGACGTACTGTGGAACTGGTTCACATCCATGACATGATTGTCTGGGTCCGACGTGCAAAGAGTTCAAAGAAAGCTCTGATTCCACGCTGGATGGGTGGCCGAATGCCACTCTCGACTGAACTCGCAGCAGCCGTTCGACATCGACTTCAGCAGGCCTGCGAAGGCCGATTCGATGGACCGGAAATGGAAGCTGTTCGACCAGTGCTGGAACTGCAGCAGCAGAGATCGCTGATCCCGCTGCCACACCAGTTGCTGATCGAGCGAGTTCGATCGCGGGAGGGACACCATCTTTTCTTCTACCCGTTTGCCGGGCGACTGGTCCATGAAGGCCTTTCGGCACTCTTCGCATGGCGGCTGGCACAGAAACGTCCGGCGACGTTTTCCATGTCTGTCAACGACTATGGGTTCGAACTGTTATCGCCCACCGAGGTTACTCTGCACAGAGACGACATCGCAGCACTGATCAGCGACGATCATCTGGCAAGCGATATCGATCAGAGTCTGAACGCAGCCGAAATGGGAAAGCGTCAGTTCCGCGAAATCGCGCGAGTGTCCGGTCTGGTATTTCAGGGATTTCCAGGTCAGCAGAAATCGGCACGACAGCTGCAGGCCAGCAGTGGATTACTCTACGATGTGTTCTCGAACTATGACCCCGACAATCTGTTGCTGAAGCAATCTCGCCGAGAAGTCCTTGAGCGGCAGCTGGAACATAGTCGACTTCTGGCTACTCTGAAAGAACTGCGAGAGAGTGAAGTTATCCTGTCAGAGCCCAATCGATTTACTCCACTGTGCTTTCCACTCCTTGTGGATCGATTGCGAAGCCGTCTCAGTAATGAGCAGCTCTCCGCCAGAATCGCCCGCATGCAAATTAGTCTTGAAAAGTAGCCGACACCTCCCACAGTTCTTTGCGGAAGTTCGGGGATCTATTGAGGAGCCCAGGTCCTGTTGAGCGATTGTTCCTTCGTAAGTTCCACGGGGACTTCGCCAACGATCGGAGCGATCAGAGATAGCCAGACATTCCACGTTTGGTCTTTGTCCAGCCCCGTCAATCGCTTCGCTATGTATCCGGAATTCGCGCTGACATAGTTCACGAAGCGTTTTACAACCCAATCGATCTGTTCTGCTGAAGGTGGCTTGCCGAGGAATTTCTGGAGTGCACCAGGCGCCAGCAATTTTCCGACTTTTTCTGCGTACTTTCCGAGACCCGCACTTCCGGCAGCGATTGCAACTTCGAGCGCTGCTGCCTTCAAATCTTCCGCGGAGATTTGCTGCTTTCCATCAACTGCGGTCGCGAGCAGTAAAGTGCCCTGGAGCCCGCCTTCGCCAGCCGCGGCAACTGCCATGGCTCCACCCACCGAAAGTGCTGTTCCTCCAGTGGCGATCAACATACTCAGGGCAGCAACCACCTTAATCGCAGCTTCTGTTCGCTCTGCTCCAATCCCGATGTTCCGTTCGTACGCATCCAGCTGCATCGCCGAATGATAAACCTTGAATGCTGCTTCCCGGAGCCTGAATTCCGCAGCTTCCTTCTTGCCCTCTTTACGCAGCCGGATAGCTTCTTCCAAAAGTGGGGTTACGTTAAGCCCGCCACCAATCGCCAGTGGTCTAACTGTACTTTCGCCTCCAAACAGATGCACGGCACTGCCGGCATCCCAGTGATCTTTAGTATTCTGGAACAGGCGTTGACACTGACCGATAATCCACGCCTGCTGATTCCTGATTCGATTGACCAGATCATCAAAAGTGGCCTGATCAAGGGCCTCTTGCTGAGCCTGCATCGCTTCCTGCTTTTTCTGATTGACTCGAGCAACATTATCCGCCCAGATTTCTTCAGCTGATCGCGACCTGGCATAGAGAACATCCACCGGCATCTGCATACCGACATCGCCACCCAGTCTTCGAAATTCATTCCCCCAATAGATGATCGCGTTCTGCTGCAGCTTCAGCTGCTTCTCGAGCTGTGCACGCTGCCACTCGACGGTGGAACCGGATTCCAGCTGCACCTGAAGCCGACCTACAGCACTTTGTGCCAGTTCCATTGCCTGCCTGGCCTGTCCGAGTGTGAGTTTCATGACGAGAAGTCCTCAATCCGGGCATAAAACAAACATTCATTGCCATCGCCGAAATCATCAGGCCCGGATCATCGGGGACGGCACTTTGCTAAAGCGTTTCCCATCAGCTATCGAAAGCCCTCAAACTCCCCGGCCAAAAATTCCATGCATCCCAATCCGATTCCTAAACGATTAAAGGTGCCACGGACCGTTTTGTTAAAATAGGGGACTTGCAGTCGAGGTGTGCCGTGGCGGACGGCACATGCAGCCGAGGTGTGCCGTGGCGGACGGCACATGCAGCCGAGGTGTGCCGTGGCGGACGGCACATGGAATGTGCCTGCTACTTTGGGGGGGATGTGTTATTCTGGCGGTCATCGTCTGGTGACGATTCGGATTTGCTTTGCAAGCCCGGCTTTGTTCAACACTTCAGAGAGGTAGTCCGATATGCGGCCTCGTTTTTTTCATGAACTGATTCTGTCCCTGGTGCTGCTGGCTGTTGCCCTGATTGTCCGGCCCGCCGCCGCTCAGAGTACATCGTTGCCTCGCAGTACGCCGGAATCTCAGGGAGTATCCTCGGCTTCGGTACTTAAGTTCATCACAACCGCAGATCAAGAAGTGAACTCGATGCACAGCTTCATGCTTGTGCGGCATGGACATGTTGTGGCAGAAGCGTGGTGGGAACCAGAATCGGCAGATAAGCCGCATGTGCTCTGGTCACTCAGTAAGAGCTTCACATCGACGGCTGTTGGATTGGCGGTCTCTGAAGGCCGACTCTCGATCGACGATCCTGTGATATCATTCTTCCCGGAAACCTCGCCGGCAGACGCATCAGCAAACCTGAAGAGTATGCGAGTTCGGGATCTGCTGACGATGTCAACCGGTCATCAGACCGAGGTTGCGACCCGCAACGAATCCGCGTGGATTCGCGCCTTTCTGCATCATCCCGTTCCGCATAAACCAGGAACACACTTTCAGTACAATACCCCGGCGACATATATGCAGTCTGCGATTGTTCAAAAAGTCACCGGACAGTCGCTCGTCGATTACCTGAAACCAAGGCTCTTCGATCCACTGGGCATTGAGACTCCGCAGTGGGACAAGAGTCCTGAAGACATTTCGATCGGCGGCTATGGACTTTACCTGAAAACAGAAGACATCGCAAAATTTGGCCAGTTGTACCTGCAGAAGGGCAAATGGAACGACAAGCAGTTGATTCCGGCCGACTGGATTGAAGCGGCAACATCAAAGCAGGTTTCCAATGGCAGTGACCCAACGGACGACTGGGGTCAGGGATATGGATTTCAGTTCTGGCAATGCCGACATGGAGCCTATCGAGGTGACGGTAAAGATGGTCAATTCTGTATTGTGCTTCCTCAACATGACGCCGTTGTGGCAATCACGGCTAACTCGGACAACATGCAGGCTGAGTTGAACATTGTATGGGACCAGTTGCTGCCCGCATTTCAGGACTCGGCAATCCCGGAGAATCCTTCGGCTCAGGCTGAATTGAAAGAAACCATCCGTGTTCTGAAGGCTCGACGATAAGACTCTGAGAAGTGCGGCAGTTCGACGGAGCGAACCGTTACCCTACATCCTGGGTATTGCGTCCGAGCGCCACATCGAAGTCCGTCATAGCCGGAATCAGCATGGCGATCACTGTGAATCCGTAGGCAACACAGATCCAGAAACAGACTCCCAGGTTTCCATCCAGAAGAAAGCCGGTAATCGCATAAAACGTAAGAAACGGCAATGCAATTGATGCCAGGGTCAGGGCGCTGGATGGATTCTTGTGGGTCAGAGAGGAATACAGGGCAAGACTTCCAAAACCGATAAACACGATGAAGCTCTGCATTTGAATCGCGAAGGAACTACGAGCTTCAACAAGCAGAAGCATGAAAATAAAGATGCCCACGAACAGAAAGAACATCGTGCCCAGACTGTTTCCGATGGCCGAGCGTGAATTCTCATAGGTGAGCCCTGAATGCAGGCCCAGCGTCACTGCAAATACAGCCAGTACCAGATACGAGAGGATAAGGTAAGAACAATTCTCAACGGTCAGAGTCCGGACGGAGCCAGAGACTGTCATCCAGATCAGCAGCAGGACAGGAAGGACAATCATCTCTCGGGCATTCCACAATGCTCCGCCAATCTTGCCCAGCATGAATTCGCGTGCACTCAGGTCAGTGATCAGAAGCGGTTCGAGCGTTCGACCGTCACGTTCGTTTGTGATTGACGTAACAGCCTGAGCATTCAACAGCAGCAGGCTCATAATGCCAATGCCAAGAAAGGCAAACGCGGGGGACGTCAGCATACCAAGCACAAGTTCATTCGAAGCGGTGCCGGCCTGCCGGGAAGCGAACCAGCCGATTGCTGCGACGAGCAGCACGTAGGCGAGTTTGATCCAGATCATTCGACGTCCATAGGCACGAGTGCACATTTCTCGCCAGATGACGGGGTTGTGCCAGACTGTGCGATGTTTCTTTTCGGGTGACGCCGATTTTGATGGAACCGATTCCACAGATACTTCGGTTTCCATAGCCGACATCCGCATCTGTCGGGATGGATTCCAGACCCTCATCCGATTGATCGTAATTCCCGCGAGCGCTACGGCAAGAAGCAGCAATGACAGTACAGATCCGAAAGACGAAACCTGGACTTCCCCGGTGGTGACAAAAGCCAGCGGATCGAGCACTTCAGAAAGTGCGCGAAATGGAGACAGCCGACTGATGGAATATCCGACCACATTGTCGATTCCAATCACCGCCGTGATGGCTTCTGCCAATGCGACAAACAGAACGACCCCCATCACGCTGATCGCAAGTGTCTGAAACGTCTTCTCACGCCAGAACGCAACCATCCCGCCCCAGGTGCCTGCGGCCAATGCTGCCGATGCGATGATGGCCTGTGACCAGACGATCTGAGCCCATGTAATTCCGCCAAGCAACCGCAAAGCGCAGAACACGGGCAGAGACACTGTGAGCAGAACTCCAACGATCAACAGGCTTGCCAGCAACTTTCCCAGTGCAAGTTCATGGTTCCGCATATCGGTCATCAGAAGAAGAATCAGAGTTTGCCGATCTTTCTCCTGAGCCACGTTGGCAGCTGAAAACAGCGTTGCAAAAAACAACCCCAGCGTCAGCTGCAGAAAGCAGAACACCTGAAAAGTCAGGTTACTGAATGTCGCCACATCACCGGCAAGCTGCAGGTCCTGAAACCCCAGGGTTGCCTGACGGATACTGTAGAACAGAACCAGCAGACCGGAGATAAATCCTGAACGCATCAGGTAATGTCTGAATCTGCGCGGGGCAGTCAGTGCTTCGCGGGCAAAGATCGGACCGGCCGCCACTAGGACTCTCCATTTTAGCGGGGGCAGATCCCCCTGACTGCTGACGGGATACTAACCGCCTGCCGGGGTTTCTTCCGGCTGAACACGGATCGCATCCATCATAAATTCGCGCTCAATCTCTGGTCTTCGGTCTGCATTACCTTCCCAGAAGGTCTTCAGAGGAAACTCGGTTGGCGGCTTTCGTCCATTGTTTTCATGAACCTTAATCCAGTAGTACACGGTCAGCAGTGCTTCATCAATGTAAGACTGACTGTCGACGCTCATGTTCGGGTACTTTTCGAATACCCGCACCCACTTCTGCATCGCTTCGTCAAACAACCGCTCTGCATCGGACTTTTCGTACTCCTCTTTTCCTTTGACATAGCGGTCAACGGACCGAGCTTCGTTGTAGGCCTTCTTGCCTTCAAAGAAGGCCTGGTGAGCAGCAACCGTTTCCGGATCACGTTCTGCGTTTGCATAGTCACGCCAGAACCGATAATGGACCATATCCACATTTCGAGCCCACAGATTTCTCTGATCATCCAGAGAGATTCCGTTCTCTTCAGCCATCTGCACGAGGTCCTCTTCCGTGGAATTCAGCTTATACTTCCAGTCGTGCAGACCTCGGAATTCATAGACACCATAGACTTCCATCCATTCCCGATAACCTTCATCCCAGGCTGCTCGATTTGCCTGTCTCGCTTCTTCATTTTCGAGGCCATCTTTCTGCTGAGCTTCAGCATAACTCAGACGCGCTTTGGGCGGGCCCTGTCGGAAGAACACATGTGTCATCCCGGTCATGTCGTACAGATCGTCTTTTGCGTTAGCGAGAGTGAACCAGTCGTAAGCAACAAGAAAGCTGTCAATGCCTTTGGGATTAATGTCTGTGTCGGCCCCACCGTTGAATTTTTCAACATTTGGGTCGCTGACAAAGTACTGACGGAAGAATTTCTTCTCATCGGAGATCCCCATTTTGCTGGAGATGAATTCGCCGACGTTATGAAACAAAATCGGTATTTTCTGATTTCGATTTGTACCTTCCTGAATGAACTTAATGCCTTCCTTGACCCAGAAGTATCGGTCGTCCACTTTGTCCCATTCTCGTGAAACGTTGTATGCCAGGTTCCAGCCCTGGAACTTCCAGATTTCACGATAGTGGGGCTGCAGCATGATGATTGAATCCACTGTCTCACGCAGCTTGGCCCAATCTTTACGTTCCTGGTACTCAATTGCATTCTGATGCAGATAGCAGACAGCCATACCCTTCATGCCAAGCAGCACGAGGTTCATAGCGGAGCTGGATGGATCGATTTCTCCAAGTGTCGTTTCGCCCAGTTGATGATCATGGCGTAGTTGCGCGAGATAACCGCCTTCCACCGAGGCGTCATCAACTTTGACGTCCCGAGAAACGGGTGCTCCAAAGTAAATGATGGGAATCAAAAGCACCAGGATTCCAAGGGCGTACAACAGTTTGCGCTGTCGAGAATTGAGATTGTTCATTTCGCTTCCAGCTCCCGGAACTTAAGGCAAGCTCCAGCCAGGAGAATACAGGGTATCAGGAAGGCCAAAAACGCCGCGATCGACGGAAGCACCGCAGAATCAAACGGAACGTCAAAACCGTTTTCCACATAGGTTGCGGAACTCTGGAAAATCCCAAAGTCCGGCACAATTGAATTTGCACCTTTTACGAGTCCGTTGCTGACCGAGTCCAGCGATCGAACAAAGTTCTGAGTAGATTCAGAAGCATCCATCCCCGCATTTGGATTACGGTGCTGGAAGATCAAAGTAGCAGACTCAACCAATCCAAGTCCCGCCTCTTTGCCGCCAGAAATTCGATCCATCATGCCGTGGAAAAACTGGCCAAGGATAAAGATGGTCAGGGTCAGGAAGACCGACACTGGCCCCTTCACAACACAGCTTGCAGTCACGCCAATGACAACCACCAGCAACATCATCAAACACAATGTCAGAATTGACTTGAAATAACCAACTCGGAACGAACGATCCGGGAGTCTCACAAACAGGTCCGGTCGAGCCATTCCCAGATACATCTGGTCATTGACACACGCCACTTCCACTCGCAGATTATTCATCGTGGTCAGGTCATTGAACAGATCGAGTTCCAGCTTCCAGCCTTCAATATCCTGTGAGACCAGCATTTCTTTCTGGACCAGGGTATCAAAGAACGTCAGCCATCGTCGATTCTGTGAGGGACTTAGCTTGCCATCCGCAATCACAAGTTCGCCAGCGCTGAGTTGTTCATTCAGTACTGTGGCGAGAAGCCGAGCATTCTCGGGCGACATTGGTCCGCCCTGCTCAAGGCTTGATTCCAGTTCTGCACTCAATGCATCTCCGGAGACAAGCTTCCCTTCCGCGTTGAGAGCTTCAACTCTGGAAGAAAGAAATCGAGACAGCGTTTCATAGTCGGCAGTGAACTGAATTCGACGAGGAATCTTTGAAACGTTGTCTCCGGCATGAAATTCTGCGACGTTAAACGTTGGCAGAGGCACTTCCAGTCGAGGCAGTCGTTCTCGCAGCAGTTCTGCATCGGCCGACAATGTCTCAGCGATCGAAGCCAAGTCGTCAGCAACGCTCAGAAACGGAGCATTTCCCGCGGACTCCTGTGCCTTACTAAGTGCCGAGACTGTTTCGGAGAGCTTCAGGAATTTCCCTGAAAGCGCTGAAATCGATTCTGCGCCCGGCTTACCTGCATCCTGCGTCGCAAGGGCATCCAATACCTGATTCGCTGCCCCACTGCCGAAGAACAGGCCACCGTAGTCCTGTTCCGGAATCTCGCGAGGACTTGTTCGAATCTTTTCCGCCAGTTCATTCGCTCGTTCAGCAGCGTTGTTGAACTGCCCCTCTCGCAGTGCATCCGCAAAGTCTCGGAAAGTTGCCCCAATCGCAAGGCCTCCGAATGCTTCTTCTCGAGGATTCTTCACCAGAACGTATTGAGCCTCCATCCCGGATTTGATCGATGACTCAGATCCCTTGACCGTTCTGAATGCTTCAAATCTGGATTCCAGTGTCAACTCGTCACCGACCGTCTCCGGAGTCATATTGCGAAACACCCAGACAGCCCGTGCGCGAGAATTCCCCTGCACGAACGAACGGAACATCCATGGGTCACCGACATTGATTCCGGTTCGCGATGGCTGTCCAGCCGGGTCAATAAAATAAAGCTGACCAAACACAGGGACGCGACATGTCAGATGGCTTTGAACTTCTGCCGGTACCTGTCGCAGGATCCATCCGTAACCGATGAGCCCCATGAGTCCCAGTACAAGTGTCGCAACAGAACTGAAGCCCAGAATTCGGCCAACAACGATCTCGATGCGCCGAACCGGCTTCGTGACCACTGTGTGCATCGACCGAAGCCCAATGTCTTCAGGAATGACCCAGCAGCTGAGATAGATCACAACCGGCAGTGTCAGCCACGCGATCGATGTGAGTACAAGTGCAATGTGCTTCTTAACCTGAAGTTCAGGCCGGCCGGTTGAGTCCGAAATAAACCATCCGGCAAACATCAAAAGGGCAATGAACACCACAAAGACAAGCAGGGCTTTGCGACGGACGGCATCCTTAAACGTCAGTGACGCGAGTGCAAAGATACGGCGAGGGTTCAACGAAGTGAGGTCACTCAGAAAGCCCTTCAGGCCCTCGGCAAAGATCGTGACCCCCCGACTGCCATTTCGAGCAACCGCAAGAATGAATGACAATCCAATGGCACAGAGACTCAAAACTCCGACCAGTCTCAGCCAGGAAATCCAGGCCTCAGATGCATTAAACGGTGTTGGATCAAAGTCCATAGTTCAGAATTCCACTGATTCAGGCTGACGATCAGCTTCAGGAAGATCGGTTCAGAAACAACGTCCGGGACTCACCGTGACTCTACTTGCCACTCGCCTTGTCCGCCCCTGCGGCAATCTCTTCGGTTGTAAAGCGTCGTCCGGGGCGTTCACCGCTTTCCCGAACCGTTCGCAGAAACAGCTCTTCGAGGTCAGCACGCGGACGCTGAATAGACGCATTCTTGACGTTGTGTTTGTCAAGGACCTTGCGAATCTCTGCCTGTGCCTCTTCACTCAGACTTCCCGTTCGAATCTGCATTTCATCACGAATCTCAAGCAACTCATCCACTCGGCCAAGAACTTTCAGCTCGCCCTGGAAGAGTACAGCGATCCGATCGCACACGTCCTGAACGTCTCCCAGCTGATGGCTGCACATCACAACCGTCTTGCCGGATGCTTTAAGCTTCAGGATCAGGTCTTTCATTTCTCGAGTCCCAATTGGGTCGAGACCGCTGGTTGGTTCATCCAGCAACACAAGTTCGGGGTCGTTAATCAATGCCTGAGCAAGACCGATACGACGAGTCATCCCCTTGGAATATTCTTTCAGCTGACGGCGGCGAGCCTTCGTCAGACCCACCATCTCGATCAGCTCATCGGCACGTCGATTGCGATCCGCGGCCGACATATTGAATAGCCTGCCATAGAAGTCGAGCGTTTCGTCAGCATTGAGAAATCGATAGAGATAGGACTCTTCGGGCAGGTATCCGATTTTCTCGTTCTTACTCACATCTGACGCAGGCTTGCCGAGGATCTTCATTTCGCCGGATGTCGGGAACAACAATCCTAACAACATCTTCATGGTTGTGGTCTTGCCGGAACCGTTCGGCCCGAGCAAGCCAAACACTTCGCCACGATAGACTTCGAGGTTCAGGCTCTTCACAGCCTGAACTTTCTTTCGCCCCCAGAAGTCGCGATAAATCTTGGACAGGTTGCGGATCTCGATGACCGGTTCGTTTGCCATAACCACTGCTTTTTGTAGCCGTTATCGATGAAAAACAGTCCTCAATACCACCTGCCCAACCATTGAACCGGGCAGACGATGAGGAATACGATTAGTACGCTCACTTCCAGACCAGGCGTTGGGGATTTCCGAATCCCTGCGATTTTATGCTCGTGTTTTCCCGAGCAAAGACCCCAAAACGAAGCTGGAAATGGCGTGAACTGTCGAATTTACGGGGGTCCGGGTGCGAACTCAACATTCCTCCCGCCAATTCGCCTTGTTTCCGACGAACCTGCATGTTGGAACCCGCACGAACTTCCCAGACCGAAGTCCAATTCTTTCGTATTAGAGACCGGATCGATCGCTTGTGTTTGCGTTTCAAATCTATGAAAAATGCTGACAAACTTGTTTATTCAGGGCTTTCCTGCAAAACCGACCCTCTCCTCCTGGCGGCACTGAACGGCAAATGGGCCAAAAAACACTGAAACTGGCCGCTTTTAAGGCGCCCCCGGAAAATGAGTCCTCGGTGGTCATCCCTCCGAAGCACACTATGGGGGGGTTAGGTGTTAGCGCTCTGTTTCATGTTGGACTGGTTGCGATTCTGTCATTGATCGTTTTGGCTGCGGAACAAAAATCGCCCGACCTTGTGGCGTTTGCCCGTTTTGAAGACGAAGGTGACTCAGAATCCCTCGAACTCACTCCGGACGTCGCACAACTTAATCCGCCAGCATCCGCAGAATTGCTTGTCCAGCCCGCGTCCCTTACCGACTTCGCCGCGGCCAGCATTCCTGCACCGGATCCTCTGCCAGCACTCGCCGGTATTCCCGGACTGAATGGCCCCGGCGGCGAAATTGCCGAAATCGCGGAGGGCATCCAGCAGAAGGTCAAAGCCGCCGGTGGAGCTCGCGGGGAAGTTCAGTTTTCTCTGGCATGGCACTCGTTCAATGACCTCGACTTACATGTCATCGTACCGTCAGGTGAACACATCTCCTATCAACATCCTCGTTCTGCCTGTAACGGAGAACTTGACGTCGACATGAATGTTCAACCTGTCTCCGAAAGCCCCGTCGAAAACGTAAGATGGCTTGCCAAACAGGCTCCCATGGGACGATATACCATCATCGTGCATCAGTATCGATGGGGAGCTCGCAATCGAATTGATCCGTTCGAACTTCTGGTGAACCGCGGAGACGACACGGAGTTGGTCAAAGGGTCTGTCGGCCTTGACGGATCGATCTCTGTGCACCGATTTCATTACATCCGCCCATCCCTGAGTGCATCACGCAAAAAGAAGCTGGCTGAAGAATTCCAGCGAGATCAGGAAGCCGAGGAAAAGAAGGCTCAGAAGATTCTCGAAACTGCTTTGCCGATGGAACCAGGGAACTCTCGGGTCGAACAACTCACCAGAATCATCCGCACCTTCCCTCACACCGATGCCTCTCTGCGCGCGATGCAGGAACTTCAAGGCAATCAAAAAGTGATCGGCCCATAAGCAAATCGTAGCTTGGGCATTCCTGCCCGAGCCAACCCTGCGCCGTAGCAGCACGCGACGGGCAGGAATGCCCATCCTACTTATGGAGTGACGCCAGAGAGAGAAAGGCCGTTTGGTTCGGAGAGTTCACATCCGCAAATGGTTCCGTCCGGCTGCATGGTGACCCAGCGGATTAGACCTTCAACCGGCTTTGAACAGTTTCCCTCCCAGGCAAACTGAAACACGACGCCCGGCGTTGGGGAGAAGGGCGTCTTTATGCAGAGTCCATCGCGGGAATAATTCAACACGGTTGCAGGCGATGATTTCGCGGAGTCCGGAAAGTAGAGTTGTCCTGCGATCTTCGCCTTATAACGAATACTGGTTCGCACGCAGGAAGGATGTGACACCTGATACTGTTCGGGAATAGGACTGGAGAGCAGAATTCCCGTGTGAGTTTCATTCGGAAGGTCATATACCCAGTGAACGATTCCGGGAATGGCACCCAGCATTCCCTGAAGATCTCGCTGGAATGCCACATCCACTCGCTGAGCTTTTGGCAGCGCGGGCAGTGGTTTTTTTGTAATGATCAGCAATTCCTGACGCGAGGCTTCCGAGACTCTTGCTTCAAATCGAATACCGCTCGCCGAAACCATAACCAGCGGTTCTACAGTCTCCGGGTCTCTCAGCAACAGGCTTTGTCGCCGGGCCGGACGTACTTCCTGAGCGGCTTCAAATTTGAATGAATTACGCATCGCCGGTTCGCCACCCCTGAGATTTTTTGGCACGAGTCCATGAAATCAATAAACTTTGGTAATCTGGTTTTCGAAGCCTGTTGCGTCAGCTTGCGAAGAAGATGGGTCAGATTCTTCAGGACGCGGGCAATCCACCTGCTGTGATGGACATTGTCCACTGGGGAGTTTTACCAACTTCCCTATAGAGAGTTAAAAATGGGGCTCGGTGAAACTGCTTCGCTTCTTGCGGCCTTCTTATGGGCTTTGGCCAGCCTTTTTTATGGAAAAACTCAGCTCTCTGCCTTCGCAATGAACTTTGGGAAAAACCTGATCGCATCCGCTGTCATGCTGACTCATCTCAGGATCGAGTCCTTTCTGACAGGGCGGCCGATGTTCGGGGTTGGCGTGACCGAATGTGGCTGGCTTGCAGTCAGCGGCTTCGTTGGCATCGTGATTGGTGATACGTTTTACTTCCGAAGCCTTCAGATTCTGGGTCCTCGTCGAGCACTCATGGTTTCCACCACTTCACCGATCTTTGCGGCTCTCCTGAGCTGGGCCTTTTTGAGTGAATCTGTCGGCTCAATGGATTTGATCGGGATCACCCTGACTTTGACAGGCGTATCGTTCGTCGTAGCGGATCGTCGACTCAATACGGAAGCCCCCGGTTTGTTTCCGGGATCGGTCTCTCGAGGAATTCTGTTTGGACTTCTGGGAGCCATCTGCACCGGTATCGGTGCAATTACCAGCAAAGTTGTGATGGGACATACGAATCCTCTGGAAGCTGCCCTCATCAGAATCCTCGCCTCAGCGGTCTGCACAACAGCACTTGTCGCAACCTCTGGGACTCTGAGAAAGAGCATTTCCGGACTCTTCCAGTCAGCTCAGCTCAAGTATTTTGTTCCCGCGGTACTCTGTGGCACGTGGCTCGGAATCTGGCTCAGTCAGGTCGGCTACAAATACTCCTCAGTGGCTGTCGCGCTGACTCTCACTCACACTACACCGCTATTCGTAATGCCGATGATTCGAATCGTCTATGGCATACGTATTACTCTGCTCGCAGTCGCTGGTGCCGCAATCGCAATTCTCGGGGTCTACCTGACAACAGTCGACTAAAGTAGCAGGCATTCTCCGAATGCCGTCCGCCTGCCACGCAGCTACTGTGTCGCGGACGGCACATGGAATGTGCCTGCTAGTGCGTTTGCGAGTGAATCAAATCAGCGGGGTGCAAGTCCCCGTCAGGA
>JAEUIH010000049.1 GCA_016795105.1 Planctomyces sp.
CCCGTTTCACACGCCGTCGCTCCCTCGTGCCGAACTCGCCGCTCTTGCGAAGTACGAGAACCCGGAAGTCCAGTTTCAATCCGCGCCCCGCGTGCGAGGCGAAAGGTTCAGATCAGCTCGCAACCACTGACCAGTTCGAGTTTCAATCCGCGCCCCGCGTGCGAGGCGAAAGTTGAGCCGGTCACGCTGTTTCGCCGCCGTGTGACGTTTCAATCCGCGCCCCGCGTGCGAGGCGAAAGGTGACACGCAGAACGAATTAGATGCACCAGCAATTGTTTCAATCCGCGCCCCGCGTGCGAGGCGAAAGCAGGAAACACTCAACACGTTCAACCGGAATCAAAGTTTCAATCCGCGCCCCGCGTGCGAGGCGAAAGGGACGCAGGGAATCGCGTCGTCACGCACGCTTCGTTTCAATCCGCGCCCCGCGTGCGAGGCGAAAGGCAGCACAGGTCGCCGAGTCTGGAAAACAACCGGAGTTTCAATCCGCGCCCCGCGTGCGAGGCGAAAGTCAGAGCCAGGGATACGGGTGAGACGATCAGACAGGTTTCAATCCGCGCCCCGCGTGCGAGGCGAAAGTCTAGGTTTCCGAAACTCCATCGACGAACCACAGTTTCAATCCGCGCCCCGCGTGCGAGGCGAAAGGACGAGCCGATGAGCAAAGAGCAATCCTTCATCCTGTTTCAATCCGCGCCCCGCGTGCGAGGCGAAAGACAGTTCCCAAACGAATGCTGAAGGTCGCGAGTTTGTTTCAATCCGCGCCCCGCGTGCGAGGCGAAAGTCAGTATCGGCAGCTTCGTATGCTGCAAACTTCTCGTTTCAATCCGCGCCCCGCGTGCGAGGCGAAAGCAATACGAATTGTCTTGGGACGACATCGCAGACCTGTTTCAATCCGCGCCCCGCGTGCGAGGCGAAAGTCGGTTCGCTGCTGCCCCTGAATTGCAGCACAAGGTTTCAATCCGCGCCCCGCGTGCGAGGCGAAAGCGACAACCAAGATGGAGAAAGCCCGATCGACGAATTGTTTCAATCCGCGCCCCGCGTGCGAGGCGAAAGATCGATGCCATTAAAACAACCCCAATCCAGAGTAAGTTTCAATCCGCGCCCCGCGTGCGAGGCGAAAGAATGTTCCGGCTGAATCAACCCATCCACACGCTGTTTCAATCCGCGCCCCGCGTGCGAGGCGAAAGCTGGGCACGTCGCTACTTTGACAGCAACTACACAGTTTCAATCCGCGCCCCGCGTGCGAGGCGAAAGCCGATCATCGTAACTACAGGCTGTCGTTTGACAACGGAGGGAAGTTTCGCGAACCTCATCAATTGGTAAAGGCTACACAGCAGCATGGCTTTGGGCTCGTTACACAAATCGTTGGGCGATACGAAGTTAGGGCGGTCGCGAATCTCCCGGGTTTCTGCTGGTTGCTATAGGTTCGCACGCCCAGGCGAAGAACGAGTGTTTACTTCACCAGTATTAAAAAATCAATGGTTCATCAAGGTCCAGTGAGGGCTTCACGCCTACATGTTCTACTCGATGCTTCCATTCATTGCCCAGCACATAAAACCGAAGACTGTCCTGCTCGGGATTGATTAAAGCAATCAACTGCTGCTTCAAATGCACGTACTGCTCGTTATTCACCGAACACTCAAAAACGGAATTCTGAACTCGCTGCCCGAAGTTCAGGCACTTCTTTGCAACATGCCGCAGACGCCGCTGGCCAGCTTTATCAACCGTGGAGACGTCATAAGTGACCAGGATCATCATGGGAATTCTCCCGTGGAACGACAGTGGGAACTCGGAAGTTGGTTCTTGTCGGCTACTTCCATGCAAATGGTGGATAGGCATCGGCATCTCCACGAAGATACCTCGCCATAAGCCGAGTCTGAATCAGGGGCACCAGTCCGAGTGTCATCTTCTCCTGGAGGAATGGGTGCGTGATCTCCTCCTGCTTGCGTTTCTGATAGGCTCCGACAAGCTCCTTTCGAGTCGCCTCATCCATGCGTATGCCGCCACCCGGCTCTTTCACAAACCCGCCAGGCTTTACTTGTTGCCGATTGATGAGTGAGAGCACCACTCTATCTACAAGGACCGGACGCAACTCTTCCATCAAATCCAGCGCCAGCCCCGGCCGGCCCGGGCGATCTCGATGCAAAAATCCAACCGCGGCATCAAGACCTGCTGATTCACAAGCACTCCGGAGGTCATTAGTGAGCATGGAGTACAAAAATGAGAGCATGGCATTGATGTTATCCAGCGGTGGTCGCCGGGAACGTTTCGTAAAGACAAATTCCTGTTTTTGGCTGGTGATTAGGTCATTGAAGACTTCAAAATAATCCGCGGAGGCGTCTCCTTCAATTCCTCGAAGCTGGTCGACGTCCAAATCGGACTTGAATGTTCGGAGCCGCATATCGATTCGTGTGGCGATTTTCTCAAGTCGGGCCGTCCCCTCAGATGCTGTCTGATCCCGAACCGCTCGCCGGAGGACGGTTCGGTAATTGGCCAACTTTCCGATAATACAAGAACGCGCGATGGAGGCCGTCGCGACGGGATCGTCTGCTCGACGGTATTGTTCACGTCTCAACAGGACGTTACCCGGCGTGAATCCATTGACAGCCGCCAAAAACCGACCGTGCTCAGTCATAAATGTGATGGCGATTCCGTTCTTTCCGCAAGCGCCCAGTAACTGAGGACTGCAGGAGATTCGTCCCATGCAGACAATGCTGCCGATATTGATCATCGGCAGTCGAAGTCGATCCTTCTTTTCGACACGGACGACAATTGTTTCACTGTCCTTTCTCAGCCATGCCCCCTGGGTCATCACAAAGAGCGTGTTCAGATGATGTTTCATTGCGGGGGGGCTTCCAAAAGGTCGGCAAGGTACTTCGTAGCAGTCGCTTTCGGCCGCCAGGCTTTGGGCATGCAGGTTTCCAGGAGTGAGCAGCCCTTGCAGCGAGCTTTCCATTGGGCAGGCGGAGTGACGCGATGGCTGACGATTTCGTGTAGGCGAGCGGCTGTGTCGATTGTTTGCTGGCGGAGGCCTTCGTCGAACAGGACTTCTCGCCGGTGCTGGCTTTTGATATGGAAAATTGCCCCGGCAGGTACATCCACACCTAATATTTCTTCCAGACACAAGGCCTGAGCGCACAACTGGACTTCATCGTTGTCCCAGCGACGTTTCTTACCCCGTTTGAAATCCACGGGGTAGGGAATTTTGAAGGAAATTCCATTGTCGCCGGTACGGAATTCAACAAGATCCGCTCTGCCGGTAACACCCAGCTTATATGAGGCCAACATCATGCCGGTAACGTGTCGCTTGTCGCCTCGTTTCAAGTTTGCCGTCTGATCGACTTTCTTATGAGCATAGGTTCCTTCCGTCGTGTACTGATTGTCCCTCCAGATCTGTTCCAACAGATGCAGCGCCATCCTTCGCTCACAGAACAATAAATCGTTCAGATACCGAAGAGGAAGAAGGTCTTCGTCAGTGTATAGCTGGGGATCAGACAATCTTGGTTCTCCTGGAGGGATGTCGGACCACGCAGTTAGTCAGTTGACTCAGCTTTGAGGGTTGGATAGATCATCATTGAGATTGGAACGATTCAAGTTGCTGAAAGAAGCGAACTGTTTCGTAGTCAGTTGCTCATAGTATCGGTGCAGAGCGATACGAGGCAGCCGGAGTTTCGAGCAGGATCAGTGCAGTGATGACCACGAAGTAGTGCTGGTCAAAAGTTGTGCAAGGCGTGCAGTTGCGTCGTCTGCACGCCCGGGAAATCAACCCGCAAAACTTACCCAACTAATCGATGCAGCTTTACGGAAGCTGGCAGTCCGACGTCGTTGATTGCAATCCTTGACCGGTAGTCGTCAAAGCTGCGTGGGGCTGCGTCCGCTCCCATTCTGTCGATCTGAATGCGATCGAATAACTCGTGCGCCTGAGCGTTGCCCAGCATTGAATCGTGTTCAAATACGTACAGGCCGCGAGAACACATCAAGCCGCGACTGGCAGAACGATCGATTTCCCACATCGTACCTTTCAGAGCATCCCAGAGCAGTTGCAGGTCATCCGTATTGAAACCAGTATCACGAGCGAGGTAGGGGTTTACGAAACCATGGCAGAGATAGAGCCCATACGGAATCGTATTCTTGCGTCCCATTGTGCCAGTGATAGCGCCGTCCTTCTGAGACTGTTTCTTTGCTTCTTCTTCTGTTGTGACAGACTTTCGTGTGATGGAAAACTCCAGTGGCACAACAGGGTCGATTGATCGGGCGAAGGTGATTTGAACGGGCCCGCGCACCTGTCCACAATTCACTCCGGTAGTCATCACAGCTCCAAACGCTCGGATGTCGTAGAAGTTCTGACACATCCATGCTCGAGCCTTCGCGGTGTTATCGGCCTTGGCCTTCCCGTCTTTTTCCTCTTTGGCGGATGTCGCGTCGTACGCTCGCTGATGCTGGAGATTCAACACACGCTTTTCGAATGTTGCTTCCTGAGTCTGGAAGTAGAGTTCGCATCCAGGCCGGTCTCCTGCCATCACAGAAATGGCGTTGCGAATCTTCCTTTTGAGGCAGCCATCAGTGACAAGTCCCTGCAGTGATTGTGGATCGATCCGTGGCAGGTTTCCTGCATCTGGATCACCATTTGGATTTCCATCCTGAACGTCGAACAAAAGAACAAAATCGTAGCGACGGTCAATTACGCGGGCATTGGTTTCAGTGGTCATGACAGTTTTCCTTATGCTTGAAATAAACGGGATTGTAAATTCTGCGAATAGAGCTCTTTAAGGCCCGTTTCCCGAGAGGAAACGTGTTCGTGAATCAACGACCTACTCAGAAGCCGCTGCTGATACGGCAAGTTCGCCTTCAGCTTTTCTTGCTTTTCGTTCCGCAATGTCTTGAAAGCGTTTTGCACGCTGGTGGTAGTACCCCAAAGCAAAGCGTCCCTGGTCCTTTAGAGCCAATTGTCCGCTCGGCGGTGCGGCGGGAAGGAGAGAAATAATTTCTGACAGCAGTTTGTCGTTGTTGACGAACGCTCCGGGTTTCTCAGACTTCATTTTGCGAAGATGATTCTGTGCGTTCGCAAACAGTCGACTGAACACGAGGGCAGGCGCGGCACTGAACGTCCCATAGAATTTATCCACGACGCTGGCATTCACATCGCCCAACGCGTCGTATTGAATCTGTTCGAACACAGCCAAAAGCCGTCCGTAGATGTAGGCGGGATGAGTGTCGTCTGGATTGAGCGTTGGTGTCATGGGTATGCCTTTTCGGATAAGAATCAACTTGATGAGGGCCATGCGCGCTGCCTGAAAACCCTGAGTGCCCTCGGCACGTAAACGCCGGAGACAGCAATTGAGAACAGAATCCGGAACCGGAAGCCCCTGAATTGCCGCCGCCATAAGTCGTGACGGAATGTCAGGAGCCACGCTTTCACTATCAAACGCTGTGGCTATCACCAACTGCCACATTGGAAAGGTACTGGTTGGAAATCCCTGTCCATCACGCGAAATATCCGCGATCGTCAAGTCGCAAAACCACGTCGCCAGCATCTCCTGAATTACTGAAAGCGTTGTCTCCAGATAGTCCCGAACGACAACACGTGCCGAGTTTCCGGACAACGTCAGCAAGTAGAACGCTTCATGCTGGATATCAGTTGAACGTTGCCTGCCTTTTGAAAGAGTAGACAACAGTGACGCAACCTGCTCCGGATTCGGCTCAAACAACATCATGAACTGCTGGCCTTGTTGCTCACGAGTCCAGAATAGGAACATCACGCGCCCGACTCGATGCCTGGTCGTCCTCCCCTGAAACTCATTCGCAATAAGGGAATTCAACGCACGAGTAAAACCGTCGATACCCTCCGGTGAAACCATGGAAGCTTCAGCCCCGGTGAGGT
The DNA here is from genome assembly GCA_016795105.1 of Planctomyces sp. Lineage (GTDB taxonomy): Bacteria > Planctomycetota > Planctomycetia > Planctomycetales > Planctomycetaceae > F1-80-MAGs062. Next base: position 5,879 of record JAEUIH010000049.1, read on the forward strand.
TAAAACTTTCTGCAGCATCGAGACCGGTTACAAGATACGCATCTGCTCGGCAGCCGATCGGAACAAGTCCTTTGATCTTTGTCTTTACGGATGCGCCAATTGTGGTTTCGCGACCGGTGACCTGGCAGAGACCCTTTGTACCCGCCGCTTGTTGAACAGCGAAATCAGCGCCAAAAAAATCCCGCCACCAGCGGCGAATATCTTCGCGTTCGATTAGGCATTTTCCCATTTCGTCAGACAACGCGACCGTGCAAAGATCCGCCGTTGACAAACCGAGGGATTCAATGGCAGCACACAGCCTTTCCGCCAGTTCTGCATCAGTTTCGACTCGGATTGCGAACTCCACGACGGGCTGCAAATCCGCCGCCTGTAGCTCCCCAATTACATAGCGAATGAACCTCCAGAACGTCCTGCGTTGCGAAGTGAACTTGTCACGTTTGTCCTCATCAATCAGTCGATCGACTGGGAGAACTCGAGCGATCGTGTCCGCGAGAAAGACTGCGGGTTTTTCCTTTCCCGCTGCAGCCGGATCGGTGGTCTTCCAATTCTCCGAAGCATCACGAACAACTGGCCGCACCGGGATGGCGAGTGCCTTTCCCCCGGCCATGTATGCTTTCGGAGGTGATTTTCCTCGACCAGGCTTCTCGATTCTTTCACGCAGATCATGTAGCCCCAGAAAATTTCCGTCACGGTCTATATCGATCCGACACGCGACCTGTTTGACGACCACCGCCGGATCGTCGAGCAGATTCTCTCGCTGGGCCAACTCGTATAGTCGTTGAAGTATCATATTGTCACCTCCGATCCACGGTGCCATCCGTGGACAATGATTGGTGGATTGCCCTTGCCATCAGCCGCCATCGTGTCGCAATGCAAAGCTCCATTACGGATGTTTGCATCGAAGAAACCTGGATGATTGACACCATCATGACCAAACTGGATGTCGTACAACATGAGTCCCAGGCTTTGATTCCATTCCAATGGCTTCTCGGAGCCATCCGGTGGAGCGAAGTTGCATGCGAACTCACGGCAACCCAGATATGGCCGATGAAAACACTGCCCCTTTGCGGCTCGTCGATTGAACATAGCGACGTACTTTACAACTGAGTCAACGCCCGACTCTTCATCGACGTCGAGTTGGTTGGTTCGTGGCTGGTTCGCACGCGACGTCAGGACTGGATTGGCATCAATCCGATAAGCAACATGTTGAAGTGCCAAAGTATTTCGCTGCGTGCGATGTTGCCCCTGCACGCCTTCGCGGCCAGCCGAATCCACAAGGTAGGGCTGAAATTTTGACGGATCTTTGATCCAGCTTCCAACAGTGTTGCTTGAGATCTTGTCCTGAATCTCGTTGCGAAAAATGGAGACCAACCGATAGGGCTGCGCCCTTGCAGCTTCCGGGAACTCTTTCGGAAAGTTCGGTTCGATTGCCGTGATGCGGCGAATGTTCCACCTCATCTGAGGTTTAAACAAAATCGCATCAAGCACTCCACGAGCCGCTGATGGTGTCATGAATGGATACGACAATCGCTCGACCTTAAGTTCGGGTCGCGTGAACAAAGCGAATTCGCCCCAGACTTTGAGTGAGATTGTTTGAGACATTTATCATACTCCTATCAATCGCTTTGGGAGCTCTCCCGACTTGTGAAGGTGCATCAATTTTCGAACTATTTCGTCATTGTCAATTTTTTGACCACAAAGATCGACTTTAGGATCAGTAGGACTAAACAAGCAAAACCGAATCTGCAGCGTCAGGATTCAGCCCTAACTCATTGTCATAGGGGCCATACCAAACCAGTTGATCAACGTGTTCGCTGATCGGAGCCATTGAGGTGTCGTACTTTTGAAGTTCATATGCTCGCATGTTGAGCTGATAGTGGTCCAAGGCCCGAAAGTTGGCGCGGCTTGGATCGCGACGGACAGCTCTAATCAGAGTTTCGACGTGATTGCGATGTGGCTCCCAGGTCGCGGCGATGACGGAACTTCCGTCTTGCTGAATGAGTTGATACTTGTCGGCGACGTCTGCAAAATTAAAATTCCGACGACTATTCTGGATGTTGTGCTTGTCCAGCGATCCACTGTGATACAGCCGAGTGAAGTATTCGTGAATGTCGGCAGGCGAGTCAATCTGTGGTAAGCGTCCGGCATTCAGAAAATGGTTCTCCAGAGTCGATCGACCGGCCAGATACCATCGGTCTGGGGGAAAGTATCGTCGAGGCTCTTCTACGGCTGCGCGACTTCGGAAGATAATCACCTTACCATGCGTTAATCCAGCACTTGTCCGCAAAGAGCCTTCTCTATTGCAGCGCCCAGCAGCTTGGACGATGGCTTCCAGCGGTGCCAGCTCTCTGAAGACAACAGGGAAGTCAAGATCAACTCCGGCTTCAATCAACTGAGTCGACACCAGAAAGCAACGCCGCCGTTCGCGAAGCCTTTGGCGAACTTCAGCAAGGACAGTTGAACGATGAGCCGCACACATACTTGTCGACAGATGAAAAACTCCTTCGTCAAACCGTTCCCGAAGGTCCGTGAATAATTCTCGCGCGGCGCGACGTGAATTGACGACTGCAAGTGCAGCTGTCGATATGTTTTGCGATTTGCTGGCAGATTCCGATACTCGTTCCATCTGTTGGGCAATGTCGCTCCATTCCATCGGAGCGTCTTCGGGATTTGGCCAAACCAAGTCAACGCGTTTTAGACGCTGAAACAACGCTGCGGACGGCGGTATGATCTCAGTTGCGGACAGTCTCTCGGCGATAGCCAGTTCCTCGTGATCAAATGAGGGTTGAGTCGCTGTGCAGAGGACGATCGTGGTACTCCAGTCAGTCGCGAACTGTCGCAGCATACCGCACGTCGGCGCAACGAGATCAGGTGGTAGTGATTGGCATTCGTCCAGAATAATGATGCTTCGGGCGATGTTCTGAAGTTTTCGACATCGGGATGTCTTGTTCGAAAAGAGACTCTCAAAAAATTGGACATTGGTTGTTACGATCAGAGGTGCATCCCAATTTTCGGCTCGGCGACTTGCCGTATCACTTCCCGCAGCATCGCTGCCTGTTGTTGTAATTGGTTCCGCCAGACTATGATGAGCCAACAACGCAGCAGAATTTTCGGGAAGTCCTAGCGCAGAACGCATTGCGGTCTCGTTCTGCTCCAGAATTGTCAGGTACGGCGCAACGTAGATAATCCGGCGCAGTTTGTGTTTTGCTGCATGCTTTAGAGCAAATGCCAGACTGGCGTATGTTTTCCCTCCGCCGGTTGGGACAGTAAGAGAAAAGACGCCGGAGGGGAGGTTCGCCGCTTCAAGGCATGCACTCAGCACATCCCGGCGCGCCTCTTTAACGTGAGTCTCGCGGCAGTTGGCTGCTTTCGATTGAAGTGTCTGAAGTAACCGATCCAGCCAAACGTCTGCTTCAAAAGGCGCAGGGGGTGGTTCTGGTGGCAAACCGCTTGCCTGACGCTCGTGCGCACCAGTGTCTGTCCAGTCGGCATCTACGAGACAACTGAAGATCAATCGCGTCAGCAGATCGGCCTGAAGCAAATCCATTTGCTCCGGCGCAGAAGGAATCAACGAACTCAGCTCGCGGATTTCCCGGCATGCATCGGGCCAAACCTGATTCGCGACGGGCAGGCCGTTTGCGGAGACGATTGAAGCTTCAACGTCTGCCTTATTGGCCAACCCGCCATGATGACCAGCGATGGCGAACGCGACTGGATAGTTCCGCAGCTCACAAGCCTTTGCAGCACCAGCCTGCTTATGATACGTCTTTTCTTTTTGAACAGGAATTCCCTGGAGCATTTTCTGAAACTCAGGGCGATACTTTCCTAGATCATGCAACAATCCTGCCATCTGTGCAGATGCGGCGAGTTTGGTGTCAAATTCTGATATTCGATTTGCACTCTGTTTTGCAAGGTCAGCTACTTGTCGCAGATGTGTTGACAATAGCTGCCATTTAGCGCCGGGCTGAGCCTGCGATTCATGTGTATGTGCAAAGAAGTCCATGACCAACTTTCTTGCAGTAGTCGTGAGTTCAGTTAGGTAATCAACTCAAAAATCACCGTTACGCCTCCATAAGTGGGGGCCGGGTAACTCACAGGGACGTCGCCGGTGTCTGGGCGGGTCCACATGGCGGTGGGACCGGAAATTTCGCAGCTTATCTCGTAGGTCTTTATCATCAGAATCTCCTCACTTCATCACTGAAAATTAGGTCTGGCGGGACGGTTGTGTGACCCGCAAACCGACGCGTGCCCCCTGATCTAAGTCATTCATTGCCAATATGAAATGTCAACAGAGCCAGCGCGCTTGAATACGACCATCTGAATTTAAGTGTCCTTTCCTGTTGAGCACACGAAGACATTTCCAAAACCTGGTGCATAACGGACCTTTCACCGCATGCCTGTCATTAGATCTTATTTAATGCTGTCAGGGCCTCCATCCTACAGTCATTTTTTGATGGCTCCCCTGTAATGTGTCCAATTTTGTTCTTTTAACTGTGTTTGTGTTGTGGTCTACACTCATAGGTCCGTTTCATCTGCTCGAGATCCCTTCGTATCTCCTCCACAAGTTCGTCCGGCTCCAATACTGTTGCATTCGGGCCAAAGCTCATGATCCAGCGTTTGATTTCCTGGGTGTCGATGAGCATGAAATCTGCAATCAGACTTCCATCCGGTTGTGGGATCAGTTTCTGATTCTTGTGCCAACGGGATTCTCTCACATAGCGTGCGACTTCCCGAGTGAAGCAGATTCGAATTGTCTGCAGGGGTCGATCACTGCCGCTGCGGAAGATCCCAAAACTGTGTTCGAGCCATTCGGCAAGGTCAAAGTTCTCGGGAATGACTGCAGACAGCTTCGTTGTCTGTACTGTCTCGATGCGATCCACTTTGTACGTTCGAATGGCGTTCCGCTGTACGGCCCACGCGACCAAATACAAACTGCCGCGATGGAAAACAAATCCCTGCGGATAAATCTCCTGCTCCACAGCTTCAGAAGCCTGGTCGGATTGATACGCGATCAATGATACAAATCGATCTTCAATCGCGATCATCAACTGGTCGATCATCGCCCATCGATGACTGTAGTCACTCGTTCCGATACTGGTCGCATACAACGACTTCGTCAGCTTCTGCAGGTACCGCAGCGCAGGCTCTCCCAGAGCTCCACGTATCTTACTGAAGACCTTCTGCTGCCCATCCCAAAATGGTGTTCCCGCAAGTGGCTCCAGAAACTGCCGACCTACGTAGATGGAAAGAAGATCGGTGATGTTCAGATGAAAGTTGTCTTCAAAGTCCTCAACCCGCCATCGCTTCACACCCCGGAATCCGACCGTTTCGCGAACCCTGAATCCGCCAGCGGCAAGATCCTTCAAATCGCGACGTATGGTCTCAAGGGACACGCTCATCTCTTCCTGCAGCTCCCGGACAGTGTAGCCGTTGCGAGCATCTGCGAGCATTCGCAGAAGTCGCCATTGTCGAATGAGGGATTTGGATTCGCTCATGGGTGTGCAGTGTAATTGTGAGGTTATTCAGATCTTGCGTAACCTCATCCGAGATTGATTCGCTCGGTGTTGTGGAGTGACGGGAACCTCGTTCCAGTACCCCACTGCCGATCTACCAGTATTGTCTTACAAACAAATCTCTTACGCGGAAAATCGATGCTACCCTGGATCGCCAGTCCTCTCTTGAGCACACCCCGAAATTCTGAAAGTTCGTGGCAATTGCTTTCAAAGTCAAAAAAGCGATGTGCCGTCGATGCATTTCTTCTCTTGCTCTATGGGCACGAATGCGCGAAGGCTGTAAATGAATGACGAAACTGAACGTTGTTCACGAAAACACTGATGCTCGTCAACAGGGATAAAAGTCCTTGCCCTCATCCCCAAGCTCCGCGGTCCCCCGTCGCAACGGAAAATCCCACAGGTGCAATTCCCCTCCGTGGCTCCGTGCCTTTGTGCGCCAAATCGAATACCTGACCGGACCGCTGAAGGATTCGTGTTTAGCGCACGGAGGCACAAAGACACAGAGTTCGTGCTTAAATTACCAACCCTGACTGCGATTCGAATTCACAACCACGAACTCTGTCCCTGGGTGTTCTCAATTGGCAGGAGAATGAGGGCAAGAGAATGCCGGACTCTGCCATTCTCCTGCCGCCATTCTTCTGCCATCGATCACTGTACCTTCCAGAGCTTTCATCCCGATCGACGAGCATCAGTGCTTTCGTGAGTAACGTTTGATTTCGTCATTCATGCACAGCCTTCGCGCATTCCCCGCTATTGCAGTTCCGGGACGTGGGTCACCCCTTCAGGGTTGCTGTTGTGCTGTTGTGTTGACTCCTGGGGCAATGCCCCAGGCTACCTTAGTTTGCCCCGTTGGGGCGTTTGCGCGTGGCCAGCGTGATTGGTAACCACCAAAGACACGAACCACACGAGAAAACACATACGAATACTGGTGCGATTCTTTCGTGTGGTTCGTGGTTAAATTACCAACCCTGCCAAAGTACTCATCACGACGGAGCGTGATGAGTACTTTGGGGAGGTTTGTGATGATTGTGCTGGCTGGTGGGGTTGGGGTGGAGTCCCGGGGGCGTTGTTCTGGGGGACTTTCAGAATCCGCCACATATCTGTGACCTAGCCTTTCCACGAGACTGCGAAAAGTCAGGTGGCAACGTCAGGAACAGCAGCGTGCGGACAGAACTCGACAATTCAACAACCAACATACTCTCCGTCGACCCGGACTGCACGGGGGAGATGATGCTGGAGCCATCCGGGGAGATGACTCGGAATATTGTTCCCGGCACCAATGAAGATTCTGCAGTTATCGCTGCCGGGTTTCCGGATTTGATGCCCGAGTATCAGGTTGTTCGGAAAATCGGCGAAGGCGGGATGGGGGCCGTGTTTCTGGCGACGAGTACCGTTTCCGGTGAGTATGTCGCGGTTAAACTGCTGACGTCTCAGGGAGCTTCAAAAGCCGAAACGGTCAAGCGATTCGAAAAAGAGTCACGACTTCTTGCTCAGGTGAATCACAGGAACATTGCAAACCTGATTACAGCTGGCTCATGGAACGGCCACCGTTGTCTGATTATGGAATTCATAGCCGGGGCTGACCTTCGCTCCGTTCTGCGGTTAACAGGCGCGCTGCCGGAACAATCAGCCGCTCAAATCATGGCAGATGTACTTGCAGGAGTCGCAGAAGCCCATGAACTTGGGATTGTTCACCGAGACATCAAGCCAGGCAACATCCTGCTGACCTCGGCGCAACCGTCAGCAGAACCGTCGTCAGATCAGAGTGCGAGTGAACTCAGTCATTCGGTGCTCAAGGGTGAGCCCGTCGTCTCGAAAGTCACTGACTTTGGACTTGCTCGGCATGTTGATCAATCTGGCTCGATGGAGATGACAAAGACCGGAATGCTGCTCGGAACGCCGTGGTACATTTCACCTGAACAATGTACCGACAAAGGCACGATCTCCCCGGCCTCGGATGTGTATTCGCTGGGTGCAACATTCTTTGAGCTCCTCACTGGTCGGCCACCATTCATGGTCGAAGATCCGGTTCGACTGATATCGGCTCATTGTTTCGAGACACCGCCAGGCGTTCAAAGTCTGGTTCCGGAGGTGAGTGATCGAACGGCGGCGATGATTGCACGGTGTCTGGAAAAAGACCCTGGCCGACGATTTGCAGATGCTCGTCATATGCTGGATGAACTTCAGCAGATCCTCTCCGGGCAACTGATTCAGAAAGATGTCTGCTGGCTTCCTGATGCAAAGGAGTCATCAATTGTCTCCGCAGAGTGGACCTGGACTCTTGAATCAGACATTGAACGGGTTTGGACGGCAGTTTCAAATACCGAACGAGTCAATTCGGCACTTGGGCTGCCGTCTGTGACTTATGTCACAGAGAGAGACGAACATGGAACGGCGAGGCAGTTCGGGAGTTTTCGACTGGGGTTTGTAAATCTTCGATGGGAAGAACATCCGTTTGAATGGGTCGAGGGCCAGAGGTTCAGCATACTCAGAGAATTTGAAAACGGCCCGTTTCGCTGGTTTCTCAGCCTCGTTGAACTCAGTCAGACCGCCTCGGGAGGGACACTCCTGAAGCATCGAGTTCGCATCGCGGCTCGAGGGCTGCCCGGAAAACTACTGGCATGGTGGGAACTCCGGATCAAAGGCAGTAAGTCCCTGAATCAGCTCTATCGGCGGATTGATCAGGTGCTCTCCGGACGTCTTCGAGATTCGCTTCTGACCGACCCGTTTGCTGCACCACAGGGACTAAATTCCGCTGGCCGAAGTCGTCTCAGCACCGCTTTGCAGAAACTGGAAGCGACCTGCGGTCACAGCGAATGTCTTGACCTCCTGTTCCGGTTCCTTGCTGAAGCACCGTCGCAGGAGCTTGCCCGGATTCAGCCACGACAACTGGCGGGGCGAATTTCAGTCGATGAGAATGAACTCACAACAGTCTGTCTGGAAGCGTGTCGAGTTGGTGTTCTGGAACTTCACTGGGATATTCTCTGCCCGACTTGCCGAACTGCTGCGGTTGTAACCAACAGTCTTCAGCAGATTCGCAGTCATGAACACTGTACTGCCTGCAATACTTCGTTCGGTGTCGATCTGTCGTCATCGGTCGAGCTGATCTTCCGGATTCATCCGGACATACGACAGGCTGACCTCAAGACCTATTGTATCGGCGGTCCGGAACACGCGCCGCATGTACCTGCACAACTGTTGGTTCGTCCGGGAGAGACAGTAGAAGCCAGTCTGATGCTGGAGCCTGGAAAATACGTGCTTCGCAGTCCACAGCTGGCGTCGACGGTTCGGCTTGAAGCAAACGCCGGTGGTCGAATTCGAAGGCTCGATCTGACGGCTCGGGATGGAATGCTTCAACAGAACAACATCTCATCCGGCGGCGAACGAATGAATCCATCTGGATCAGCAGTAAGCCTCACAGGATCAACCGCGATCGGTGTTGGCAGATTGACGCTGACACTGAGAAATGGATACGAGCAGACAATCCGGATTCGGCTTGAGCGAGTCATTTCCCGGCGGTCAGCAATGACGGCATCCGAAGCAGTGAGTCTTCCGGCGTTTCGCAGAATCTTCCCGAATGAGACGTTTGGAACGACACAGCTTTCTTCGGTCGCGTCTTCAGTGATCATCGCAGTTCGAGTGCGAAACATCCTGGAAGTTTTCGAACGATTCGGGGACGAAGGCACAGCGACAGCGATCGCGGAAATAGTGGAAACGTGCCGCGAAGAGATACGGCGGTCTGATGGGAGTATTGTGCGAGAGTCGGATGATCGCCTTGCTGCAGTATTTCGATCCTCAGAGCGTGCCTGTGAATCAGCGATCCGGATTTGCGAAAACCTGAATCGTCGAGGAGACCGGTTTCCTGAAGTCGCAGTTGCTGTCCATTGTGGATTGATGCATGCGAATATGGACAACGGACGCATGGAAGTGGCCGGTCGCAGCATAACGCTTGCTCAGTCAATGCTGGAATCGTCTTCCGGTGAACTGTTGTTTTCAGCAGACATGCTTCAGGACGAACACGTCAGGTCCATGCTGCAGAATTCTCTCGAACAAACCGGTTCGGGTCGCGTGGCGGGGGGAACCGAATTCAGTGAATATCGCCTGGCAGGTCGAAGTGCTGACAGCTGCCCGGTAACGATGATCCAACAGTCGGTCATCGACAAGGAGTCAACCGTATGATTCCACAGCAACACTTGGCAAATCTCTTCGCGGGATCCGTGCTGAACACCGCCGATTTTCATTGGGGAGTCACAGGGCTGATTCCTGGGCAGACAAACATCTTCCGGTTTCTTCTTGGTGAAGCACATTGCACGATTGGTCGTAGTCCAGACGCGAATGTCTCATTGCCGTCAAAGAACGTTTCAAAGTATCACGCCAATCTGATTGTTACGAATGGCGTCGCAATTCTTTCGGACCTCGGCAGTCGAAACGGAACGTTCGTCAATGGACGGAGAATCTTCGACCCAACCCCGGTCGGCGAGGGTGATTATCTGCAGTTTGCCGACGTTGAGCTGAGGCTGTTTCGAGAGAGCCGGTCTGAGCCGGACTACACATGCGTGTCCGAGCAGCAGGAGACAAAGTGGCTGCTGTCGAGTATGCAGCGAGTCCTGAGCGAACGCGAGTTTGAGATTCACTTTCAGCCCGTCATCAGCGCGTCGGGTGATCGCTATGGCGTGGAAGCACTTGTTCGAACTTCGATACCGGGACTCGAATCGCCTCTGCGACTCTTTGAAGCGGCATCCCGCCTTGGACAGTCCGGAGCTCTGAGTCGACTGTGCAGACAGGAAGCGATACGACAACTGGATCAGACAAGTTTTGGCGGCGCACTCTTTCTGAATACCGATCCCGCAGAGCCGCTGGATGGCTCGCTCGTACAGGAAATGAAAACACTGCGACAGAAAGCAGGATCGAGACAGATTGTGCTTGAGATCCATGAAGAGTCGGTCACGAACGCGTCAATGATCCAGGACTTCTCCGATGAACTGCGACGCAACAGAATTGCAATTGCATTTGATGATTTCGGAGCAGGCCAGTCACGGCTTCTGGAGATCGCTCAGGTCCGGCCGGACATTCTCAAATTTGACCGTTCTCTGATTGTCAGCCTTGCGGAGACCACATCTCCACAGGCACACCTGATTCGAAGTCTGCATGCCTGTGCAAAGGATCTCGGCATTCGTACTCTTGCCGAAGGCGTTGAATCGGAGACCGTCATCGAGGCATGCAGAGATATTCAGTTTGATTTGTATCAGGGCTATGCGTTTGGTCGCCCTGTTTCAGCTCAGAAACTGTTCCGTTCGCAGGATGCATAACTCCCGGCTCCGGCAGCACGCAGCACACACCACACAATCGACTTGGCACAATCGACTATTGCCGCAGATCAACGGACATGGTTGTTGGTGAGGCCACGGACAACACGGGGTCAGACGTTCGACGTCTCGCTTTCAGCGCTCCACCACCGGGGAACCACTGAAACCCAAGAAATGCATCTACGGTTCCCGTGTCCGCGGGCATGATCAGGTTTGTTTCGCCATACAGAGCCAGGTGGTCGTTGAGCGGAGCAAGAAAGTCGGCACCAAGCAGCGGGACGAGATCCTTTCGCGTTCCGGGGCCGGTGACTGCGTTGTCTTCGCCATGCGAATCGGCAAGTCCCATCCAGATCGTAAACTGAGTGCCGGTTTCGAACGTGTGTCGACCGTAGACTGAAACCTGATCAATGGTCCTGAGTGATACGGGGGTTGTCAGGAAGAAACCGTCATCCGTTAAGCCTCTGAGCTGAGACTGGAAACCGGCTTCGTTACACGAGTCAAACTGATAGCCAACCCGACCTCGCCATTGCGAGAGAAAGAAGGCGTCGTAGGATTCCTCGATCAGAAAGTCGTGAGCGAGGGACCACAGAAACCCCTCTTCAGATCTCTGAAAGAGCCCGATTGTTGCGAACCCCTGAACTCGATCCGTGGCTTCACCGACAAGTTCAAGGACCTGAACAGCGTTTTGACTTCCGACGACACCAAGACCTGCCTGCAAACTAAGACCGGATTCCCGATCCAGCTGGATGCCGGTATTGATGTGCGCCTGCAGGCCGAGGTTTGCGTTGACGCCAAAGTCCTTCGGTTGTTTCGATCCATCAACCCCCATGAAGAGAGTCAGGCTGTCGAACAGAGAGTCATCTTCGGCTGAGAGAAATAATTTGTCGGGCTCAACACGCTCATGCGAGTCGGAATAGTCTTTAATGAGGAGCAATTCATCTGCAATGGCTGGGCTGGTGACTGCACTGAGGGTTAATACCAGGCAGGCAATCGCTTTTAGATTCGAACGCCTCGTTTTTTGCAATCTCTGTGTTCCCACGGCTCGCCTCCTGCATCATAGAGCATCCACATGCAGGAGATATCGACAGAGTCAGAGCCCGGCACGAATGCTTAATTCGTGGGTTCGTGTGGTTCGTGTGGTTCGTGGTTACGAACGACACTGGCTGCATGCAAACGCCCCAAGGGGGCAAACTAAGGTAGCCTGGGGCATCGCCCCAGGAATCAACACAAAAGCAGGGCAGCAACCCTGAAGGGGTGACCCACGTCCTGGAACTCCGGTAGCGGTGAATGCGTGAAGGCTGTGGATGGATATCGAAATTAAACGTTACTCACGAAAGCACTGATACTTGTCAACCGGGATGAAGGCTCTTACGCCTGCGGCTCGCCGTTAAACTTGGTGGAGGCTCGTACGCCTGCGGCTCGCCGGTAAACCTGTTGGACGATCGAGATGAGTTGAACGAGCCGAGTGCTCGACATCACGGCGGAGCGTGATGAGTACTTTGGGACGGACTCAGGATGGACGAGGTACATCCTCAGAGTCACCGGTGATGGCGATGGCGTCTCCGAGCTCCTTCAGGGCTTTTCTTGCGGCCTGCTGCTCGGCTTCCTTTTTGCTTCGGCCTTCTGCGGATTCAAAGGATCTCGATCCAACATGCGCTACCACAACAAATTCACGAGCGTGATCAGGTCCTCGTTCTTCGATGACGACGTATTCCGGAGTGAGGCCGGAAACTCGTTGAGTGAATTCCTGAAGCTGGCTCTTGTAGTTCTCGGACTCTTCACTCTGACTTCGAACGAGATCCTCTTCGAATGCGCGAAATACAAAAGCCTGGGCCGCATCAAAACCGCCGTCGACATAGATGCCGGCAATGAGTGATTCGACAACATCGGAGAGGATCGAATCGGAGATTTGATTCAGACCTTTGCCAACAAGAATCAGATCATTCAGCTGTAGCCGAGTTGCGACCCGCGCGCAGGTGGAACGACTGACCAGCTGCGACTTCATCTTGGTGAGCTGACCCTCCCGAAGTTCGGGAAACGCATCGAACAGATGTTTGCAGATCACCAGTCCCAGAATCGCGTCGCCGAGAAATTCGAGTCGTTCATTGGAGTCGAGTCGGGTTTCGGCGGAAGAGCTGTGAGTCAGACAGCGACGAAGAAGCTGTCGATCCGTAAAGACGTAGCCGACTCTCGTTTCGCACAGTTCGAGGAGTTCATCTTTAGATGTCATGTTTGTCAGATGTCATACTTATCAGATGTCATGATGAGACAGCCCGGGAAAGGAGCAGCGACAAAAAGACAAAAAAACGACGTCGCCCGAATTTTTTTCCCGCGGGGAAGCATAACGAATTCGTAAGGGCTTCCCAGTAAGCAGCGTCAGTGAACGTTTCTGAGGTTGGAATGCGAGTGTTTCAAATCAGAGATTTTTTCGGATCTTCGAGGCCGGTGGCAACATTTTCTGCCATGGTTAGGCCGTGTTTTCAGAACGCAGTCGACCCGCGAAATACAGACGCGGTCGACCCGCAAACAACGTGTCACTTTCAGAAAGGATCAACCCGTGAAAACTCATCGTTTGCCTCTCGTGGCAGCTTTGCTCGCAGGCGGCTTCCTGGCGACAGCGTGGCACCAGAACTGGTTCAAGCCCGTAACGGCAATGGCCCAGAACAAGCAGCCCGTTGTTCAGGAGAATCTGGCTCGAGCCGAAGAACTGTCCTTTGCGTTTCGCACTGTTGCGAAAAGCACTTTACCGGCTGTCGTTTCCATAGAAGCCACTAAAAAGGTTGCCCGACGCCCCATGATTCAGGGGGATTCCCCGTTCGGAAATGACCTGGAAGATCATCCTCTCTTTCGCGATTTCTTCAGGCAGCTTCCTCAGCAATTGCCCAATCAGCCCCGCGAACAGGCACTGGGACAGGGGTCCGGATTTATCATTGATCCGTCCGGCCTGATTATGACCAATGCCCACGTCGTTCGCGGAGCTGATGAAGTGAAAGTGCAGCTCAGCGATGGGCGAGAATTCACTGCAACAGATATCAAGGCCGATGATCGCGCAGATGTTGCCGTGATTCGGATCAGCGTCAAAGAGACGCTTCCGTACCTCAGCCTTGGTGACGATGAACAAATGGAAATTGGAGACTGGGTTCTCGCATTCGGAAGCCCGTTCGGTCTGCATCGTACCGTGACTCAGGGCATCATCAGCGCCAAGTCTCGAGGTCTCAGCGATATGCGTATGCGTCAGGAATTCATTCAGACTGACGCCGCCATCAACCCAGGAAACTCAGGTGGTCCTCTGGTGAATCTGAAAGGCGAAGTGATTGGTATCAATACCGCCATTTCAACCAGCAGCGGAGGCTATGACGGCGTGGGTTTTGCTGTTCCGGTCTCAATGGCAAAGTGGGTCGGTGATCAGCTGGCAAAAGATGGCAAAGTCAAACGCGCCTACTTCGGAGTGTTGCCGCAGGACATCGACGCCGGAATCGCTGAAGCACTCAAACTCTCAACTCCCAAAGGCGTCCTTGTGACTCAGGTGACCAAAGGGTCGCCTGCCGATAAAGCCGGGCTGCAGATTCAGGATGTGATACTCGAAGTCAACGGACAGGAAATTACCAACTCCCGTAAACTGATCTCGGTTGTTGAAAAGACGCCGGTCGGAACTGAATGCCCGGTCGTGATTTTGCGTGATGGAAAGAACATGGCTCTGAAACTCACTGTCGAAGAATTTCCGGAAGAACTCTTCGCAGCAGAATCCGGCGGAGATGTGACGGGAGAGGCCAAGAACCTGCCGGAACTCGGCATTGACGTTCAAACGCTGACGCCAGAAATAGCTGAACAATTGAACATTGAAGGTACTTCAGGAGTTGTGATCACATCGGTTTCTGAATCAGGATTGGGTGCTCGATTTGGGCTTGAGCCGGGTGATGTGATCCTGAAGATCGGGAATACCAATGTGAGTACTCCGGAAGAGGCTGAAAAAGCGATGGCTGAGGTCAAAGAGCAGGGACGGATCCTTCTTTTCGTAAAAACGCCCAACGGCACAAAGTTCTTCAGCGTACCTTTACGCAGCAGAGAATGACGAGCTCTGCGAACCTCCTCAAGAGAACGGACAGAAAAGTGGGGTCGGCGGGAAACCGCCGACCCCTCTTTTTTTTGCGCATCTGAAGTACTCATCACGCTCCGCCGCCGCCACGTTCAGTCGAAAGAATTGAACAGTTGGCCGAATTCGAATCGCAGGCAGGACTCGCGATTTGACCACGGAAGACGCGGAATTGACGGAAGAATCGCAGTCAGGGTTGGCAATTTAACCACGAACGACACGAACCACACGAAAGAATCGCAGTGACAGTGATTCTCCTCCGTGACTCTGTGCCTTTGTGCGCCAAATCGAATGTCTGACCAGCGCGCCTGAGGATTCGGATTTGGCGCACGGAGGCACAAAGACACAAAGGGAATAGTGTTTGGCGCAGCGGTTCGATCAATGGCAAAAGAGTGTGGGCAGGAGAATGGTTGATTCCTGCATTCTTTTGCCGTCATTCTCTTGCCAATAGAAATCACTCAGAGACAGAGTTCGTGGTTTTGAATTCAAGTCGCAGGCAGGGCTGGCGTTTTGACCACGGAAGACGCGGAATTGACGGAAGAATCGCAGGAGTGCTCGATAGTGTTTTTCGTGTGGTTCGTGTCTTTCGTGGTGACCAATCGTGCTCCGTCGTGATGAGTACTTTGCGGTGGTGCCTTTATATGGGTTCCTGTGTTTGTCAGAATGCTGAGGACGGCGAGGTTTCCAGGGAATCGTTTGGGAAATCGAAAGTGGAATCATGATTTTTCGATGGGATAAGCGGCTTGTCTGCTTTTCAATGTTGTGCTTTCTTGTCTCGGGTTTGACTGCGCCGCTGAGTGCCCAAAATCGGGTTTACAGGGATCGAGTGGAGCCGCATTGGTTTGGGCAAAACAAAAAGTTCTGGTACCGAAACGAACTCCCGGAAGGTGCTCGCGAGTTCTGGATGGTGGATGCTGAACAGGGTTTAAGACAGCCGGCTTTTGATCATTCGCTGGTTGCATCAAAGCTGTCTGAACTGTGTGCCGAGGAGATTTCGGCCACGCAGCTTCCGGTGGAATTGCTCGAGTACAGTGATGATTCATCGGTGATCGAGCTTCGTGGTTCGAAGGGCGTCTTTCTGCTGGACTCGTCGACTGGCCTGATCACAAAGAAAGAGGGCACCGCAGAATCCGGGAGTGTATCACTGGTGTTGCCGGCTCCGCCGTCCAGAGCCGGTACAGAAGATGTTGATCTGACGATTACAAATCAGCTGAGCGAACCGGTACAACTTGTCTGGGTCGATCCGGATCGAAATGAACGTTCCTACGGCGAACTTGCTGCCGGGGAATCTCGTAAACAACATACCTTCGCTGGCCATACCTGGTTGCTCCGCCGAACGGACGGCTCACCGATCGGTGCCTTTTCGGCAAATCAAAATCAGCCAAACATCCTGATTGATGAGGCGGCTGTGGCTGGAGTTCGGCGGATTGAACGGGACGGACGAGGACGTCGGCGAAGAAACGCTGAGCCTGAAAAGCCGGCTCGGTCTCCCGATGGACGCTTCGAGCCTGTGGTTCGTGAACACAATTTGTACTTACAGGCTGTTGATCAGGATGCCGAAGCGGTTCCGCTGACAACAGACGCAGAACCGGCCAACACGTTTACTCGGGATGCCTCAAGGGCTCGACTGATCGGTATGGACTATGAACGAACCGACTATCCTCCCGAGCTCGCCGAAGTCATGTGGTCACCAGATTCGCGGTTTCTGCTGGCCATGCAAACGAAGAGAGTTGAAGAGCGTCAGGTGACTTACGTGCAGTCATCACCTCGAGGTCAGCTGCAGCCGATTGTTCAGACGTATCCGTATCTGAAGCCTGGAGACGAGATTCCGGTCCAGACACCTCGGCTGTTTTCCGTTGAAGACAAACGCGAGATTCCCCTTTCGCGAGAACTGTATCCGAATCCATGGACACTCGAATTTCTTCGCTGGAGCGATGATGGCGGGAAGTTCTGGATGCTTTACAACCAGCGAGGCCATCAGGTATTGCGAGTGTTGGAAGTGGATACCGCAACCGGGCAGGTTCGGGCGATTGTAGATGAGCAGAGTCCTACGTTTATCCAATATTCATCGGACGGGAAGTTTGAACTTCGCTGGCTAAAGAATCAACAGCTGCTGTGGGCCAGCGAACGAAGCGGATGGAATCACCTTTACAGGATCGATGTTCAGAGCGGCACTGTTGTCAATCCGGTGACCAGTGGTGACTGGAATGTACGGCGGATCGAGCACATTGATGAGGAACGAGGAGAAATCTGGTTCTATGCTGTAGGGGTTCGACCAGATCAGGATCCTTATCATGAACATCTGTGCCGCGTGGCGCTTGACGGAACCGGCTTTGTCATTCTCACGGAAGGCGATGGAACACACTCTGTTCAGTGGAGCCCGGACAGAACCTGGATGATTGATCAATGGTCAAGAGTTGATCAGCCACCGGTGACTGAGCTTCGCAGCGCTGCCGACGGGAAGATGGTCTGTCGGCTTGAGGAAGCGGATGCGTCCGAGGTCTTAAAGAGCCGCGGACGTTTCACAGAACGGTTTGTGACAAAGGGCAGAGATGGCGTAACAGACATCTGGGGCATCATCCATTTCCCGAAAGACTTCGATCCAGCGAAGAAGTACGGAGTTGTGGAAAACATCTACGCTGGTCCTCATGATCACCACGTCCCCAAGCCGTTTCGTGGCAGCTATGGACATCAACATCAGATTGCAGACCGAGGTTTCATCGTTGTCCAGATTGACGGGATGGGAACTGCCTGGAGATCGAAGGCGTTTCATGACGTGTGCTTCCAGAATCTTCGAGATGCAGGATTTCCGGATCGGGTTTTGTGGATCAAAGCTGCAGCCGAAAAATATCCGCAGATGGACGTCAATCGAGTTGGCATCTATGGGGGTTCAGCCGGAGGCCAGAACGCGATGGGCGCAGTGCTTTGGCATGGAGATTTTTACAAGGCGGCCGTCGCTGATTGTGGATGCCACGATAACCGGATGGACAAGATCTGGTGGAATGAACAGTGGATGGGTGTACCCTCGGGTGATGTCTATCCAAGGAATTCCAACATGGAGAATGCGGGGTTACTTCAGGGGAAATTGATGCTTGTTGTTGGCGAGCTGGACCGTAACGTGGATCCCGCCACAACGACTCAGGTGGCAGGGAAGCTGATTGAAGCCGGAAAAGACTTCGACTACCTGCTTGTGGTAGGAGCGGGGCACGGTGCCTGCGAAACCCCATGGGCATCGAGGAAACGGCAGGAATTCTTCGAACGGCACCTGGGAGGTCCGAAATGAGGGAGCTTCAGATTTTGTGAAATTACTGATTTGACGAGCCATTCTCCGGACCTATGTTTTGCTGTCTGACAGAAACTGTTTTGCTGACTGACAGAAACAAGACAAGGCTCAAACGAGCTCAATGATACATCCGCCATAAAAGCGGACAACGGCGCGGTAAGGAAAGCTAGGAGCTTTGAGGGGACCTTACCGCGCTGTTTTTTTGCGCGCAGCACTCGGTTTTCTGTTCTGAAGCTGGTGATTCCCCGAACCGGATCCCCCTGAACTGTGGGTTTAGGCTGTTTGTGCCGACTTTTCTGGTTTTGCCGTTAAGTCTGGCTGTGCGGGGTGTCGATGAGGGATAGAAAAAGGGTGAATGCGCCCTTTTTTGCAACGCCATTTTCTTGACTGGAATCTCACGGATGAGTTCTCAGCCGCAGTTTCGAACAGGCAGCATGGTCCTCATGACCGCCACACTGATTTGTGGCGTGTTGTGTGTGCTGATTCTGTTGCCCGCTCTGGAACGGCAAGCCAGGCTTGGTGTTCTTTATGGGCCGCCTGAACAATCGCGGGAAGCTCGTACGGCTGCGAAGATGCTGAGCAGTCGATTTTCCGAGTTCCGTGGAGTCGAAGAGCAACCGGCAACCGCAGGAGCCAGTTCCGGCAAGGCCGCGAATCAGCGAACTCACGACACGGTGAACGTCCAGCAGTCCAGCGTGATTTCAAGAACCGTTCATACAACACCAGTCACACCGCGAGTAACCCGCGTTCCATCTGGCTCTGCATTCGGGTCTGGCCCCGTTGGTCAGCCGGGCCCAATTGCCGGGTCTGGCCCCGTTGGTCCGTCAGGATCTGTTCAGGGACAGCCCGTGTTTCGGGCCGCCGAAACGCCTCAGGTGTACGTCCCTGTCACCGTTCATCCGGTGACAGTGAACGTGGACAGTTCGGGACTGACCTCCGAAGTTGCTCGGCTGAACCAAAAGATTGAACAGCTTGTCGCGTTACAGGAATCGTATCAAAGACAGCAGACGGATCAGCAGCAGCAAACGGTGGAGCAGCAGACGGCCGTCGCGGCGCCAGTTGTTGATCAAACTGTGGAAGAGAATCTTGAGATCAAGGCGTTGCGTCAGCAGCTTGAAGAAGTACGAGCAACACTGGAACTGCTTCGCAGGAAAGAAGAGTCGGCTCCGATTCCAGAGGCCGTGGTCACTGAGATTCCGGTGAAAGAGGCTCTGGTGAAAGAGGCTCCCGTCACAGTGCCGGCGGTTCGAGTCGCAGAAGTGTCGAACGATGAGTTCGAGAAGACCGACCATCCTGCGATCGTCCAATTCCCGGAACCTCCTGCGTTTGTCGAACCGGCACCACCAGCGTTTTCAGAACCGGCATCCGAGTTTCAGATGGAACCGGTGACGGAGAGCGAACGAGAGCTGTCGAAGCCAGCGGCACCGTCAGTGTTCGAGGATTCATTTCCTGAACCCCAATTACCGATGGCTCCCGAACCGGAACCAGCAGCTTCGGCAGAGGACCTGACCCCGGCGGTTGAATCGCAACCATTGGTGGAAGCGGCTCCTGCGGCGTTTGCTGTGCCGTTTCAGCCGGGAGCACTTGAGATTCCGGTGGACGAAGTTTCTTCGAGGGTGGCATCACCACCGGTCCGGACCCTGACATCAGTTCCGGATCCAGCTCGATTGAGTGGATCGAGTATTTCGGTGGAGCAGACATATCAGTTTCGGAGTGAAGTTCTTCCTTCGCCGTATCCGCTGTCCCCTGTCCCCGAAATACCGCAGGGTCAGGGTTCGGAACTCATGCCAGGAATGAGTGGCGAACCGGCACCAGACTACATTTTGCCGCCGCTGGAGTATTCTCCACAGCCGTTCTCGGTACATCAGTTACCGGCGCGGAATCCGGTACCGCACCATCAGGATGGTTCAGAGCGAACCGGTAAGCGATTGATTCCGGGGACAGACATTGAGATTCGATTCCCGAAGATTCCTCGTCCTGATTTTGAGAGCATTCCGCGGCCGAGGCTTCCGCGGCTGAATTTTTCGAGTTCAGTGAAACATCAGAGCGCGGGTCAGAAATTTGTGAGCAAGGCGGAGGGCCCGGGGCTGGCAGCGAAGGTTGGCGAGTCCCCGGCTGTGCATCGCGGGGTTTCAGCGTTGCGATTCGTAAATCGTCCGCAGGTCGTGAAATAGCCGGTTTTCGCACTCGTGAGGACTCCCTATTTTTCCTGAACAAACGCTGTCCAACAGGTATTCAACCTGATAAACTGATTCCGCAACACCGGAAGGCAAATGTCGCGTGGCATTGCAGGCCTCCGTTTTCGCACACGCAAGTGTGTTTCTTGTTGCAGAGCTGATTCTCAAAATCATGTTCACCGGCCTCGTTGAAGGACAGGGGAAGATTCGGCGAATTGCCGCCCTGCCCGCCGGTTTGCGCCTTTCCGTGCAGATCCCCTGGGTATCAGAACTTCAGATCGGCGACAGCGTAGCGATCAATGGCTGCTGTCTGACCGTCGTGTCGCTGGACGTGAACGCCGGTACTGCGGACTTCGAAGCGGGCGAAGAGACACTCTCAAAAACAAATCTGGGACGTCTCAGCGAAGACAGCCCTGTGAATCTCGAACGGTCATTGTCCGTGGGTGCTCGACTGGGTGGCCACTTTGTACAGGGCCACGTGGACGGGACGGGAATCGTCACAGAAATCCTCCGAAATACGGACTGGATTGATATGTGGTTCGAGGTCTCCCCCGAATTGTCACGACTCATGGTTCCGAAAGGTTCTGTGACGGTTGATGGGGTGAGTTTGACGCTGGTCAATACCCCGCCCGGCAGGTTTTCCGTCGCATTGATTCCTCATACTCTGGAAGTCACGACTCTGGGAAGTCGCCAGGTGGGAGATCTGGTGAATATTGAGAACGACATTCTTGGAAAGTACGTCCTGCATTTGCTGAGGAATCTGATGGAATCCGGAAGCAGTTCGGTGAATAGCCTGTCAGTACCTTCTGGGCTGGAAAGTTGGTTGAATCGATGAAAGAAGTTCAGCGCCAGACGCGTTCGTATCTCATGGCGTTGTTCAATGGGCAGGGCATTAATCCTCGTACGGACCTTGGCCAGAACTTTCTGATCGACGTGAATCTGATTGAATATGTAGTGCGGCATGCGGAGCTGGGTCCAGCCGATGTTGCGCTGGAGGTTGGGTCGGGCACTGGGGGAATGACAACATTCCTCGCGGCGGAAGCAGCGAAAGTGATTTCGATCGAAATCGACCCGAACATGTACAGACTTGCCAGCCTTGCAACAGAAGGCCTGCACAATGTGACTCTGCTGAACAAAGACATCCTGAAGAACAAGAATAACCTTGATCCGGACATCGTGAACCTGATTCGTCAGCAGGTTGCGAGTGTACCGAATGGTCGATTGAAGCTGGTTGCCAATCTTCCATACAGCGTTGCAACTCCGGTGATTTCCAATTTGATGGCTTCAGACCTGCCATGGAAGCGGATGGTCGTAACGATTCAGTGGGAACTGGGACTGAAGATGGCCGCAGAGCCAGGAGACTCCAACTACGGGGCTCTTTCGGTCTGGATGCAGTCTCAAAGCAGTGTACGAATCCTGAAGAAGCTTGGTCCGAAAGTTTTCTGGCCTCGACCGAGAGTGGATTCAGCGATTGTCAGCGTGTGGCGAGATGACAAGCTGGCAAGTCGAATTGATGATCGAGCCTTCTTTCTGGACTTCGTGCGAAAGCTGTTTCACCATCGCCGCAAGCTGCTTCGCAGTGTGCTGGTTGGAATGTTCAGGAAGCAGCTGGAGAAAACAGAAATCGATAGTTTGCTGGCGGAACTGGGAATGGCCGGAGATATACGAGCCGAGCAGATGGAGGTTGCAGAATTGATTCGACTTTCGAATCGGTTTGTGCAGGCACTCGGCAGCTCACGAGAAATCCTCGACGAAACAGAATAACGACGGAAAAGAAAGGTTTGAATCCATGCAGGATCGGATTGCCTATCGCGGACTTACGTTTGACGACGTTCTGCTTGAGCCTGGATACAGCGAAGTTGTACCGTCTGAGGTGGATATCAGTTCGTTTCTGACTCGCAACATTCCATTGAACGTTCCGATCATCAGCAGTCCGATGGACACTGTGACGGAAAGCGACATGGCGATTGCCATGGCGCAGCTCGGCGGTATTGGGATCATTCACAAGAACATGACCATCGAGCAGCAGGCGCTGCAGGTGGATCGCGTCAAACGGAGCGAACACGGAGTGATTGTGGATCCGGTCACACTGCCTCCGGAAACTCCGGCAGGAGATGCCGTTCGACTGATGGACGAACGCAACATTGGCGGTGTGCCGATCACAGTTCAGGGACGGCTTGTGGGAATTCTGACTCGCCGAGACCTGAGATTCCTGGAATCCCGCGATCGTCCGGTCTCTGAAGTGATGACCAAAGACAATCTGGTGACGGCGAAGGAAGACACCAGTCTGGAAGAGGCTGAGCGAATTCTGCTGGAGAACAAGGTTGAGAAGTTGTTGCTGGTGGATGAGAACTATCAGCTCAAGGGGCTGATCACGATCAAGGATATTGACAAGAACCTGCAGTTTCCGCGGGCATCGAAAGATTCACGCGGTCGTTTGCGGGTTGGCGCTGCAGTGGGCGTGCATGACTTAGACCGAGCTGGTCAGTTAGTTGAAAAAGGTGTTGACGTATTGGTCGTAGACAGCGCTCATGGTCATTCTCGCAATGTGATTGAGACTGTAGCAGCGATCAAGAAGCGGTTTGGGATTGATGTGATTGCGGGGAATGTGGCAACTGTAGAAGGTGCGAAAGCTTTGGCGGACGCCGGAGCCGATGCCGTGAAGGTTGGAATTGGTCCAGGTTCCATTTGTACGACTCGTATCATCTCGGGAATTGGAGTTCCTCAATTAACGGCGATAGCGAATGCGGCGAAAGCGCTTCAGGATGCCGATATTCCAATCATAGCGGACGGAGGAATTCGTTTTAGCGGAGACATTACAAAGGCACTTGCTGCCGGAGCATGGACCGTGATGGTCGGTGGTCTGCTGGCGGGGGTCGACGAAAGTCCTGGGGAGATGATTCTCTACCAGGGTCGCAGCTTTAAGCGATACCGAGGAATGGGATCGCTGGGTGCGATGATGAAGGGAAGCAGTGAACGTTACAGACAGGCAAGCGCCGCTTCGAGTGACCAGTCGAAACTGGTACCGGAAGGTGTTGAAGGTCGCGTTCCCTACAAGGGAGCACTGCAACCACTGATCTATCAGCTCACGGGTGGTCTGCGATCCGGCATGGGATATGTCGGTGTGCCGACGACTCTGGAACTGAGAAAGAAGGCTCGATTCGTCGAGATTTCAGCGGCATCGGTTAGGGAGAACCATCCACATGACATTGCAATCACGCAGGAAGCACCCAATTATTCTGTCGAACATGTCCCCGGAGAACGCGGCTGAGTTGACTCAGCTGTCGTCCGTGGGAACGTTTCTGCACGGGCTTGGAAAGTGGTCCCGAGTGATGCTGGCAGTTGCCGCACTCGCGGGACCATTTGCGTTCATGCCTGAGACAGACGCTCAGGAAGCTTCCGGCAGATCTCGCGTGAACTTTGGTGACACCGAATCCGGCGGATCAGCTGGCAAGGCGTCCCTCGAAGCGGCTCGTCAGCGAGCACTGAAACGTCAGTCTGCGAGTCCGTTAAAGGCAGACAGAATCGGAACCCGTTCCAGCAATGCGTTGCTGGACGCTCCGGCACCAGCAGGTGTTGTCACCGCGTCTGCTGCATCGGAAGAAGTGACACAGCCGGCGGCAAAAAGCTCGCAGGAGTCCGCACCTGAACTGGCCTCAGAGTCCGGGGAGCAGCTGCGACGTTCACTCGAGAATGGGATTACGGGCCGGCCCGTCACATGGAAATATTACTATGGCCAACGCCTGAGATCGGTTCTTGGTCACAGTGATACCAGTCTGTATGATGAAGCGGACAGCGACGAACCGGGATTCATCGAGGATCACTTGCTGGCCGAAGAAGTTGATCCGGAAGTTGACGTTTACGATTCAAAACCGATTCTGGTCGAGCTGGGTCCACTGACTCCGGCAGACGATCCGAGCATCGCCGATGAATCGAATGCGACTGCTCAGGAAGGAGACTCCACAAAGTCCAAATCTCTGTTGCGGCTGAATCGTGACATTGCCACGATCGAACCGACACTGGACTACGCCACGCGTGGTATTGAAGCTCGCCGACTTCCGCCGGACTTCTACGAAAAAATGGATCACGGTGAATATGTTCCGCGGAAGCATTCGCCCGTTGTATTCCAGTGGGCTCCCACCAACCTGTACCATCATCCTCTGTACTTTGAGGATCCAGGTCTGGAGCGTTACGGTCATACATACCACCCGATCGTGCAGCCGTTTGCGTCAACCGGGAAGTTTGCTCACCAGTTCATCACCCTGCCCTATCAGATGGCTCTGAATCCGGTCCATTCGAAAGACTACACGCTTGGCTGGTATCGTCCAGGCGACTGTGCTCCGAAGAAAACCTACATTCTGCCGTTTAACGAAGAGGCGAGTGTGGTCCACATTGCCACCATGGCGACTCTGATCCTGATCATTCCGTGATCGGATAGCCCCGTCTATTTGAGGCCGCCGAGAAACTTATTCAGTTCGTCGCCAAAGCCATCATCGGCCTTTGGCGACGACTTTTTCTTTGGCTCTTCGTCAATACCGCTGAGCCAGTCGGAGTTCGGAGCTGGTTCTTCCTCGATTTCTGCAACTTCAACAACTTCGACGGCAGCATCATCGATAAATTCCAGGTCGTCTTCCACGACTTCGACAACGTCTTCAATGACTTCCACGTCCTCAATGATTTCAATCTCTTCGGGCAGCACTTCAATTTCGTCGTGCAGGACTTCGATCTCATCCGACTTCATTTGTTCAGACCGCGAACCCGTTGCAGAAGCGGTATCTGCTTCAAACTGCTCGTTCGCTCGTTTACCAAGATCAATGATCTCCAGCTCGCTGACAATATTTGTCGCAAAAGCTTCATCCGGTATTTGAGCTGCGTTGGACTGGTTTGCGTAAACTCGATCTTCCGCTGAGCCATTCTTTCGGAGTTCATTTGAAGGGACGTGCTGCAGAGGCTCACGACCGGCTTCTATGATGGTTGAGCCCGAGCGATCCTTGTTGGAGGATCCTGTGCTGATGGAATCATTGAGCTGAGGTTCATTCAGAACATCGCCAGGAATGACCTCGGGGCGAACACGAATGAGAAAGCGAATCGGGCCAATCGAAAGTGAGGAGCCATCCTTCAGGTCGAATCGCTTTCCGGACTGGAGTCGTTTTCCTTCCAGATAGGTGCCATTGCTGCTGTCGAGGTCGGTAATGGACGCATTGTCCTTTCCAACGCGCAGGAAGCAATGTCGTCGGCTGACCTGTGGTGATGATAACCTCAGATTACAATCAGAGCCGCGGCCGATCACAATATCGTGACGGACGGTGATCTTTTTGATGTTTGCAGCCTGATCCTGCAGTTCGAGGACGACCTTCATAGCCCGGATTCCTGCAGAGCCGATTCATTTCGGTCTGCTGTCCCTTCGGATGGGACCTGTGTCTTGTTTTCTCGTGATGCAAATCTGTGATCAGACTGCCATATCAGCGGGCAACACGCAAGCGGAGAGTGAAGAATTGCGGGCCGATCCTGCAGTTTTCCCGCGTCTCAGATGAAATCCCCGTTCGATTCCGGAGATTATCGCCGGAACTCTTGTAGAGACACTCGGGCTCGTCGGCTATCATTCGGGGCTTCGTTCGCGAACACTTTTTTAGCCACAGAAACAAAGTTCTGATGACCATCGACTGGGATTCGTTTACACGCGAGACACCGGAAATCGCCGAAGTGCGATTGCTGGGCTGTGTCGATGTAACGGCCCTGCTGGCCCTTCAGAAACTGATGGTCCACGAGGTACGGCTCCAAAGCCGAATTTCCGCGGCCGTCATGCTGTTTGAACTCCCGCCCACCGTCACTCAGGGTATCGACTCAAATCTGCTTCAAATGCCCGAAGATTCTCGCGAACTGGAAGCTCGGCTTATTCGAGTCTGCCCTGTTCGCCGGGAAGGCGGCGCAATCATGCATCAGCCCGGACAACTGGGTGTGCATGTTGTTGTATCACTCGACGAGGCTGGCTGGACGGAATCCGAATTTCGCGAACGGATTCGTACGGCCATAATTCGAGGCTGTACCGATCATCAGGTGATCGCCAGATCACGCGAAAACGATCTGTCGGTCGTTGACGGTCGACATGGTCTGCTCGCTCAGATCGCAATTCGTCTCGAACAGGGTGTGACCAGCTTCGGCTTCTATCTGAATGTTTCCTGTTCTCTTGAAGAGCAGCGTCTTGTGGGACGCGGCTTGCAGGGTGAACGAATCAGCTCCCTGAATGCGGAGCGAGTCCGTCCGACGCAAATGCCTCAGGTTCGATCCAGTCTTATCCACCATTTATGTGACCAGCTTGGGTATCCTGACTATCATATCCACACAGGACATCCATTTCTGACACGAACACGAGTTCAGGTTCATGACAAATTTACCGATCGTTGAACTTCCGGATCCCGGGGCTCCTCAGCGCCGATTACCTCGCTGGCTTAAGCGTCCGCTGCCGCAGCCGGGGATGGCATTTACGAATGACGTCATTCAGGACCTTCGTCTTGAGACCGTCTGTGAGAGTGCGAAGTGCCCGAATCGAACGGAGTGCTGGTCGCAGAAAACGGCGACCTTCATGATCGCCGGCAATGTGTGTACTCGTCCATGCGGCTTCTGTTCGGTACCTCGAGGCAAGACAGAGCGGCTGGAAGTTGATGAGCCGGAGCGAGTCGCAGAAGCGGCCGCTCGTCTGGGTCTGTCCTATGTCGTCATCACATCAGTGACACGTGATGACCTTGCGGACGGTGGAGCGGAGCACTGGTACCGCACGGTTCTGGCAGTGCGTGAGCGAACAGGCGCATCAATTGAAGTTTTGACACCCGACTTTCTTGGCAACCGCAGTGCGATCAGTCGAGTGATTGAATCGAAGCCGGATGTGTTTAACCACAACACTGAGACTGTTCCTCGACTGTACAATCGCGTTCGCAGGAATGCGGATTACCAGCGCACGCTGAATTTGTTGAAGCAGGTTCGGGAAGAATCTCCGTCAATGCCCACCAAGAGTGGATTGATGCTGGGTCTGGGCGAAACTCGTGAAGAACTGTTGAATGTGTTGGCTGATCTTCGAGCCGTCGACTGTGACATGATAACACTTGGCCAGTACCTGCAGCCGACCCCCGAACATCTTCCGGTAGAGCGATATCTTCCGCCGGAGGAGTTCGATGAAATTGGCGATATGGCTCGTCAGATGGGATTCCGTATGGTTGCCAGCGGTCCGTTTGTCCGCAGCAGCTACCATGCCGGAGAGATGACTCATCAGATGGATTCGGGCGATCCGTTGTTTACGATCGCGGAACCCGGACGTCCGTGAAACTTCTGGCTGTTGAAACATCCGGTTCGGTGGGATCACTTGCGATCTCAGAGGACGGCATTGTCGTTTGTGAGCAGATTCTGCAGACTGCGGGAAAGCGTCATGCGCAAACGCTTGCGTCAGAGACTCGTGACTTGTTTGACCGTTTTCAGTGGGCACTCAAAGATCTTCAGGCAGTCGCAGTTTCCACAGGTCCGGGCAGTTTCACGGGGCTTCGTGTCGGAGTTGTTTTTGCAAAGACTTTGGCTTGGGCAAACAATGCGAAGCTGATCGCGGTGGATAGTCTGCAGGCGATTGCTCAACGTGTTCCCGCAGCTCATGATCGCGTGCTTGCCATCAGCGATGCTCAGCGATCAGAGCTGTTTTTTGCCGAGTACAGGCTGCAGCCGGAGACCGGGATTCGTGTTGCTGATGAGGCCATTCGGATCATCAGACCCGAAGAGTTGCCTCAGACAGGTTTGATCACCGGGCCTGCATTGCCACGCTTTCAGACGCTGATTCCGTCAACCCTTCAGATCGCCGATGCATCACTCTGGGAAGGCTCGGCAGCAACCGTTGCCCGGATTGGTTACGAGCACTGGCTTGCCGAAGACTTCGCTGACGTGGATCTGCTGGAGCCGCTTTATCTTCGGCGAAGTTACGCAGAAGAAAAGCGGCCGCAGTGATTTGAGCTCTCGTTTTCGACGAAAGATGAGGACTTGAAACCACAACCACGAACCGCGTCCAGTGCCGTCGTTTGAAACCACGGAACACACGGAAGACGCGGAACACACGGAAGACGCGGAAAAGCACAATCGGGTACTTCTGCGATTCTTCCGTCTTTTCCACGTCTTCCGTGGTCAAAACGCTGTTCCTGCCTGCGATCAATGTACCTGCCAGAGTTTTCATCCCGGTCGACGAGCATCAGTGCTTTCGTGAGTAACGTCTAATTTCGTCATTCATCCAAAACCATCACGCATTCACCGCTATTGCAGTTCCGGGACGTGGGTCACCCCTTCAGGGTTGCAGCCGTGCTTTTGTGTTGATTCCTGGGGCGATGCCCCAGGCTGCCTTAGTTTGCCCCGTTGGGGCGTTTTTGCGTATCCAGCGTGACTGGTAACCACGAAATACACGAACCACAGGAAAAAAACACAATCGGGTACTTCTGCGATTCTTCCGTTTATTCCGTGTCTTCCGTGGTCAAATCGCCAACCCTGCCTGCGATTTTGGCTCTGTGGTTGTTCGGCTGCCGTGTATATGCTGGACGATCAAGAGGAGTTCCGTTTCTTATAACGGCTCCGCTCGTTCTTCGGAGCCGCGGTGGGCGAGGTTTCCGTATCGATGGTAGTCAATGCAGAGACTCTGTTCCTTGTGATACCACAGAAGTTCAAGACGTCCGATCATGACCACTGGTACGCTGATGACACTGACCCCGCTTTCTGTTGCGGCTTTCAGCACGGATTCAGGAACTCGTTTCGGATGTGCATAACGAATGCGGTCTGTCTGCTGAGCCTGAATGGCGGCGATCAGTTCATCATCTGACTCTTCCACGAACTCAATCGCAGCACCCCAGGGTTCTGTGAGTTCTTCGAGCAGCTGAAGGGCGGGTGTAGAGTAGTCGTGTGGAATGCTGACGACGACGCGACACCCGGCGATGTTGGCCGCGGCGACTCGAGAGAAGATCTCCAGCGGAGAATCGTCTTCATCAACGCGAATACGCAGGTCATCAAATGCCAGGTATCTGCGGAGATTGTCCTGGCCTGGCAGACGAAAGTGGTCATGTACTGCAGCGAATTCCTGACAGTGGCTTTGTTCATAGCTGACAATACAAGCAATGATCTGTCGTGCGACATCGGCGGAGATACCAGCGGCAGACGCCTGTAACGCTAATTCGCTGCAGAAGATTCGCAGGGGTTCGTTTTCAGGCTGGCTCAGGGAGCCGGGAGTATGTCCGACCGGCGGATTGTCCGTAAACGAAAAGAACTGAGCCACATAGTTTGGTCCGCCGGCCTTCATGCCCGGGCCGAACACCGATTTGCCAAATCCACCGAACGGCTGACGCAGGACAATGGCGCCGGTGGTGCCGCGATTGAGATACAGATTTCCGGCGTTGAGGTTTTCCTTCCAGAACTCCCATTCGCGTTCATCGAGGCTTTGCAGTCCGCTGGTGAGACCGTAGCCTGTCTGGTTGACCCATGCTACTGCATCGCGTAGTCGCGAAAACTTCATGACACCAAGGACAGGTCCGAAGAATTCTGTGACATGAGTATAGCTGCCCGGGACAACACCGAACTTAATACCGGGAGACCAGAGTCCTGGATTGGATTCATCCGGCTCCGGAGTGACGAGCCATTCTTCTCCGGCGTCGAGAACTTTCAGAGCGTTGTCGAGGTCTCCTGAAGGCGGGCGAATCAGAGGTCCGACTTTGGAGTCGAGATCCCATGCAGAGCCCGTTTTCATGCTTTGAGTTGCATCCTTCAGTGTATGGCGGAACTGAGGATCATCGTAGACTTCGTCTTCAAGCAGCAGCAGGGAAGTTGCCGAACACTTTTGTCCGCTATGGCCGAACGCAGACTGGATCACATGTTTGATGGCTTGTTCACGATCGGATAACGCCGTCACGATAGTGGCATTCTTACCACCGGTCTCTGCATAAAGATTCATCCGTGGGTTATCGCGCAGCATTGTCAGAGCGGTTTCTGTTCCGCCGGTCAGGACGACTGCAGCGACACGCGGATGGTTAACCAGCTGTCGCCCTTCTTTACCGCCTGAGCAGGGAACAAACTGCAGTGCAGTCTTTGGAACACCGGCTCTCCAGAAACACTGACACATCACCCATGCGATGAGGACTGTGTCGGATGCCGGTTTCAGAATGACCGTATTGCCGGCAGCCAGTGCGGCAGCAATACCACCGCAGGGAATGGCGATCGGAAAGTTCCAGGGCGAGACAACAACGACAACACCCAGCGGATCGGCCCTGAGTCCGGGCAGGTTCTGCCACCATCGGGCGGTGTCGCGATAGAATTCGAGAAAGTCGATGGCTTCGGAGACTTCAGGATCGGATTCGGGAATCGTCTTTCCACCATCAGCGATAGCCGCGCCGATGAGGTCTGCTCGGGACATTCGAAGTTCACGAGCAACTTTTCCGAGCACATCAAAGCGTTCCTGAGCCGACCGGGATCTCCATCCGTCACGATCTTCATCAGCACAGGTGACGGCTTCACGAATGTCGACATCTGTCGCCTGACGGTAAC
The DNA here is from genome assembly GCA_016795105.1 of Planctomyces sp. GTDB lineage: Bacteria > Planctomycetota > Planctomycetia > Planctomycetales > Planctomycetaceae > F1-80-MAGs062. The sequence continues at coordinate 36,802 of JAEUIH010000049.1, forward strand.
GACCAACGACAACTCCGGGACGCGACGGATCCAGACAATCGCGAACGGGGCGGTTGTCCCAGATGTCCTGTCCATTAATCACCAGAGGCACCTGAACGGCCTGATCGCCATGAAGAGGTTTCCACTTCGCGACGATCTGTTCGGCCCATTCGCCGTTGACACGCAATGCAAAGTCAGTATCGGGTTCGTTCACAAACTGCTGCCATCCGCCGGCAATTGCAGCTGGATGATCGGCACTTTCACTCCGGCGATTCTGAGTCCTCCGCGGCAGTTCGCTGACGGTCGTCATTTGAGCCAGTGCGTCAAGAAAACCGGATTCGAGTCGTTTCCATTCAGGGCTGTCGACTTTGATGCGAAACGCGTGACGGAGGAAGTTATCCGGCCCGGTGTTCTCATCCAGCCGGCGCACCAGGTAACCGATGGCATTGATGAAGTTTTCCCGCTTGCACGCCGGAGCGTAGAGCAGAAGTTCATGCGTCAGTTCGAAGAGTGCTCTACGCTGATGGTTGGCCATTCCTTCGAGCATCTCGAAGTGTACGGCATCGAGTGCGTTTGATTCTGCGGACAGAATTACGGCATACGCAAGTTCAAACAGATTGTGCGATGCGACACCAAGTTCCGTGACAGCAATGTTTTCAGGATGCAGAACTTCATGGAGCATCCGACGATAATTGGCATCTGTTTCCAGTTTGGTTTTATATGGTGCCTGAGGCCAGCCACGGAGCGATGCTTCAACTCGCTCCATTTCCATATTGGCGCCTTTGACAAGTCGTACGCCGATTTTACTTCCACCGCGAGCGACACGATTCCTCGCCCATTTCAGGATCGAACGCAGAACGCCAAAGCTGTCCGGGATATAAGCCTGCAGAGCAATTCCTGCACGCACATTTTCCAGACCTCGTCGATCGAGCGTCTTCATGAAGGCTTCGGCCGTCAGATCGAGGTCCCGATATTCCTCCATGTCCAGATAGACAAATTTGGAAACCAAAGAGCCGTCCGCCCTGCGGAACTTCATATGAGCGGCCGTACGAAACAGACGTTCCATGCGATCACAAAGAACGGCTACAGTGTGTTCTCGAGCAATCGGAGAAATCTGCGAATACAGAGTGGAGATTTTAATTGAGACGACCTCAATCTCCGGCCACTGCAGCATCTGCAGATATTCTTTGAGTCGCTGTTCAGCCTCGTCTTCGCCGAGGATTGCTTCGCCAAGGCTGTTCACATTCATGCGAACCCCCTGTCGTGTACGTTCACTCAGGTGTTCCGCCAGCATTTCTTTTTCGCCGGGCAGGATCACGTTGGCGGTTTCTTTGCGCATGCCTTCTTTAACGAGCGGCAAAGCAACTCCTGGCGCGTAACCGCCGAACGACTGGAACCCCTTTAAGAGGGCCTGGTCCCAGAGACTGAAGAATCGGGGAATGCCCTGCATGTCCAGAATATGGACAAGATGATCCACAGCTCGGTTTGGGTCTCTGGCCCGAAACGCCTGATCTGTGATTTGGGTCAGCGTGTATTTATCGGTGGGAGACTGGAGCATTCGATCCAGCTCGGCTTGCTGGCGTCGTTCGGCAGAGGTCTGGAGTTGAGCCGCACGTTCCTGCAGGCTTCGAGCCAGAAACAGGGCCTTTTGAACGAGCTCCGAGTGAGGCGAGGATGGGTCCGGGCGGAACTTCGCAAGGGATTTGCGGATACGTTCGGACGTCTGAAGGCCAGGCGACTGTTGACCAGTCGAGCTCATATGGGTGTTCATGCGATAACGCCGCTTTGGTCGTTTCGGGGACGTGCAAAGTCCCGAAACGAGCCGGAAAAGATGACATGCAACCGATCAGAGTTTCTCTATAAGAAAGAGAACACGCTGATTGTATCACACGGCAGCAAAGTAACACGCGGCATCAGGGTGAAGCAGACAGGTTCTCAGGGAAACTGTCGAGGTTGAATGACTGGCAGCACGACCTCCGCTTCGGAGATTTGTCGCACGGGGACTGGTGATGTCGAAGTTGATCTTGGAGCAATCACTGAAGGCTGGCTGGGAACTGGTACAAGTACCTGACCCGAGCCCGAAGGCTGAGGCAGCAGACGCGGCCAGGTTGGAAGATCCTGGTGCTGAAATTGGTGACTCTGTGCTGGCTGACCCGGTTCAGACAGAGCAGGTGCAGACAGAGCTTCTACGGCTTCAGTGCTAAAGAGCGGTGTGGCTTCGGCTGGTGGTTCAGGAGCGTCTTCAAGATCGAGGAATGGGTCGACCATCGGTTCCGCGAGTGCTGTTCGGGGAGATGCTGTTCGCGGAGAGACCGGTTTTGGAGATGTGGGCCGTGGGGAGGCAGCCAGGGACTGTGCCGGGATGTTCTCCGGTGTGTTGTTTGCTGCAAATGGAGTTTCCGGGAACGCCGGAAACTGAGTACATCCGCAGCCATCTTCCGTTACGCAGGCTTCCGGGTCGCCCTGATAGAATCGCTTCGGGAATGGCGTCGTGCAGCCCAAAGATGTATCGGCATCGCTTCCGCACCCGTCTTCGACTGTGGACCAGGTGGAGTAGCGGTCACGACCAAACAGTTTCGGACCACTGCGAAACGAGTCAGCAATTTTCTGACAGATTGATTTCTTCTTTGGTGGTATTTCGTTGACCAGGCAGCCTTCGGTGGGTTCTGCACAAACGAGATCAGGGTCTGCACACACCATTGCGGGGTCCGCACAGGCTGTGGAATCTGGCAGACACCGATCTGACTGGGATTGAGACGTCGTGCACGATTCGTCATCGACGCACGATGGTTCCGGAGCACAATCGGAGGAATGCTTTGTTGAAGAGCGGAAGGGATTGGCAAGCCGATCGCCCATCTTCGACATGAACCCCACACTCTTTACGTGTGAGACGCCGATTGCTGGTGGGACTGGAGGTGGTTCCGGCACAGTGCCGCGAGGGGCAACCGGAGCAGGCTGACGAAAACGATCTTCCGAGTCTTCGAACTGCTGAGAATGTAGTCCGGGAGACGACTCGTAGTAGTCGGTCGGCGAAGGTGGGCTAACCACATCCGACGGTTTCTGTGCGGACTTGCATCCGCTGAGTGAAACTGAGCCGAGAGAAACGAGTGCGGTAAGAAGAGAAATCTTCGAGAGTCGCATGATCCATCCTTCCTGCGACATGTCGCATCGAGCCCGGCAGCCGGGGCATCGAAAGGCGACAACAAATCCGGGAACCTCCTGCCAGTGATTGAGATCGGCAGCTTTTGCGGTACTGCAAGTTGAAACCGTTGCGAATTCTGCGATTCCGGAAATCCAGCTGTGCATTGTGCACGCCAATTCGAAGGAGCCTGAAAATTCGTTCGTGCTGACGATGCGGGTCATTCCATCGTTTTTGGTTGTATTGCTGCCGAATTCGAGTTGCACTGACTCCGGATTCAGGCTGCGCTGCCGGGAGTTGCGATTGTGAGGACTGTGGTGTGTGGGGCGATTGTGGGGCGGAAGTCGACCGTTGCGTGGAAGTTGTGGGTGTCAGGCCTATAATACGGCTTGATCTTGTCCCACCGGAATTTCCTCAGAGAATTCTTCAGAGAACACCGTCATGAAACGTGAGATCATGTCCTTCCTCCGTTTGGCCGCAGCCCTGACCGCAAGTTTCCTGGTTACGGCAGCTTCGGTGAATGCTCAGGCACAGGCCCCGGCGGAAGCCCCGCCGGAAATGAGTCCTGAAGAAGCAAAGCAGCGAGAAGTTGTGCTGCTTCATCAGCCTCGTCAGTTAACTCTGGATGGACGACGGGCCGGAGAAAGTTACTTCAGTGCGGATGGCCGTTACATGGTCTTCCAGAGCGAGCGAGAGTCTGGAAATCCGTTCTTCCAAATCTATCTGATGGACCGTACAAACGGTGATACTCAGAGGATTTCGACCGGCATCGGCAAGACGACTTGTGCGTGGATTCATCCTTCGGGTGACCGAGTCCTGTATGCATCGACTCATGAGGATCCGAACGCTGAGCAGGAACAAAAAGACGAGATTGCCTTAAGAGAATCCGGCAACGAGCGACGGTATTCATGGGACTACGACGAGTACTACGAGATCTATGAGTACAGTCTGAAAACGAAGGAGACTAAAAAGCTGACAGATGCGCGTGGTTACGATGCTGAAGGTTCGTGGTCACCGGATGGGCAGTGGATCGCGTTTGCATCGAATCGGTCGGCGTACGAGACCACACTGACAGAGGCTCAGCAGAAACAGTTCGAACTGGATCCTGCATGGGCGAATGAGATTTATCTGATGAAGGCTGATGGATCAGAGCTTCGCAGACTGACGAATTCTCCCGGGTACGATGGTGGTCCATTCTTTTCTCCGGACGGAAGCCGAATCTGCTGGCGCCGTTTTTCGGAGAATGGTGCGACGGCTGAGATCATGACGATGAACATCGATGGCAGTGACCAAAAGCAGGTCACTCATCTCGAAGCCATGTCATGGGCGCCGTATTATCATCCGAGCGGTCAGTATTTGATATTCACAACCAACAAGCACGGCTTTGCAAACTTCGAGCTGTACATGGTCGACGTTGAAGCGAAGCATGAACCGGTCCGGGTCACGTGGACAGCCGGATTCGACGGATTGCCAGTGTTTACTCCGGACGGAAAACAGCTTGCGTGGACCACCAATCGCACAGCTAGTGGTCAGTCTCAGATCTTCCTTGGACAGTGGAATCATCGCAAAGCTCTGGAACTTCTCGGGCTGGCGGAAGCAACGCCCGCGGAAACTTCGGTTCCGGCAGCGACGGCTATGCGATCAGAGCAGCGGGGAGATTTTGCGCCGGCAGATGCGATTAACCATGTGGAGTACCTTTGCAGACCTCAGCTTGGCGGACGCCTGACAGGAACGAAGGGCGAACAGCTTGCAACGAACTACGTAGCATTGCATTTTGAAACTCTGGGACTGGTGCCCGCAGGGGATAATGACACCTGGTTTCAGGAGTTCGAGTTTACTTCCGGGATTTCAGCAGGTCCTTCGAATGAACTGAAGATGGGAGATCGAGTCTTTGAAGTTCAGAAAGACTGGCGACCGTTGTCGTTTTCGAAGACCGGGACTTTTGAAGCGGCAGATGTCGTGTTTGCCGGCTACGGAATCAAGGCCCCGGCTGGTGATGGATTTGAAGAATACGACTCATTTGTGCATCTCGATGTTGAAAACAAATGGGTCATGGTCTTCCGCTTTATGCCGGAAGGGCTGACACCTGAGCAGCGGCAATACATGGCGAGGTTCAGCAGTCTGCGATTCAAAGCAATGCAGGCTCGCGATCTGGGTGCAAAGGGATTGATTGTCGTCAGCGGCCCGACATCCGGTGTTCGTGAACAACTTGCCCCTCTGCAGTTTGACGGTTCACTTGGAGGTACAAGTCTGCCCGTGATCAGCGTGACGGACGAAGTTGCTCAGGCGATTCTCGGCAGCACAGGAAAATCGCTTGCTGATCTTCAGGCAAAGATGGATTCCGGCGAGCCCGCCATGGGGTTCCCTCTGAAGGAAACTCAGATCAGCGCCGTTGTTGACATTCAGCAGGAAAAGAAGAAGGGACGAAATGTGCTCGGACGCCTGCAGATCAATGATCAGCCGGCTGGTCAGATTGTAGTTGTTGGGGCTCATATTGATCATCTGGGCACCGGTGGAGGAGGAAACTCACTGGCTCGTGATGATGAGCAGAAGGGCATCCACTTTGGAGCCGATGACAATGCATCCGGCGTGGCAGCGATGATGCAGATTGCGGAAGCAATGTCGAACGCAAAAGCAGCCGACAAACTGGAAGGTCAGCGTGACGTTGTGTTTGCCGCATGGTCCGGAGAAGAGCTTGGCCTGTTGGGATCCAGCCACTACGTGAAGTCACTGGAAACACTGTTCTCTCAGCATGCTGCATCTGCCGGTGGGGAAGCAGCAGAGAACGAATCTGCGGAGGAGGAAAAGAAACCTAACGATGAATCCGGTCCGAATACCGGTGGACTGAATCTGTACATCGCTGCCTGTCTGAATATGGATATGGTGGGGCGGATGCAGGAAAAATTGGTTTTGCAGGGCACAGGATCATCTGCGGCATGGCAGTCGCTCGTTGAACGAGCCAACGTTCCGCTGGGTCTGCAGGTATCGCTGCAGGAAGACAGCTACATCCCCACAGATGCCAGTGTGTTCTTTATTCACGGTGTACCGATTCTCTCTGCTTTCACTGGAACCCACGGTGAATATCACACTCCGCGGGATACGCCTGAGAAGCTCAACTACGAAGGAATTTCCCGAGTTGCGGAGTTGATGAGTCTTGTCTGTCGTTCGCTGATCCAGGCAGAGCGGCCTCCTCAGTATGTTTCTCAGGAACGTCCAAAGGACGGCCAGCGTCGAGCTGCATTGCGAGCATATCTGGGTTCCGTACCGGATTATGCACAGACCGATGTTAAAGGTGTCTTGCTGTCAGGTGTGGCCAAAGGTGGTCCCGCAGATAAAGCGGGCGTTCGCGGAGGCGACACCATCGTGAAGCTCGCCGGAAAATCAATTGAAAACATCTACGACTACACGTATGCCATCGAAGCACTCAAAGCGGGGCAGGAAGTTGAAATCGCCGTAATGAGAGATGGCAAAGAGATCAGCATGAAAGTGACTCCCGGTTCAAGAGATTAATCGCCAAAGTACTCATCACGCTCCGCCGTGATGAAAGATTGTAGCTTGGGCATTCCTGCCCGAGCCCACCCCAGGTCCGCATAGTCGTCATTACGCTCCGTCGTGATGAGTACTTTGTTGGTATTTGCCTGGTTACGGGATAGAGTACGACACTGAGTAGCTCAGTTCTCTCGCCGTATCGAGGAAAGCACAACGATGGTCCCTTCCTGTCCCGTCCTCACGTGGCGATTCCAGTCGAAATCTTTGTTCGCCTGTGTGATCATCGTAATGCTGACTGCGACGACTGTACGATCGCAGGAGTCGAGTGCCCCGGTTTTGTCAGCTGCAGAACGCAGTGATTCCTTTGAGGAAAAGATGAAGCTTCTGCAGGAGGCCTGGGAGCGAAGAGACTTCGAACTTGCTCGATCGCTGACACATTCTCTGCGCGACACCGTGATTCAGACACAGCACGAAGAGGAACCTGCGGGACAGTCACTGATTCCGGCTGAAGACTTCCGCACGAGCGAGACTCTTCCGGAGGAGTGGAGACGGTGGTCCAATGGCTGGAAGTATTTCAAGACATTGACGATTGAAGAGACAGCCGGTGAGATTCGGCGAATGGAACCTGTGGAGATTCGCTTGAGTTTCCCGGGCGACCAGATCACTTCACTGCGTCGGGAACTGCGGTTGGCGAGAATCAGTAATCATCGACTGACGGAAGTTCCCTGCCAGGTGTTTCATGAAGTGACTCGCCAAGGTCTAAAGTACGCTTCAATACTCTGGATGGCTGAGCCCGAGCCTCTTGCGAAACAAACGTACTTCGTCTTTTACGGCAATCCGAACGCGGAACTGCCGGAGTATCCATCCGACCTGGATACGAAGGGCGAAGGATTTGCACTCGATATTTCGAATGCGTACTACAAAGCCTCGCTGTCTCGTCAGACCGGGCAGCTGGAACGAATAACGCTCCGTCGTGAGCACGGCCTCGAACTGTTTTCCGGCGGAGAAGGACATGGCGAACCACCGGGGATTGACTGGGCTCATGACTATGTTGACACGGGTTCATTTCAGAAGCTGCGGATTTCACTGTGGGAAACATGTCCCGACTTTGAAATCATTCGAGGACCAATCTGCACAATCGTTCGTCGCTGGGGATTCCCGCATTCGCCCGTGCATCCGATCTATACGCCATCCAGACTGAAAGTCAGTGTGGAGTATCGTTTCTACACGGGGCTGCCATGGTTTCAGAAGACGGGCACCATGACGGCGGTGAAGAATTTTCGTGCAGAGGCGCTTCGTGATGATGAATGGGTATTTTCGGGACAGTCGTTTACAGATTCTGTCTGGATGAATCGAGATGGTAAGCTGCTGATCGGCGACGTACCTGCCGAGAGTCAGAAGGATATACACGGTGTCGGTTTCTTTCACCGACAGAGCAAAGATTCATTCATCTCTTTGTTCCTCGAACATTCGGCTGAAGGACTTCCAGAGCTGGCCCACACGGGCGCTCCGATCATGTACTATCGCTGGCATGGAGCCGTGTGGAGCCGATATCCTCTGCCTGTGAAGGATGTTCCTGAAGGCGCAGTGTTGAAGCAAAAGAATGCTTACATCTCAATCCCGTTTACGGAAGCAGACGGCCCGCAGCAAATTGAACAGTTGCGTCGTTGTCTCGTGCAGCCGGTTCGTGTTGCAGCAGCCTCAACGCTCGTCGTTTCTGAATCGGGTGTTGTTGGTGATGCCGGTGTCGTTAATGATGGAAGTGTGCAGCCGGGTCAGCTGGCCCGACCTGGGGAATCAGGTGACAGCTCTGTTCCAAAAGAACAAATCTGGGAAGCACTGCGAGACTGCAAGGATGCTCAGCTTTATACCGCAGACATTAATCTGGTTGAGCTGGGCTTAATTCAGGATGTTCGAGTACGAGGGGGTGTGGTGACGGTCGTCATGTCGATGCCTCATCGAGGTCGTTCGCGGCCAGGATACTTTATTGACGGATCGATCTCAGTTCATCCGACGCTTTCAGTTCCGATCCGTGAGAGAATTGAGCAGGTTCCCGGAGTTCAGCAGGTTGTTGTGATCCACACCTGGGACCCCGAATGGAACTCCAACCGGATCACTCCCGTTGGTCGCACGAAGCTTGGATTGCCCGAAAACTAAAGTACTCATCACGCTGCTCCGCTGGAATACTCGGGAGCGATTTCGTAGAGTTCTAAGGAATGAAGTTCCCGCATACCCGCCCTGGTCGTTTTTCAGCAGCCTTCACGATCCAGAAGGAAGTTCGAACATGCAACCATCATCACGGACTCCCGACGGCAACGATGGTTACTGCATCATTTGCGGACAGTTTGTGCGACTCGCACCGTCGGTGACCGCGGGTGATGCAACATGCCCCTGTTGCGGCGTGCTGTTATGGTTTGATCGGGCAGAGGAATCGTCAACGCTCATGAAGAAACGGAGAGAAGTTCTAACCGCTTTAAGTAGCTCAGAGTTGGCTGCCGCCAAAGACGTACTTCTTCAGGCGAGTTCAGGTGATGCAGAGGATAGTGCAATAAGAGACTTCCTTCATGCCATCGATCTGGAGATCGAATCACGTTGATCAAAATGTCTGAACGTAGTGATTTAGGGAGCGATATCAATGGGTTTTATGTTAGGTCCGGTTGAGCTTTTGATCATAGCAGCAGTCCTGTTCGGACTTCCGCTGGTGATCACTGTATTTGTCCTTCTGGTTGTGAAACGAAACGCGAACAATCGCCCCAGAAAGTAGCCATCACTCTGAGCGTGATGTCTACTAAAGTACTTATCTAAAGTACTCATCACGCTCCGCCGTGATGATGAGCCCCTGGCTGCGATTCCCCCCACTGCACCGAAGTCAGTGTGATGGGCATCGCATGTCATGATGTGCTCGGGCAGGAATGCCCAAGCTACATTTGTTTCTTTGGGGATATTCGATCAAAGACCTGGGTGAGTTCAGCGATGAGCAGTTCGTGGGGTTCGAGTCCGACGGAGAGGCGGATGAGTTCTGTAGTGATGCCCATTTCTGCTCGACGTTCAGCGGACATAAACTTGTGCGAGGTGCCTGCGGGCCAGGAGATGGTCGTGCGAGCATCTGCCAGAGTTGGTGAAAAAGGGATCGAGGTTGAGTGTTGGATGAACTGATTTACGGAAGCTTCTCCACCACCGTTCAGTTCGAACGAGACAATACCACCCGTGCCATGCGGATAGAGTCTGCTCGCAAGCTGGAACGACCTGTGCGACGTCAGCAGCGGATAGTGGACTCGACGAACAGCCGGATGAGACGCCAGAAAATCCGCAATCTTTCGAGTGGAATCGCAGGTTTGCTTCATACGCAGAGGAAGTGTTCGGAGACCTCGCTGGCACAGCCAGCTTTCGAAAGGATTTGCATTCTGTCCGAAGAGTGAAGCGGTTTCGGTAAGCCGTTTCATCATGTTGGCTGAGCCGGCTGCGACACCCAGCATCAGGTCACCGTGACCATTGAGATACTTGGAAGCGCTGTGAAAGACGATCGAGGCGCCGAGTGACAGAGGGCGGATTAGTTCAGGAGTTGAGAAGGTGGCGTCGACAACCAGTGGAATGCTGCCGAGCGACGTGGCAAGCGCCTGAATGTCGGCAACTTCCAGCAGAGGATTCGATACTGTTTCCACAAGAGCGAGGCGAGTTCGAGAGGTGACGGCTGCGCCGAAAGTCGCGGGATTGCTGACATCTGCAACGGTCACCGTCAGGCCCAGCTGCAGACGCAGGCGTTCTACCAGCTGCAGGCTTCTTCCATAGAGAGCGTTGGCGACAATCAGATGATCGCCCTGCGAAAGCAGTGTCAGCAGAATACTGCCAAGAGCCCCCATGCCGGAAGCGAAGACTGCGCCAGCTTCTGCGCCTTCAAGAGCTGCGATTGAATCCGCCAGGGCCGTGTGGTTGGGGTTACTGTCTCGTGTGTAGATATGACCGTGATGAGTTCCAGCCGACATGCCGTAGAGCACATCGATACCTGGGACATCGAACGCAGCTGTCAGGTACACCGGAGGCGAACTGGGTTGAGTAACGGAATCGCGAGGAAATCCCATACGGCTGACGTGAGATTGACCGGGATGAGACGCAGAGTCGGGATGACTGGACGAATCCTGGGACATGGACGGGCTTTCGGGACAGATCGGCAAAGCAGGGAGGGACAGGGAAATCAGCATTGGCATCGTGTCGTATACGTACATGATGAGCAAGTGACGGCGAATCCTGAGGAACCCCGAGGAAAGGGGACGGTTAAGGTTGAAAGCGGTTCGTGGTCTTGTGAAAACAGGGACGATGACTGCTTTCAAATTTCAACTCGACGCGATCGATCCTGAGACAGGTGCCCGTGCAGGACGCTGGGAAACGCCGCACGGCACGGTAGAAACACCGGCATTCATGCCAGTTGGAACACTGGCGACCGTGAAAGGGCTTCTGCCCGCCCAAATTCGCGAATCGGGTGCGCAGATGGTGTTAGCAAATACATATCACCTGGCACTTCGGCCGGGAGCGGAAGTCGTTCAGTCGTTGGGAGGGCTCCACCGGTTTATGGACTGGAATGGGCCAATTCTGACCGACAGCGGCGGGTTTCAGGTCTTCAGCCTCGCAAAATTGCGCCAGTTGACGGATGAGAAGGCTGTTTTTCGGTCACACATTGACGGCAGTTTGCTGGAATTATCGCCGGAGCGAGCCATTGAGATCCAGGAACAGCTCGGCGCAGATGTGATGATGTGTTTGGACGAATGTCCGCCGTCGGGAGAGAGTCGGGAGAAGATATTGGCGGCCGTGGAGCGGACGACGCTGTGGGCAAAACGCTGCAAGGAGGCTCAAAAGCGGCCGGATCAGGCACTTTTTGGGATTGTCCAGGGAGGAGTGCACCAGGATTTGCGAGTTCGATCGGCGGAATCGCTGCTAAAACTGGACTTTCCGGGGTACGCAGTTGGCGGGCTCAGTGTTGGCGAGCCTCCGGAAGTGATGTATCGGACGCTGGAATTCACAGTTCCCGTTCTTCCGGCTGAGAAGCCAAGATATCTGATGGGAGTTGGTCGACCGCACGACATTTTGGAAGCGGTCTGTCGGGGAATTGACCTGTTTGACTGTGTGATGCCGACCAGAAATGGTCGAAACGCGATGGCTTTTACGAGTCGCGGGCCAGTGAAGTTGCGAAATGCGATCCATCAGCGGGATCCGTCCCCGCTGGACCCGGAATGTGGGTGTATTGCCTGTCAGCGGTACAGTCGGGCGTATTTGCGGCATTTGTTCGTAGCGGGGGAGATGTTGGGGCCAATTTTGGTTTCCCTTCATAATCTGACCCACTACCAGACGCTGGTGAGAGAACTCCGAAAGGCGATAATCGCGGGGAACGCGGCCGACTTCCGCCTGAATCAGCTTGCTCGATGGGCTGGACAACCTTAAACTGTCGCGTTTTTCCCGAAATCGGGGTAGACCGGGATTCCCGGCTGCGCACTGATTTGTTGGTGCTTTCACGGTGTTGAAACTGTGCCAGAGTACTCGGCATTCCTTGTTTTCTTTAAGTCAGGCGAATTGCGGTGACGTTACTTGAAGGGCTGACTTCGGTCGGCAACTGGTTGATCCTTGCCCAGACAGAAATGCTGGCGCAGGCAGACGGGGCAGCTGCGGCCCCGGCAGCAGGTGGGGCTGGTGCAGCCCCGTTAGCAGACGGAGCCGCCGGAAAAGCGGGCGATGTGAATCCGATGCTGCAGTTTCTTCCGATGATTGTCATCTTTGCTTTCTTCTACTTCATTCTGATGCGACCTCAGCAGAAAGAAGCTCGAAAGCGTCAGGAACTGCTCAGCAGCCTGAAAAAGAACGACAAGGTAGTGACTGCAGGTGGCCTGATTGGAACAGTGGCCGATATTTCGCCAGACGGACAGCGTGTGACGCTGAAGGTCGACGACAATACTCGGATCAAGTTCCTTCGCAGCAGCATTCAGTCGATTTATGAAGAAAAATCAGAGACGGAACCTTCAAAGTCCTGATTCACACGGCGACCCTCGGCAAATCACCGCATGAGTTCCCGTAACCTCGGATGTTCATTCCGACCGCGTTTCGATACATATAGACCGCATTCAACTGGACCATTGATCCCTCAGGAATTCTTCAGATGCATTTCTCACTGAATGGACTGCTCGCGTTTGCCTTTCAGGACAGTCAGGTTTCTGCGGCAGCGGGTGAAACGTCCGCCAAAGTTCCTGATGCGGCATCGACTGCCGTTGAAGTCACAGATGCAGTCGCAACGTCCGGAACAAGTATGTTTCTGATCCTGTTGGTCGTTCTTGCAATCATTGTATTGCCATTCGTAATTGGCCACTTCATCGCAAAGGCACTGCGACTGCCAGAGTTCAGTGCTCGAATCGGATTTTCTCTTCTGGCACTTTGCCTCGGGCTCACTCCGTTTGTCGCAAAGATGGCGAATGGAGTTCCGTTTAACGAAACCATTCGACTGGGTATCGACCTCGCCGGTGGAACCAACATGGTGTTCCAGGTTCAAAGTGACGGCAAAGAAATCACGAACTCCATCATGGACAAAATGGTGGGCGCCGTTGGAAAGCGAATCAATTCATCAGGTACTGAGGAAATCACGGTTCGTGCTGTGGGTGGCAATCGTCTGGAAGTCATTATCCCTGGCGAAGATCCTCAGGCAGTCGATGAAATCAAACGAAAGATTACCAAACTTGGAAGCCTTGAGTTCTTTATCTGTGCAAGCCGCGACCAGGACCGCGAGATTGTCATCGAAGCTGAGTCCATGGGGAAGGAAGCCAAAGAACTTCGCGATGTTGACGGCGAACTGATTGCTCAGTGGAGCCCGGCATTTGAAAAGGACGGAAAGCCAAAACTCCAGGAAGATCGAGATATTGTTTCCCGGGAAGTTGAAGTGCTCCGCGAAATCGACGGCCGACTTCAAAAGCTTAAGACCGAGGAATACCTGCTGCTCGTTGATCCACCGGAAGCTCGTGTGAGTGGGGAGTATCTTGCGGAGGCAGCTCCGGGATTCAGCCCGAATGGGAAGGTGATCGTTAACTTCCGGTTTACTCAGCGAGGCGGATATCTGTTCGGCCAGTTGACCGGTGCGAATGTCCCGGTGCAGGGGCGTGATGTGCGTAAGCTGGCAATTTTGCTGGACGGTAAGTTGTTTACGGCCCCAGCGATCAATTCACGAATTGAAGACCGAGGATATATTGAAGGCGGTACAGGTGGCTTTTCTCAGGAAGAAGCCAAAGAGCTCGCTGACGTTCTAAACGCGGGTGCACTGGAAGTGCCAATTGATCCGAAGCCACTGAGCGAGGCAACCATCGACCCAACCCTCGGCGAAGACGTTCGCCGAAAAGGTGTGAACTCTGTTCTGTTTGGTGGTTTGGCAGTTGTGTTGTTTATGTTGGTCTACTATCGGTTTGCGGGAATTGTTGCCAACCTTTGCCTGGTGCTGAACATTGTGTTGGTGATGGGCACGATGGTTCTGATCAACGCAACATTCACACTTCCAGGACTCGCCGGGATCGTGCTTGTGATCGGTATGGCGGTTGACGCCAATGTACTGATCTATGAACGTATTCGAGAGGAACTAAATCGAGGATCCACGCTTCGACTGGCGATTCAGAATGGTTTTGGAAAAGCCTTTGCAACCATTGTGGACTCGAACGTAACAACACTGTTGACCGCCGCGATTCTGTTCATGATTGGCACAGACGCAGTCAAAGGTTTTGCAGTGACTCTGTTCATCGGGATTGTGATGAGCATGTTCACCGCGATCTACGTTGGACGAACGATTTTTGACATTGCTGAGCGTCGCCGCTGGATTACAAAGCTGGGGATGATGAGCATCGTTAAGGACACGAAGGTTGACTTTCTTGGAAAACGCCGCATTTGCTTCGCGATTTCCGCTGTGATGATCGTCGTCGGAATGCTGGCATTTGCTGCTCGTGGTCAGAAAAACTACGACATTGACTTTACCGGCGGAACAATGGTGGCATTCCAGTTGACGGAGCCACAAAAGACAGAAGACGTGCGTGCGGTACTTAAGAGTCAGTTTGGAGACACGATCACTCTTGAACGATTAGCTTTGGCCAGTGAAACGGTTGAAGGTGTCGGTCGGCATTTCCGACTGCGTACGACTGAAAGTGATTCAGACGCTACCAAAGACGACGCAAGGTCGGCCGAAGAACGAGTCCGTGATAAGGTGAATGATGCGTTTGAGGGCAGTGAAACCATGCATCTTCGGATGGTGACGCTTGAATTCTCAGAGATTACGCCGGTGACAATTGCTGCTGGCGATGAATCTGCTGAGGCACTGCTGTTGAAGCCTTTTGAAGGCGGCGTTCAGTCACAAATCAAATTCTCAGACGCCGTTGCCGCCGGGACGGCCAAAGACATGCTGACGGCATCACTGAAGACAATCAAAGACGCCGAAGGTAAACAGAAGTTTGGTGATCCTTCAGTACTGTTTGACGTCGTTGGGAAGCTAGAAGAAGACAAGACTGCAGGTGAGCGAGCGGTTGTAAAATACACCGAAGGAATCGTCCGTGCACAGGCTGCTGTTACAGCCGACGACCTGAAGACGGCATTGACTCATATGCAGGCAACCATGGCCGAAAACCCTCTGTTTGATGAACTGAATACATTTGCCAGCGCTGTTGCCAGTGAAATGCTGAATCGTGCGATTCTGGCGATTGTTATCAGCATGTTCGTGATTTGCGGATACGTTTGGCTGCGATTCCAGAACGTGCACTTCGGTATCGCCGGTGTGGCCGCTCTCGTCCATGACGTCGTAGTCGTCCTTGGACTTCTCGCTTTGTTTGGTTACATCAACGGAACCACGATCGGCGACCTGCTGCTGATCAGTGACATCCGGATCAACCTCGCGATGGTTGCTGCGTTCCTGACGCTCGTCGGTTATTCACTCAACGATACCATCGTCGTGTTTGACCGAATTCGAGAGCTTCGCGGAAAGAATCCGGAAATTAACATCCCGATGGTAAATGCGGCCTTGAATCAGACGTTGTCACGTACATTATTGACTTCGTTCACCACCTGGATCGTGGTGCTGATTCTGTATGTGTTCGGAGGCGAGGGAATTCACGGATTTGCATTTTGTCTGACAGCCGGCATTATTGTTGGTACCTATAGTTCGATTTATGTGGCAAGTCCAATTCTGATTTGGCTGATGAACCGAAAGGGAAGTGAGACGGCCGCCATTTCCAATGGTTCAAAGGCGTAAGTCGCGGCCATAAGAGAAGAATTCCAGGTCCTCCTCAGAGGGCCTGACAGTAGTTCTGAACGATTTTTCTTTGCCCACACCGTTGTGCGTGTGGGCTTCTTCATTTCGGCAACAGTTTGTTTGCTCGGAGCCACTCCCAGAATGATTGAGTCGACGCCCCTGCACTGGAGTTCGGTGGATGCCGCTGAAATGTACGAAGTTCCTCGTTGGGGGAACGGCTACTTTTCGGTCAGTGAAAATGGCAATGTAATGGTGCATCCTGACCGAAATCAGGCACGCGGAGTTGACCTGAAGGAACTTGTCCAGCGACTTCAGGTTCGAGGTCTGGACGTTCCGGTACTGTTGCGATTTAACGGGATCATCAAAGATCGTCTGGCAATGCTCCACCGAGCGTTCTCGGATGCGATTCGCGAACACGGCTATAACGGCAACTATGCGTGTGTCTATCCGATTAAGGTCAATCAGCAGCGGGAAGTTGTTGAGAAGGTTGTGGAATATGGCCGGGAATTTGGCTTCGGACTTGAAGCTGGCAGCAAGCCGGAACTGTTGGCTGTTGTGGCGATGACGGAGGCTGAGACCCCGATTATTTGTAACGGGTTCAAGGATGCTGAATTCATCGAGATGGCACTGCTGGCTCAGAAGGTCGGTCGCCATGTGATTCCCGTCGTCGAAAAATACACGGAACTCGAACTGATCCTGAAGTACGCGGAACGGCTTGGAGTGCGTCCACAGATAGGGATGCGAGTCAAGCTGGCTGCTCGTGGTGCTGGACGCTGGCAGTCATCAGGCGGCTATCGATCGAAGTTCGGGCTGCGAGCGAATGAAATTCTGGTCGCCCTGGATGAGCTCAAAAAGCGAGGCATGGAAGACTGCTTCACTCTGCTGCATTTCCATTTGGGAAGTCAGATCACAAATATTCGTCAGGTCAAAGCAGCCCTGAACGAGGCGTCTCGTGTTTACACAGAGCTGGTCCATCGTGGAGCCGGGCTGAAATATCTGGACGTCGGAGGCGGATTGGGTGTCGACTACGACGGGTCTCAGACCAACTTTGAATCCAGTATGAACTACACACTGGAAGAGTATGCTCGTGACGTGGTCTATAGCATTCAGTCGGTCTGTGATGATGCCGGTGTTGCTCACCCAAACATCATCAGCGAAAGTGGACGAGCGATATCAGCGTTTCACAGCGTGCTGGTGTTCAGTGTTCTTGGAGTTTCCCAGCAGGGAAGCGAAACCTCAACAGAGAGCCTGGTACCCGGTGATAATGCTCCTCAGCCACTTCAGGAACTGTTTCAGACGTACCGAAGTCTGAATACCCGGAATGCGCTGGAGAGTTATCACGATGCTCAACAGGCGATTGACACAGTGATGACACTGTTCAATACCGGCCATCTTCCGCTGGATCAGCGATGTCTGGCAGAGAACATCTATTTTGCGATTTGCAATAAAATCTGGATGCTGACCAGTTCAATGGAGTTCGTTCCGGAGGAACTTGAGCGTCTCGACAAAGTGTTGTCCGACAACTATTTCTGCAACTTCTCGCTGTTTCAGTCCATTCCGGACTCGTGGGCGATCAAGCAGCTGTTTCCAGTGATGCCGATTCATCGTCTGAATCAGCAGCCCACGCGACATGCAGTGCTGAGCGACATCACATGCGATTCCGACGGCAAGATTGATCAGTTTATTGACCGCCGCGACGTTCGTCGCACACTGATGCTGCATGAATTTAAAGGTGCTCCCTATTATCTTGGGATCTTCCTGATTGGTGCGTATCAGGAGATTCTCGGCGACCTCCACAATCTGTTTGGTGACACGAATGCTGTTCACGTCGAGCTGTCTGAGACGGGCGAAGTCATTCTGGACACGATTATTAAGGGTGAGACCGTTAACGAAGTTCTGGACTACGTTCAGTTTCGCGGCCGCGATCTGATCCATCGTCTTCAGGTGGCCGTCGAGACGGCTGTGCGTGAAGGTCGAATTGATAACTCTGAAGCGGGTCAGTTCGTAAAGTTCTACGAAGAAGCACTGAACGGATACACTTACCTTGAAGATCCGGATGGCGAGTAACTAAGTCAGGCGACTGTGAACAAAAACGGTTGACAGTTTCAGATTCTGGTGCGACGATTACTTCTGCTCTGGTGGTGCTATGCACAGGCTGATGTTTCGTCAGCCGGGAAAACTTGTGGGGCTTGAACAATAGGGTGCAGGAGTCCGGTAAATTCCGGATTCTTCGAATCCTGGAATTTCCAGCTCCTGGCAGAGCTAAAGCGGAGCGATTCATCGCTCCGCTTTTTTCTTTTGCCCCGTCAGAAAGCGCATCCACGAAAGGGACGTTCGTGAACAGTTTGATGATTGTTGTGGCCTTCATTGTCAGCCTGGTGGTTGTCGCGACAGGACTTCTGGTCCGGAGAATCATCCGAAATCTCAGGAACCGTTTTACTCTTGCAGACCTGGTCAATCGTCTCGGAATGACAGCCGAAGAATGGTCTCAGCTGAAGCCACCAACCTATCGAACGGCCATGATCCCAAAGCGGAACGGTGGACAGCGAATGCTGGAGATTCCGGACCCCGACACGATGGTACTTCAGCGAAGAATACTGCGTCGAGTGCTTAAGAGACTGCGATCACATCGAGCGGCAATTGGATTTGAGTCCGGCAAGAGCATCGTTCATGCCGCGAGCCCGCACATCGGGCAGGCTGTTGTTGTTCGCGTTGATATCGAGAACTTTTTTCAGACGACGACCGAGCGACGTGTGGGCGAATGGTTTCGGGCGATTGGCTGGAATCAGGAAGCCACTGAATTTCTGTTGATGATCCTGACCCACAACGGGCACCTGCCACAGGGAGCTCCTACCAGTCCCAGGCTCAGTAATCTCGTCAATGCCCGCCTTGACGCTGGTCTGAACAGAATTGCTCAGAGTTATGGTGGAGCTTACACACGTTATGCAGATGACATTACGTTTTCATTTCCCGTCGATCAGCCAAGACAAATCAGAGCATTGCTTCAGATGGTGGGTCGCTATCTGAAGCAGGCGGGATATCAAATGAAAAACAGCAAGACTCGAATTCTGCGAGCTCATGCCCGGCAGTCGGTACTTGGTCTGACCGTCAACCAGAAAGTCGCATTACCACGGTCAATGCGACGCAGGTTGCGAGCCATTCGTCATCAACAGTCCCAGGGAAAGCCAACAACCATGACAGCCGCCGAACTCCACGGCTGGACCGCCTTCGAACAAATGATCGCCTCCCAAAAGTAGGATGGGCATTCCTGCCCGTCCCAAATGTATGATGGGCATTCCTGCCCGTCTCAGCGCTGGTTCGAGTTCTGTTGCGGCGGAGGAGCGGCTCGGGCAGGAATGCCCAAGCTACATTTGGAGGAGCGGCTCGGGCAGGAATGCCCAAGCTACATTTGGTGGTGTGGCTCGGGCAGGAATGCCCAAGCTACATTTGGTGGTGCGGCTCGGGCAGGAATGCCCAAGCTACATTTGGTGGTGCG
>JAEUIH010000004.1 GCA_016795105.1 Planctomyces sp.
CGCAGGGGTGGCTCGGGCAGGAATGCCCAAGCTACGACTTGTCCCGCCCTGGTTCGAGTACTGCAGCGGCGCAGGGGCGGCTCGGGCAGGAATGCCCAAGCTACGATTTGTCCCGCGCTGGTTCGAGTACTGCTGCGGCGCAGGAGTGGCTCGGGCAGGAATGCCCAAGCTACGATTTTATCCGAGGAACTCGCGGAGCTTTCGCAGAACTCGGCTGCGGGCCTGACGGACGGCTGCTGTGTGGACGCCGAATTCTGTAGCGACTTCACTGGTGGGACGCAGGTTCACGACCGTCTGCCAGAACATCTGCCACGTACGTGGCTCAAACTCTGCCTGAACGGCTCGAATGGCTCGCTGAGTCAGTTCATTCAGTTGTCCAGGGCCCGTCTGAGGATCCGGGTCTTCAGACAGAGCCTCTGCAACAGTTGCCATTCGCAACCATGCGTCTGTACCTCCGGCCGCTGCTTCACGCTGTGACTTCGAGCGAAAGTATCGGGCCAGCTGATTGCGAGTCAACACCCACAGGAATGCTCGAAAGCTGCCGACATGGCGGTGTTCAAAACGATGGAGCGAAGAGACCAGCCCTTTCAGAATTTCCTGAAGCACATCTGCCGCGTCGGCCTCTGACACATGGTTGCGGCGAATCCAGTATGCCACTAACGGTCCATACACATCAACAAATACGCCCCACGCTGCCGCATCTTTTGCAACCAGTTTCCCCAGCAGAGTGGGTGATGTTGATGAGAACGATGATGGCGACGTTGGAGAAGTCATACTCAATTCCAGTTCTCCGACTCACTCTAAACTACGTCGGGACGAGACTCCGGATTTGCATTTGGCGGCAGGTCTGGGATGTTCGGAGCCGATGCAGGGCTGGATAGGAGTGACGTCAACTGCATGATCGGCTGTTGATTTCGATCACACAGCGGAACGCTGGGGTTTGGGTCCTGAAGTAATTCCGCGAGAGTCGTTGAGCGAAATGCGGTTTCCATGGACTGAAGTGCATCATCCATTCGACGGTGCAGAGCACACAGCCGAACTCCATGCGCCTTCAGGTCCAGTGGGCAGGTCGTAATTCGCTGAATTGGGTCGACCGCGTTCACAACGTCCAGGATCGTGAGCTCCTCGGGTGGCTTTGCCAGAGTCACGCCTCCGCCCACACCTCGTTGCAGGCAAACAATGTTCTTTTCTCGCAACCCCTGAAGGACTTTCGAAAGGTAGGCGTTCGGAACCTTCGTTGCTTCGGCAATGTCACTGGTTTTTTGGGGCTTTGGAGCATGTATCGCAAGCTGCACGACAGCACGCAGCGCGTATTCGACAGTTTGTGAAAACATGACACAACCTTCTCAATAACAGGATGTTGACATCCTGTTTGCTTGCCGATAAAGTGTAACAGGATAGAGTTATCCTGTTTTGATAGGAAATCAACGAAAGGACAGATCTGATGAGCCGAACGCCGCGTCAATGGTTGTCATTTGCCTGCGTGTTGTCGCTTTTTGGAGCCGCCGCCGCCACTTTCTGTGTGGGGGTTGCTCAGGAAAAAGCGGAAAAAAAGGAGGACCCTGCCCTCGAGCGAGCTCGACGCGAGGTCCGTTTGCTGGATGACGTGTACAAGACAAGCATAGTTTTGGTGACAACTCACTACGTACAAGACGAGAACGGACTGGCGGCGGGAAGTGCTTTTCGCAAATTATTTGAAGCAATGAAAGAAAAAGGCTGGCACGAAGCTCGTCTTCTCGACGCCACTGGTCAGCCCTATAACGACGAAAATCTTCCGAAAGAGGGTTTTGAGAAGCGTGCTGTTAAGGAGATTCTTGCAGGTAAACCATCATATGACGAAGTCATCACCGAAGATGGGAAACGATATCTCCTGGCAGCGACAATTGTTCCAGTTGTGATGGACAAGTGCATCATGTGTCACGAGAACTATCGTGAAGTGCCGAAGGGCAAAGCAATCGGAGCGATTGGTTACAAGCTGGAGATTCAGGAATAAGCGAAGATCGTTAACACTGGTTCAATGCTGTAACGGAACCAAAAGGATGATGAATCCGGAAGTCGTGTTCGGGAGTTAGGGTCATGATTCGAACAGCCTGTTTGTCCATTGTCGCCGGAATTCTTGTCCACTGTGGATCTCCACGCGTCTCTGCCCAGCTGGATTACGAGCAGGATCCGATTCACTACAGTACAGCGACTGCGACTGACCCTGTTGCCCGGCTTGCCGACAGAATCCGAGCGGGCGAAGCAAAGCTGACGTGGGATGCGAAGCACGGCTATCTGCCTGCGATGATGAAGGAGCTCAACGTTCCTCTGTCATCGCAGGTACTTGTTTTTTCAAAGACAAGTCTTCAGATCAGCCGCATCACTCCACGGACTCCGCGAGCGATCTACTTCAACGATGATGTCTATCTCGGCTGGGTACAGCATGGAGAGGTGGTTGAGATTTCCGCGGCAGACCCGGTACTGGGCGGAACTTTTTATACTCTGGCTCAAAAGGAAACGGAGCAACCGGAAATTAAACGTGAAACCGCGCACTGTCTGCAGTGTCACGGCTCCACACATACTCGGCGAACGCCCGGGCACATGGTTAGATCGGTCTATTCGGATGCGGGCGGGCTGCCCGTTTATCGACTTGGTACTCATCTGAATGATGATACAAGTCCGTTTGAAGAGCGATGGGGTGGCTGGTATGTGACTGGCACGCACGGGCGGCAAAGGCATATGGGAAATACGATTCTCCCAAAGGATTCAGAATCTGAAGAGCTTGACTATGAATCAGGGGCGAACCGGAAGACTCTGGAAGGTCTTGTAAACACAACGCCGTACCAATCAGCTCATAGTGACATCGTGGCGCTGATGGTGCTGCAGCATCAGACGACAATGCACAACATCCTGACAGCAGCCAACCATTCCGGGCAACTCACTGCTCGGGATTCTGAGATCATGAACAAGGCGCTTGAGCGTCCGGAAGACTTCGAGTCTGAATCGACAGCCCGCCGTTATGCTTCGGCGGCTGAAAAGGTTGTGCAGGGGCTATTGTTTTGTGGAGAATATCGCCTGACGGATCCGATTGCCGGTACCAGCGGATTCTCGGAAGAGTTTGCGGCTCGCGGACCATTTGATTCTCAGGGGCGCAGCCTTCGGCAGTTCGACCTGCAGACGCGATTGTTTCGTTATCCGTGCAGTTTTTTGATCCACACGGATTCCTTTAAGTCGCTGCCTCCGGGTGTGCTGAAGATTGTGTGGCGGCGGCTGGATGAGATTTTGAGCGGGCAGGACGAATCTCCAAAGTTTGCTCACCTTTCCTCGGACGATCGTCGTGCCATCCGTGAGATTCTGTTGGAGACTGTGGAAGGGACGCCGTGGAGCATTTCACAGGCAGTGCTTTCCAATCGCTGATATTCTCGGCTCTGGAAGAATCCCAGGGCTGCAAAAACGTGAGAACTGACTCAAAAATTACCTGGGAATTGAATTCCAGCGGCTTTCACAGGTGACAAAGGTTCATTTCGGCGGAACAATCCGCGCCATGAACACACACTGGACACCCGATTCCTGGCAGACTCGGCCTGCGCTTCAGCAGCCGACCTATGACTCCCCGGCGGAACTTGGCAGCGTACTCGAATTGCTCGGTTCTCTGCCCCCACTTGTGACCGCATGGGAGGTGGACCGGCTGCGCACTCAACTCGCCAATGCGGCTGCCGGCAAGTCATTTGTCTTACAGGGTGGTGACTGTTCGGAGAGTTTTGAAGACTGCAATTCCGGAACAATTCTGCGGAAACTCAAGGTTCTGATCCAGATGAGCCTGGTGCTGATCTGTGGATCGAAGCAGCGAATCGTCAGAATCGGGCGAATTGCAGGACAGTATGCCAAGCCTCGTTCTTCAGACCTGGAAAAACGGGGCGACATTGAACTGCCAAGTTATCGGGGAGATATTGTCAATCACAGCGGATTTACGCCTGCCGAGCGTCGTCCGGATCCGCAGTTGATGCTGCGAGCGTACGAGCGAGCGGCCCTGACGATCAATTACATCCGAGCTTTGAGTGAAGGTGGATTCGCGGACCTGCACCATCCCGAAAACTGGGACCTCGAATTCGTCAGAAACACGCCTGGGTCCCGCAAGTACCAGCTGTTATTGGAATCACTGAGTGATTCAATTCGGTTCATGGAAGCGGTTTCCCCCGGCGAACTGACTCAGCTGACTCGCGTCGATTTCTTCACATCGCATGAAGCTCTGTTGTTGTTGTTCGAACAGGCGTTGACTCGCGTCGAGCCTCGTCAGCGAGGATGGTACAATCTGGGTACGCACATGGCATGGATCGGCGACAGAACTCGTGCCATTGATGGAGCGCATGTTGAGTACTTTCGTGGAATCAGAAATCCGATCGGGGTGAAGGTTGGCAATAATCTGGCGGCCGACGAACTGCTGGACCTGATCAGAGTACTGAACCCGGATAACGAACCCGGTCGGCTGACATTGATCCATCGATTTGGTTCCGAGAAGATTCGTTCGCGACTACCGGCGCTCGCGGAGGCCGTTCGTCGCTCGGGTCATCATGTGCTCTGGAGCTGTGATCCGATGCACGGAAATACTCAAACGGCTCGCAATGGTATTAAGACGCGTTCCTTTGATGACATTACATCCGAGATCATCACCGCATTTCGAATCCATAAAGAGTGTGGCAGTCGACTGTCGGGAATCCATCTGGAGTTGACGGGTGAAGATGTGACAGAATGCACGGGAGGTCCGGGAAATCTGACGGAATCTGATTTGTCGAGAGATTACCGCAGCCAGGTTGACCCGCGACTGAACTACGAACAGGCAATGGAAATCGCATTTCTGATTGCAGAACAGATGAAATAGGCAGCTCACTGTGACTCAAAATCAACACGCAGAAGAGCCTTCCCGCTGGGTTCAGCTGGCTCGGCTGATGGGTGTTGATCGTGCGGTTGGTTTTGCGGTTCTTAGTCGCATCTGGCAATTGTTGACAGGGCCGGTGACTCAGATTCTGGTCGTCCTGAACTTCACGTCGATGCGTCAGGACTATTATTTCGCGTTCAGTAATCTGATTGGCACGCAGATCTTTCTGGAACTCGGACTGCAGGTCGTTCTGATCAGTATAGCGAGCCACGAATGGTCGGGCCTGCACATCATTGGCGACCGAATCGAAGGCGACTCGTCTGCGTTATCGCGACTCACATCACTTGGGCGTCGCATGCTGGTTTGGTACAGCATTCTGGCAATTTGCTTCATCACGATCATCTCTGTTGCCGGATTTCTGTTTCTGGCGGACACAACAGCACTCCGAGATGTGCAGGCACAGACTGACGAGACAATCTCGTGGAGACTTCCATGGCTGATGTTTGTCTTCATCAGTGGCCTGCAGTTTCCGCTGATGCCGGTGACTGCCATTGCCGAAGGCTGTCAACAGTTGTCGGCGATTAACCGGATTCGCTTCCTTTCCGGAATCGCGGGTACACTCCTGGTCTGGATTCTTGTTGTATCGGGCGCAGGGTTGTGGGCACTGGTCGGTACCGCGGCCGTTCGTATACTTGGTGAATCGCTGCTTGTCTTCGGTCCATTGCGTCCGTTCATCAATGCCTTTGTTCAGCCACCAATGAGTGCAGTGATTTGCTGGCGGTCAGAGATTCTGCCGCTGCAGTGGAGAATCGCTGTGCAGGGAATTCTGCTGTGGGGCGTGAATCAACTGCCGGGGCTGATCATGTTTCGGTATCATGAAGGCGAAGCAACGCGTCTTGGAATGACCTGGACGATACTGACTGCACTGCAGTCGGCTGCTCTCGCATGGATAGAAACTCGTCGACCTGTATTCGGAAAACTGATCGCTGAACGAAGATACTCGGAACTGGACCAACTGTTCTTTCGCCTGAGTCGCCTGTCGATCCTTGCGATGACAACTGCTGCATCAACGTTCTGTTTCGCAGTCTGGTGGATCGGAACTCGCGATGAATGGCTGTTTGTACGTCTTTCTGGTCGCCTGCTGGGACCTCGAGCCACACTCCTGTTCGCGGTTGCCATGATTGTCTATCAGTTGGCTCTCTGCACGAATCTTTATGTCAGAGCCCACAAGCGAGATCCGTTTCTCGCAGCTGCGGTGATTTCGAGTCTCACAATTGCATCTCTCGAAGTCGTTCTGGGTATACATTATGGTGGAGAAGGCGTTGCCTTCGGCTATCTCCTGGGGATTTCGCTGGTGCAGGTCCCGCTGTGGACCGTCATCTGGTGGTGGACTCGACGAAGATGGCATGCGATCGAATCCGAGAGGAGCCCGACAGATGGCTCCGTCTGATCCCGTGATTCGACTCATTTCGGTTGATTGCCCCCTGTGTGGCGGTGCAAAGCACACCGTGTATCTGCGAACAGGCGATTTTCTCGAAGGAATCCCGGGCAGCTTTACGGTCGCTCGGTGTGAAGGCTGCAGACACCGATTTATGAATCCGCGTCCGATTGATGAAGATCTCGCCGCCTGCTACCCGTCAACCTATGGTCCTCATCAGACTGCGCCTGCGAACGACCAGGATCTTCACAGCAACAAAACAAATGCAGAAGAACTTCGTCCGTGGTACCTGCGGTATCTTCCGCTTCGCAGAATTCCGGGACTGCGGACGTTGTACTATTGGCTGATGAATGACGACAGTCAGCCTGTACGGGAGCCTGAAGGAAGTGGTGAGGCTCTCGAAATCGGATGCGCGACCGGCCTCTATCTGGATCGACTCAGAAGACTCGGCTGGAATGTCACGGGGATCGAACCCAGCGATGCGGCTGCGCAGATTGCACGCAGCGCGGGGCTTCACGTTCAGACCGGAACGCTGGATTCGGTCATGGTTTCCAGCAACACGTATGACCTGGCTGCGGCATGGATGGTGCTTGAGCACGTTCCCGCACCCCGTGCAACACTCATGCAACTGCATGCGGCACTGAGACCCGGAGGTACATTGATGTTGAGCGTACCGAATGCGGGTTGCTGGGAAGCCTTTGTCTTTGGGAAATTCTGGTTTGGATGGGAGCCCCCCAGACACCTGCAGCACTTTACTCCTTTGACACTCCGGAAACTGCTGGAAGACTGCGGATATTCGGAGGTCCGCATCCTGCATCAGGCGAATCTCTCCTATGTCGTTGGCAGTCTGGGATTGCGATGGCTTGCATGGTTTCCTCAAAGCCGCGCAGGTCATACGTTCAAAGCATATCCGGCAAATCCAACGACGGCAGGAAAACTCCTGCTTGCGCTGCCCGCAAAGATCCTGAGTGGCCTCTGTCAGGCGGGGCGGATTACGGTGACTGCGAAGTGCCGGAAGTGAGTTGCTTCCGGACGATTTGAATGACGAAGACCATATAGACAGCGCTGGCGATCAGGAGTGGGTAGATCAGAACAGGGAATCGATTGAACAAACTGTCAGACAACCACGATTGAATATAACACAGCGGTGCCATGCCGCACCCCGTTGCCAACATGACTCGCCAGACCGAAATTCGAGTAAATCCGGCGGCGTACGAAAGCAGGTCGGTGGAGGTGAGTGGATTCAATCGAAGGACGAAGATCAGCAGGGCACCGCGTTCCTCGAGTCGATCCTGAACCTTGCTGACGGCACCTGAATCAAAAAACCGAGACATCCAGTGATTTCCAAGACTGCGTGCCAGCAGGCACGAGATACCCGCACCAATTGTGTTGCCGATCACTGCCAGTGTTCCGCCAAGCCATGGCCCAAAGACAAGCCCCCCCGGTGCGTACAACATCAGGCCAGGGATTGGTGCCACGATCACTTCGATCGTTACGAACACGACGTACGCGGCCGGTGCAAACGGCCCACAGGACTCAAAGAACTCCCGTAGCCGGACAATTCGCTGGTCTGCAGACAGTTCAGACCCAAACAGGTCGTAACACAGGCCACCACTGTAAAACGACCAGCAGCCTGCGGCCAGAACACTGATCACTGCGATCCACAGCAGTGCAAGTGTCCATGGCAATTTTTTCTGCTGATTCGGATCGATCATGTTTTCTCGGCTTCAAACGCATGTGTTCGTCTGTTCTTCTGATATGGTGTGCTGATTCTCATCTACATCATACCTTCTTTTCTTCAGGAGCATCTCTATGGTGAACACGAATCCCGCAGGACTCGACCGTGAAACCACTCTCCCGGTGACAATGGTAACAGGACAGCAGGAGCCCGCCCATACGATCGGGTTGCCTCGCAGAACATTCCTTGCCACCGCGGCTGCAATCAGTCTGTCCGCCGCCACACGAGGCGACGATTTCGGACCAAATGCAGCCCCTGTGAGATACCCGGACCCGCGTCTTGTTTCTTTCGATGATCGCGGGAAGAAGTTGATGCTTGGCAATACGCCCATTCAGCGATTGTATCACAGCAATAATATGCTCTGGGCGGAAGGGCCGGCGTGGAATGCGGTTGGACGTTACCTGGTGTGGAGCGATATTCCGAACAACGTTCAGATGCGCTGGCTGGAAGAGGATGGTCATGTCACCGTCTTTCGAAATCCTGCAAACAACAGCAACGGTAATACATTTGACTTCCAGGGTCGCCAGATTTCTTTTGAACATTTGACACGAAGCGTGGCTCGATACGAACACGATGGGACTCGCACCGTACTTGCCAGTGAGTACAACGGCAAGAGCCTCAATGCTCCGAACGACGGTGCGGTTCACCCGAATGGCGATATCTGGTTTACCGACCCCGGTTATGGGTCTCTGATGGACTACGAAGGCGCACTCGCAAAAACCGGATCCGTTCAGCCTTATCAAAAGGAAGCCATCTATCGCATTGAAGCGTCCACCGGAAAAGTCTTCAAAGTTGCAGATGACATCTATAAGCCAAACGGTCTGTGCTTCTCGCCTGACTACAAGAAGCTCTATGCTGCTGATACTGGCGCTTCTCATTACCCGGATGCCACGAAGTCCATTCGTGTCTGGGACATCGTGGATGGAAAGACTCTGGCAAACGGTCGCGAATTTGCATCGATGAAGATGATGGTTGACGGCAAGGAAGTTGCCGGACTTGCCGACGGTATCCGTGCCGACCGAGATGGAAACATCTGGGCCAGCGCCGGTTGGGTGGGCGCCGGTTTCGACGGCGTTCATGTCTTCGCCGCTGAAGATGGCGCCCGGATTGCTCAGATTCTTCTTCCCGAAATCTGCAGCAACGTCTGTTTTGGCGGCACCAAACGAAATCGACTGTTCATGACCGGCAGCCAGTCACTGTATGCCGTCTACGTGAACACAAGCGGTGCTCACATTACATGATTTCAATCAAGCGGGATGAGCATTCCTGCCCGTCTCAGCGCTGTTTCGAGTGCTGCCGCGGCGCAGGGTGGCTCAAATGTAGGATGGGCATTCCTGCCCGTCCCGTACTGCTTCGAGTGCTGCGGCGGCGCAGGGATGTGCTCGGGCAGGAATGCCCAAGCTACGACTTGTCCCGCCCTGGTTCGAGTGCTGCAGTAGCTCCCGGAGGAATCCCCAGGCTACATATCATACGGACTTTCAATGGTAGTGGCTGGGTTCAATCCACGTGATGAACCACGCAAGAGAAATCCCGGCGAGCAGTGCGATGGTCAGGCGAGTTCGGTTGTGTGAATGAAACTCCATCTCGGGCAGCAGGTCGCTCAGGGAGATGCATATAAACACACCCGCTGAAAACGCGAGAGCTGCGGCAACAACAACCGGTTGAAGGCCGGGCAGGCTTCGAGCTCCCAGCAGGAACAGCGCGGCGCCGAGAGGACACATCAGAGCGAAACCGCCGTTCACCCAGTTGCGTGAAGCTCGTGACCATCCGCCGGCTGCCATCAGTGATGTGATTGACACTGCATCCAGCGGCTTATGAAGCATGATAGCCAGGAAAGTGCCGATTCCAAACAGTGATGAGCGACCCGGATGAAGTGATTCGGCCTGAACGCTGGCGGCGAGTGCGATGCCGTCAATCAGAGTATGCAGCGACAGTCCGACAGCGATTCCGAGCCAACTCAATTCATGAGCATGATGACAAAGAGGACGTGAATGATCGATCGTACAATTGCCATGATCATGATCGTGATCATGGTCATGCAGCATTGGCAGCGGCGTATCTTCCACCACTGTGGAAATCTCAAGCGGACCGTGATGATGGAAATGAAATGTACGGATCAGGAGAAACATCACCACGATTCCCGTAAGCATCCAGAAGGATGCGGACTTCAGTGATGCGAGGTCATGAGCTGCATGCGGCAGCATATGGAGAATGCCGATGCCCAGCATCAGTCCGCCCACGAAACTGATGATGGTCTGCATGCGAGTATGAGTCAGCTCAAGCCACCGCGACAGCCAGCCTCCAAACACAGATGCACCAACGATCAGCAGGCAGTAAGAGGACAGCAGCACATAGTTCCACTGATGCTCGGCCGCACCAGCATCTATGGAGGAAGTCTGATCGCTGTTCGAGCCGCTGGCTTGAAGCAGTAATACAGGTAACACAGTGGCGAACAGAAGCTTCGCCAGCAGACTAACACTCATTCGCTGAATAACCTCCCTCGAACCCCCTCGTTGCGCCCCGGCTATGTCATCAGACAATACCGTTTTGCAGGCAGTATTGCGAATACAGACAAATTGCACTCAGCCAATTCGCAGTCGGTTTCCCGCCAACGGGGAAAAGTGACGCTCGGCAGGCTTTCCTTCGAACTTGAATGAATCAAGTCGACAATTTCATTTTTGTCAAAACGACAATGGATTCATCTTGACTCAGACGGCTTTTGCAATCTTTACCGCGCAGATTTTGCCTGATCGTCAGAGTCAACTTTTTCGTACCAGTTTTATAATTGACGTAACATGTTTATGGTGAATGGTTTGTGATTTTGTTGCGTTGAATCGCGAAATTTGAATCAGATTTGGCACACCGTTGGCTATGTACTTATCACGTTGACAACAACAAGTCCTGGTCAGAGTGAGCAGGACAAATGGTTTGTAGGAATCGAGAACATTGGAGGTACTCAGCCATGCTGGTCCTGACACGAAAACTGGAAGAAACCATCGTAATTGGCGAAGACATTGTAGTCAAAGTGATTCGAACCGGGAGCGGTTCTGTGAAGCTGGGGATCATCGCACCTAAGCACATTCAGGTGTTGCGAGGTGAGCTTCTTGAGGCCGGCAAGCCGGAACCCCTTTTGCCACTGCCCGCCAATTTGCTGACTCGAGCCACCTCTGACCAGTTCCCACATGTTGCCTGATTCGATTCGACGTTCGATACCTCTGTTTCAAATAACCGACCCGTTCAAAACTGATTCTCAAGGAATGAAGAACATGAACCTTCGAAAACGCCTCTCCCGAATTGCTTTCGTTTGTCTGATGGGACTCTCTGCTGCTGCAAGTGCCCAGACATCTGTTCCCTATAACTGCTCAAATGGCCAATGCGTGCCGGCTGATGACATCTATGGTGGTGCCCGAACCAACTATGACTGGAGTCGGTCTTCCGGTTCTGACTGGAATCGGTCATCTGTTCGAGGTCTGACCCCGGTTTCCAGGAAGACAGTTGATGAGTTTCCCGAGCTGCCTGGTACACCATCCGGAAGAACACTCGACTGGCGTCTTTCACGAGAAATGAACAGTCGTGATCTGAACAGTCGTGATCTGGAAACTCGTGACCTGAATCCGCGGCTTCCTATGAATCGCGACTGGAATGAAGATCTCCTGAGCGACGGTTTTGATGCTCCGGCACCACGCTCGAACTCGAGAAATCGAAATGACTTTCAGGACTTTGGAGGCCGAAACACAAATACGGGTCGGCAGATGAATCGTCGTCCTGAATACGGACAGCAGGAATTTGATCGCTTCCCGGAGCCTCTGTCAGGTCGAGATTCGCTGAGTCCTCTGGACGGACGTGACCCGTTTGTTCCTGCACCAGCTCCTCGAAACAACTCGAACTCCGAAGCACCTTCGATCTCTGAAATGATCACCTCTCGATATCAGAACCCGGTCAACGTCCGGTCTGTACGATCGATGACTTCAAGTCAGGCAGTCAATTTGTTTGCTGAAGTGTCTCGGAAGATTGATGAGCGACATCTTGAGCCGACAAGTTATGACGTGCGTGTCCGAAGGGCCCTGCGAAATCTGTACATTGCTCTGGAAACTCCGGCTTTCGTGCAGTCACTCGGGATTTCTGCGGATTCGTTCCGTGTGGATGGGTTTCGGGAGACTCTGAGTCGCCTCAGCAGCTCTATGCAGGTGAGCAACTACTCATCGGCACAGGCTGTGATGACGCAGGTCATGCAGCAGGCTCAGTCTGTTCCAGGACTGACACCCAGTGTTGTCGCCTTTGAGTTTGCAAATGCCAGCCTGGACACACTTGATAAGTTTTCGGGTCTTGAACCATCCGAAACGATGGCAGGATCAGGGGCCGGGGTCGAAGATAGTGTAAAGAGTGCTGCACTTGAAGATGAAATCGTGGGTGTTGGTGTTGAGGTGAAACAGCACGAGGAAGGATTGCTGGTCGTTAAGCCTCTACGAGGTGGACCGGCCGCTGAAGCTGGTATCGAAAGTGGTGACGTGATCATCGCAATCGATGGGCGATCGATCTCCGGAATGTCAATGGCCAACAGTGTTGACCTGATGAAGGGTGCATCCGGAAGTCGGATGACTGTTCGAATCTTTCGCGAAGGCCGAGGCGAAAAGAACTTTACTCTGGCTCGACGAAAAGTGCGTGTCTGGACCGTAAACGATGTCAAACTTCTTGCTGGAACAGACGTTGGTTACCTGACTCTCAGCCGATTCGCTCAGAATTCAACTGCCGAAATGGACGAAGCTCTGATGCAGCTGCACAAACAGGGGATGAAGTCGCTGGTGCTTGACCTGCGAGGCAATCCAGGTGGGCTGCTGACAACCTGCGTCGAAATCAGTGACCGATTCCTGCCCTGTGGAACCATCGTATCAACGAAAGGACGACTCAGCGATGATAATATGGTGGAAACTGCCACTTACAATCGAACCTGGGCTGTGCCACTTGTGGTTCTGGTTGACAACGACAGTGCCAGTGCCAGCGAAATCTTTGCTGCTGCTGTTCAGGAAAACGGACGAGGTGTTGTGGTGGGAACTCAGTCCTATGGAAAAGGTACGGTTCAGACTCACTTTCCTCTCTCCGCGATCAATGGAAGTCTGCGTCTGACAACTGCTCGGTTCTATTCACCAAGCGGTCGTCCGATGGCCGGAGAGGGTGTCAGTCCGGATGTGGAAATTCATGATGCTGACGGAGTCGCAAATGGTGACGAAGTTCTGACAGAAGCCGTTCGAATCGCTCGAAGTTCTCGTCTTGCTGAAATGGCAAAGGCATCCGGCAGCTGCCGAAACCTGTCACCATCCGCCGGACGCAGCTCTTCAATCGATCAGATCAATGACCCTGCACATCCTTCAACAGCAATTCGCTAGTGAATGATTCGGTATCGGCCACAACTTCAGGCCGAAAACGGTGATGTGAGCGAAATGGACCATGACGGTTCATTCCTCCGTCTTAAACAGGGTTCAATCTGATCTCATGAGGAGAACTGCTCTGATGCAAGCATCCACTGCAATCCAGGAAAAATGAAACCGGTTGACCAGCACCTGCCTGGCCAACCGGTTTCGCGTTTCCGGGTGCTTCGTGTCTCTTGAAATTCGCAAAAGTTAGCTAATGTGGCTGGTCGGAATGCCACGAGAGAGAGTGGGGGAAGAAGGATCGCAGTCGGAGGTTCGCGTTTGACTTATAAGCCTGCGTTCATTGATCGCTGCTGAGATTTTCCAGTTACTGAACCATTCGGTCAGTGATCCCTACGAGCAGGGCCACTTCCCGCAGCGTTACCTCGAGGTTGAGATAAAGACACAGCAGTGCGTGAGGATTGTTCGTGAGGAAGGTCCAGTCAGTCGCCTTTTCATATTTCCTGCAGGTTAAGTCCGGTGCCGGATTCCGGGGATCGGGATTCACGATGGAAGCATCGGGCGAGTTTTCATTGGATCAGAATGTAAGAAGCAGGCGGTCAGGCTCTGTTCAGGGCAGTTCGAGCTGCATACCGACACGAAGTAGATTTGGATTCGAACCGATTGCGCTCTTGTTCGCGTTATAGATTTCCATCCATCGGGAAGAGTTTTGGTAATATCTGTTGGCGATTGTAATCAGGTTTTCGCCTTTGGAGACTGTGTGTATTTTAATACCTCTGGTCCTTGTTGCGGTCAGAGGCTTACCGGACAACTCATCGAGTTTGCTCCTGAGCAATCCCGTTTCCAGTTGAGCTTCCTCAATTTTCTTTTTCAGGTTTCTTGTTGCGTTTCCTTGTGTCGATGCTGATTGCTCGCTTCCTGTCGACTTCTTCAAAATCCACGAAAACGCCGGGGAGTTCGGCTGAGACGGCGTCAGCGAAGTCATGGATCCAGTCACCGATCACGATGTCGAAAAAATTACGAGTTGCACTTTTCCTCGCAGGGTCTGCAGGACGTTGCGTGCTCCTCCAAACCGTGAATGGAAAAATGACATCAGGGTCAGGTGGCGATGTTGTTGGGACGACACGGTCTCTGGCAGGCGAGTGGCGCGTCGCTGGTCTGTGGAATCAGGCGAGCCGGATACCCACGGTCTTACCGGCGTCTACCTGATCGTACATCAAATCCTGGTATCTGGATTTCCGCCATTCAGGCGTGGCACCGTACATTGTGCGGTGTTCCTTCATCAGAGAATACCAGGCGTTCTCACCTCGGCTGGAAACATAGTCGACCATACACTGAATACCGTAGGCTTTTCCGGCTGTTTCACATTCGCCAAGTGCAAAGCTGGCGTCGTTACCATTATCGATGTAAAGCTGTGCAAATGTCTTTAGCTTATACCTCCAATCCAGAGACTTATATCGCTGGAAATCAGACTGGCTGATGTTTGGCTTATCGGCCGTTCCCTCGGCGAGCGAAAATGCGAAGCCTTCGGCAAATCTGTACATTGCTGACTTGCCGCGGCCTTTCAAGAGTGCTTCCCCTGCCTGAACGAGACCCATCGAGAGGACATTGATCGTGATTACAGAGACGGCCGCTAAGGCATCTCTGACCACGCTTCCAATGCCAAACCAGACTCCGAGGACAGCCACGCCACCCGCGGTGAGCAATTTGGCATTCAGCCCCTTCTTGACCTGCCCGGCTGCGTCCTTTAAGCCAGTTTCTCCGGAAACACCCAGACCATCGTTCAGAGTATTCCCAAACAGTCCTTCCTGAACTCGCTCCGAACGAGTCTGAGGCGATTTCCAATAGCCCGCTTCGGCATAAAGTCTGCTGTACCCTACTCCAAGCGCAGAAGCTCCGACCGAACCGATTGAGCCTGGGGAGAGGTGCAGTTGGCTGGCACTAAAGCCGTCTTTCGGCTTGCACTTGATTGTTGACCAGCTCAGGTCGCTGAAATCGAGTTGTGGGAGAGAGACTTCCACTGTCGTTCCCGGGGTTCCGACTCCGACACCCAATAAGATGAAGTCTTCCCAGTAATTGATCGATTTGCATCGGAAGGAAAAGACCCAGCCACCTGCCGCAAAGCCACAACTCGCGCCTAACGAAAGGATTGACGCAAACTCCCAGTCCCTGGCTTTGGTGTCTTTACTCATATCGATCTCCACTGAGGTTTTCAGGAATATGGATCATGTTTCCGATGTGTTCGAGCCGCTCGGAAAGTTCCAGCGAAAAATCTCAAAGGCGCGCTCCGCAGATTTTCCTGAAATCTTCGTTCTTGGCACGGAAGGCCGGAATTGACGTCCAACTTAGATGACAGTTCCGCAATTTTCCGCGTGGTATCGCCACTCGAGGCCGCGTTGTCTGCATTCCGTCCGGCGGGTTTCAGCCGAGAACTTCCATGACGAGCGGCGTGCCGGCGGGCATCGACTGGTGCAGATCGGACGGCGGAGCAAATCGAATGTTCGATCCTGGGACGAGGTCTCTCAGTGTCGACGACGCAAGGATTATTCCAGGGGCCGCCATTTCTGCGATCAGCGAAGCCCCGTCGATGGCGCTGCCGGTGACACGGTCTGGACGCAGCCAGCATTCTCCGACCGTCAACCCGATCTGTACGGAATGGCCCGCTCGCTGCACGAGATCCCGAATTCTCAGAGCCGCTCGAATTGCTCGAACCGGCCCGTCGAATGTCGCAAGCATAGAGTTTCCGTTCTGTTGTGTACGCGTGCAGCGAAACGATGAAAACTCTTCGGCAATTTGACGGCGCAGCGAAGCTTCGGCTTCAGTCGATCCCATCGCTCCATCGGCTGATCTGACGGCCAGCACTGTGGCGAGAATTCGGTCCACAGAAACTGCCGATCGCATTCGCTGCTGGAATTCCTCGATGGCGCTCAATACTTCCTCCTGATTTCCAACGAATGGCAGATGGTCGGCCCCCGACAGTTCGACAAACCTGGCATCGGAAATCCGGCTGGCCAGGTAACGCCCCTCGTCGACACGCAGGCACATGTCGCCGGTACGATGAATCACCAGAGTTGGAACTCGGATCGCGCCGAGCACCGGACGCACATCGACACGGGCATTCATTCGTGTCAATGCGACGGCAGCTCCCGGGCTGGCGCCCATTCGCAGGTAGTCGCACCACCAGCGTCGGAACAGTGGATCGCTGCTGCGGCTGGGAGCTCGTGTTTCAATGCCGACGGGACCACCCCAGCCACGGCGAATCTGCTCAAGGAACTGTCCGTGTTCCACCTCGGTTGGTCCCCACGGATAATCGTCATCGCGCAACCGTCTGGCGTAGGCGCCGATCATGATCAGCGCTGCGGTTCGATCCGGATATGTCGCAGCAAACAGCGAGCACAGCGGGCCACCTTCAGAGACACCGCAGAGTACAGCTCGATCCGAACCGGCGGCTTCCATCACGGCTCGCACATCATCCATTCGCTGCTCAAGAGTGGGGAGCTGGTCGTTGGGAACCCGATCCGACAGACCCGTGCCGCGTTTGTCAAATAAAATCACACGAAACGAATCGCCAAGTCGCCTCAGGAATCGAGCAAACGACGGTTCTTTCCAGAACCAGTCGAGGTGTGAAACCCAGCCCATTACGAAGATCAGATCGAGTGGTCCGGAACCAATGACCTGGTACGCAATACTCACCTCGTCACTTGTGGCGTAGTGGACTTCCGGAATCTGCAGATCAGTTGATGCTGGCTGTGCGTTTCCGGTATGACCAGGGACCACCGCAGGTTTGTCGCCTGCGACATTTGTGGTCGAGTCATCTTCTTTGTCGTCAAAATGCCGACTGACGTCCTGCAGAACTTCCTGAGCACTTTGGTAACGATCGGCCGGATTTCCCGCCAGTAGCCGGCGAACGATCTGGCTCAGATTTACAGGAACCTCGGGAAACTCGGCTCGCAGGTCTGGCGGGAGTTCGTGGAGCACAGCGGCAATCGAATCCGCGCCGGTCGATCGAGCAAACGGAGGCCGTCCAGCCAGCATCTCGTAGATCACACAACCAAGGCTGAACAGATCGCTGCGTGCGTCGACTGGACCACCGCGAAGCTGTTCCGGCGACATATACCAAAGTGTTCCCTGAATCTGCCCAGGGTTTGTCAGTGCATTGGCGTTTTTTTCATCGGCACTATCGTTACCTTCCAGCTGTAGCTGTCGGGCGATTCCAAAGTCAAGGACCTTTACCAGTTGATCGGGGCGAACCATCACATTTTCGGGTTTCAGATCCCGATGAATCACACGGCGCTCATGTGCCGCGGCCAGCGCTCGTAAAAGCTGCCGAGTGATGGACAGTGCCAACTTGAGCGACAGCGGTCCGGACAGCAGCAGGTCCCTCAGTGTGCGACCTTCCACGTATTCAGTCACCAGGCAAGGCACACCTTCTGATCGCAGGATCTCGTGGACCGTCAGAATGTTGGGATGGTTCAGCGTAGCAGCAGAATGAGCTTCACGTTCAAATCGCTGCAGCCATTTTGAATTCGCATCGGATGCATAGTGCGCACTGACGAACTTGATCGCCACCGGCCGCTGCAGTTCTTCATCGTGGCCCAGATACACGGTTCCCATTCCGCCTGATCCCAGCCGACGGTGAATGGTATATCTTCCGATCCGCGTTCCGAGCTTTTCATCGAGTCCCGAA
The DNA here is from genome assembly GCA_016795105.1 of Planctomyces sp. Taxonomy (GTDB): domain Bacteria; phylum Planctomycetota; class Planctomycetia; order Planctomycetales; family Planctomycetaceae; genus F1-80-MAGs062. The sequence goes on from JAEUIH010000004.1 coordinate 18,088, forward strand.
ATGGGGCTCCCGATCAGTCCTGGTACTTCGTCTTTGAGATCATCGAGCAACAGAATCGACGGAGTCTCCAGAAAGTCGGTTGCCGCTTCGTGAACACGCAGGAGTTCCTGGATTTCTGCCAGTTCCGGAGACTGTTGGCCAAGTTTCCTCTGCAGGAAAGCTGCTCGGGCTTCCGGATCTTTCAATTCCACGACCTGAGCAAAGAGTTCAGCAATGCGTTCCATGTTCAGTTATGTCTCTCCGGAATCAGACGTTGTCGACGTCGACACAGATTCTGACATCCGATGCCCCGCGCCAGCAATTTGGATTCGCCGATATAACCACGTTTTGGCATACGTCCAGTGACGATGTGCCGTCGTGCGAGAAAGACCGAGAACTTCACAAGCCTCTTCGATTGACAGGCCGCCGAAGTACCGCAGAGTCACAAGTTGTGCTTTCGCAGGGTCCTCTCGCCCCAGCTCCTGAAGAGCCTCCTCAAGAGCAAGCAGCTCGTCGTCTCGTTCTGCAAGTGCCACTTCGTCAATCTCGTGAGACACCCGAATGTATTCGCCCCCATGCCGCGCAGCGCGGCGCCGACGCGCGCGATCGACAAGCAGGTGTCGCATGGTCGCCGAGACCGTGGCCAGAAAATGGTTGGGAGATGTCCATTGTCTTGCTGCTGTCTCACTTCCAAGTTTCAACCAGACTTCGTGGACAAGAGCGGTGGTCTGAAGTGTCTGACCAGAACCTTCCCTTCGCAATCGAGAATGAGCCAGTCGCCGCAACTCCGCATAGAAGGCAGTAAACAGGTCCGATGTCTCTCCGCGTACAGACCGCTCCACTGCGCTGGTGATGGGATTTCCGTCTCCTTCGCTCATGATAGGCCTTTCAGGTAAGTACATCGGCAGTCCTGCGATCGTTTCGAGGATCAGGATTCGCAGGAGTGTACTATATGGTCGCCTCCGGATGGAACTCGGCTTATCAGGATGTATGGCCAACTCAGCCGAATACACGCGAGGATTTAATTGCAATCACACCCAACTTCGCTCCGCGCCGCGGACCATGGCAGGAGAATGTCGGCAAAAGAATGCCAGTGTGTTCCATTCTCCTGCCGCCATTCTTTTGCAAGGGAGGCGCGAGGCGATTAGTTGCTGCCAATCGCGTAGAGTTTGTTGCTCGATCGAATGAACAGCGTTCCGTCGGCCAGAGCGGGCGTTGACCAGAATCGAACATCGTCAGCGACAGGCAGAACATTTTTTGTAACAACACCGAGAGTTCGATCTGGTTGCAGGACGAACGTCCGGCCGCTGGCGTCGAGACAGTAAATCTTACCTTGATTCGACCATGGCGAAGCCCAAAATTCACCGGCTTCGGGAAGACGACCCTGAGTGACAAGAGTTCCCGTTTCTGACTCAACAATCGTTACCTTGCCGCCTCGTCCGTCCAGCAGATAGATCAACCCGTCAACGATCACCGGTGAAGCTCGGTGCGGGCCGAACTCGCGAGTGTTCCATGCAACGAGTGAGATTGCATTGCCTGTGCGAACAGATGCCAATTGGTCGTCTGTTCCGCTGCGAATAGCGAAGAAACTTGTCCCACCGCGTCCACTGCGCCCCACGACCAACAGGTCGCCGCTTGCCGTTGGAGTCGCGTTCAGTCCGCCGTTGCCAATGTCAACTTGCCACAACAGGTCGCCTGTGCCGGGGTCATACGATCTTACGATCGCCCCGCCTGTGACGAGTTCCCTGCGATGGCTGTTTTCCCAGATGATCGCTGATCCCCAATTTGATCGTTCATCACGGGGTTGCCGCCAGACTTCATCGCCAGTCCGGATATCGATCGCGACGACAAACGAAGCTTCTTCATTATCGACCTGAACGAAGACCTTGCCATCAAGAATCGCGGGCGAACTGGAAGTCCCCCAATCCTGAGCCATTGGGTGAAGACCGAGGTCTTTCTTCCAGATCAGTACTCCGTCGAGGTCATAGCAGTACATTCCCATCATACCAAAGTAGGCAAGGATGTACTTTCCGTCGCTGACTGGCGTCTCTGAAGCGTATGTGTTGTCTCGATGTGTCTCCAGCCGCGGGTTGCCCTCAAGAGCGGTCTTCGTCCACAGAATTGTTCCAGTCTTCGCATCGAGGCACAATATCTCCCATCGATAGTTGCTCGACTTGTTTTGTGGCCCGTCTGTGACCGCCGTCGTTACGAAAACCTTCCCGTCGACGACGATGGGGCTGGACCACCCGGCGCCCGGAATGTCCGTCTGCCATTTCAGGTTTTCATTGACGCCCCAACTCGTTGGAGCAACCGCATCATTCGTTACGCCGTTTGCTTTCGGACCACGGAATTGTGGCCAATCGGCAGCGAAACACATCTGCGACATGGTCAGGCAGAGAAAATACAGTACAAGACTTGAACGCTTCATGTGAGCTTCCTGATTCAGGTTTGCCATCCGAACGGCATAGCCTGACAGGAGCATAACCAGACTGGAAGCCGATTCCATGAGATACAGAGGAAGTTGCTCCGAAACAGGCACTTCCGGCGATCCGTCTTCAGTCATGGACGGTGTACTCATTGCCACGTCCGCCCGAAAAAGCCAATTGCGAAAAACATCAGGCCCCCGATCTCCTTGTGGGGGCAGTCTGGGTATACTGCTTCTGCAGGATGCCGGAGACCGGACACAGATCTCCAGACGATCTTTGAACCTCGCGCCTTAATGTTTGAGAGTCTGTAAATGACGCACGTCTTTCAAGTCGGTATCTCGCTGTCCATCGCCAACTGTCAACTATCACGATTCGCTGCACATGTTTCCTTAGTTTCATGCCTGATTGCGATACTGCTGCAGGTGATCACAACGACAGCGGCAATGGCTGAGGACCCCAAACCTGACGGCACTCAGGCAGCGACAGCAGCCATGGCCGCGTTTCGATTGCCGGAAGGTTTCATTGCTGAGCTGTTTGCAGCAGATCCAATGCTCACAAATCCAATCGCGTTCTGTCTCGACGATCAAGGCCGTCTTCATGTCGCAGAGGATCATCGGTTTCTTGAAGGGACTCCTGAAAATCGCTCGCACAGCTTTATGCTGGACGACGACTTGCAGGTCGTCACTCTGGCAGATCGACTGGCGATGCAGACAAAGTGGGCAGACAGGTTTGACAAAGGGCTCGACTGGTTCACACAAAAATCCGACATCGTCCGCCAGCTTGTTGACAGTGATGGCGACGGCAAGGCAGATCGGTCGACTGTGTTCGCCGATGGCTTTGATGGTCCACTGGACGGGCTTGGTTCGGGAGTCATTGCGCGGGACGGCAAGGTCTGGTATACGTGCATTCCCAGCCTATGGCTGCTGAGCGATCGCGACAACGATGGCAAGGCCGATGAAAAGGCTGCATTGCTGGAAGGTTTTGGTGTCAATGCAGGATTCTATGGGCATGATTTGCACGGGCTTGTCTGGGGTGTCGATGGCAAGCTGTATTTCTCGGTCGGTGACCGCGGCGGCCATGTTATCACGAAGGAAGGCACGACAATTTCAAATCCCAGACGCGGCGCGGTCTATCGCTGCAATCCGGATGGCACCGAACTGGAACGGATTCATCAGGGTCTCCGGAATCCTCAGGAGCTGGCGATTGATCAGTACGGCAACCTGTTCGCCGACGACAACAACTGTGACAAAGGTGATGATTCGCGACTGGTGTACATTGTGCCCGGTGGCGATAGTGGCTGGAACATGGCCTACCAGCACATTCCAGAACCGTATCTGACCGGACCGTGGCATGCAGAAGCGATTTGGCATTTGCAGCATGATCTACAGCCAGCGTATGTCGTTCCGCCCGTCGGGAAGATTGGAGCGGGGCCATCGGGTTTTGTGTTTTCATCCGGCACAAGTCTGTCGCCCCGATATCGTAATCACTTTTTCTATTGCAACTTCACAGGGAACGGCGGCGTAGAATCGTTCGCAGTGGAACCTCAGGGTGCGGGTTTCACGATCGTGGACCATCATGATTTCTGTAAGCCGATTATGGCCAGCGACGTAGACTTCGGCTACGACGGAAAGATGTATCTCTCCGACTATCCGACCAATCCTTTCGACAGAACGACGTCCGGAGGGCGTATCTACACAGTGTTCGATAAATCGCGGATCGAACAACCGATTGTTGTTGAAACACGTCGCCTGTTTGAAGAAGGCTTTGAACATCGAAACCCGAAGGAACTGGTGGCGCTGCTGTCTCACGATGACATGCGAGTCCGACTGCGGGCGCAGTTTGCACTTGCGGCTCGCGGGAGCGAATCCGCCAGCGACCTGACGGCTATCGCCAATGGTGCTGAAAACCAGCTCGCTCGACTTCACGCCATCTGGGGGCTCGGTCAGATTGGCCGAACGAGCCACCCGGATGTGCTAACGTCTGTCGTAAGATTGCTGACCGACAAGGACAATGAGATTCGTGCGCAGGCCGCGCGAACTCTGGGAGATGCCAAATACGAAGCGTCCGCCGTGCACCTCACGCAGCGTCTGACAGACGAATCCGAACGTGTTCGATTTTTCGCAGCACTCGCGCTGGGTTCACTGAAACATCAGGATGCCGTTGAGCCGATTTTGGCGATGCTCCGAGACAACAATGGCAAGGACCGACAGCTTGCTCATGCGGGTGTCGCAGCTTTGGAATTCATTGGTGATCGTGATCAGGTTCAGCGGTTCGCGAATGATGCCTCGCCGGCGGTACGAATGGCAGTGCTGCTTGTGCAGCGTCGCTGGGCCGATCCTCGCATCGTTCAGTTTCTCGATGATGCGGAGCTGAAGATCGTTACTGAAGCCGCTCGAGCCATCAACGATCTGCCACTGCTTACGGGCCGCGAGAAACTCGCAGGCCTGGCGTTGCGATATCAGAATGCGTCAGGCGATCAGACGGTGCCACTGCTGCGTCGCATCGTGAACGCCAACCTGCAGTTGGGCGAACGAGAGAATGTCGATGCGGTGATTGCAATTGCCACGAGCGAAAAGCAGCCACTCATAATTCGCCGCGAAGCGATCGCAGCGCTGGCTGCGTGGCAGGGATCGACAACGCGTGACAGAGTCACAGGATTCTGGCAGCCCATTGAAACTCGCGATGGGTCCACTGTCCGCGACGCTGTTCAGCAGGCTGCAGCCAGATTGCTTGCAACTGCGCCCGATGCATTGCAGGCGGACATCACTGGTCTGCTGGTCACGCTCAACGTGGACACCGACGACCGAGTCTTCGCGAGCTGGGTTGTTGATACAAGCCGGTCACCCGATGTTCGGATCGCCGCCCTTCGTCTGCTGAGCAGTCGACAATTTGCAGAGCTTTCTGAGATCGTTGACACTCTGCTGACCTCGGAGAACGCAAACCTGCGATCCGAAGCCCGCGATCTCCTTGCTGTTCATGACGAAGAGCGGGCGACTTCGCTCATCTCGCAACTGCTCGATGATCAACAGGCAGATATGACCGAGCAACAGCGAGCGTTCGCGACGCTCGCGCGGATGAAGTCCGCTCATGCCGGCCAGATTCTGGACGCCTGGGCAACTCGGCTGCGCGAGCGACGCGTTCCGGTATCACTGCAGCTCGATCTGATCGATGCTCTCACGACGTCCGCAACGGAATCACACCTTGCGGCAATCAGCGAGTTCAAGGCCAGCGGCGATTCATCAGATGCACTCGCCGCATGGCAGGTTGCTCTGGCCGGTGGCAACGCCGAACGCGGACGAGACTTGTTCCTCGGTCATGCCGTCGCGCAATGCATTCGTTGCCATGCCATTGGCGGTCGCGGTGGCGTTGCAGGTCCGGACTTGTCGGGCGTCGCCCATCCCGACCGAAATGTGGATCGGCGATATCTCCTGGAATCAATGGTTCTGCCAAACGAAAAGATCGCGAAGGGTTTTGGTACGATCACACTGGTGTTGAATACGGGAAAACTTATCGCAGGCACGATCAAGGAGGAAGACGCCGATTCACTGACCGTCGTGACTCCCCTGAACGAAACATTTCGAATCGCTCGGGATACGATCGAAGATCAAACCGCCTCAACATCGGCCATGCCCGCCATGACGAGAACCCTCACACTTCGTGAACTGCGTGATCTGGTCGAATATCTTTCCACCCTGACGGCACCGATTAAGCCACAATAAGGCGACTCCAACCAATGGGGCTTTGTTGTTTGCACTCAGTCTTCGCTGTGCTCAACCACAAAGCAGAATCACAGGCAGCGTGATTGGTAACCACGAAATGCACAGAATCAACGGAATTCCAGTCACCAAAAGCCAACACCTTCCACTTCCGTGACCTCCGTGTCTTCTGTGGTTAAGAACGACAGCACTGCCTGTGGCTTCAGGTTTTGGCTTCACAGCCGGTCTCACGGACAGCAGCACGGGACGTTCATTTCTGTGGCTCACTGTTGAGCCAATTGACCATCGTCCGTGTGACAAAATCTGCCGCATCCTGCTGAATGAAGTGATCTGCTTCGGGCACAGTTACAAGTGTCAGGTCTTTATCGATCCAGAGCCATGTGTCATTCAAGGCGCCCGGCAACAGAGCTTTGTCCTTGAGTCCATGAAACATCAGCACGGAACATTGAATTTTTGGGCCAGTGCTGTTCGGTGCCGGATAGGGCTCACGAGGATAATTGGCTTTGTAGTAGTTCAGCATCCCTTCAAACGACGATCGTCGAAACGCCTGGATGTATTTCACACGAGCTGACTCATCACGCACCCATAGCGACAACGTCTCGGCTGTCATTTGTGAAGCTGCCTCAGGGGTTTGAAAATAGCGGGCATACGCACTGTTCTTCTGTTGTTCCGGGTTATTGGCCAGTTCGCGAAGCAGTCCGTTCGGGTGAGGCAGATTGAGGATGATCAGTTTCTCCGTCATCTCCGGATGAGCCATGGCAAACGACCATGCCACCATCCCGCCCCAGTCGTGCCCAACGATGATTGCTTTGTCCTGTTTGAAATGCTGCACCACTGCACGTACATCACCCACAAGCTTTTCCATCGAGTAATTGTCAATACCCTCCGGCTGACCGCTCTCGTTGTACCCTCGCTGGTCGATAGCGACCACCTTGAAGTTCTCTGCCAGGGCCGGCATTTGTTTTCGCCACGTGTACCAATAATCCGGGAAGCCATGAATCATGACCACCAGCGGCCCCTCTCCTTTGGTGACATAATGAATGCGTACATCTCCCGATTGCGCAAAGCCATGAACCCCGAGGTCGTCATCAGCAGTTGATCCTTCGCGAGAGAGTTCGTCACTGAACGCTGCACTCAGCGACACCAGTAAAATCAGTAGACACTGTAACGTTCTGAATACTCGCATTGTGGAGTTTCCTGATTGATGAATAGATTCGATCGTTGCTCGTGTATCGCGTTCCATGCGAAGATATTTCGTTTACTCAAACACCATAGAGTAGAGATCAGCTTCCTGCATCCAGATTTTGAGTACAACAGACTTGCCGATCAGGGCGGCGACACTGGTATTGCCCTTCCAGCTGACGCGATAGTTGAGTGAGTCGCCGAAGATCAGGTCGCAATCGTCTCGAGTAAACCCGGGAATGAGTGTACCGTCAGGATTCAGGAGAGCGATCTGGACCTTACCTGCGGCACTGGTCGCGACATTGAGCGAGAGCTCCTGGCCGGTGAAGGTGATCGGTTTCGTTGTAAATTCACCCGGCTGTAGCTTCGCATGCATCGATGAGAATCCGTCGATTCGCATTGAGTACCTCCGCAGTCGCGAGTTTCGCCCGGTAAAGTACGACTCGGTGGCGTAGAGCGAGAGTTCACTCGGCGAGTCGTCCTTTGTTGAGCGTGTTTCCACGACATGCCGAGCGATGTAGTTGTCACCGTATGACCAATTGTGTCTTGTGCGCAGTCCCGGCGACAGGAAGACGTCGTTACTCTGGCGGAAGTTCCTGCCATCGCGACTGGTTATGAAAACTGAGTCGGTGAACGCCGTGCCATAGCGGGGAGTCACGGTCATGCGTTTTTCTCGCAACTCCCATTCCGGTAGTTGCCTGGTGGATTGTGTCAGGCCATGGTCCACATATCGAGCCGGGAAACCGATATAGAGGTGCGGGGCTCGGTCATAGGGCTTGATCTGGTTGACGTAGAACTGCGCCATGAACTGCGGACCTTCTCCCTCGGGGAAGGAAATCGAACCTTCGTCAGTCCAGTGAATAAAGTCCTTTGATACAGCTCGGTTGACGAGGCGAGTACCTTTGAAGCCGGGTTCGGAGAAGATGCGGTAGTACAGAACGTATTGTTGTTCCTGTGCAGACCAGAAGGAAACGTTTTGTGAGTCGAACGCACCCTTCGTAAAGACCGGGCTGGTCGCCATTGGGGTCCAGTGAATACCGTCGGCGGACTGGTACGCCCAAACGCCTTTATCGGTTTGCATGCTCGCTCCGGTCGCTTTAAAGCGAGCTTCGGGTGTGGCGTTTGGGTTCTCGTCAATGAAGGGCGAAAAGTCGTGACACTGCGAGCCATCAGCCATCCTGTCGAGGATGATATTGTTATCCATTGAGCCCCGAAAATCGCAGATGCCCAGGTTCGGTCGCTCCCACACAATCCCGTCGCGGCTCTGACGGTACGCGATCGTGAGGGGAAAGTCCGGCTCTTCGCCTTTGACGCCGGTCGGAATCTGCCATGCGTGATAGTACATATGGTAGATCGAGTCTCTGGCATCGAACAGGACTGAGTAATATCCACAACCGTTGCCTTCCCAGGGAGCGTCGCACTCGGCCACAATCTCCTCGCGGACCGGCTGGTGAACCAACAACTGAGTGTGCTTCATTTCGGAGATGAGGTAGTCATCGATGAACAGCTCGCGGCGGTTATTGAGCTCAATGGGAGCGGGATCCTGAGCGAAGATGTCTGAAACGCAGGCTCCTCGGAACACGGTCAGAAAAAGCAGCAGACCGAGTAACCGACAACTGGCGAGCTGCATGGTATTCACCTGTTTTCTGTAAAGGCTCTGAACACTCTGAGATGAATTCTAAACGAGGTCGTTCCGTCTCTGCGGCTGGCTTCCCCGAATTTTCTGGAAGCCAACCCCAGGGATCTTGATCCTTCCATCAGATTCAGAGAAGCCAGCAGATTGAATTTGGTCGCGAGTTTTTCGATTTCCTTCATCGACAGGATCCCGGAGAACTACTACCAACGCGCAGTTGCTGGCAGGAAACCGAAGGTCACTGGACTGGTTGAGCTCCTGGTCAGGGAAAAGAGACAAACACAGAAGAATGATCCTGACTGATGAGGGAAATTTAACGCGGAGACGCAGAGAGGACATGGAACGGAGTGAGAAATTCTTTGCGTCTCCCCGCCTCTGCGCCACTGTGTTAAATTCTTGCCTTGAGTCGCGATGCTGGGATTTGATTACAGTCCAATGATCCCGCTGGTTTCTGAAAAACGGAACGCAGAGACGCAAGGACGCAGAGTAAACAGGCGCCTGAGTGAGTGATTCTTTGCGCCTCCGCGCCTCTCCGCCTCTGCGTTAAATTTTTGCGTTGAGTCGCGATGCTGGCATTTGAACACAGTTCAATGATCCTGCGGGTTTCTGAAAAAGGAAACGCAGAGACGCAAAGGCGCAAGGACGCAGAGTAAACAGGCGCCTGAGTGAGTGATTCTTTGCGTCTCCGCGCCTCTCCGCCTCTGCGTTAAATTTTTGCGTTGAGTCGTGATGCTGGGATTTGAACACAGTTCAATGATCCTGCGGGTTTCTGAAAAAGGAAACGCAGAGACGCAAAGGCGCAAGGACGCAGAGAAAACAGGCGCCTGAGTGATTGATTCTTTGCGTCTCCGCGCCTCTCCGCCTCTGCGTTAAATTTTTGCGTTGAGTCGCGATGCTGGGATTTGAACACAGTCCAATGATCCCGCGGGTTTCTGAAAAAGGGAACGCAGAGACGCAACGGCGCAAGGACGCAGAGAAGGCATGGGCAGGAGTGAGTGATTCTCAGCGTTAAATTTTTCCCCACAGCTGTCTATGCTGCGGCAAATGCGGCTACTCCACGTGCTACGAGGTCTGGAAACGATGAATTGTCGTGCATTATTTTGCCTTACACTGGGCGTTTGTTGGTTTCCGGCGTTGGGCTGTTCTAAGCCGACCGCAGCGACAACCGGATCGGCGTCAGCCGTTGTTGAACAACTGAAATCAGACACCGATCTTAAAATCGACGTCGACTCAAAGTCTGAAATCGGTGCCGTCATACGATCTGTGTTTCAGGATTCACGTGGAAACCTGTGGATAGGCGGCGAAGGTGACTTGTTCTGTAACGATGGAAAAACACTGACCAGTTACGACATCAGGGATGATCGCGGTCATGAAGTCACGATCAAGCGGATCATTGAAGACAAGGATGGCAAGATATGGTGTGGCACCACGGGAGGCATCACCCGCATTGATGGGAAATCATTCACAAGTTTTGGTGAAAAAGACGGTCTGATCAGTCCCGATGTTTGGAGCATGGCCGTAGATCACAACGGGATAATTTGGATCGGGACCATTGAGGGCGTCTGTCGATTTGACGGAAGAGCGTTTACTGCTTTTGAAATTCCGGAGGCTGAGCCCGACCATACACGGGGCATTACCAGCGGGAAGATCGTGCACTGCATTATGGTGGATCGCAGAGGGAGTATCTGGTTCGGCACAAATGGAGGAGCATACATCTACAACGGAGAATCCTTGTCCAATATTTCAGAGAAGGACGGACTACCGAATGTCAACGTCCATAACATACTCGAGGACAAGTCGGGGAACATGTGGTTCGGAACGACTCATAACGGAATCTGCCGGTTTGACGGAAAGAAGTTCTCAAACTTTACCGCTGACGGAATTGTTGATGGCGAAGAGATCTGGTGCATTCACGAGGATCAAAGCGGGAATGTCTGGTTCTCCGGCAAGGGTTTTGGAGTCTACCGATACGATGGAAACGCATTCACCAATTTCGATAAGCAAGACGGTCTGACTTCTCCGGGACTGATGACCATCCTTCAGGACAACAGTGGACGCCTTTGGCTTGGGGGAGCTCATGGGCTTTTTCGTTATGACGGTGATTCATTTGTCCGCGTCACAAATAATGGTCCCTGGCGATAGCGCCCGAAGAATGCCCAATGAGAACTTGTGAGACAGCAAGGCCGTAGACCGACAAGTTCTTCTTATGTCATGCACATGGCCGGAAGCTGGTTTTCGCAGGCGTAATCCATAACAAGTTGAACCATCAAGTTCAGGCACTTTGGTTGCCTCTGGTGGCGTTACTTCTGGACCACCTGCTTTTGGGCTGATAACCAGCAGGCCTGAAGCCAAAGCTGTTCTTCGCGCCCCAGAATCAGATCCGCAACCTTCCCGTTTGTGACGTTCAACTTCGTGTTCCATCCAAGTCGCCGCCTCGTAGTGTCGCATTACCGGTCTGCCGGTTCATGGAGAATATCCACTGTTCCCCGTGCGGATTCTCGAAGTATCCCACATAACAATTCTCAGCGCTTCCATCAACGATGGGTGAATCACCGCATGAGGCTGCTTTGCAAAGAAAACCCTTCGGCGTCAGAATGGTCTCCGTTATCGTAGTCGTCAATATTTACCGGAGTCATGCCAGTGTTCGACTACAGTAGTTGGTTTGACCGTGCCGCGAGATATTTGGAAACGCTCAAGGTGCTGCCGGGCGAGATCATATTCGCGGGTAGCATTTGCCCACCGATTTCACATGAAGAAGTTGATCGCCTCGCAAATCGCAGCAGGCTCCCGATTCCGATGGAAATGCGACAACTGTGGACGGAAGGTGCGTCGCACAGCAACCTCACTTATAGCTGGGAATCAATTCCGAGCACACTCCGGCGACAAGTCGCTGTCGCAAGCTGTGATCGCTTCAATGACGTGATTTGGGGAGGTCCGGAATTCCTCTCTCCGAAAGAAATCGTTGAGCTTTCTCACGATTTCCCCGACTGGGCGAAAGGCATGCGGCCCGACAATCCTAAAGATGCGAGGATTTGGGACCATTCACTTCCGTTGATACCTGTCGGAAATGGAGACTATGTTGGACTGTATGTCGAAGTCGAAAAAGCGTATTGCCCTGTCGTTTACCTTTGCCATGAGGCATCTGGCGGCAGCTGCGTTATCGCGCACAGTCTCGAGGAATTCTTAGCGAGTTGGGAGGAGCTTTGTTACGTCGGCATCGACTTCCTGATGACCTATCGCAGTCCGGAGTCTGACTTGCTGGCGACTTCGGAACACTTGATCAGAGTAGAAATGTTGAGTTCGCTCTTGCGTGGTAAAGAAAGAGATGACCTTGTCGTGCCATCAATGGTAACGTCTGAGCAGGACTGGCTGACTGCACGCTCACCGGATCGTCTGCTGAAGTGGCTTGAAGAAAATGGATCGCTGCAAGAACGAAAAACCAGACTGTATTGCTGTGCCTGTTGTCGCCGTGTCTGGAATCAGCTTGGCGCAAGTGGACAACATGCAGTCGAAGTTTCAGAACTCTATGCGGATGGGAGAGCGAACGACCAGGAACTTTCCGAAGCTCGAGCCCAACTGTCTGGCGGGATTGATCTGTCCGAACATGTGAATGAGCGATTCTTCGATGCGATGAAAGCGATATCCGAACGTTATAAGAATGGGGCGAACGACCAGGAACTTACCGAAGATCTAGCCCAACTGTCTGACGGGATTGATCTGTCCGAACATGTGAATGAGCGATTCCTCGATGGGCTGAACGCAATATCCGAACCTTATGAGAATGGGGCGAACGACCAGGAACTTACCGAAGATCCAGACCAACAGTCTGACGAGATTGATCTGTCCGAATATTTGAATAATGGATTCATCAATGCGCTGAACTCGATAGGAGAATTTCAACGCCGCGAAGGGATAATGCAGGGCGCGGCATACGCCGCGGTCGACGCGCTTTGGTACATCTCCGAACAAATTGTGCAACACTTAGATGACCCGCATGTCGAGAAGGAGCGACGTGCACATGCTGAGATTGTCCGGCACATCTTCGGCAATCCGTTTAGAACGGTTGTAAAGCCGATAAATCTGAATGACAATTTGAGGCATCTCGCACAATGCGTTTATGAAGGAGAGGAGTTATCTTTCCAATTGAGCAGTGCCCTCAAAGAAGCAGGTTACGTCGAACTCGCTCAACATTTCGAAATACCGATGCATCCCAGAGGATGTTGGGCACTTGAATTGCTGCTGGGCGATGATTGACACGAACGTCTACCTTTGTGTCTGTCGCGTCTCGCATTTTTCCCGATTCAAACGCCGGCAGAAGTGTACCGTAGTGGTCGGATAAAACGCGACGTTCCCTCTATCTAAGTAACGCGCGGCCGTGGTCCTGGAACTGGGGTCCACTTCACTCAGCAGATCGAACTCGAATACCGCCGAGAACGACAAATCGCCGGAATCCGAGTCGCCCGAACTCATGGCATCTATCAGGGCCGAAAATCCGGAACCACCAAAGCCATCCCCAAACGAGCCCTGGAACTTCGCAATCGAGGTCTGAAAATCCCCGAGATCGCCAACGCTCTGAACATCAGCGAACGAAGTGTGTTCAGATACTTGGGCCAGTTTGACGAGGCATCCTGAAGACACAACAGACTGCGTCTTGAAAAGAGTATTTGCCTGTTCAGTGAATTCAGTGATATAATTCGACCATGGACACAACAACGACTAAGAACGTGATGGATATTCCCGCCAGCGATCGACAGGCACTGGAGCATCTGCTCGGTACCCCGCTTGAGCCGCAACAACGGGTAATGATCTTCACGTACACTCCGGGCCAGTTACCTGTGGACGAGACACGTGAAGTTGCCCGACGTCAGATCGAGCAAATGATCGCCACCAATCAGCAGTTGGCCATCAATGCCGAGATTACAGCAGAAGAAGCCGACGCTGCCATCGACGAAGCCATGTCACTTGTTCGGCCTCGTTCCTGATGCGGATTGTTCTCGACAGCAATATTCTGGCACGAGCCGCCTGTGGACCACCGAGTCCCGCTGCCGAGTTGCTGATCAGAACCCTGCGTTCACCATATACAATTTGCATGTCTCCCGTTTTGCTGGATGAACTCAATCGTATCCTGCGATACGACCGAGTCCGCAAAATGCACCGAATGCAGGATTCCGAAATCGATGCCTTCATTGATCACTTGAGATTGTCCTGTCTCATGGTGGAACCCACGAAATCCAAAACGCCCGTTTCCACAGATCCTGATGATGACTGGGTGATCGCAACGGCCCTTCAAGCCGAATCCAAAGTGATTTGTACTCTCGACCGTCATCTGAAAACTGCCGCTGTGATTGAGTACTGTCAGCAGCGTGGAATTGAAGTCCTGAGTGATGTCGAATTACTTGCACGACTGAAGTCCGCATAGTGTGATTCGCATTTGCGCGTAGTCACTTCGACCGTCCGCCAGTTCCGGTCGCTGCAGTACCTGCCTGCTACTTACAAACAAAACGGATGACTGAAAGTGGATTTCATTCGTGGTCAAATGCCCTTCGAGTATTCTCTGTCGAGAGTTGATCGAAGCGCTAGAATTCGATTCCTTCATAGTCGTCCAGCCATCCATCTTTTTGGGAATCGTCGCCGCGGAGTGGATTAGGAAAGAGAAGGAATGGGCAGGAGTGAGTGATTCTCTGCGTCTCTGCGCCTCTGCGTTCAATTTTTTGCGTTGAGTCGCGATGCTGAGATTTGATCAAAGTTCAATGATCCAGTGGGTTTCTGGAAAAGGGAACGCAGAGGCGCAAAGGCGCAAGGACGCAGAGAAGGCATGGGCTATGGCAGTGAGTGATTCTCTGCGTCGCCACGGACGATTGATACAAACGCGTTCTAAAAGAAAAGGACCTGGAGTGGTGTGCTCCAGGTCCTGTCGAATTTTGCGTTTTGTGCTGTTTTCGAATCTTGAAAACGAGTGCACCCGGTAGGGCTCGAACCTACAACCTTCGGTTCCGAAGACCGACGCTCTATCCAATTGAGCTACGGGTGCGTGGCTGTGAGGGGGCAAAGTTTAATTCGGAAATGAGTTTTCGCAAGGGTTGAAATTGGGCGATTCGAGGAACTGATCGTAATTCCACCTTCAGCAACGCTTTTCTCAGCCTCGTCAAACAGGTAAAATCCGATGTTTGGCTCCTCGATCGTCTGATCCCGACCGAACCGAAAAGAAGCTGCTCATGGCATCCAACCTTCAGGGACAGTTTCTGGTGGCAACTGACCGCCTGATTGACCCAAACTTTTATCGGACTGTTGTTCTGCTGCTGGAACATTCCGCAGAAGGTGCAATGGGGCTTGTGATCAATCGGCCGTCTTCAATGTCGATTGAGAAGGCGCTTTCAGAGCATTTATCGATGGATTCGTCGGAAACGCCTGTCTTCATTGGCGGGCCGGTGGATGCATCGTCGCTGTTCATACTCCATAATTGCCTGAACCTCGGTCAAAAGGATCAGGAAATTGTCCCAGGTGTCTTTCTCGTCGGCAGCCACGATACATTTGCCAGCGTGGTTCGTGACGGAATGAAGCCTCAATCCGGTATTCAGTTTCGTGTTTACTGCGGATACTCAGGCTGGGATGGCGGTCAGCTTGAAGCAGAGATTGACCGCGGTGACTGGATGATCCTGCCTTCCGACGGTGCAACGGTACTTGAACACGATCCTTACGGTATCTGGGATCAGTGTGTCAGGAAACTGCACCGGGCCAATCGAATCCTGCCGCATAACGTTCGAAATCCTGAGTGGAACTGAAGTTCACTCGCCTTTGAGGAGCCATTCATGTTATTCACACGAAGCATGGCTGTCACCATGCCAACCCTTCTTCGCGCGTGCGCAGTCAATGCCTCCGTCTTTGGTGCGATGCTCATTGCC
The DNA here is from genome assembly GCA_016795105.1 of Planctomyces sp. Lineage (GTDB taxonomy): Bacteria > Planctomycetota > Planctomycetia > Planctomycetales > Planctomycetaceae > F1-80-MAGs062. The sequence continues at coordinate 33,926 of JAEUIH010000004.1, forward strand.
GCCGCTTTCAGTGGAACTCCGGCCTTTGCCGATGTGGGCGTCGGTGCCAAACCGATTGACGGTGCGGAGGTGCTGATTGATGGTTCCCGCGAAATGCTGGATGCAAAATGGACCTACTGGCAGGGACCCGGGTTTCGATCATCACTGCCCATCAAATGGAAGATCGTTGACGATCCTGTTGATGGAGGCACAGCAGTTCAAACGGATGACCCCGCAGCAGCCGGTGGACGCTTTGGCGCGGCCGATATCGTGACAAAGAAGGAATACCGCGACTTTCGCCTGCATGTCGAATTCCTGATTGTGAATCCCGGTGGTAACAGTGGTGTTTATCTGCAGAATCGTCACGAGATTCAGGTGCTCGACGGTGACCAGACAACTCATGGTCTCGGTGCTGTGATCAATGAAACCGAATCCCCCTACCATGCTTACAACGGCCTTGGTCAGTGGAACTCGTATGATATCACCTACCGAGCGGCCCGATTTCGTGATGGCAAGCGAGTTGAGAAGGCTCGAGTCACGATGTACTTCAACGGTCAGAAAGTGCACCGAAACTTTGAGATCAATCAGGTTTGGGGTGGCCCGAACTCCGGGATTGACGGCGGCAACGACGATGGCAAAGGGATCACTGATACGCCCGGGGGAATCAAGCTCCAGTGCGAAGGTCACGATGTTCGATATCGCAATACCTGGATTCAGGAGCTTGATCTGAAATCCCCCAATACGGACTTTGATGAACCGACGGTTGCTGAATCACTGATTCCGGCAGCTGAAGAAGTCAAGCAACTGTTCAATGGACATGATCTGGCTGGCTGGCAGGGAGATTTGAAATCATGGACGGTCAGCAAGGGGATGATCCGAGGAGCAAATTCGGATCGGGTTCCCAGCAGCACTTACCTGTTCACGGAAGACTCGTATCGAGAATTTCGGCTGATCTTTGAAGTTCGCCAAACAGTCGGACAAGGATTCTCCACGATGCATTCAGCCGTGGCAGCTCTGGGTGAAAAATTCACGGATGCCGGTGACAATCCATTCGGCTTCCGAGGTCCTCTGCTGATGTTTTGCCATGACTGGGGCATCTGGGATGCTCATCGAAGAAACCGAGTTGTTCCAGGTGATGCAGGGTTAAAGGCTGAACGCCGCGGTGAATGGAACCTGGTCGAAATCCTGGTCAAGGGAAATCGGATCCGATTTGCAGCGAACGGTCAGGAAGTGTTTGATTTCACAGATCAGCCGGAAATGCTGATGTCAGGCCCGATCGGACTTCAGCTGCACAGCAACGATCAGCCTCAGGAATATCACTTTCGAAACCTGCTGCTTTCGGCAAAACCGTCGGATCAGCTGGTGACAGTGAAGGCGGGCGGAGATTCGCGGTGATGGAGTGTGTGAGGCGATGGAGTGTGTGAGGCGGACGGCACTCGGAGTGTGCCTGCTACTTTGGGGGACGAGTTTATTATGAATATGCTGGAGCCTGAAGGATCACCACGGGAATGGCCGCCACTGGGGCTACCTGTGGGAAGTGTACGAGCCTTGTTGACGTTGTTCGTTGTGGCTGTTGTCACAATGAATGTTGCGCGGGGGCAGGATTTGGATCTGATCTGGACGGAGACGCTCCTGATTGCGATGGCCCACTACTTTACATCACGACGATTTGTAGCGCTGCCACCGGATGTGCTGCAGCGAATTCAGAATGAAGGAGTTCTGGAGCAGGAGCGGCATCCATTGTTTCTGCCGCGTCACAGTATTCGTTTTCTGATACTGGCTGCCTTCACGGGGCTGGGAGTCTACCTGTACCGTGAAAACCGGCTGATGGAATCTCGGTCTCTTTCGCTGCTTGGTATTATTGCTGCATATGTGCTTGGCGCGTTTTTCAGAAACGTGAGCTACTGGCTTCGAAAGACGACTGGTCGCAAGGCATCATCCATGTGGGGTGACCTGAAGGCAATTGTCGTATTGGCAACGGTTGGACTTGCCGGACTCCCGGAACTGTTTGGCATGCCCGAAGTTTTGCCGGATGATGCTCATCGTGTTGCCCTTGCCATGATGCTGTTTTACTTTGGGTCGAGGTAATCTGTACGACTCACGGATGAATTCCGTATTGTGTTGCAGAGCTTTCATCCCGGGCGACGAGCATCAGTGCTCTTATGAGTGACGTTCATTTTCGTCATTCATCCACAGCCTTCACGCATTCACCGCTATTGCAGTTCCGGGACGTCGGTCACCCCTTCAGGGTTACTGCCCTGCTTCTGTGCTGATCCCTGGGGCAATGCCCCAGGCAACCTTAGTTTGCCCCGTTGGGGCGTTTGCGCACGGCCAGCGTGATCGGAATCCACGAAATACACGAACCACACGAAAAACCACAATCGGACCCTTCTGCGATTCTTCCGTCTATTCCGCGTCTTCCGTGGTCAAAACGCCAACCCTGCCTGCGATTCGAATTCAGCCAACTGTTTGATTCAATCGACTGACATTGACGACGCACGGTGCGGCAGGCGTGGACTTAGTCGCATGTCGCAAGCCGATAAACTGAGAAAGCGAGCAGGGGTTTCCCGCACTCAAAAAGTCCCGAGTTGTTATAACCGGACTGGAACTGGATTCTTCGAATAATTGGCTTTGTAAAGCCGATAGTCCTGAATGCGAACATTTCCTGTACGAAGACCGTTTTCGAACGGTTTCCAGCTGTCGCCGTCATCGTTCAACCCCCTCTGAACGGTGACGGCGATTTTCGTTCCGGCATCGGGATTTCAGGTATTGGGGTTTTACCAGCATGGCACGCCGAAAGCAGCCTCCTGTCGGCAGTCAGTTTGCATCGACTTCGTTCCGTGATCCCTCTCTTTGGCAGACTCCGTTTCTGGATTATCTGGAAGCGGAATGCGGGATGTCTGACAACACATTGCAGGCATACCGTCGTGACCTTGAAAAGTTTTTCAAGTGGAATCAAACAACCGGTCGGGAGTCTGTTCAGCAGATTGGGGTTGCCACGCTGACGCGATACCTTGAATTTCTGCAGGAGCTGAATCTGGCTCCGAGCAGCATAGGTCGCAATCTCGTGGCCATTCGGATGTTTTTCCGTTTTCTGATGCTGGAGGGTATTGTTGCGGAGACGACTGTCGATCTGATCAGTTCGCCGAAGCTCTGGCAGCGTCTCCCCAAAGTCCTGAATCCTCAGATGGTGGATGAGCTTTTGGTATCACCGGTGGCGGCCCATGATCGGTACTATCGTCGAGATCGAGCAATTCTCGAGGTGATGTATGCGACAGGTTGTCGAGTTTCTGAAGTGGTGGGGCTGAAAATTTCGGACATGCAGTTGCACGAACGATACTGTCGCTGCACGGGTAAAGGTAACAAACAGCGGCTTGTGTCTTTGTCTCCGAGATCCGTCGAAGCCATTCAGGCCTACCTTCAGCACGAGAGACCAGCGCTGATTGCAACCGCCGGCAAAGACGAAGATTATCTGTTTGTGACTCGCAGCGGCCGACGACTGAATCGAGAAACAATCTGGGCCCTCGTTCAGCGATATGCGTCACGGGTTGGCTGTGGACCGGAGATCAGTCCACACACACTCCGGCACAGCTTTGCGACTCACATGCTGGCCGGAGGTGCAGACATCAGAGCTCTGCAGGAAATGCTTGGGCACGCCAGCATTCGCACGACGCAGGTCTATACTCACGTTGAACACAGCCGTTTAAAGGCTGTCCACAAACAGTGTCATCCTCGCGGTTGAATCATGGGTTTGCAAGATTAGGTTCAGCAGATGGTGTAACAGGATTGGCGACCGGTGTCTGGAGCATCCCCACGGCAATGCCGTAAAGCAGAGTGGCCTGTTCAGTGGCTGGCATCGCGGATGCGGAATCCAGCCACTTCTCAGTTTGTTCCGCCATTCCTCGGCGTGCGAGCAGCATTCCGACATTCAGATAAAGTTCTTCTCGCCACACGGGATTCTGCATTGATGCCACAGCGGCGAGCATCTTTTCGGGGGAATCTGCTTTCATCGCTGCAAATTCAGCGATCTCATTCGCGACAGCTTCTCGCAGTCCCGGCAACTCTCCGCCTTTCTCCATTTCAGACAATGCAGCGATCAGGTTCGCCTGTTCGATTTGTCCCCAGCCGCGTGACAGAACCGGCGAAATCGTGACTTCACTGAGAGCGGTTGCGCGGGCCGGGACGGCGATTCTGAGAGCGGCGTCAACCCCCGTGATTTCGGGAAGAGTTTGTCCTGAACGGACTGCCGCAATCGCGATGATGTTCGAAAGAGGATCCACCGCCAATTCGGGGAGAAGTCGGGATGCGGAGTCCATCAGGACTGTCTGAATGGCCGGCGTACCGCCACTGCGAGCAATTCTTGCAAGACGCTGAATCAGCAACAGTCTTCGCTCTTCGGCAGCTTGTGCAAACTGATCGATTTTTCTGCGATAGTTTCTGAATGTCGTTGTGATTTCGTCATCACTGGTGAGACTCATCGCAGCGGCGAGCTGACGCCGCACTTCAGTTTCCCCAATGTCGTTGGCATCGACGGCTTTGCGAGTTGCGGTAACAGGAGGTGCCACGGATAACAGGGATTGAGTGACCTTACGAACTGCGAGTTCCGCTTTGGCCATATCACCACAGGCAGCGGCAGCACGACCAAAGTCCGAGGCCGCCGATGCAGACAGCCATGCGTCCTGTGAATTGGGAAGATCAGTTCGGAGTGCAGCAGCAAATCCGGGCAGTTCCATAGGGGCCGATGTCGGCAGGGATTCTATTGAGGCGGCAATCGCGTTGAGACGGTCGACACTTTTCAGTTCAGCCGCCAGCACTGCCTGAGTGCGAAGACCAATTTGAGCGTGAAGCTTGCCGGCTGCATCCATAATGGCTTGCTGTTCGGCTGGTGTTGCCTGAAGCAAAGTTGATAGGTGCGCGATCACGGCGAACGAATCGGATGCTTCGCGCAGATTATTCTTCTCCGACGCCCAGGTGATTGCCTCTGTCCAGCGTTTACGGCTGGCAAGCTGAGCAGCAACAGCAGTGCGAAGTGGATCATTCCATGCATAGACGTCCACGGCAGCCAGAGGCGAAGTCTTGAGCTCCAGCATTCGGTCCTGAACATTGAACCAGGCTGAACCACTCATCAGGTCTCGATTTGCAACTACCTGTCGATCCTTCTGAAACTTCTGCAGAACGGTGTTTGCCTCTGCCACAGATCCTTCAGCGACCAGAGCAGCCGCGAGACTGATTGCGGCCTGAGCGGCCAGTTTGCCTTCCGTGGGGAGACCGGCAATTTCTGAGGAAGCCTGTCGAAACAAGTCCGCGGCCCCCGACTGGCCAGCCGACTTCTGTTTCCAGTATTCACGAAGCAGCGGTTCCACTTTCATGAATCCGCCGTTTCGATTGACCTGCAGTAACTGGCCGAACTCCTTTGCGGCGTTCGCCGGATCACCCAGCTGGAAGTACAGGTCACCGCTCAGACGTCGAGCCAGCGCTTTATCACGGTTTTTTTGCTGTCGGGCCGCCTGAATCATTCGCTCAGCGATCCGATGTGCTTCGGCAACAGGATCTTTAGTCTTCGGTGTGGCATCGGTTGGTGTCACTACCGGTTCATCTTCAGAATCGTCAACTCCTCCACCAGCTCCACCCAGACCGGCAATTGGGCGGTTGAGATCTGCCCCGGCTTCAGGAGGACGATTCAGGTACTGGACGAGAGGAATTGCCAGAAGCAACAGGATTCCGCCTACGACGGCGTAAATCACCAGAGGATTTCGACGCTTTGCGGCTGTGGTGACATCAGCTTTCGGAGATTCACCAGAGGCACCAGGTCTGCGAGTTGGCTTGTCGGACTTCGCATCATCCGGGTCCGGGACAGTAAATACAGGTACCATGCATTTTTCGTTTGCACAACGGACCTGTTTTCCGATGGCTGATTTAGAAACAAAGCCGGCCTTCTCGCACATCGGGCAAACGACTCGATGCAGCTTCCCTTTTTCAGGTTTGGCAAGTGCCTGGATAACACCCGCATACTGAGTCTCGTTCGCGGTTCCGAACGGATCATCATCGTCGGCCGTTGTCTTGCCGGCTCGCATCCCGGCCTGAACTGGCTTCGATGAACTTCCGGAAGATTCACCGGTTGTCGGTGCAGCAGGTTTTGGCGAGGCGGGTTTCGCAGCGGGCTTTGAAGGAGGAACAGGTTTTTTGCCACCACCGGACCCATCCATTGCAGCGCCGCAAAACGGACATGTATCGACGTCATCGTCCAGGACTGACTGGCGGCAGGAAGGGCAAAGCCTGAGGTCCATTAGAATGTCCAGTTCTGATGCAGGATTGTGGGTGACAGAATTGCCACCTCGTTGTAGGCACTTCAGATCATCGAATGTTGACCGATCAGGCACAAACTCGTCAACTACGGTCTCATCACAAGAAACGATTTTCGGGCCGCACTCTCCGGATAGGCAAATAAAAAGGCGGTACCGGAAACCGGCACCGCCTCTGAATCAGCAGATTCTCAGGTCAGTCGACTGGACTAGTCCTGATAGTCAACTTCGATGTAACCCTTCTTAATGCGAATGTCGATCGCGTACTTTCCGTAATCGTAACGGACGCGATCGCCGTCCTTCTTGCAGCTGATCAGTTCACAGCCGCATGATGGAACGCAAATCTGAATGTTGACGCACTTTGGTCCACAGCAATCACAAGGATCGTTGCATGCACAAGGATCCTTAACGGTGACGATCTTTGGAACGGCACAAGGAGCCATTTCGTCAAGGTCTTTGTACTTCACGTTCGTGAACAGCGGAGTTACGTACTCATGAACATGAGCGTGTGGAACTTCCGGAACCGGGGTGAGAACCTGATGATGGTCCGCTGCAACAGCAACACCGGCAATCAGGGTCAGACACAGCGACAGCAGGCTTGCTACAGTCTTCATTTTCATACCTCTTCTTTTAAAATCTTCGTCCGTGCGAATGCCAACGACAATGCGAATGCCAACAACAATGGGAATCTACAAGAGGCCGTGACAAACAGTGGCCCTAAGCTCCGTAAGAGTTGCCCTGGAACCGGGTCTGGTCAAGTCCCGATTTTTTTTTGGGCCTGGGTTTTGGTCCGGGCCTCTCCTGATGCAACACATAACACTAATCTACTCAGTAGGATAAATTGAGAATTTGGGGAACCTCAACGGCTGGCGCAGACATTTCCGGGAATTTTTACCGATTGAGAAGACGGCGGGATCTGCGAAACCTGGGTTGACTTGTGGCAGCAAATGTGTCCTGATGGCCACATTCGATCTCAAATGAACGAACTTCGAACGCCGATTGAGTCAATACGTCGCATTAGAATAAGCGGGAAGAGTGCGTGGAACGATAAAGGACTCAGGGATGGCACAGGTTTCATGGTGAATCCGGGAATGGGGAATCCACCGCATCCCGCCGGATGTAAGCCCGGTGGCTGTATCGCAATCGGGAATTTCGATGGAGTTCATCTTGGCCATCGCTCAATGCTGCGGGGGTTGAGAGATCTGGCGGACTCGTTGGGTACCCACACGGTCGCCGTGACGTTTCACCCTCATCCGATCGCAGTTCTTCGGCCGGAGCAGGCCCCCCCATTGCTGACATCAATCCCGGAACGAAAGCGGTTGCTTCTGTCGGCAGGTGCCGACTTTGTTGAAGTGCTGCAGGTCACCGAAGAGTTGTTGAGAATGAGTGCCACTGAGTTTTTTGAAGATTACATTTTGGGGCGATATCAGGCATCCGGTGTAGTGGAAGGTGTCAATTTTCGTTTTGGCTATGACCGACAGGGAGATGTGGGACTTCTGGAAGCGTTAAGTGCCAGGCACAATCTGGCATTTCGAACTGTGCAGTTGTTGGCGGGATCCGTCGAGGCCGTTCGGGATCCAGTGGGAGTGAGTCATAATGCAGAAGTGTCATCCAGCCGGATTCGGGCACTGATTAGTGAGCGGGAAATCGCTGCAGCGGTAGCACTTCTGGGGCATCCATACACAATCCGTGGTGTGGTCGGAAGTGGAGCCAGGCGTGGTCGACAGCTGGGATTTCCGACAGCGAATCTCGAAAGAATCGAGACATTGGTGCCTGGCGATGGAGTTTATGCCGGGGAAACAGTGCTGGACGGAGTTCGAAAGACGGTTGCCATCAACATTGGGCCGAATCCAACGTTTGGCGAGACATCGCGCAAAGTGGAATGTCATGTTCTGGATTTTGCGGGTGATCTTTATGGGAAGCAACTGTCGGTGGACGTTTTGAGCGAGGTTCGGGGGCTGCGTAAATTTTCAAGTCGTTCAGAGTTGATGGATCAGATTCAGATTGACCTGCAGACCTGCAAACGAATCGCTTTAGCGGCTGACACTGGATCGAGTCGTGGCTGACAGCACTGCTGAAGGAGGATGGCAGAGCACTGCATTCTTCTGCCCCCATACTCTTGCCAATGGAGAATACTCCGGGAAAGAGTTTGTGGCTTTGAATTCGAATCGAAGGCAGGGTTGGTCACTTAACCACGAAAGACACGAACCACACGAAAGAGTCGCAGGGGGATGCGGGATTGCCTGATAGCGGGGATGAAACAACAGCGACGGTTTTTGGCTGAAGGGTCACTCCATTCCATCGTGCCGGTACTCGTTTGTTTTTGTGTGGTTCGTGTATTTCGTGGTGACCAATCACGCTGGCTACACGCTGGATGACATCGGAATCAACCGACGGCCATCCTCGCTGCACAAAACGCCGACAACAAGCGACTTACACAACTTGCCGTAGAAAACCATTGCGGCTCGAAAAGAACTCAACTGTCAGTAATAAAAAAGGTTGTTCAAACAAATTTTTGCTGCTGAATAAGTTTTGTACAGTTTTCGAGCACGCCCGGGGCGGGTAGAGTTCTGAATTGCTGATGAGACAGGCTGTGGTCTGACGTCCTCGTTCGATCAGTGTCGTCCAATCAGATTTGTCATCTTTCACTACTCTTGTCATTCCGCAGTCCACTTTCACGCCGAAGGTCTCCCAATGAAATGGTCTCGTCGCCTGATGGCTTTACTCCTGCCTGGAACACTGCTGTTCTTCTGGTCATCGCAAGCGATGGCAGACGGAGCAGAGAACGCTGAAGTCGTGGAGCGAGTTCGGAGTGACATCGAGTACTTCGCATCAGACTCGCTGGAAGGCCGCGGGATTGATACTCCGGGAATTGAAACAGCCGCAAAGCGAATCCTTGCGGAGTATGAAAAACTGGGATTGAAGCCAGGAATGCCTGAGGGGTCTTATCGGCAGTCTTTCACAGTCGCAATGGGTGACACCGTAGTGACTGAAGGGACTCATGTGACTCTGAAGTCATCCGAAGAGAATCAACTGGCATTGGAGATTGGGAGCCAGTTTCAGCCGATTCGTCGCGGTTCTGAAGGTTCAGCGACTGGTGGGCTGGTCTTTGTTGGCTACGGGATTTCTTCAGAAGAAGATCAGTACGATGACTATGCTGGCATTGATGTTGAAGGCCGCATTATTGTGATGATGCGACGCGAACCTCGTCAGGGGCGGAGCGATGGTGGATTCAAAGGAACTGAAACGAGCAGTCATTCGTTCATCGATCGAAAGCTGGAGCTTGCCGCTCAGCACAAGGCAGCTGGGATCATCTTTGTCAACGACTACTTCAGTGTTTCGACAGCAGAAGCAGACGAGTTGACAGCCCCAAGTGGATTCGGAAACGAAGGTGGAAGTGTTCCATTTGTACACATCAAACAGGCTGTCCTGAATCAGATTCTTGGAACATCTCCGCTCAAGGTCGAAGGCGATAAGACCTTGTCGAATCTTGAGCAGGTGACCGCATACGTCGACGAAAGCCTCAAGCCCGTTTCACAGGAACTCGCGGGCTGGTCAGGTGATATTTCTGTAGGCTTTAAAGTCAATACGGTTTCAACAGACAACCTGATTGGAGTCGTTGAGGGCGAAGGGCCACTGGCGGATGAGACGATTGTGATTGGCGGTCACTATGACCATATTGGATACGGTGGATTTGGCTCACGAGCTCCCACTCGCAAAGGCGAGATCCACAACGGAGCTGATGACAACGCAACTGGAACTGCAGCAGTCGTTGAACTGGCTCGTCGAATCGCTTCCGGGCCAAAACCAAAGCGCCGCATGGTCTTCATTTGTTTTTCGGCGGAAGAAAAAGGTCTTTTGGGTGCGAATCACTACACGAGGAATCCAGCGTTTCCGCTGGAGAAAACTGTATTCATGCTCAATTTTGACATGATCGGCCATCTGCGGGATAAGACGGTCGAAATGCATGGTGTTGGAACAGCGGTGGAGTTCGCAGATCTGATCCGAAAGATTGATGAAGCATCACCGTTGGAGACGCGAATCATTGAAAACCCGTTTGGAGGAAGTGATCACCTGCCGTTCTTCCAGAAAGACATTCCGGTGATGTTCTGTCACACGGGCCTCACCGACACGTATCACACTCCGGATGATGACTTCAGCACTCTGAACATCGAGGGAGCGGTTGAAGTCATCGACTACAGCGAGCAGGTGTTGCGGGCCATTGATCAGATGGAAGCGAGACCAACCTTTAAGACTGTGTCTCGCGGAGATCGCCGACCAAGTCGTTTGCCGTACCTGGGGCTTTCTCCGGAACTCTCTGGCTATGACGGAGAAGGCGTGATGGTCCGAGCGGTTCGTGAGGGATCACCGGCCGCAACAGCGGGGGTGATGGTGGGAGATGTGGTGTTGAAGGTCAGCGACAGCAAGCTGGAGTCATATCAGAATCTGATCGAAATCCTGACAAAGTCAAAACCCGGCGACAAACTGAAACTGCTGGTCAAACGCGGTACAGATGAAACGGAAATTATCGTTGAACTTGGGCCTCCGCGGGGCTGATTTTCGGCTTTTCAGGTGATTTTCATACAGACAACAGCCGCACAATTCACTATTGTGCGGCTGTTTCTGTTTGAAGAGCGTGCCATCGACTCAGGGAGGTGATCGATGAAGAATGTTGCTGGACTATGCCTTTTTGGGGTCACGTTATTTTGCGTCGGGATTGTTGCAGGGCGGCAACTTAAGCAGTCATTGCTTCCGAATTCGGCCTCTGCCGGGCACACGCCCCTTCATCAAAATCTCCATCAAAATGGCGTTTTGACGACTCAATCCTCTGAAACATATCAAAGCTCCTCATCAGGGATCGTAAAGGCCTCTTTCAGTCCGGCCGACGAGCTTCCTTCGTTGTCTCCGTCGGTACAACCACTGCAAATTGGTATTGGCAGTGCGCCAGCGGTCGCAAAACCGCCAGGCGGTGCCGGTTTGCCTGTCGGTGCTAACCCGCCAGGCGGTGCCGGTCTTCGGCAGGTTCCAGTTGAGGGGCGTGATGTTCGATCCATCATTCGGAAAGCATGGCCGGAAGTCGATGCTGAGACAGCCGACGTGTGGGCTGAAGAGATGGCTGATATGTCGGACGATGATATTCAGTTCATGATTGAGCAGCGAAAGAGATCGGGACTGCGTTCGTTTGGCTCATCGCTTCCAAAGGCTTCCAGCATGCTTGAAGATGTTCAGCCTCCCCAGCTGAGTATTGAATCTGCCATTGGGAGTCCCGCGACAGGAACATCGTGTCCGACCGCGATTCAGCAGGCCATTGCAGAATCGCTGAAAAATCTGTCCGCAGGAAATGCGATTGGCTACCGCCGGTCCGTGACCTTTGTGAGTCCAACTTCAGGCAGCACCGAGGCTGAGCATCCACTTCCGACCTGGACGTTCCATTCTGTGAGAGACTTTCGTCCGGCCGGAGAGCAAAGAACATTCAAGCCATTGCACGCAGCCCTTCCCGCGGATCCGGAACTTATGTTTTGTCTTGCGGACTCACTGCTGACACGACGAGGTGATTTCCAGATACTCCCGGACCAGCGACTGGGACTGATGGCCGGATCGACCAGCATCGCGGTCGACGGGGTCGAACCAATACCTGAGAACTCTGTCGGCGTTGAGATCAAAGAAAACGGAACCGTTCAGCTAACGACGCCCGAAGGTGCGACGAAGGTACTTGGCAAACTCAGGATCGCTCGGATTCGAAACCCGGGCACATTGACGACAACTGATGGAGTACTATTTCAATGTCCGCCAGAGCAGTTGATTCTGGTTGGTGAAAGCGATCCGTTTCGCCTTCTGCCGGGTTTTGTTGAACTATCGAATGTTGAACTGGAAGCTGAATGGAAGGCACTCGAACACTTCCGGAAACTTGAAGGCGAGCTGATGCGATTTTCGGAACCGGAGCCACTGATCGCCTTTTAGCCTGGAAAAGGCAGGAAACTGAGCCGCTCTTTGAGTAAGATCAGGGCATCTCCTTTTCAGAAACCTCTTTGCCGGATATTTAGTTATGACGTTGCATGGAACTTCATTTTTCGGCGTGCCATCCACCCTCCTGATCTGTGTTATGCTCGTGATGTGTTCGACACATGCAGACGAGAAAGCTCCTGAGGAAGTTCCGGCACCTCCCGAGGTCGCGTTGACGGCGGGTACATGGGAGAACGTTCAGGAGTTCGTTGCGAAGCACCCAGGCAAGATTGTGATCGTGGACATCTGGTCTACATCGTGTCTGCCCTGTATGACAGAATTTCCAGGTCTGGTTGCACTGAAGAAGGCTCATCCTGAAGACGTTGTCTGCATCAGCTACAATGTGGACTACAGCGGCATCAAGTCCAAGCCTGCTGAAACGTATCGAGCTCGGGTCGAAAAGTTCCTCGTCAAAAACGAAGCCACCTTTACGAACATCCTGTCGACTCAGGCAGCTGATGAAGTGTTCGAGAAGCTCAAGCTGGCCTCGATTCCGGCCGTATATGTCTATGGTCGTGATGGGAAACTGGCCAAACGATTCGATGAATCTCTGCTTGAAGATGGTGAAGAAGAAGCATTCACCTATAAAAAGGACATCAACCCGTTCGTCGAAGATCTGGTTTCGAAGAAGTAGCGTCAAGTCGCGTGTTCCTGTTCCTCATCACGCTCCCATAGAGTACTTATCACGCTCCGTCGTGATGACGAGTCACTGGAACTTACGACTGCAAAATCCCAGCGCGGCTTCGCTCAGCCGCAACCAAGTTCAGTCGAGGGAATTGAGCAGTTGTTTGAATTCGAATCGCAGGCAGGGTTGGCGTATTGACCACGGAAGACGCGGAAGAAACGGAAGAATCGCAAAAGCACCCGGTTGTGCTTTTCCGCGTCTTCCGTGTATTCCGTGGTTACCCATCACGCTGACTACGCGCTGGAGCCAGTCGGTATCAACTCACCCTATAAAATCTCTGCGGATCGAAAATAAATCAACAGTTGGTAGTACAGGAATCCCGGTGCGGTTCGACATCACGACGGCGCGTGATGAGTACTTTGGGGTGGGATCAGGATTTTAGTTTCAGGCTGCGACCATCGACTTCAACGAGGTGCTCGATCGACTTTTGTCCTTTCCGAAACTCGGCTGGAGAACAGCCGATGGTTGCTCGCAGGTTTGTCGACGAGAGTTTTGGCTTTCCTTGCGCGGCAGCTTCTCGGAGCAGTTCCAGAATCCTGATTCCCACGAGATCCGTTTCAGTGGTGATCGTGGGTTCGGCAGGTTGAGGAGTTTTCGATCCTGGCACAACAATCTTCGAAGCGCCCGCACGTTGGCGCTGGATGCGGATTTGGACTGGAATCGCGTCAGCCATCTCCGAGACGTGTGAAATCACGCCCACTTTGCGTCCCTGTGCTTCGAGCTGCATGAGGGCACCAATTGCGGTATTCAGTGTATCCGGGTCAAGGCTGCCGAAGCCTTCATCGATAAACAGAGATTCGATTCGAAGTCTGTTGGAGGCAAGCGAAGCCAGCCCCAGAGCAAGAGCGAGTGAAGCCAGAAAGGTCTCTCCTCCGGACAAAGAATGTACGGATCGCCGTTCGTCACCCATGTCGCGGTCAACAACGGACAGATTGAGTGATTCTGAACTTCGTTCGAGTCGATATCGCGGAGATAACTGATCGAGATGTGCGTTTGCGTAACTGAGCAGAATATCAAGAGTTCGCCTCTGGGCGATGACACGGAACTTCGCTCCATCTGCGGAACCGATTAGTTCATTCAATCGCTCCCAGGGCCGAATTCGAAGTTCCTGTGCTTCTCTGCTGGCAGCCAGAGCAAGGTTCTTCTGGATGTTCGCAGCGTCTGTTGAGATCACTGCTTTGGCGGCGTCCAGTTCCTGCTCTACTGAGATTCGTTGCTGAAGCAAGTCCGCATGTTCGGCTGCGAGGGATTCAAAGTCTGGCACATCGGAGCGTGATTCCCGATGTACCGCAATCTGTGCTTCGATCTGGGTCAACCTACCCTGTCGTTCGCTGACCTGATGAAGGTATCTGTCAAGCCAGGCTTTCTCTGTCCTCACCCAATCGTCGTCCCTCGAAAGCACGCCGTCGATAAACTCACGAGACCGTTCCGAATCGGCAAGCTGAGTCGCCTGCTCGATCCATGAATCGACGCTCCCTTTTGCCGAATTCGCATCTTGTTCCGCCAGAGTCAGGCTTTCCTCAAGCGAACGTGTTTCCGCGTTCATGGACGCCACAGAGAGCCGATGCTGGTCCAGTTTCAGCCTGGCTTCCTCGACTTTCCTGATTGCAGTTGTCAGCTGGACTTTCAACTGTTGTTCAACCTGTTCCGGGTCAAGTCCATCAAACAGAGTTGAGCGTTGAAGAATGATGCCATTCAGCTGTTTCGTTGCCGTGTCCAACTCATTCTGCTTCGTCGTTTGTTGCCCTTTGAGGCCACGCAAACCTTCTTCAAGAACGCTCAGTTGTTTTGAATTCAGCTCCCGCGATGACGTGATGGACTGAATCTCGCCGCGAATCGACCGACACTTCGCTATACTTGAACTGAACTCACACAGGAACGATTCCGCAGAATCATCGAACCTCCGTTCTGATCCTGCGACAGACTCGAACAGCGGCTTAAGTTCTAAACGCACCTGCTGGAAGCGTGCTGCTGCGTTTAATTCGTCACGCGTTGAAACGTTTGATCGTTCGTGACATTGCGAGATCTCGATCTGAAGTGATCGTTCTTTGTCTGCATGTTCTGCCTGAACTTTTTGCAGTGAAACCAATTCCTTCTGCAGCAATCCGGCTTGTTTTCGAATAGCCAGGATTCGAACTTCATGGGCCTCCAGCTTCTGAAGTTGTTCCTTCAGGATCGCAATCTGTGCTGTGATCTGTACCTTGGTAACGTCAGTGACAGGTGCAAACTCTGAGTACTGACGATGACCGGCGATCGTCTCCTGTTTTTGCGTACGTTGCTGATTGAGGGCTGTGATCTTTGGAACGACCTGTTCCAGCATCTGCCCCGTTGTGCGGATATCGGCTCGTGTTCGGGCAAGTTCACTTTGCAGATCATCTCGCTTTTGCGCGGCCTGACTGACGGCTGATTCCGCAACGCTGAGGGCGATTGCATCGATGTGTGGTGGGTTTTGCGAATACGGGTGATCCGTTGATCCGCAGACTGGACATTCATGACCATTCTGAAGTGCGAATCGAAGTCGAACGGCAGCATCATCAATTGCCGTCTTCATTCGTTCAAAGGTTTCAGTGGCTGATTTAGCGACTGCTGATGCGGTGAGCAGTTCTACCTGAAGCCGCTGTTGGTCAGTATTCGCCTTTTGCAAGTCAATTCGAATTCGGGATTCCTGCTCGGTCAAATCGTGCAGGTTTTGTTCGATTGACGACAATTGTTCAAGCCATTGCGACAGGGTGCCCAGATCAGAAACATCGATTCGCTGTTGCTGAATCAGTTTCAGGTTTGCTTCGTCATCAAACGAAGACAGTTCATCGTCCAGTGGCTGCTTTCTAGTAAGCAAGTCTCGAATCTGGGTGGCCAGTTTTTCAGTGTGAGCCTGATGCGACTTCAGCTGCTGATCACACCGAGAGAGGGAGGCCTCAGCCTGAATGCGATCCTGAGTCCGTTGCTGCCAATTGAGTTTCTGGTCGATGGCTTCTTTCACAAGTCGCTCAAAGAATTCTGCTCTGTCCTGTACGGGCTCAAATCGTTCGCAGGACTTGAATTCAGTCAGTAGATTTGCGATTTTCTCAGCCAGTCTTTCATCGTTAGCGCGAACTGTGTCAAATTTCTTCTGCTGCGCATCTACTGCATTTGTAAGCTCCTCCGTTTCCAGCCTTAGACGCTCGACCTGCTGATGACTCACATCGATCAGAAGTTTCAGTTCTCGTCCCTTTTCGAACTTTGAATGCAGGCTCTCGGACTGTTGAATCAGCTGAACTCGGTCAGCGTCGGCTGTGAAATGCAGTATCTGAAGTTCCGCTTCAAGCAACGCTGCACGTTTGGATTGTATAAGTTTTTCACTGAGCTGATGCCGCACTGATGCGACTCGTCCGGATTCCCGCAACTCATTCGTTCTGAGTACTTTGGCTCCGCGCAGAACAGTCTCTGTGATTTGCAGAGTTCTTTGACGTGTGTCTGCGATGGTTCGTTGACCAGTCACTTCCGCCAGGTCTCTCTGAGCGGTGAACTGCTGGTCGGAGAGGTTCCGAAGTTGCTCATACCACTTCACCCAGACGGTAATGTCCGCCAGTCGAGTGTCAATCTGTGTCAGCGTGGATTGGACGGCCTGAACTCGTTGTTCTGCTGTGATTCTCTCTTCAGCGCTGAGCGGTACCATACCGCTTTCGAGAGTGGTCAGCGCATCGAGTTGCCTGCGTTCGTCAGCGTAGCGTCGATAGACCGAAACCGAGATTTGTTCGAAGAGCTCAGTTCCGGTGAGCAATTGGAGAATTGCTGCTCGTTCCTTATCCTCAGCCTTCAGGAACTGTGCAAATTCGTTTTGAGCGAGAAGAACCGCGCGAGTGAACTGGCCGAATGTCAGTCCAACTTTTTCACGAATCGCATCGCGTACGTCGGACTTGTTTCCGCTGACTTCGAGCTGCCCATTTTCACCCGGCGCAGGCATACCTCGAAACAGGGCCATTTCGGTGTTTTGAAGTGCACCATCGGCTTTCCCATAACTTCTGCGAACATTCCAGCGCGCCGTCCATATCTCGCCGTCAATGCCGCAGAATGAGACTTCTGCAAATCCTTCCGCGGTGCCGCGTCTCAGGAGTGCCCTTGGATCGTTTGGTTTTTCGCCCTGAACTTCCGTCAGTCGACCAATGCGCTCGAGACGTGGCGTAGTTTCGTAGAGAGCAAGGCACATTGCGTCGAGCAGACTGCTCTTACCAGCGCCTGTTGGTCCGCAGATCGAATACAGGCCAGTGGAGCGGAGCGGGTCTTCTGTAAAGTCAACGATCTGAGTCCCGGCGATTGAGGCGATGTTGCGAAGAGCGATACGAAGAATCTTCATGGATTGAACTCCGCAGCTGACAATAACTCCTTCAAAGCCCTGACAAGTGCTTCATCTGGTTCTGTGCCAAAGCGACTGCGATGAACTTCGTTCAGGAGGTGTTCCGGATCCATTCGCCGCAGCTCGTCGAGTGACATCAGATGAGTCAGATCCGCCGCAATTCCCTCGGGCCGAACGGATTCGAGCTTGATCGAAGCGAGTCTGGCCGCTTTTCCTTCGAGTGCCTGCTCGACTTTTCTTCGTCGCGCAGGGTCAGGACCTGTTTCCAGAATTCGTACTTCCAGAAACGGATGTTGTTCAGCGGGGACAGATTCCGACAGAGGAATGGAGGCAATGAGGGAAAGGACTTCATCAATATCTGCGGCATGTCCCGGAGGAATCGAAATAAAGTCGACCTCGCGAGGTACTGGCAGGCTCTCCACTGAACAGAATGCAGACTGATTAAAGTTCAGTTTAAGAATGCGATGTTTGTAGCCGGATTCAGAAAAGGACAGTGGAATCGGACTGCCGCTGTAGCGAATCACTTCGCTGCCAACATGCTGAGCCTTATGAAGATGGCCAAGTGCTGTGTATGCAAGTTCAGAAGGGAAGACATCTGGAGCGAGGGCTTCGGCTCCGCCAATCACAAGGCGACGTTCTGAGTCACGTGATTCCTGTCCGCCCTGAACGTGACAGTGCCCCATTGCTATCAGCGGAATCTTAACGCCGGAAGTTTGTCTCAGTGACACGGCAGCGTCTACGGCCTGCCGGTACAGTTGCCGAGTTCCGTCGAGCCACGGGTCTGCGGCGTCGGTGAGAAACGGAAGATCAGACGGCCTCAGGAAAGGCATCGCAATCACAATCGCCTTTGGAATCCCCGACGAATCCAATACCGGCACGACAAGCTTAGAGACGTCGATCGAGTCGTCTTCCCGTCGCGTAATTGTGCCGATCACGGAAATATTGAGTGATTCCAGCAAACCCGAAGGAGCCTCGAGTCTTGCAGCAGCATCATGATTCCCGGCAGTGATGATGACGCGAGTCCCCGGGGCTCGCATGATGGTTTGGGCCAGAAAATCGAAGAATCGTCTTTGTGCGGTCGCTGAGGGATTGATTGTGTCAAACACATCCCCGGAAATCAGTAAAATGTCCGGACGTTCAGATTCCAGCTGCGACAGCAGCCATTCAAGGAACTTCCGGTGTTCGAAGTCTCGGTCGAAGCCAAAGAAAGACTGGCCGAGATGCCAGTCTGCTGTATGAAACACTGTCAGCATGAATCAACCTGGAATACAACTACGATGTCAACAATTGCAGACGGACCGAGCCCCTCGCGAACGAGCGGCTTCGAGTTCTCAGATGATGTAAGTATCAGAACAGATTTTCAGCAGATTCGCGACGGAGTTGGGGCATGTCGTTGTCAGAAGGTCGATCTCAGCAGCTGTACCGTGAAGCGAAGTCGATCATTCCCGGAGGGACTCAACTGCTGAGCAAGCGGCCTGAGATGTTCGCGCCGGATCAGTGGCCCGCCTATTTTCAGAGAGCCGCAGGCTGTGAGGTGACCGATCTTGATGGCCGTGAGTACCTCGATTTTACCCACAACGGTGTTGGTTCCTGTCTGCTTGGATACGCCCATCCACAAGTTGTGAACGCAGTCGTGAATCGAGTTCAAAACGGATCGATGAGTTCTCTGAATAGTCCGGAAGAAGTCTGGCTAAGTCGAGAGTTGATTGCTCTGCATCCATGGGCAGATCAGGTGCGGCTCGGCCGTTGCGGTGGTGAAGCAATGGCGATCGCCGCTCGAATTGCACGAGCATCAACGGGTCGTGACGTGATCGCCTTTTGTGGTTATCACGGATGGAGTGACTGGTATCTGGCTGCAAACCTGAATACCGACAAGGCGCTGGATGGACATTTGCTGCCGGGTTTAAGTCCGTCTGGTATTCCGAGAGGGCTGCAGGGAACAGCACTTCCGTTCGTGTACAATTCGACCGAGGAATTGCGTGCAATTGTAGAGCAGCATGGGAAAAACCTTGCTGCGGTGATCATGGAGCCGACGCGAAACATGCAGCCCAAACCAGGGTTTCTTGAATCGGTTCGAGAATTGAGCGATTCGTGCGGGGCTTGTCTTGTGTTCGATGAAGTGACAACTGGATTTCGATTTCGCCCTGGAGGCATTCATCCGGAGTATGGCGTTGAACCGGATATCGCCGTGTTCGCCAAAGCACTTGGCAATGGACATCCGATTGCTGCCGTGATCGGCAAAGCCCGGATCATGGAGGCTGCTCAGCGGTCATTTATCTCCAGCACGTACTGGACAGAAGGGGTGGGACCTGCCGCTGCATTGGCCACGATTGAGGTCTGTCGTACGCAGGATGTCGCGGGGCATGTCCGTCGAATCGGCGAACAGTTTCAGGCCATGTGGCGTCAGCTGGCAGTTGAGTTTGAAGTGCCAGTCCAGGTGGGTGGCTATCCGGCTTTGACCACGATCAGTTTTCAGCATCCACAGAGTGCGGCGTTACTGACCTTATTGACGGTGCGAATGCTCGCTCATGGCATCCTCGCTGGCGGCGGCTTCTATCCGACATTCGCTCATCAGTCGGAACACATTGCACGATATCGAAGTGCTGCGGAAGCAATATTGCCGGAGATTGGCGCTGCGATTCAAATGAACAATATAGAAAGCCTGATCGGAGGGCCGGTCAGGCACACAGGCTTCGCTCGTCTCACATAGATGCCGAGCCGACGCCTGCGGCTTGCCGTTAAACTTTGAGATGTGGAACTATCTAAGACCGCCGGAGAGGATTCGCTGACCATTGACGAAGACTTCCACGAAAGAGCCGGTTGGCATATTTGGAACGGCCTGGCGGCGTTCCGTGGACAATTCAAGCTTGAGTCGTCCGAGTGCGATGGTTGCGCTGCCAACTTTGCTGCCATTTACGGAGATGTCAGCGGTTCGACCGTTGAGTGATGCTAAGTTTTGAGCTTCGACAGAGAAGTTTGTGCGGCTGGCGGAAACGTCATACTTTGCTTTACCCTTCGCCGCAGCAGGTGCTCCTGCGACAGGCAGCAGAGTTGCTGAAAGGATCGTTCGAGGACCTTTTGCAGCGATTTCAGTTCCCTGAACAAGAACCAGTGCGGCAAACAGCATGGTTGCACAGCGAATCAATGTGTTCATCATTTTTCATCTCCGAGTACGTTGTTTGAAACAGATTAGCGACAACAACGAGAGCCGAAGAAAGCCGTCTGATCCGCCACAGAATTTAAAAAGATTCCGAAACCGAAAATCCCACACTGGTGGCCGTCGGAGAGAAAAGCAAAGAATAAAAGGCGGATGAATGACCTGAATTTCGCTACTTTCTTTGTCCTGAAGTTCTCTTTAAACTGCCGTGCGGCATTAAGAATGTTAAGAAAGCAGCCAACAGACCCATCTGCCGTCCGCAAAAGTAGCAGGCAGACTCCGTCTGCCGTCCGCGAGAATCCGGGCAGGGGTGTCGCGGACGGCACATGGAATGTGCCTGCTACTTTACGGACGGTGGGCGGACGGCACATGGAATGTGCCTGCTACATTGCGGACGGTGGGCGGACGGCACATGGAATGTGCCTGCTACAGTTGGGCACGTTAATATTTGAAAGTGAGAGATTTCCTTGAGTGATGGCCAGCAGACAGAGCCAAGTGATCAATCGCTGCTCCGCCGATTTCAGGTTGGGGAGCAGGACGCAGCGACGCGTCTTTACATGCGGTATGCTCGGCGACTTCACGGATTGGCTGTCAAGCAGACGGGAAGTGAATTGCGGACACGACTGGACCCTGAGGACATTGTTCAGTCGGTGTTTCGGACGTTCTTTCGCCGCGCGAAGGAGGGTTTCTACGAAGTGCCGGACGGGGAAGAGTTGTGGAAACTCTTTTTGGTGATTGGGCTGCATAAGATTCGGGATGCAGCCACCTTTCATCGGGCATCTCGAAGAAGTGTGAGTCGAACTCAGGCGATGCCCGAGATTTCAGAGGAACTGACCGACCGAAGGACTCAGGATGCGTTCGCCGAAGAAGCACTTCGAATTGTGATTTCCGATTTGCTGGAACAGTTGTCAGAGTCTCAGCGTCAGATCGTGATGCTGCGTCTGGACGGTTCTCAGGTTCAGGATATTTCGACACTGACTCGCCGTTCGAAGCGAACTGTTGAACGAACTCTGCAGAAATTCCGCGACATGCTGCGACAGCAGCTTGGAGAGAGTGTGTCGGGATCCGACGCAGTTGACGAAGGCACTGCAGACGGGAGCAGTGCGGCAGATGAAGAGGGTGAGCAATGAATGATGTGCCGCAGGCCATATCCTCTGAATCTGAGGATCGGATTGAAGACTTCGAGACGCGGCTTGCCGAGGGGGGCGAGTTATCGTTGCGGGATTTTCTTCCGGAGGCTGGGGATGACGAATATCTGGTCGTCCTGCAGGAACTG
The DNA here is from genome assembly GCA_016795105.1 of Planctomyces sp. GTDB lineage: Bacteria > Planctomycetota > Planctomycetia > Planctomycetales > Planctomycetaceae > F1-80-MAGs062. Next base: position 55,661 of record JAEUIH010000004.1, read on the forward strand.
ATTCGAATTCATCTTGAGCATCAACTGGGTTCCGGAAAAGCGGCAGATCTGAAGGACTACTTCAAAGAATTTCCTGAGTTGCGTGATGATCCGACCATCGTTCAGGCGTTGGCATACGAAGAGTTTCGTCTTCGTAAACAGGCCGGGCTTCCGGTTGATACCGAGGAATTGAGAAGCCGATTTGGAAGTCAGATCGAAGGCTGGAGTTCGCTTGCCGGTATTTCATCGGGAGCTGGATCCTCCGGTGTCGACGAGCAATTCGAGCCACCGACTCTGAAAGCCGGCGACACACTTCTTGATTTTGCAATCGTTGGACAGCTGGGTCGGGGAGCATTCGCACGAGTCTACCTTGCTCGCCAGAAATCACTGGCAGATCGTCTCGTCGTCCTGAAGCTGTCCAGTGCTCGACTTCGAGAAGCCCGCAGACTCGCTCGGCTCCAGCACACCAACATCGTGCCTGTCTATTCTGCAGCAAATGTTGGTCAAATGTCGGTGTTGTGTATGCCGTGGTTCGGGGCAACCACGTTGCGGCATGTGATTGACGGCCTTTCCGGCAAGTCAAAATCTGTCGCAAGCGGCATTGAGATGTTGAGCACGGTTACGGCATTTGATTCGCGGACATTAAAATCCTTTGAGCTGCGACCGGCGGATGTAACCGGAGAGGCGACGGCGACTGAATCTCTTGCGACTGTAGATCGAGCCCCCCAGTGCATTCTCGCAGGGCTCAATCACGAGGAGGCGTGTCTTTGGGTTGCTTCGCGGATCGCTGAAGGATTGAGTCAGGCGCATCAGAGAGGAATTCTGCATCGAGACTTGAAGCCTGCAAACATTCTGCTGACAGAAGATGGTCAGCCAATGATCCTCGATTTCAACCTGGCATCTGAACGCAATTCTCCGGACGCCGGCGAAATGATCGTTGGGGGTACTCTGCCCTATATGAGTCCAGAGCAATTGGATGCCGTTGAGACCTTAAAGCCGATCGATGCACGCAGTGATCTGTTTTCTCTGGGAGTCATGTTGTTCGAGTTGTTGTGTGGACGACTTCCCTTTGAACTGATCACGACTCAGACAAGGCGAATGATCGAAGAACGCCGAACAAAACAGATCAGTTTTCAGACATCGGGCCGATTGATTACTCCCGGAACGATTTCGATCCTCCAGAAGTGCCTTAAGCCGGAACCTGCAGACCGATACCAGTCTGCGGAAGAACTGATTCTCGACATCAATCGTCATCTGAGCGCATTGCCACTGGTGCACGCACTGAATGTGTCGCGTGTGGAAAGAGTACAGAAGTTTGCGAAACGGCACCCGTCATTAACATCCGTGACTGCCATTAGTACCGCGGCTATCATGACGATTGCCGCGGTCGGTGCGCTTTGGCTCAGTGCTCAGAACCGAGTGAAGATTCACGAGGCTCAGGAGGCGTACTCCAGTTTCATGGTGGAGGTCCCTCGAGTCCGTTCCATGGCATTGGCGACCGTTCTTGGCGATGTTGGAGAAGACGCTGCCGAGCAGGAGTTGAGTCGGCTTCTGGATTCGCTGAAGTCTGCAGACGACGGAAGTGGTCGACAGGAACTTCAGACAGCCCGACTCAGTAAATCGGATCAAAAGACTTTGGCGTCCGTCGTAGTTGAATTGCAGACACTTCAGGCTCTGGTGCGAAACTCAACTCCTGCGGATGAACAGGCTGCGCCAGATGATCGGGCCGAGGCCAATAAGCAGTCTGAATCGACTCGAGGCAAAGACCAGGGCTCTCAAGCCGTTCAACCGTACTTCGTGGCACTGAATCAGCTGATGCGGGGTGAGTTTCATTCGGCAGAATCATCGCTGCGAGAAATCGTGGGAAAAGACCCGAGCAACTTTTCGGCCGCGTTTCTATATGGATTGGCTCAGCGAGGATGTCTTCGGCCCGAGTCTGCTGAAGATCATTTTTCAGCCTGCATAGCACTTCGACCGGATTTGGCGCAGTCATGGTATCAGCGTGGCGTATGTCGGCTGGCGATGAAAGACTTTGCCGGAGCGGAGTCTGATTTCAGCGCAGCACTGGAAGTTGATGCTCGTTACACAGCTGCTTTGTTCAGTCGAGCCCTTGCGTCACGAGAACGGCCTGATGGAATTCAGTCGGCGATTCACGACTTGACCTCAGCAATCGAAGCCGGTTTTGATGAGACTCGAATCTACTTTGTTCGTGCAGACTTGTATGAGCAGCTTGGGAACGCAGAACTGGCGAAACAGGATCGGGAGACAGGTCTGCGATTGCCACCGACGGACGTTCGAAGCTGGGTTGCTCGAGCTCTGAAGAAGCTGCCTGATGATCCGGCCGCTGCTCTTATGGATCTGGAATCCGGTGCACTGCTGGAACCCGATTCACATGATGTGCTCCGCAACAAGGCCATGTTGCTTTCAGAACACCTCGGAAGAGAGGCGGAAGCGATTCAGGTTCTGGATCGGGCCATTGAGATTTATCCATACGATGCGTTTTTATGGAGTGGTCGAGCAGTGCTGCATGCCCGTCATGGCTCAGCCGAATCGGCGATGTCTGATATTTCAAAAGCGAGAGAACTTTCAGAAGAACCGATGGTCACTTATCAGGCAGCATGCGTTTATGCGATCCTGTCGAAGTCTCTGCCGGATCAAAGACTCGAGGCTCTGAAATTACTGGAGGAAGCGTTTCGCCTTCGTACACAAATCGCACGAATTGCCTGGACAGACAAAGACATGGACGCGATCAGGGATGACATGGAATTTAAGCGGCTGCTGGCAGCGTCAGAGATCCTGAATCCCAAGTGACAATCCGGCCGACAAGCTCGCCAACGCACTCATCACGCTCCGCCGCGATGACGATCCCTGGGTTCGCCCCTCGCAGTCGTCGCCCGGGCGGTTGCAGGACGGTCTGGGGTTGTGGGAGTGCAAGGCGGGCAGGGGTGCAAGACGGGCAGGGTTGCAAGACGGGCAGGGTTGCAAGGCGGGCAGGGGTGCAAGACGGGCAGGGGTGCAAGACAGGCAGGGGGGCAAGGCGGGCAGGGGTGGGGACGGGCAGGAATGCCCATCCTACGATTTGGGGATTTCTTCGAAGATGCCGAGAGTTCGATTTTTTCGGGTGGTTTTGGGGTCGAAGATTTGACCGCTCATCGCCAGCCAGACGCCTTCGGGGCGAGATAGAACAGCTCCGATCGCGACTCCGACATTGAAAACCGCGTCGCTGCTGCGAAAGTTGGCGGGTTGCATAGCGCCGGTAAGTACAATGCACTTATCGGGAATATTCAGGAGCTGCATGGCGGTATCGATCATGGTGTCAGTGCCATGAGTAATAATGACATGACGTTCCGGGCAGGCGGCGACAGTGGTTCGGACGAGCTCACGATCTTCGGGCGTCATATCGAGGCTGTCCTTGCGCATTACAGATTCAACCACATAATCAAATGAGACTGGCAGTTCCTGGAGCATTCGCTCGACGCCGGGAGATCCCACCTGATATTGGCTGAGAGCATCAAAATAGACTTTGTCGATGGTGCCACCGACGGTTATGAATCGAATTTTCATTAAAAACGGAACTTGATTGAGAAGACCATCAGGTGCGGAGGCATTTAAGACAGTAATCTGAGCGGACTCATTATTAACACTGCTCATTCACTGTACCTGACAGCCGGAAAATCGAAAACGGCTGGGAGACAGGTCAGTCGGACTTTTCACGTGCTTCAGCCGCCTCTACATTCCCGCCATGTCACTCCTTAGCCTGAACAAACTGTCGTTTTCGTATTCTGCCCCTGCATTACTGAACAATGTGACACTTCACATTGAACGCGGTGAGCGAATTGCGCTTGTTGGTCGAAACGGGGCAGGTAAGTCCACCCTGATGAAGCTGATCGCCGGAAGAATTCGCCCGGATGATGGTACAATCGAAACGTTTCCCGACACCGTAATTGCTCAGCTTGATCAGGAAGTTCCTCTTGGGGGGGAGAAGACGTCGTTTGAAGTTGCCGCGGAGGGATTTGGGGAGCTGGGACAGGCAGTGGCCGTCTATCGGAACCTGAATCTTCGACAGGCTGGCGGCCATTTGCTGGATCGTGAAGAGCAGGACATTTACGAAAAGAGCAGTACTCAGCTGGCCGACCATGATGCTTGGGGGTGGTCGGATCAGTTGGAAGCGTTGATGGATGAGATGCAGCTGTCCCCGGATACTCCATTCAAGTCGCTATCGGCCGGAATGAAGCGTCGAGTACTGCTGGCACGGGCAATGGTTCGCCGTCCGGACATCTTGCTGCTTGATGAACCCACGAACCATCTGGATATTGAGTCAATTGTCTGGCTGCAGGGTTATCTTCGTCGATTTACCGGTACTCTGATTTTTGTGACTCACGACCGAGTCTTTCTTCAGGAGCTGGCGACACGTATCGTGGAGGTCGATCGAGGCCGGTTGTTTGACTTCACCTGCGACTACGCAACATTTCTGGATCGCAGAGATCAGTTACTTGCGGCAGAAGCTGTGGAGAATGCTCAGTTCGACAAGAAGCTGGCGGAAGAAGAGCGATGGATTCGTCAGGGTATAAAAGCTCGGCGAACTCGCAACGAAGGTCGCGTTCGAGCACTGAAAAAGATGCGGGAGGATCGAAGCCAGCGCCGCGAGAAGCTGGGTTCGGCCAAGATGAAGATCCAGGAAGCCGAACGGTCCGGGATGCTGGTTGCACGGCTCGAAAACGTCAGTCATTCGTTTGGAAGTGGCGACGTAATTCGAAACCTTAACACCACGATCTTCCGAGGAGACCGAATCGGGATTATCGGACCAAACGGGGCCGGTAAGTCGACGTTGCTCAGGATCATTTTGGGCGACCTTCAGCCGACATCGGGGACTGTACGCCTGGGGACAAATTTGGCAGTTGGCTATTTTGACCAGCTTCGGAATCAGCTCGACGAGAACAAGACGGCGCGGCAGAACATTGAAGACGGGACTGACTTTGTGATGGTTAATGGTCAGAAGCGTCATGTGATGGGATTTTTGCAGGACTTCCTGTTTTCACCCGATCGTGCACATACTTTGGTCAGTTTCCTGTCCGGGGGGGAACGCAATCGGCTGCTGCTTGCCAAGATGATGTCCCGCCCGGCAAACGTACTCGTATTGGACGAACCCACCAACGACCTTGATGCAGAAACACTTGAGCTCCTGGAAGAGATGCTGCCGCAGTTTGCGGGAACGATTCTTCTGGTGAGCCATGATCGAGCATTTCTGAACAACGTTGTGACCAGCACAATTGCCTTCGAAGGTGACGGAAATGTGTCGGAGTACGACGGCGGATACGACGACTGGCAGCGGCAGAAACAGGCCAGAGATCTGGCGGCGGCAACTGCTCTCGCCAAACCGGCAACAGCTGAATTGGCGTCGAATTCTCAGCCAGTTGCCGTCGTGGCCACGTCGGAGACACCTTCGGCTCGGCAGAAAAAACTGAGTTATAAGGAACAGCGAGAACTTGAGACGCTGCCGGCAAAGATCGAGAAGCTGGAAGCGAAGCAGAAGCAGTTAAGTGCATTGCTGGCGGATCCTGAAGTCTATCAGACTGGTGGAACCCGGGCTGCTGACATTGGCCGAGAGCTTCAGGGTGTCGAAGAAGAGCTGCTCAGCTGCCTCGCACGCTGGGAAGAACTGGAATCCTGAAAGATTCCGGAAGAATGATTGTCGGCTGGACTTCTGCCCGGCAGAATGCTGGCTCCGTCCACTCGACGCAATTTCTTCCCCCTCTCTATTCAATTGAAAGTCCGACCTGATGAGTTCCGGAACAGCGAGTACTCAGCGGGGTGTTTCTTATCTCTACATGCTGGCAGCGTTCTTTATTGTGACCGCCGGGTTGCGATTCACAAAAGACATAGTCCAGCCGCTGTTGTTGTCCATTTTCATTGCGGTCATAGCAGTTCCCGTATATTCGTGGCTTGTTGAGAAGCGAATTGCGTCATGGCTTGCATTGATGCTCGTGATTTCCAGCGTCGTAGCTTCGATGCTGTTTGTGTTCTTGATCGTCATGACCAGCCTTGCCGACTTTATGGCTCGACAGGATCACTACGCGGACCAGTTGCGTATGCGGACGAAGCCTGTTCGGGATTTTGTTGAAGGGTTGATTCCGGAACCAAAGGTCATGAACGAGGGGGGGCCGGGTGCGAATATACCGGAACAGAAAATACCGGTCGAAAACGGTGCGGTTGGGAATCGCAGTGATGCGAAAACGGACCAGGACAGGAATTCCCAGGAAGGAACAGCAGGTTCTGGAGTCGTCGAGAAAGATGCCGATGTATCTCCTCCGGCTGAAGGCAACCCTCAGGATTTGAATCCAGACATCGGAGAGCAGGAATTGAGCTCTGGGGGAGAGCAGAGTGGATTGGCTGACGGTGAGGCGCCTGCGAAACCGGCGAACGGCGAGATCCGGGGGGTAGAGTTGCTTGAGGAGAAGCTCTCGGAAGATCCCTGGTTTCGGGACACGGCCCGTGTGCCGCCACCGCGAACTCGCAGCAGCTGGAAGGAGCTGGTGATGTCGCAGTTCGACCCGGGGATGTTGATTTCGCTTGCGGCGTCTGTGATCGGGAATATCGGGATGATGTTGAGCGACACGGTGCTTGTGCTGTTGACTGTGGTGTTCATTCTGCTGGAAGCGAGCAGTTTTCCTCAGAAGCTGAAGGCTGCATTTCAGGGGCATGAGAACCCTCTGGGGCCATATATGCAGATCATTTCCAGTGTCCGCAGTTATTTGATCATCAAGACCGGGATCAGTGTCCTGACGGGTATTTTCATAGCGGTCTGGCTTTGGTTGTTTGGAGTTCCGTATGCCGGTTTGTGGGGAATGGTTGCATTCCTGCTGAACTTCATTCCAAATATTGGATCGATTATTGCGGCCGTTCCAGCGCTGATTGTTGCCTGGTTGGATCTGGGTGTTTTGCCGTGTGCAGCATGCGGGGTTGGTTATTTGGCTGTGAATATGGTCATTGGAAACATCATTGAGCCACGGATGATGGGGCGCGGCATGGGGCTATCCGCGTTGGTCGTGTTTTGTTCGATGGTGTTCTGGGGATGGGTTCTGGGGCCGGTGGGAATGCTGTTGTCGGTTCCGCTGACGATGGGAGTTCGAGTAGCCCTCGAGTCTTTCGAAGATACTCGCTGGATCGCCACGCTCCTTGGAGGTTAAGCACCGGCAAAAAGTGCCGAGCGAGGTGTTGGAAGTCGCAAAACGCGGTGTTTGTGCGTTGGAATGTTTGACTTAACCGTCAGGACCCGCAAATCCGTACAGACCGGAATAATTGAAGCAAAGTTCAAAGTCGTTACAGGTCGATATCGACGGCAGCAGACTTTGTTTCCTGCGCGTTCAGACTCCTTGCAAAAAGGTCCGGCTCGACATGCTCCGCCCGAACCTCTTATCACTGGCGACCGCTTTGGTCATATTCTCTTCAATTGCATCCAATGCGCGAGCCCAGTACGGTCCACCGCAGGGAGGTTATCAGCATCAACCGCTGATACAGCTTCCGCAGTCGACCTATCAGGCGCCGATCGTAGATCACTACGTTCAGCAGCCTCCGCGTCTCTGGGACTCGGAGCAGCCGATCGAAAAGTTTCTCACCGAGGTGACTCGGCGAAGCTGGATCAAGGTGGAGTACCTCCACTGGGACTTCGATGTTGCCGGCGGCGACACACTGGGTGCCCCGGTGAACGGGATTCGCGATCTGTCTGATACGTTTGAGGGATTTGATAATCTCAACGGCGGTGCATCCGTCGGAGAGACTCTGATTCCCACAACGACATCGCTCGGCATCAGTGACGCATCGGGTGTCCGAGGCACGTGGGGCCTCCATCTGAACGGCGGCGAGATGGAAATGAACTTCTTTGGGACTGAGCAGGCGGATGGGAGTTATGACATCCGAAATATTGCTGCCTTCCGACCAGCAGCAACTCCGGCGATCGGTACAGCGATCCGTCCGAACTATGCGATTCCACTGTTGTTGAATGGTGTTCCTGGGGACACATCAAATCTCAATGCGATCATCATCGACGACAGCCTGAGTATTGGCATGTCGTCTCAAATCTGGGGTGCGGAAGTCACCTTGCTGACAGACGCATATCTTCCCGGAGAAGGATTCAAGTGGCAGTGGCTTGGTGGTTTCAGATATGTGAGCCTTGATGAGAGTTTCAATCTGCGAGGCGTCTACAACAACGGTGGAGCGGATCCGGATCGGATTACGAGCATCAATTCATCGGCCGTCAACAATGTTTACGGACCCGAAATTGGTGCGAGAGCATCTCTCGTTCATCGCTGGTTCACTCTTGCTGCGACTCCACGTGTGACATTCGGCCTGAACGACTACACAACTCATCTCCAGGAAGATGCTCTGGGAGCTGGGGTTACCAATTCTTCAACATCGGAAGAGATCGACTTCAGCACGATTACTCAGCTGAACCTGACGGGCGAAGTTCACGTGAATACTCATCTGTCCTTCTATGCGGGATATGACTTCATGTGGATGCCTCGAGTATCACGACCGAATACAAACATCCGCTACGACAGCACAAACAGTGCAGCCGGCGGGTTTGTGACAAACATTGGTCTGGTACCAGAGCTGGAGAACTTCATCGTCGAGGGCGTCAGCCTTGGTGCAGTCTTCCGCTATTGATCACCGCCTACAGGGAGTGACCGGTTTCGATCGGCACTCCCTGTAAGAATTTCCGGATTACGCTGAGCAATTCATCTTTTGCGTCTTCAAAGATGTAGTGTCCGGCGTCGCTGATGCAGTGTGTCTGAGCGTCCGGAAATCTGCTCCGAAACTGTTCGAAGAATGACGGTGTAAAACACCAGTCCTTCATTCCCCACGCGAGCAGCATTGGATGATGACGGAACTGTTCGAGCCCGTTTTCAACATCGCAAAGTGTCTGATAGCTGATATGCGATGGTTCCAGTGGAATATCCTGGACAAATTCATGAACGGCAACTCGGTGCTCCCACTTATCGTAGGGTGCCAGAAATCCTTTTGCAGCGGATTCCGAAAGCGGGTGTTCGACAGCCATTCGGATTGCGGCACCCGCGAACAGGTTGAAACCCTGGACTCCGATTCGGCCAAGCCACGGGATTCTGCACAGGGCGATCCGCCGCGGGATGGCGGAACTTCGAAACGCGGCTGTGTTCATCAGGATGAATCGTTCGAACCGTTCCGGTATGCGAACCGCGGTGCCCATACCGATCGCCCCGCCCCAGTCATGGCCGATGAGTGTAATCTTCTGAAGGCCCAGGCTCTCAACCAGGGCCATAAGTCGGCGGATATGGAGGTCAAGCGTGTATAGGGAACGATCCTGTGGCTTTTCGGAGAATCCGCAGCCAAGGTGATCCACAGCGATGATTCGATACTGATCACGAAGGCCCTTGATCAGGTTTCGCCATGCAAAGCTCCATGTGGGATTCCCATGAACCATAAGCAGCACAGGGCCGGTTCCTTCATCCAGATAGTGGATGGCATGGCCTTCGTGTGAGAACCAATTCGACGTGAAGGGGTATTCATCTGCGAATCCTTCACGATTCGCAGCGATACGTTTGAGTTCCGATGGTGCACCGGCAGCAGGAGATGGGCGACTATCACTTTGCATCGAGAGTCCTTCGGATTTGCGTGAGTACAGCGTTCAGCTGGTCCTGAGAGTGATCAGCGCAGAGCGACAAACGCAGTCGTGCAGTCCCATCCATGACAGTTGGTGGCCGAATTGCGGGAACAAAGAAACCGGCATTCAGCAGTCGAGCACTCACTGAGACGGCGAGCTGATCATCGCCCAGGATGACAGGTACGATTGGTCCGGTTCCATCAATGACCGTCAGAAGGTCAAGTTCCTGAATGCGCTGTCTGGCAAACTCCCAAAGTCGTTTCAGACGTTCTCGACGGCTGGCTCCTTCATGAATCACTTTCAGAGCTGCGATGGCCGCCTCACATACAGCCGGTGGCAGGGCGGTCGAAAAGAACTGACTTCGAGCCGAATTCCACAGCCATTCGATCAGTTTTGTGGAGCCCGCAGTGAATCCTCCAACCTGACCGACCGCCTTGCTGAGCGTCCCGATTCGCACGCCTACGCGATCTTCAACTCCCAGCATTTCACAGGCACCACGGCCATGTTCTCCAAAGACGCCAGTGCCGTGAGCTTCATCAACGATCAGAGTGCATTCGAATTGTTCGGCCAACTGAGTCAATGCCTGAAGTGGTGCGATGACACCATCCATGCTGAAGACGGAATCGGTGACAAGATAGACATCTTCGAACTCACGTCGCCGTTTTTCGAGGGCAGAAGACAACTGGTCCAGTTCCCGATGGCGGTACACAAACATCTTACCAGGTGAATGCCGACAGCCATCCACGATGCTGGCATGATTGTCGCGATCGCAGAACACCGCATCCTGAGATCGGACGAGACAGGCAATTGTTCCAATGTTGGTGGCGTATCCGGATGGAAACAACAGGGCAGCTTCAGTGGACTCAAATCGGGCGAGCTCCGCTTCGAGCCGTTCATGTGACGCTGAACGTCCGCAAACCAGAGCACTGGCCCGGGCTCCGGTTTGTGCCGAGGCGCCGCGGATAAAAGCGTCTCGAACCTCAGGATGAAATGACAACCCGAGGTAGTCATTTGAAGCAAACTGAATGCAGGTCTTGTCGCCGATTCTGCATTCCGTGCTGCTCAGTGATTCACAAACACGTCGTTCTCGACGTCGTCCCTGTCGTTCAAGTCCCGCCAGGTGTTCTGTCAGTCGGACCTGGAGTCTCTCGTTGTGTGGCATCATTGTCCTGCTGGCGGTACGAGACTCAGCGTATGCTGGCTGAGCTGAATCGCACCTTCTTCTGTAATCAGATAGTTGTGTTCAAATCGCATGCCGCCGACTCCGGGCACATAACATCCGGGTTCGAGGGTGATTACGTCTCCAGACTGAAGAATATCGGCACTGTCGGACACGAGGACAGGGCGTTCGGGGTGTTCCAATCCAAGCCCGTGCCCGGCATGATGTGCCAATGGTCCGAATCCTCTTCGCTGCAGCACGTTTGAGGCGGCTTCATGGATGCCATAACACGGGAAACCGTGCTTGAGCCAAACGGAAGCAACATCCAGCGACTCGATACAGGCCTCGAACTGTCGCGTCTGGTCAGCAGTCGGCGTACCAGCGGCGATTGTATTTGTGAAATCACTGCGATATCCGGCAATCACCACACTGTAGTCGAGTATAAACAGATCACCATCCTGAAGTCGTCGCGTTGTTGGCTGTCCACCGGCCTTTGGCAGGTCCGCATTTGTGGCTCGAAAGTCTCCATAAACAATACACGGCATTCCGGCCTCAGATTGGGCAGCTTTCTGAACTTCCAGATAGACCTCAAGCTCGGTCGCACCTGGCCGTACGACTTCAAATGCACGTCGATGGCCGGCTTCACATGCTCGCATACACCTCTTCAGAAGTTCAATTTCGTCAGAGTGTTTTGTGCGGCGCAGCCCGCGGATGACGGTGCCAAGGGTTGTTGGCGACGATAGTCCGCCGTGCTGCATGACGTTCTCGTCGCAGTCGTCGAGGGCAAATTGCCATTCTGCATGTTCAGCGACGCAGGCTGCAACCATTTCAGAAATGCCTTCCGGTTCAATCAGTCCGGAGCCCGTTGACCAGACGTTGCGTACTTCATTGAGTGCTTCACAGAGCGAATCATCGCGATTGGATACGGATTTTTTGTGAGTGTACCACTGAATAATGGCTTCCCGATCAACAAAGTACTCTGCGACGGCACATCGTCGCGTAAAGTTGTCGGCGAGCAGGATGGATTTGTCATCACGCGTCAGCAACAACAGCGACTTCTGATCTGCGGAGAAACTGATGGGGTTGACTCTGAACCCGGAGAAGTACTGAACGTGTCGAAGATCTCCAATCAGAACCCAGTCACAGTCCTTTGGGAGAAGGCTCCATAGTCGAGCCTTCCGTTCGCGACATCCTTCAGCCGTTAACATTCTGAGCCTTTGATCGATACTGAAACTGAGATCACATTTGAAGAGCCGACGGGGATTGTCAACGAAGTTTCAGTCGTCGAACCTGATGGTTATTGCTGTCTCCAATGTACAGCACACCGTCTGTCGAAACAAATACGCCGTGAGGTCGATCGAGTCGGCACTGACGGGCTGCACCCGGGGGACCGTTTCCCTGCACTCCATCGCCAATAACCGTCTCGATAACGCCCGATTCGCGTCGTATGACACGAATCGTGTGGCTTTCTGTATCGGCGAAGTAGAGGTCTCCCGTCGAGTCGAATGCAATACCTTTCGGACCCGCGAGCACAGCATTCTTTGCTGGGCCGCCATCGCCCTCATAACCACTCTTACCAGTGCCCGCAAGGTGATGCAGCGTTCCTGCCATCAGGTTAATACGGAAGATCGCATTTCCTTCACGAAGTGCCAGGTAAAAGGCTCCATGTCCATCAAAATCCAGCGCACGAGGTCCATCCAGTGGGGTGCCCGAAATTGGAGCACCGTCCGGAGTTGGTTGTCGTTCCCCCGTTCCGGCAAATGTGGAAATGATTCCGTTTGTCATATCAACACGTCGGATACGATGATTTCCGATGTCGCAGATGTAGAGATTTCCGGCTGCATCAAACGCGATTGAATGAGGCCGATTCATGAGCCCCTGAACGGCGGGTCCACCATCACCGTCGAATCCCTGAGTCCCAGTGCCCGCCAGCGTTGAAATCAGGCCGGTGGTCATATCGACTTTGCGTACGAGGTGGTTCTGCATCTCCACGAAATACAGATTCCCCGATTTGTCAAAACGAACTTCATAGGGTTCATTCAACTCCGCAGCGATTGCCGGACCTCCGTCACCTGAGTAACCCTTCCGACCACATCCGGCAACAATCGTCATATCTCCGGTCTCAATGTTGATCCGATAGACGACATGACTACCCACCGAACAGACATAGAGTTGCCCATCCGGACCAATACACAATCCAAAAGGCTGTGAAATCGGAAGGTCAATCGCCTTTCCGGAAGCTCCCGAAAACCCATCCTGTCCGCTGCCGGCAATTGTTGTCACGATGCCGGAGGCATTTGTTGGCAGCATGCCGGAGGGGTCTTCGGCAACTACGGATCCGTATGCGGCGAACAGGATCAGCAGAACCTGAGCAATCCGGGTTGTCGCAGAAATGGGCGTCACTCGATGCTCACAACTGATGAGGAAGAGTAGTACGGCTGACACTGGGAGCTACTGCGGAGACGTGCATCAGGGATGCAAGTCCGAAGAAGCCAACACAGAAGACAACATCACCCATGAGTGAGCCGCGAATAAACGGAATGGCAGCTTCATAACAATTGACGAATCCAGAGAACGTGTGCGAATAAACGTAATTGCCGTTTGTGTTCTTCCAAAGGAGCCAGACTCCGAAATTGCTGACCGCAAAGAAGATCATTGAAGAGCCAAGTCCAGACAACGCAGCAGACCACCACGAGGTGGGACGGACCATATGGCCGAGCCCAATGATCAACGCGTAGGCGAGGTAGACAAATGGCAGGCTGGTGTCGTATGCGTAACCGGTTTTGAGATGGATCAGGACATCGGTGCCAAGCAGGCAGATGGCAGGGATGGCAAACCTGAAACCGGGATTGCGGATCACGGCTCCACAAAACACCATCATCGCACCCATAGCGGATAGATTTGGCAAACCGAAGACCGGCAAGACTCTGGAAGTGACTGCGATCAGGCACATGACAGCAACGAGTACAGCAGTGTTTCGGCTCATAGCACACAGGGTCCTGGTGACCGGAGTACGGACATTAAACATCAAAACATTACGGAACAAATATCGAATCTTGCGATGGTTGAAACTTTACGGGTTCTCCACTTCCGGCGGCAGCCCGTCTCAGGCGGTCATTCAATGCGAGCCCAAGTCCGAAGTTGGGGAACTGATGAGCGATAATAGCGTCCAAACCGGCAGCGTCGAGTCTCCTCAGGGCTGCAAAGAAGTTTGCTGCGGATGTTCTGAGGTCTCCATCACTGGACAAAAGCTCAATCTGCGAGAATCCTGTCCTCGAACGCTGATCTCCAGCAGAAAGAAGTCCGCATCGAGCTCCAGGGAACGGTTCCGCGACTTTACCGACCGGGACCAGCCATAACGGCGTCCGTGGGGCGTAATGGCGGCTGAGCATACCCGGAGCTGGCTGCGCAGAATCTTCCAGAGCCGGATTGGGAGTGGCTCGCTCCAGCGGACCAGTGACTTTTTCGATTTCTTCAGCCGGACAGCCTCCCGGTCGAAGCAGCGTTGGGCGTTCCGACATCAACGAAATCACAGTCGATTCAACACCCACTCGACAGGGGCCGCCATCCAGAATCAGCGGGATTTCTTCACCGAGTCCCTCGGCCACATGTTCAGCCGTTGTTGGGCTGATTCGGCCGAATTTGTTGGCACTGGGAGCCGCAACCGGGCAGTTTGCCTGTTTCAGGAGTGCCAGGGCAACGGGATGATCGGGAATTCGGATTCCAACACCAGGAAGTCCGGCGGTCACTAAATCGGGGATTTCGGGTCGCTTAGGCAAGACAAGCGTGAGTGGACCTGGCCAGAAACGTGCTGCAAGTTCCATCGCAATTTTGGGGAAATCGGTCACAACCTGAAACATTTGTTCGGCGGCTGCGATGTGAACGATCAGCGGATCAAACGTCGGACGGCCCTTAACTTCGAAGATTCGAGCGACTGCCTGGCAGTTTTGTGCATCCGCGCCCAGTCCATACACCGTTTCTGTCGGGAAAGCGACAAGCAGGCCGGTTTGCAGAAAACTGGCGGCTTCAGGGATGTTTGTTGTGAATCGACACATGGAAACTGTTGCGGGATCGCAATCGCGAAAGAGCTTAAAAACTGCGGAATTTCAAAGTTGAGGGCCACGATACCGATTCAGTATTGCTTCCGGTAGACAGAACCATGTGTGGGAAAGACAATAGCGGAGAATTCGACGGGAAATCTCCTTTACAACAGTTCGTTGTGGAAATCTTGAGCGGTGGTGATCATGCCTGATGCCGGATTTTTGGCGACAGTGTTACTGATCGTCGGGTTGTTTTTGCTGGGGCTGGAATTCTTTATTCCGAGCTTCGGAATGATAGGAACGTTGTCCATTGTCTCACTTGTTGTTTCATTCTGGTGTGCATGGAAGGCGTGGGGAGGCGGGCAGAATCCGACCTTCTTCTGGACTTATGTATTCGTGTTCGTAGCTGGAGTTCCCGGGACATTTTTTGGAACGATCAGTTTGATCGAACGAACACCGATGGGGAAACACATTGTACTCCAGCCTGTCGAAGTTCCGCCCGCTGAAGAGCCTCTGAAATCTTTAGTGGGCCGTCGGGGGGTTGCCCAGACTTTGCTCACGCCGGGTGGAATGATTTTGGTAGATGGTGAGCGATATCATGGAGAGAGCGTTGGGATGCTGGTGGATCCCCGCACGCCGGTTATCATAGTGGGTGTGACCGGCAATCGAGTCATTGTTCGACCGATGCAGGCCGACGAATTCGCAGCAGATCAGCCCACAGCACAGGACAAAGGCAAGCCAGCAGAGCCGGACGAAAAAGAAAAACGTCAAATCGATTTAGATATTCCGTCAGAGTTTTGGGCCTGACAGCAGCAGGGACCTGGAAGAATCAATTCTTGGAGAACAGGGCGATGGGTCTGATGTTTGCACAATGGTCAGTTGAATTTCAGTGGGCGCTGATCATCTTTGTGATGCTCGGTACAATCCTTTTTCTGGCCATCTTTGCGCAGTTTGCGAGCCTATGGCTGCAATGCAAGATGACTCGAGCCGGGATTACACTTATGAATCTGATCACGATGCGGTTTCGGCGTGTGGATCCGGCCGTCATTGTTCGAGCGAAAATCATGGCCGTTCAGGCGGGACTGACTCGCTTGTATCCAATCTCAACGGCTGCTCTTGAGGCTCATTTTCTGGCACGTGGTAACGTCGACCGAGTGATTCGGGCATTGATTGCCGCTCAGAAGGCTGACATCGATCTCAACTGGGAGACTGCACAGGCAATTGACCTTGCTGGCCGCGATGTACTCGAGGCGGTCCGGACAAGCGTTTACCCGAAGGTCATTGACTGTCCGGACCCGAAGCGAACAACAGGAACACTGGACGCTGTCGCCGGTGACGGGATTCAATTGCGAGCGAGAGCCAGAGTAACAGTTCGCACAAATCTGTCTCAGTTGATTGGGGGAGCGACCGAAGAGACAGTGATCGCCCGTGTGGGTCAGGGGATTGTTCAGGCAATTGGTTCAACGGATTCGTACAAGACGGTTCTGGAGAATCCGGATTCGATTTCCAAGACAGTACTGCAGCAGGGGCTTGAGGCTCAGACAGCATACGAAATTGTTTCCATTGACATCGCAGACATCGATGTTGGTGAGAACATTGGAGCTCGACTTGCTGCGGACCAGGCTGAAGCCGACATGCGAGTTGCACAGGCGAAGGCAGAAGAACGACGCGCCGAGGCACGTGCTCGTGAACAGGAAATGGTGGCTTTGATTCAGGAAAACCGAGCCAAAGTGGTGCTCGCTGAAGCAGAAGTTCCACAGGCAGTGGCCGAAGCATTTTCAAGCGGTAATCTCGGCCTGCTTGATTTCTACGAACTCAAGAACGTGCAGGCGGATACTCGCATGAGAGAATCCATTGCAGGTGAAGGACAGCGGCCAGTGCGGGCCGGCGAAGTCTAAGAACGAATTCTGAGAACGAAGTCGGGCGAACACACGCTGTCAGAGTGCCGGACGAGAGTACGAGACTATGGAAAAACTCATCATCTTTGCGATCATCGTGATCTTTTCTGCGATCGGGAAACTGATTCAGAAGTTCAACGAGCAGAAAGAGCAGGAGTCGATTCGCAATCTGCGTGAGCTTCAGCCGGCGAGGCAACGTGCTCAATCTGAACTTGAGGCATTTCTGACTCGTCGAGAAGTGGTGCCCGAGTCCGAAATTGAAGTGCTGAGCGATGGTGATTTCGAGCCGGCCAATCGTCCAGTCAGTCCTCCTCCGCGCCCGGTTACTCCCGTCCCTGCTCCAGCGCATCGACCGTTGTCGACAGAGCAGAGGCGCGAACAGAATCGTCAGAAGAATCCTCAGCAGAAACAGTCAAAACAAAATCAGTCGCGACAGCCGCAACCTCAGCAGCAGTCTCGGAAAAACCAAAAGAAACAACAACAGTCTTCAAAGCAGCCTCAGGCAGTTCAGCAGCCCTCCAGACGTCCGTCGGGTGATGGTGTTCGTCAGCATGTCGAACAGCACATGACACATCTCGATACCCTGGTGGATGATCATGTCCAGTCAGATATTGTTGATAGTGTGAACAGTCATCTGGGAGCCTTCGGAGTTGCCGACGACACAGCAGGTCGCTCGAGGGGCACCGCAGCGGCAGCAATCGTGAGTGCTCTACGAAGTCCAAACGGCGTGCGTCAGGCAATTCTGATTAACGAAGTTCTGTCCCGTCCTCGGGTTCTGCGAAGATAGAGACTCCGAAAGACATTCGAGAACGAAGAAATGGCAGACGGCGTCCAGAGAATTCTGTTACTCGATGGAGAATTGTCCTTTCGTGGGTCATCGCTGATGACTTTGCGACTTGCCAGAGGGCTTGAGAAGCGAGAAGTTGACACGGCGCTTGTCTGTACGGGTCTGGGGCCACTCGACACAACTCTGCTTCAGGGGATTCGTCTCCATCAAATTCCCGGGCTTGCAGTTCCTCTTTGGGGAAAGGTGGTTCTGCGGACATTGTTTCGTGATATGAAGAAGCAGCCTCCGGATGTGATTCATCTTCATGATCCGCGACTGATGTCGCAGGCTCGGTGGCTGTCGGAGCAGCTTCAGAGTCCTCTTGTGATCTCTGTCAGCGATCACGCTGAAGCTGCAGGGCTTCGGCTGGATCAGGCACCAAAGTCTTTGAAAGCCATCATCTCTGTCAGCGAAAGCGTCCAGAGCCAGATCCCTGAACAGGCAAAGCTGAGGGAGATTGAACAGCGTGTGATTCTGCCGGGCGTGACTGTCAGTGAACACTGTGGTGCTGGTCCGCTGTCTGATCCCAAACGCGAACCCGTGGTTGGGATGGCCGGACCGCTTGAGATTATTAAAGGAGCTTCCTTCTTCCTGCGAGCCTGTCATCGCGTCGTGGAAGCCGGACACGACATTCGAATTGTGATTGCCGGGAGCGGACCTGAAGAGAGAAGTCTTCGCCAGCTCGCAAATTCACTCGAACTGCTTCCCCGTCTGACGTTCGTCGATGGGGGTGTTTCGATGAAGGCTTACCTCAGTGCGATGGACATCTTCTGTCTTCCTTCCCTGCAGCAGGGACTGGGAGTCATGATGCTGGAAGCCATGTCACTGGGGCGTCCAGTGATTGCATCGGGCGTTGGCGGAGTACTTTGCGTCATCGAAGATAACAAAACCGGCTTGATCGTCCCTCCGTCGGATTCCCGAAGCCTTGCCGATCGTATGCTGGAATTGCTGAACAATCCGGAAAAGACAAAAGCGATTGCATGCGCAGGACGTGAGCTGGTACGTTCGCAGTTTAACGAGACGCGAATGCTGGACGAATATCTTCAGCTTTACCAGGAAATTCGGGATCGCCAGAAACGTCAGCCGGCAGTGGTTCCGATGGCTCGCACTGGTCGCGGTCCTGAGACTCATAAACCATAACACAACTTTCGTTGAAATCACGAATTCATGACTGCTGAAGTAATTGCGATCGGGTCAGAGCTGACCAGTGGATCGAAGCTGGATACCAATAGTCAATGGCTAAGTCGAGAGCTTGAGTCATTGGGCTGGACCGTGTCCAGGCACACGTCAGTGGCTGACGATATGGACGCGATGGTTGCTGAATTTCGGGCAGCGGCGCAGCGTTCAAGAGTGATATTGGTCACTGGGGGGCTTGGGCCCACTCTGGACGACATTACTCGAGATGCTCTTGCAGCTGCATTCGAACAGCCGCTCGTGATGGATGAAGCCTCGTTGTCTGCAATCCGAGCCATTTTTGCTGCACGCGGCCGCGAAATGCCGGAACGAAATCAGCGACAGGCGGAGCGTCCACTTGAGGCAGAAGTTCTGCCGAATCACTGGGGTACAGCGCCCGGACTGTTCATGAAGGCTGGCCCAAATCAGGCGGCCATTGCCGTTCTTCCGGGTGTTCCAGCAGAAATGAAGCCTATGTTTGAGACGCATGTCCGTGGGCGGTTGGCTGCAAGTGGCCAGATCGTAATGAGGATCGCCATTCGCACCTTCGGTTATGGTGAATCAGACGCTGAGCGACTTCTGGGAGACCTTACGGCACGAGGCAGAAATCCGGAAGTTGGAATCACGGCCAGTGAGGCAGTGATTTCACTTTGGATTACAGCTCGAGCCGGCAGCGAGTCAGAATGTCGCCGTCTGCTGCTCGAAACACGGGCGATCATTCACGAACGACTGGGTGAATCGATTTATGCCGAGGGGAATGCCGAGATTGAAGAAGTGATTGCTCGGTATTTAGATCGTGAGCAGTATTCCGCGGTGTTGATGGAAGGAGCGACAACCGGCGGACTCATGGCACACTGGTTTACAGAATCTGCTGAAACAAGTCGTTGTATTCAATCGGCGTTTGTTCTTCCGGATCATCTGCTTCCGGAGTCCGCAAGGCCAGGAGTTACGGATTCCGCGGCAGAAGCTGGAGCGAGTCAATGGCCGGAAGAGTGGGCACGCTGGGCGAAAACAGTCGCGGAAGTGAAAAGGCAGTCTGCCGAACGGTTGGCAGTTCTGATTTCTTCACCATTTGATCAGGTCGTGTCGGACCGTGGTGTGATCGTGAGACGGGGATATGTGGGCGTGAGTTTTCAGAATGAATTTGAGGTCGCCGACGTGAGTATGAGCGGCAATCTGGCAATCTTCCGGCAGCGAGCCTGCCGGACTGCCATCAATCGCCTGCGACTCATGATGAATCGCCATTTCCCTGAAACTGCAAACTCAGTACGATTGGAGTTCAGTACGGATTTTGGACAGAAATCCGGTCGCTAAGAGTTTCATTGGAATCGAGTGTCAGAAAGCGGGTTGATGGCGAAGAAAGCAGCAAAGAAGAGTTCACCAAAGAAGCCTCCGTTCATCATTCGCGAAGCACACAGAGACGATATCCCGCAGCTTGAGGAACTCGTTGAACGATTTGTGAAAGCGAACCGACTTTTACCCAGAACGACGGAAGAGCTGTACGACCTGATTCCGTTTGGATTTGTGGCTTTCGCCGGAGAACAGCTGGTTGGCTTTGCTGCCCTGGAGATCTATTCCGCAAAGCTTGCTGAAGTTCGAAGTCTGGCGGTGCACGACGACTTTCAGGGACAGGGAATTGGACGCGGGCTTGTCACCCGCTGCGTCGAACTTGCTCAGAATCGCAACATACTCGAGGTGATGGCCATCACATCGGCAGATGGCTTCTTTCGCGCATGCGGTTTTGATTTCACACTGCCTGGCGAGAAAAAAGCGCTGTTCATGCAGACTCGTGACGAATACTGATCGGACATCAGATTTTTCAGCAGAGTCCGTGTGCCTCTCTCAGAGAATTCTTTCACGATAGACATACGTCGTGAATTCGTAGAGACCATAGTCATTGCGAATTACAAAGTTTCTGGTCATTGAGCGACAAATGAATGAAGCAAGCAGGTCGAGCGGGAGATGGAACAGGTCGTCACGTTCCCAGTCGACATGTTTGCTCATTGCGTTAAACGCAATTCCCTGGTCAGCGTGTTGAAACGCAAAAGTCGTCAGATTCTGAACAAATTCCCACATCACTTCGAAGCTCATTGCACAGCGGGAAGTGAATACACCGTTGATGACAACGTAATCGAACCGTTCACTGCCCAGACCGTCCCTCAGAACATCCAGCTGTCGAAAGCAGGCCTCCGGATGACGAGACCGCGCGGTCTGAATGAACTTCTCGGAGAGGTCGATGCCAGCATATTCAATATCTTTCGAGCCGGAATCCCGGAGATACTGATAGAGATGTCCGGTGCCGCATCCAAGATCGAGCAGGCGAACTGGAGTTGCCGGTTTAACTCGATCTTCCGGGCGAAAGACATCCAGCATCACCTGAAAGCGTCGTCGCGCATCCGGGATATTAGGCCAGCCCATGCCGAGAGAGCTATCTCCGAGTCGTTCAAAATATGACTCTGTACATTCGGTGATCTGGTAGTAGTCTGGAATTCGAGTAACGGAGCCCATGGGATTCGCCTGATGCGTGTATCTCAATTCAGAGTCTGCAAACTGAGTCAAACAACGAAGTAGGATTCGTCGCCACTCCAGATACTTCGTCGAAGAGCGATGTTCTCGAGGCCGAGTGCTTCACGGACTGCCGTTGTTTCTCCAGGAAACACAGCATGGTTGAGTTCATCGAAGCCGACAACAGAACCGCGAGTCAGACGACCTTTGAGCAGTCTGAGGCAGTCCAGGGTTGGCTGATAGAGATCCATGTCAAAATACGCCATTGCCACAATCGTCTCGGGATGCTGATCAAGGTACTTTTCCAGCTCAGCAGGCGCATCTCCCCGGATGACTCGAAACTTTTCGACATCGGCGATTGGCGATTGTGTTTCCCGCAGCCGCAGCAGCTCTGTCAGAAAAAACTCATAGCCCTCAGAAACGCCATATGCTCCAACCGAAGCAACATCAGCCTGCCCATCCTCCGGAGTTACCAGAGGGAATCCTTCAAACGTATCAAAGCCAATGACAAGTCTGCGATGGTGGAACGGTTCTCTGATCGCTCGCAGCGACTGAAGCAGAGCCAGTGACTGGCCCCAGCGGGTTCCGAATTCAAAGATCACTCCCGGTACTTTCAGAACATGCTCATAAAGTTCGGCAAAGAACAGGATTCTGCGGACATCCATTGGCAACAGAAACAGACCAAGATTCCTGATCAATTCCTGTTCCGGAATCGGTGCATTCAGCAACTTGTGGCAGAGTTCTGATCGGGCCTTGACAACGTTGTTTGGCATGACTGAACGGTCAACGCGAGCTGCGGGTCGACTGGCCGAGTTACTGGTGATCACTGCGAAGCTCCGGGTGCCGGGTGGATGGCCTTAAATGTTCTTGCGGGAAATCTCGACTTGCGGGATTTGTTAACTGACCGAAAATCTCTGTGAGTATGGGCCTAACCAGCTTCCTTTAGACTGATCTCCATTCGAGCCGGGTCAGCAGGATGAGGATTGCAGCGCCCATTTCGGACCATGAGTTGTTTTTGGATTTCAGTACTTTGCTGCTGCAGCATCTGGATGAGTTTCCCGATTCGCATGATGTCACTGGCTCTCAGTGACAGCCCTGTTGGCAACTGCATTACGGTGTTTAGTAGTCGTTCTGTGACAGGCAAAGGCGTTCGAAGTGGCTGATCAGCATAAGGAGTTGCCCGGTGGCAGCCTGGCGCAAAATAGCTGCGAGCAAACACGCCTTCTGATCTGAGCAGGGAGACGACCTGATCTCTTGAGAGACCAAACTGGTCTTCGTCGATCGTAATCACCACGTATTGTCGATTGCTGGAAACACCGGACTCCGGATGAGTCAGATGAAGACCCGGGATATCGTGTAGAAGTTGTTGATAGAGATGTCTGTTGGATTCATTGGCTTTCTGAATGACTGGTAATCCGGCAACTGTCCTGAGACCGACGGCAGCGGAGAGTTCATGCATTTTTCCGTTGATACCAAGATCGCTGATTTCGGTGAGCCCGGTGATCCCGAAAGCTCTCAGACGTCGACAGCGGTCCGCCAGCTGGTCATCGTTGGTTACGATGGCGCCGCCTTCGACTGAGTGAACAAATTTCGTCGCATGAAAGCTGAATACTTCCGCGTCGCCAAAACTTCCGACAGGTTGATCATTCAGACTGCAGCCGAATGCATGACTGGAATCGTAGAGCAGCCTGAGTCCGTGTCGTGTTGCGACCCGCTGAAGTGCTTCGGTGTGACAGACATTTCCCCAGAGATGTACGGGTACGATTGCCGTTGTCTTTTCTGAAATGCAGCGTTCAACAGAATCCGGATCCAAAGTGTGGGACTCTGGATTCACATCCGCGAAGACAGGCTCAAGGCCGATCCACTTCATTGCATGCGGAGTGGCAATAAATGTAAATGAGGGAACGATGACTTCGCCGTGAAGGTCCATGGCTTTGGCCGCGATCTGCAGCGCTGTTGTCGCATTGCAGACTGCAATACAGTGTTTCGCTGAAGAGACGCGGCTAATGAGTTGTTCGAATTCTCTGACTCGGGGCCCGTTGTTTGTGAGATAGCCGGAACGGAGAACCTGAACGAGGTCTTCCGCGAGCTGGTCCACTTCAAGAAGATTTGGGTGTCCCACGTGCAGCGGACGAATGAACTCTGGTGTGCCACCAAATGCGGCCAGATGCAGTGTCGACGATTTCATCGAATTCTGCTCCCATCTGCTGAGTAATGCATCTGAGTTAATCCGCGCGCCCAGACTTTCTGTTTTCCCGGAATCAATTTCGCAGAATCAACTGTCACCACCGGCTGATGCGAATCACACGTGACAAAAGACTCAAACAGTGCGGGACGATATGTGATCGGGACAAATCCCTGTTTCTGGATTTCGTTCGCCAGGTTCGGAAGCAAAGATGCATCTGTTGTATGTTCCGAAGATGAAACCAGAGTACCTTCGAGCCACGCATGAACGGTTGTGCTGTTGGCCAATGGTCCCCGAAGGGAAAGTGTCTGACTTCGACCAGTCGCGTCGACTACAAACCTCACCTTATTCAGTTCTACAAGGTTGGCCATACCGACTTCATTGTCTGAAGCGATTGCAAACACGAACACCGAGTCGTGTCTCAGAAATACCCTGACTCTGCGGCCATTCCATTCGTCCAGCAGCTTCCCTGAGATCAGGCTTCTGGACTGAACTTGCATTCGATAAATGCGATTTAAGTCTGCAATCTGCGGATGAAGTTCGGCGAGTGCAACGGCAGCATCCGGGCCAAACGCTTCAAGGTCACTCACAACAAGAGGACGCGGCAGGAGTTGTGGTGTCCGATTGAGACGATGAATTGACTGAGAACGAACGGGAGTCATCGAGGACTCCCCTCAGTTGAAGCATCTGTCTGATTCAGTGAAGGTTGATCCGGAGATTGGAGTTCGGGTAACGGCTGAATCAGTTTCAGCTCGTCCTCCCACGATGGATCTGAGCAGAAGCGTTTCCACATTCCGCGCATCGCGGTTTCGAGGGACCGAACAAAGCGATGGCCATCGCACACGGTATGCGTCATGTCGGTTCGCAGAGCTTTTCGCAGAGCACACAACGCATCGAGATCGGTGGAGAGTTCAGCGAGAAGTTCCACATAGTCTTCCGGTGAGTCTGCGACGAGTCCATGCATACCGGCAAAGTGCAGCATTGACGCAGCAGCTCGAGTACAGTCTGTGACAGAACCGATTGCTGCCGTTGGTACGCCCATCCAGAGTGATTCGTAGGCCGTCGTTCCTCCAGGCCATGGCAGTACATCGAGGAGAATGTCAATCCGGCGATAGATTTCGAGATGGTTCTCCGGAATCTCCCAGGACAGATCCACACGTTCAAGATCGATACCCGATTTTCTGAGTTGCTGTTTGAGGTTACAGCGGATGTCTTCGCTCGTTCCGAGGACATCTCGAATGATCAGTAGGCGTGCGTCCGGGATGGCGTCCATGACCTTCGCCCAAAGCCGAAAACTTCTTGGTGAGAGTTTTTCGATTCTGTGAGTTGACCCGAGCGTGATGTATCCGTTCTTCAGAAGCGGCAACTCGCCTGGGTCTGGTGCCTGCATTCCAATTTCGAAGCAGCAGGCACCGTGTTGAAGACTGACGAGGGACTCTGTAAAGAAACGGGCTGTTTCAGGTGTTTCCCGGATTGAGTCCGAGATGAAGTAGTCGATGCGACTCAGGCCAGTCGTATTGGGATATCCAAGGAATGTGGCTTGAACCGGCGCTGGGCGACTGGCCATGACGGGCAATCGATTCCCCGCAGTGTGGCCCGCCAGATCCACGAGAATGTCAATCTTGTCCTGTGCGATGAGCTCTGCGAGCTGGTCATCTCGCAATGATGCGGTTGACCTCCAGAGGTCAGAGTATGCTCGGACCTTTTCAGTGACCTCATCGGTACGCACCGATTCAGAATAGCAGACGATTTCAAATTGATTGTGATCGTGCAATGTGAAGAACGGCAGGAAGAATCGCATGGTCGGATGACGGCGGAAATCCGGCGACATGTATGCGACTCTGAGTCGCCGTGTGGAGTCCTGGCCTGGCGGATGTTGCTGTGGCGCAACCGATGCTTCGGTTTCCTGTCCCCACGCTGCATGAGCTTCAAACACTTGTTGTCGGGTAAGTTCGGGGGACAGACTGACACAGTACAACTGGTTGCTTTGGATTTTTCGTATCACACCGGCTGGCGCATTCTGAGCTGCCCGGCGAAAACAATCCCCGGCTTCATCCCAGCGGCCGATCGCCTGCATTGCCTGACCAAGACCACTGAGAGCCCAGACAGATTTCGGGTTTTGAGCGACTGCTTTTTGAAATTCGACCGCTGCCTGTTCCGGCTGACGCATATCGAGCAAAAGGTTTCCTCGATTTGTCAGAGCTTCTGAAAAGTCCGGAGCCAGGGCACTCGCCCTTCCAAGAGAAACAAGTGCATCGTCGAATCGGCCCATTTGTCGCTGTACGGAGCCCAGGTTGACATGAACCTGAGGCAGCTTCTGGTCGAGCGCCGCAGCCTGAGTCAATGCTCGATATGCTTCTTCAACCCGACCGGCTTCACTCAGCACTGCTCCAAGATTGCAAAGAGCCTCCGCACTGGCTGGTCGCCGAGTGACGAGTTGAGTCAGTACCTGAATCGCTTCTGACAGTCTGTTCTGTCGATGCAGTACATTGCCAAGATGCTGCAGAGATGCAGCATGATCCGGAGTTGTTTTTAAGACCTGACGGCAGGATTGTTCGGCTTCGTCAATTCGCCCCTGAGCAATCAATACGGCTGCGAGATTGGATTCGAATTCAACATCGAATGGTCGAAGAGAAAGCGCCTGCCGGATGAATTGTTCCGCGTCGATAAATCGCTGGGTCTGGAATGCAATTAACCCCGAAAGATGCCATGCATCTGCGTTCGAAGGGTCGTTAGACAGGACCATGGCGTAGCGTTGAGCTGCTCCCGCCCGATCTCCAGCCAGATGCCGCTGGAACCCTTCACGAAGCATGTCATCCTGCACGGTGTTCAGCACGAGTCGTCCCTGACTTCGAATCGAACCAGCCGAACGCTGCAGCCCATTCGCACGTCGCGCAGGCTGAAATCCGGCAATCCCCCATCATTAAGAGATCGACCCTTCACGCGGGCAATCTGGAAAATTCTGTGTCTTTACGGGTAAACCCCCGGTTTTGACCGTGGTTTGTATGGGGATTCCCCGCGTTGGAGCCACAGTCGCCTGCGGCTTGCGGATGTGAGAGGCGTAGTCGCCTGCGGCTTGCCGTTAAACTGGTGTGGGGCGTTTTGCTGCAAGTCGCGTGAGGAGGCGGTCGCGTTCTGCGGAGGTGAGACTTTTGCCGCTGGAAACAGTGAATGGTTTCAGTTCTGTTTCCATCAGGTTCTGCTTCAGCTTCACGCCGGGAATTGAGCGGCAGATGAACTGTAGAGCGGAATGAGGGTCTTCACAGAATCCCTCATAGGTGATTTCAACAATTCGATCCTGAGATATGAGTTCCAGCTGTTCATCGAGTTCCTTTTCGATGAGCAGGATTTGGTCACAGACATCATCCACATAGCTGAGTGGGTCAGAGCTGGTGGCATCCGAAGAATGCAGTCCCCAGCCTACAGACTTGTCGCCCTGGACATCGGCTCTGGCCTTAATCAGGGATTGTGCAACGTAAATTGGATTGCGACGTACAACGACCATTTGAGCGTTGGGCAAAATCTCCGACAGCAGGCTGAGGCAACTTGTGTTGCGGTTGTTTTTGTTGAGAAACGGCTTTCCGAATCGTCGACACCATGCAGAGAAGAATTTCCGCATGTCACGTTGCTCAGAGACGGAGAGGTCCGTTCTGGGGATATATCGATTCTCGCCCAGCCAGCGGTTCCAGATCTGAAACCCATCGTTGGGCCCGTGAAGGCCGGCAGTCTGGCCATAGTAGTTCTCAAAATCAGCCTCGCGACCCCCAGGCAGCCATCTCATGAGATGAGTACCAGTCAGAGGAGATTTGGGGAACATGGACGTGAGATTACTAAAGCTGGTGACATCGAGATATCGAGCCAGTGTCTGGTAGACAAGAGTTGTACCGCTGCGGGGGGCTCCAACGACCAGAATCACGGGCCACGGCACGTCTGATTCCGTTTCAGAGTTCGGGTGAATCAACCGGTCTTCGTGTCGGCCGAGAAGCCGTTGTTCCCGTCGGCAGAGAAGAGAGTCGAGAGGTCGAGCCAGAATTCTCATCGCTTCGTGAGCCAGCGCCGAGTATGCAGCCCGTTTTCCTGAGAGAAGCATCCGCCACAGCAACCCGGCTGGGTTCTTAAAGTTTCGGGACGGTGCAATCTGAGGAGGCATGGGTTTGAAATCCGGGGCTGTTTCTGGAGGCTGGGTCGATCACGAACCTCTCAGAACTTCGGTCAGGAAGCTCTCAAAACTGCCAAAAGAATAGTTCGCAAACTTTGGGGAACCGCGGACATTGGCAAAAACCGGCTCGACACATCTCCGCAGAATCCAGTGCAGATGGTATAATGAACGGAATTCCTTCAATCGGAATGAACGGAACGCCCCAACGACAGAAGCCTGATCGACTGCCTGCAAATTGTGAACTCCGGAAACGACACAGAAATACAGAACGACGATGATCGCGAACGGTCTCGGCGGTTAAGTCTTCAGGGAAGCCGGCCTCCGGCAGAACTGGAGGGATATTCGTTTGTTCGTCGATTGGGCGCCGGCGCATACGGCACCGTGTGGCTGGCGCGTGAAGAACGTACAGGACGAATGGTGGCCGTAAAGTTTTATCCTCATCGGCGCGGATTGAACTGGTCGATGCTCAGCAGGGAAGTTGAGAAGCTGGCCGCCGTTTACACATCTCGGAATATCGTGCGTCTTCTGGACGTGGGCTGGAATGCAGAACCGCCGTATTTCGTGATGGAGTATGTTGAGAACGGCTCCTTATCCGACTATCTGTCAAAAGGCCCCTTGTCTGTAGAAGAAGCTGTCCGAATCATTCGCGAAATCTGTAGTGCCCTGATTGATGCGCACGGCGCCGGCGTACTGCATTGTGACCTGAAGCCGGACAACGTGCTGCTCGATGGGCAGCTGCATGCTCGGATCTGCGACTTCGGACAGTCCCGAATGTCGCACGAGCAAAGTCCCGCGCTGGGCACACTTTTTTATATGGCGCCCGAGCAGGCAAATCTGGATGCACTGCCTGATGCACGGTGGGACGTTTACGCCGTGGGTGCATTGTTTTTTCATATGCTCACGGGGCAGCCACCGTGGAAGAACCCACAGACTCAGCAACAGCTCGAACAGGCTCAGGGGCTCACTGAACGACTGCAGACCTATCGCAGACTTATGGAGCAGCATGGCCCACCGCAGACGCATCGCAGTATTCGGGGGGTCGATGCCCGGCTGGCAGAAATTATCGAACAGTGTCTTGCCGTTCGTCCTGCCGATCGTCTTCCAAACGCTCAGGCAGTCCGTGATGCACTCGACGCGCGAGATCGTCAGAGGTCACGACGTCCACTTCTGATCCTTGGGGTTCTTGGCCCGATCCTGCTAATGGCTGCGACGGTCCCGATTTTTGTGAACGCTCTCCGGGATAATCTGAAGATCACTGAACAGCGACTTGAAGCAAGAGCACTCGAAAGTGATTCCCTGTCTGCTCGGCTCCAGGCCGCATCACTGAAAGATGAACTGCTGGATCGTCTTGAGGGTTTGGAAGCCGTTATGGCTGAGAAGGAGGTTTCAGAGAGCCTGCGAATTCTTCTGAAACGTCCTTCCGATGATATTGTTCAGGAAATGGATGCGTTACACGGCCGACCATTTGCAGAACGCCCCCGCTGGATGCAGCTGCTGGATGCAGCACGTGAACGTGCGGATCAGACAAATATCGCTCGAGGTCGCAGTCTGGATACAAGCTGGTTTCTGACAGATGCCATCGGGACTCAACTTTGGCGAAGAGAATACAACGGAGAGACTCTCGGAAGAAACTTTCGCTTCCGGGATTACTTTCACGGGCAGAATAAAGAATACCAGCCACACGAGGTTTCTGAGTCAATAACACCGTTGACGGAACGTCACGTGAGTCTCGCCTTTCGCAGCGATGCAACCGGGAAGTATATGGTTGCATTCAGCGTACCGGTGAAGGATGAATCCGGAAATGTGATTGGGGTCTTTTGTCGCACGGCGCACGTAGGGGAGCTTCAGGCAATCGTTGGACAGAGGCTTCAGGAAGAAACCGATGACAGCGTTCGCCGTGTGATCGCCCTGATTGACTCTCGCGACTGGCAGGTACTCGATCATCCGTACCTGACAACGTCCGTTGAACGTGATCTTCCCGCAGCCGACGAATTTTTTGCTCAACTGCATGTTGATCAGGCAACAATAGAGCAGATCCGCAAGTCAGGAGCCGGCAAGACCGGAAAGGCGAACAAAGAAGTGTTGCTGCCAACCTACAAGGACCCTGTTGGAATGCTTCCCGATGCTGCCGCGGCACCGTTTCGCGAATCATGGATGGCGGCGATGTCTCCCGTCTCTGTTGCCGATATGGAAGCACCATGGATGGTGATTGTTCAGGAAGAACGCTCCGCAACTCTTGAACCGATTGATGACATGGCGAGGCAGGCATCCAAACAGGCATGGCTTGCAGTTTTTGCCGCACTGTTGCTGATGTGTATCGTGTGGCTGTTTGTCTGGAAAGCGTTCAACAGGCCCGTCACTACGCGACAGTAAGAGGCTCGGAGCTGGTGACGTGTGGATCCAGGCTGGGTGGGCCATTTTGTTCGGGAGCGGGCGCTGGGGTCCGGGCAGCAGGGGACTGACGCCTGCGGCTCGCCGCTAAACTTGCGCAGACGCCTGCGGCTCGCCGTTAAACTGGTGTTACTGGGTGTACCAGCCACAGAGGGCGGTGACCTGCTGGAGCCGGGCGAGGATACGGATTCGTTGCAGAGCAGACGCACTTCCGGTGGCAGGTGAGTATGCATAGTTGTGGTCCAGTGTTGCCAGTGCTGCCTGCACGTCGCTGAGTTCAAGTTGTGGTCGTTGCTGCCGAGATGCTCGCAGTCGTGCGATATACAGGGTGGCAGGATACATCAATGCGAGCGATCGAAATCCATCAACGAGATTCCAGTCAAAGTTCGCGGCTCCGCAGAAGTGCAGGCCCTGAATCTTGACTCGAAAGTAGCGAGTCATCAGTCGATCGATTTCATTGGTTCGCCCGTTATAGGGGCTTTCGAGGTCTGCGAATCGAGGAGACTGCTTCGAATCTGTACTGCCTCCGAAGACTTTCGTTACTGATACAGATTCCTGAAATTTTGGAACTCGACCGATTGCAAATGTGAACTTCAACCCTGCGCGGAGAAGCCCGAACCTTGTTGACAAGCCTCCCCGAGCAGTTGCTTCGGTGTCATGTCGCAGCAATTGGGCAACCAGCATTCGGAACAGGATTCGTCCAATACGCGATGGCTTTAAAACGGGAAGATCGTTATCCGGCTGAGCCTTCCGCGAAGCTTTGGTAAGCACGCCGAGGTATTCCTTCAGCCGATTTCCGCGGACTTTATCAAAGGTGGATTGTTCCACGAGTTCCAGCCAGGTGAGGATCCTCATCAGGCGTGTGGCGAAGTTGACGCTGTCATCAGACAGCTCTTCGTCAAACGCAGTCAGAAACTCCTGAATGTCTGCCCAGTCGACTTTCTGGTTTCCATGAATTGCCGGAGGTTCGAATGACTTTTGGCTGTCCGCTGTGATGAGTTTTGCAAGCTGGAGCAGATCCGGCTTTTGCTCGACAACCCGCTGTCCAAGATTCTGCACGACCGAGGGGCAACTGAATCGGAGGCTGATGGTGAGGTTGCCGGAGATTGGATGAAACGCATATGGATAGACGCGGCAGGCCAGAGGCTTCGCCGGTTCACCAAACTTAGCGTGAATTCGGCAAAGACCATTTGAATCAAGAAAAACACACGCACCATCGTCCTGATGGGCAAGACGGTACCTTCCGCGGCCGATCTGCTGAATCAACGGCCGATCTGCCGGGGTACCGTCCGCTGTTGTCCATTTCTGATCTTCGATTCTCTTTTTCTCTGCGTCTGTAATTTCAATCAGATGTTCACGGCAGCATCCACCGCAGTTGTGGCAGCTCCAGTTTTGAATGACAGGAAGGATAAGTGTGTGGTTGGCCACAGGCGGTTCTCGGAACTTGGAACGGAATTCGCGACGCCGATCAGGATTGGGAATGGAATCCTAACAGCGGGAGACCGGAAACGAAATCGACGATGCGATTCAACAACGCTATGATCACGGAGTCGGTGGTTGCCTCTTTCTACGACTGGAAAATCCCCATGGTTCTCTCAAATCTTACGGTTGTGTGTCCGATCGACTTCAGTCGAGAGTCTTCGCACGCGATTCGTTCCGCTTTGGCCATCGCGGGGTCGCCCGAGAAACTTCATGTGATTCACGTGATTTCCCCGACAGACCCGATTTCGCCCGATGCGTTGCTTGGAATTGCTGATGATGAAATTCGACTGGAGCTTGCCAGAAAGCAAATCGAACAGTTGTGTCTGGATCACGGAGCAAAGGGTGCGTCAGCGACTGTGTTGATGGGTGATCCTGGGATGCAGATCGCCGAATACGCAACTCAGCG
Organism: Planctomyces sp.; assembly: GCA_016795105.1. GTDB lineage: Bacteria > Planctomycetota > Planctomycetia > Planctomycetales > Planctomycetaceae > F1-80-MAGs062. The sequence continues at coordinate 87,501 of JAEUIH010000004.1, forward strand.
AGCAGCCAGCCTGATTGTGATTCCGTCTCATGGTTACCATGGCATCAAGAGACTGCTGGTGGGATCCGTCGCAGAACGCGTCATTCGCTATGCAGACTGCAGTGTCCTGGTACTCCGCAGAACGGATGCAGAATAGTGATCGAATCAGCAGCACAGAGTTGGAAGACCCTGACGTGGGTCTGTGGAGGCCATCAGCTTCGAAGAGGCTCGATCCCGCTGTTGATGGGGATTCTGAACGTCACGCCTGACAGCTTTTCCGACGGAGGTCGTCACAATCAACTGCAGGATGCCATTGCTCAGGGACTGAAGCTTGCAGAAGACGGTGCAGATATCATCGACATTGGTGGGGAATCGACTCGGCCAGGTGCAGAGCCAGTGAGCCTGGAGGACGAACTCACTCGGACAATCCCCGTCATTCGCGGCCTGGTCGATCGAGTTCGTATACCAATCTCAATTGATACAACCAAATCGGAGGTTGCCAGACAGGCAATAGAGGCGGGTGCTTCTATCGTCAACGACATTTCAGGAATGACGATGGACCCATCGATGATCGACGTTTGTCGGAATTCTCAGGCTGGCATCTGCCTGATGCATATTCAGGGAACTCCTCAAACAATGCAGGTGGACCCTCAATACAACGATGTCGTTCAGGAGGTCGTCGAATTCCTCAGGGGGCGAATAGAGGCATGCCTGCGAGCAGGAATTTCGGCAGACCGACTGTGTGTGGACCCCGGAATCGGATTCGGAAAATCGGCAGACCACAACATTCAGCTGCTGAAGAATGTCGAGCGGATTCGCAATGAATTGAGTTGTCCGATTCTCATTGGTCACAGCCGCAAACGCTTTCTTGCGAAGATTCTTGGCCGCCCGGTTGAAGAGCGACTGGCCGGCACTTTGGGCGTTTCAATCGCGATGGCGGAACGCGGGGCAGACCTGCTCAGAATTCACGACGTTCAGGCTGTGAGGGATACACTTATCGCCTGGCAGACGTTATCTCCCAGTAAGATCTCTTAGCCCCGCTAAGATGAGATCGCCCAGCGATGATCAGGGTTGCTCCGACGGCAGAGCCAGTCCATCAAATGTCATGAAGTCATCGATCTGCAGAAGTGCTGCGAGTTCTACTGTTGAATCCCATTGTGTCTGGAGTTCATTGAGGTAGCTCGTGACAACCTGAGCAAGGGTTTGCTGAGCGACAACAACCTGAGAAAAATCAATCCCATCCCCTTCGGCACGAAATCGGTCATAGACTCCTCGATAGACTCGGACCTGATCCGGCAGCAGATCACTTCGATAACTGTTGACAATCACGAGGCTGCTGCTGCGTCTTGCATGGATATCTGCCAGACTACCCAGCAGAGAATTCTGAGTCTCTGAGAGATTCTGGTTAGCTCGAACGAGCTGAGCATGAGCGGCCGAGATGTTCCCCTGATTTCGATCAAAAACCGGAACGGGCACTGACAGCTGCAGGTTGGTCGAATAGTCTGAAAGTGGCGAAGTGTCGTCGTGTTGAAATGCGGCGTACAGAGAGACGTTGGGGATCGGCGTAATCTGCTGAAGTCGCAGGTTACAGTTTGCCTTCGCAATCCTCGACTGTGCAGCCTGCAGGTCTGAATGTTTTTGAACGAGTAACGCTGCAGCCTGATCATAGTCGATCGCCGGAATCACGGCTTCGACAGACCCCTCAACGCGATGCGATGGCAGATTTGGCATTCCGAGATTGGCGGCAAGTTGTCGCCATTCAGCCGCCAGATTGTTTTGAGCCTGAATCACGCTGTTTCGAGCCTGAACTGCGAAGACTCGCAATTGGAGTGGTTCGTATGGAGCCGCTTCTCCACCAGTGACAAGATCAATCTGTGCCTTATAGACTTCTGCACTCAATCGAGCGAGTGCAGAGTTGAACTTGACTTGTTCCTGAGCTACGAGAACTCGGAAGTACCCTCGACGAATGCGGGTTGCCAGCTCAATTCTTGCCTTCCGAAGCTCGGCTTCCTTAGCCCGCATCTCCATTAAAGCTGTATTTTGTGCCAGAGTCAGTTTCCCGGCGGTGACAATTTCCTGACTGATGGAAACACCGTTGTAGCCTGACGTATCTGCGGTACCAATGGTATCGCCCTGATAGCCGACTGTTGGGTTTGGCTTCAACCCGGCTTGTACAGCAAGGCCCCGGGCTTCTTCAACATCTGCTGCTGCCTGACGGATAATCGGGCTGTTGTCGATTCCCATTTGCTGAAGTGTCGCCAGAGTCAGCGAATGCTCATCAGACGCAACGTCGGCGGGTTCAGCGTCGGCGATTTCAGGAAACAGTGAAGCGGCCAAAGACTTTCTCTGCTCCGGAGACAAAGTCGGATCCAAAGGTGGCATCTGGAGGGGCGGAGCATCAGCCCCAGGGAGTTCTTTGGGAATCTGAAACCGCTGTGGTTGAGCCGAGCTTACGACCGGTTGATCGTTTTCTATATTCGATGCGTAACGGTCTGAAGTGTTCGTCAGCGATGCTTCGTGGATCGGAGCAACCTCCTGAGCATTGGGTGATTCCGGGGAGTCCATTGATCCCGGAGCAGGAGGCACTACTGATGACGCATCATCACGACTTGTTGTGGGGGTGTAGTCCACGGGCGTGGACGCCTTTGCGATATAGCGTCCGGTACACGACTGAATGGCGGATCGGCAACCAGATGTCCCGACAAGGCACAGCAGAGACAGAGACACAGTGCCGGACAAATGCCAGAGACGAACACGACGCATAGTGGCCTCCAAGCCAACATTCGTGCGAACAGAACAATCCTTGTTCAACTACGACATTCATCGTCGCTGAACAAAACGAGGGTCAGCCGTTATGGCAGCCAGTTGACGAATCGGGGTACAGTCCTCACCGTCCGGATGGCAGGAACCGTTCGTTCGTCAAACCCCTCATTTCCGGAAAATTAAGACTCTCACCCCTGTGCTCATTCGCCTCCTGAAAATCCACTTGCAACTGGTATGACAATTGCCGACAATTCATGGCAGGGCATCAAAACCCGTTCAAACCACAGGTTCAACCGAAGATTTGTGAAGATATGGCTTCAGCTGTTTCAGGAATGCAACGACGTCTGCACACTTTTGTGTGCATTTTGTTGTGCATTGGCAGCTGGCGCGGGCCTGTTCCAGTCATCCATCATCATGGTCAGTACGATTCAGAAGTACGCGAGCGACATGAACATCGATTTCATGCAGAAATGACCGGAAGCTTTGAGTTGGCGAGTGATTGGCACTGGCATATTGCTATTCCGGGCGAGGACGATGGTCATCTGCCTTCACGAGAGACGTCATTTCCATCGGAAATTCTTACGCTTGCGTGCCGGGTTGCCATAGAAACCGATCCATGTGAACTGCAGTTGCCATGCGTTTTGGAGCAACTCTTTGAAGTTGTGCCATCGTTTGACCTGAATCCGGAAAACTCAGAAGTAATTCGGAGTGCTCGCGGTTCAGAGACTCCACGCACATTTCATGAATTCCAGCGTGCTGAAGTCGCGCTGAGTGCCCTGACCGGGGTTTCGACAGTCTAAACACCTGTTTCCGCTGAATGCTCTTCGTACGCCGAAGCGTACGCCTCCCCATTCGTCGTGAAATCTGCAGGTGCCCTATGCAACGCCGTGTTGTGATTTTTGTCGCTGGTTTTGTCTTCATATTAGTTTCCGCATCTTCTGCCTGGATGTTTCTGCAGAGTTCTCGTCTGAAGGACTCTGAAACAAACACTGCCGTCGGGGGCGATCAACAACTTGCTCAGCAGCCGGATGAGGCAGGTCCCCCGACGGTAGTTGAAACCACTGCTGTCGAAAAACAGACAGTCACACTGACCGATGCCAAACGTCGAGCATTGCCGCTTGAAGTTTCAACAGTGTCACGTCAAACCGTGCAGCCGTTTCATACGGTGCCTGGACGTGTCAGATACGATGATCGTCGGCACATCGAGGTGCGGCTGGCGACGTCAGGGATCCTGACACGTGTTCATGTGAAGCCTGGCGACAGAGTTGCTGCAGGAGATGTGTTGGCGGAAATCAGCAGTCCTGAAGTTGGGCATGCTCGGGCAGATGTTCTTCAGCGTCAGTCGGAGCTGCGGTTGGTAAGCGAACGAAGGGAATGGGCTGTCTCTACCTGCAGCGGGCTCCAGCGTCTGCAGGCAGCGATTCAGAATCGCATGACTCCGGATGAAATCAGAACTCAATTCAGAACGGTATCACTGGGGAGTTCCCGAGAGAAAGTTTTGACCGCGTACTCCCAGCTGACGCTTGCTGAAACTCTGGCCACGGCGGCCGTTGAGAATGTGGCAAGTGGAGTGATACCTCGACGAACTCTGCAGGAACGCCAGAGTGAAGTCGAAACGGCTGAAGCGTCCCTGCTGGGCACACTTGAACAGCTTGTGTTCGAGGCAAATCAGGCATGTCGACAGGCAGAGATCGCAGTTGAAGATGCCGAACGCCGGTTGTTGATCAGTCGCCAGACTGTACGTACGCTGCTGGGAACCACTGACGAACGTGATGAAGTGAAGCAGTCTGATCGATCAGAGTCTGAAGAAGCAGTACCAGCGACAACTTCAGATGAAGGTGAAGTCCTGTCTCGCGTCGAACTGCGAGCTCCGTTTTCCGGAACAATTGAGCGACAGAATTATTCCGCATCAGAACGTGTCGAGGTTGGCGAGTCTGTCTTTGTGCTGGCAGATACGTCCGTGTTGTGGGTTGCCGCAGACCTGAGGGATCGGGATCGTGGCGGGTTGAAACTGTCGCCGGGAGATCAGCTCGAGGTCATCATATCGAATCAGTCCGAACAGGTTCTGAAGGCGGCCGTATATTTCGTTGGCCGGGAAGTGGATCCTTCAACGAATGCAATCCCGGTGGTTGCTGAGCTGCCGAATACGGATGGGCTTCTGAGGCCAGGAATGTTCGTCAACGTGCGAGTTCCGATGGGGCAGGCGGCTCACGGGATCGCGATTCCCGAGAGTGCGGTTGTAAAGCATGAGTCTCGCCAGTTCGTATTTGTTCCGGAGAACGACCTGACGTTTCGTCGTGTTGAGGTTCAAACCGGTCTGCACTCGGGAGAACTCGTTGAAATCGTTTCGGGACTGGATGAGAACCAGAAGGTTGTTGTTGCTGGAACGTTTCAGTTGAAGAGTGAACTGCTGCTTGAGAGTGAAGAGTGACTGCTGAAGTATCTGTGCTCTGAACAGAGTGCAGGCAACGTAGGGCTGACTCACACACCTCAAGGATTCTTCCGGAGACTTGTTCCATGCTTTCGCGACTCATTGAACTGACACTTTCAAATCGATTTCTTGTGCTGGTTGGTACATTTCTGATGGCAGCGGCCGGGCTGAATGCAGCCCTGCAGTTGCCGATTGATGCTGTTCCTGACATGACCAATGTGCAGGTGACGGTCATCACTGATGCCGGTTCATTGTCGCCCGTTGAAGTGGAGCGGTATGTCACGTGGCCCGTTGAATCGACAATGGGTGGGCTGCCGAATGTTGAAGAGGTTCGCAGCGTCTCGAAGTTTGGCATTTCGGTCGTGACGATTGTCTTCAGAGAGGGCACCGATCTCTATCTTTCCCGGCAACTGGTGTCAGAGCGTCTTTCAAGCGCTGCTTCGAAGATCCCGCCGGGATACGGAACGCCTGAGATGGGACCTCTGACAACAGCACTGGGAGAAATCCTGCAGTTTGAGGTTCGCGGCGACAACTATACTCCGATGGCTCTGCGAACAATCCTTGAATGGGACGTCGCACCTCGCCTGCGTGAAGTGAAGGGTGTCACGGAGATTAATACTCACGGGGGCTTCTATCAGACCTTCGAGGTTCGGCCAGACCCCAATCTGCTGAACAGCAATGCGATCTCCATGGAACAGTTGTTTCATGCCATTGAGACAAATAATTCTGCGACAGGTGGCGGTTACGTCGTGCATCATGAAGAACAGATCTTTCTTCGAGGTCAGGCGCTGGTGACCGGAGAAGACGATCTGCGGAAAATTGTCCTCCGACGTGAGGCGGATGGTACACCGATTCTGGTCGGGGACGTGGCAGATGTCAGCATTGAACCCATGACACGGCAGGGAGCGGTCACACGAGACGGGCGCGGAGAAGCAGTCACCGGACTTGTGATGATGCTGATTGGTGAGAATTCAAGGGAAGTGGTTGGACGCGTCAAGGAACGTCTGGACGAGATTCAGCCCACCCTGCCGGACGGTGTCACAATCGAGATCATTTATGATCGGTCCGCTTTAATTGGGAGAACGCTGCAGACCGTTATTAAAAACCTGATTGAGGGTGGTGTCCTTGTCGTTCTGGTTCTGCTCATCATGCTTGGGAGCTTTCGAGCTGGATTGATTACCGCGATGGCAATTCCACTTTCGATGCTGTTCGCCACCAATCTGATGCAGGCATTCGGGATCACGGCAAGTTTGATGAGTCTGGGTGCGATCGACTTCGGATTGATCGTGGACTCGTCGGTAATCATGGTTGAAAACTGTATTCACCGCCTATCACACAATTCTGAGAATCGCAGTCGAATTGACGTCATTCGTGATGCCGCTATCGAAGTGCGAAAACCCACGATGTTTGGCGAGTTGATTATCTCAATTGTCTATCTGCCAATCCTGATGCTTGAAGGAACCGAAGGTAAGCTGTTTCGTCCCATGGCGCTAACTGTGCTGTTTGCACTGGCAGGTTCGCTGGTGCTTTCAATGACATTCATGCCCGCCATGGCATCGCTTGCACTCCCGCGAAATATGACTGACAAGGATGTGTTTCTCGTACGCTGGATTAAGTGGCTGTATCGGCCGATTGTCAGTCGAGCAATCAGCTGGCCTGTTCTTACTGCATCTCTTGCTGTTCTGCTGCTTGTCGTCAGTGTTCCGGTGGGGCTAAACCTGGGAGCTGAATTCATGCCCAGGCTTGAAGAAGGTGATTTGCTGGTAGAAGCCGTTCGATTGCCGAGTGCATCACTGGAAGGTGCGATTGAAATGTCGACTCGAATTGAAAATGAGCTTCGTGCATTTCCGGAGGTGAAAACGACATTTTGTAAGACAGGCCGTCCGGAAATTGCAAACGATGTTATGGGAGTCCATCAAACGGACGTGTGGGTCATTCTAAAAGACCATACAGAATGGCGAGAGGGAGTGACTCGCGATGATCTGATTCAGCAGATGTCCGAAGCACTTACCGGACGAATCAGCGGAGTTGCATTCGGATTTACTCAGCCTATCGAAATGCGGGTCGATGAACTGGTGGCCGGCGTGAAGGCAGACGTCGCTGTATTGCTCTATGGCGATGATCTGGAGCAACTGGCCATCCTCTCGAAAGACATTGAACGACTGCTGAAAGGAGTTCCTGGTGCGGTCGACGTCAAAGCCGATCTGCAGGCGAACCTGACAACAGTCACAATCCGGCCTGACCGCGCGGCACTCGCTCGTTATGGCCTTGAAGCTCAGCAGGTCATGGACGTCGTTTCTTCACTTGGAGGCCGTGAGGTGGGCACGATCTTTGAGGGACGAGCACGTTATCCGATCATGATTCGAATCCCCGAGCAGTGGCGAACAGAGGTTGATCGGATTACTCAACTTCCGGTTACGGACATTGGTGGAAAACCGATTCCTCTGGGTGAACTCGCTGATATTCAGATTGAGGAAACTCCACCATCGGTCGAACATGATTCGAACCGGCGCCGCACGTTTATTTCTGCCAACGTGCGAGGCAGAGATGTGGCGACATTTGTTGCGGAAGCTCAGCGAAAGGTTGCAGAGAGTATCAGCCTGCCGACAGGGTATGAGATTCGATGGGGAGGGGACTTTGAAAATCTGCAGTCAGCAAGTCGCCGACTGATGATGATCACTCCGATTGTGCTTCTTATGATTTTTCTGCTTCTCTATACATCGTTCAAATCGACGCGGCTTGCCTTGCTGATCTTTTTGGCAGTTCCTGTTGCTGCGTCAGGAGGGATCTTTGCACTCGCACTCCGAGGAATGCCGTTCAGTATTTCAGCGGGCGTTGGATTCATCGCATTGTTCGGAGTTGCTGTACTGAACGGACTTGTCTGGGTCAGTGCCGCCGAGCATCTGAGAAAGACAGGAATGCCACTTGATTTGGCGACTCGCGAAACCGCTGTGTCACGACTTCGTCCGGTATTGATGACGGCTCTGGTGGCAAGTCTGGGGTTTCTGCCAATGGCGCTCTCAACAAGTGACGGAGCGGAAATGCAGAGGCCCCTGGCTTCGGTTGTGATCGGTGGACTCATCACGTCCACAATGCTGACATCACTCGTGATCCCCGCAATTTATCCGTGGTTTACTCAGCCGTTTGACGCCACTCGTGAATCTCTGGATGATTAGCATGGTGGCCGCAACTTGCTGAGAATGGTGAGGCGGATGGAATCTGTCGTGAAGTGGGAGCAGGCGTGGCGGGAGCATCATGGATCGAGCTCGAAGATGTTCGAGTCAACAACCTTCGAGGAATTCACCTGAAGATTCGACATGGATCGCTGACCGTGATCTGCGGGGTCAGCGGTTCAGGTAAGAGTAGTCTCGCCTTTGATACTCTGTATGCAGAAGGCCAGCGTCGATACATTGAGACGTTTTCGCCATATGCCAGACAGTTTCTTGATCGAATCGAACGTCCGGCTGCCGCCTCGATTGACGGAATTCCTCCGGCGATCGCCATTCGGCAAATTGCCGGAGCCAACAGCCAGAGATCAACGGTTGGCAGTCGAACAGAGATTCTTGATGATCTGAGGTTGCTGCTTGTTCAGTTGGGAACACTGAGATGTCCGAAGTGTCGGGGAGACGTTCCGAGTCATCATCCTGAACAGATTGCTGCGTCGCTTGCGAGTTCCTTTGCAGACCGGCGCGTGATGGTCTGTTTTCCATGGAAGGCTGCTCATTCAGGAGATCAGCCTGAAGATATGCTGTCCCTGGGATTTACTCGTGCCATCATCAATGGACGTTCACTTCGGCTCGCTGAATGTCGAGCCACAGATCTTCAGGCCCCGGCAGGGCCTGAGAAACGAGGGCCGAACCTGGAGATGTTGATCGTTGCAGATCGACTTAAAGTGGAGCCTGCTTCCCTGCAGCGATTGTCGGAGGCTGTCGCGCTGTGTTATTCCACCGGCTGCGGTGAGTGCGTGCTGCTTGTCGAGCCCGGCGACGAACGCGAAGCGAAGGGTTCGGAAGATCATCAAACGACAGAGCGTATGTCTGTGGACGATCAGGAGTGGATGCGAATTCCACTCTATTCGAATCGTGTTTGTCCGACATGTCGAATTGAAATCCCTGAACCTTCACTGGAGTTGTTGAACTTCAATTCATCGCACGGAGCCTGTTCGACGTGCCAGGGTCTGGGAATGATTCGTCCGCAGTTGAAAGTAAAAAAGGGAAGATCGAAGTCATCAGCCTATCGCGAGCCGTACTCCACGTGTCCCGCATGCAGCGGAAAACGACTTCGGCCTGAATCCAACTGTGTCGTGCTGTGGGGACGATCAATCACAGAACTTTCGGGACTTGAAGTCAGCGAACTTTATCGGCTGATTGAAGCTCACTCAGATCAGATTGCCTCAGACGAGTTTCGAAATCATCGAAGAGTCGTTGCACATCTGAGACTGAGGCTGGAATTTCTACTCCACTGTGGCCTTGGCTATCTGACCCTTGATCGATCTCTGGGTACCCTGAGCGGCGGAGAGAAGCAGCGAGTGATTCTCACGACTGCTCTGGGCGCCGGGCTGATGAATGCGCTTTATATTCTCGATGAGCCGACGTCTGGTCTGCACGTTGATGACACGGATCGGATCATATCCGTCGTGAAGCGGCTTCGGGATAGTGGCAATACGGTTGTCGTGGTTGAACATGATCCTGCATTCATTCTGGCTGCAGACGAGGTTGTGGAGATTGGTCCCGGGGCTGGCGACGCCGGAGGGCGGTTAGTTTTTACGGGAACCCCGGCTGAACTTCTGAACCACGCATCCACGGCGACGGCACTAGCGCTGAAGTCGTTTTGTGAACAAGGGAGAACCATCGTTCGTCGAATCAGAACAGATTCCACTGAGGCAAAGTTGGTGACTTCGACTCGCAGACCACCGAGCGGCTGGCTGCGATGCAGGGGAGTGAACTGCAATAATCTGGAGAATGTTTCTGTGGATCTTCCGTTGGGCGTCCTGTGCGTGGTGACTGGGCCTGGAGGGAGTGGAAAGAGTTCTCTGATTGTGGAATCGATCTATCCGGAACTGTGTCGTCGTACCGGACAGGGAGAGCCATTGATGCAGGCGAATCAGGCGACTCTGTTGGAATCTCCCCGGGTGACCTCATTGGAATTCGATCACGGTGATTCTGTTGATGCCGTTGTGCTGTTGTCACAGGATTCGGTGACAACCAGCAGTCGAAGTGTACCGGTGACATGGATTGGGGCATTCGATGATATTCGCAAGTTACTGGCCGAGACTCATGAGGCAAAGAAACGCAACTTCACGCCCTCGACGTTCAGTTTCAACAGTTCTCGTGGTGGTCGATGTCCGGTCTGTGAAGGTAACGGCATCGTGACTGTTGAAATGCACTTCCTGGCGGACATCGAGACGCCCTGCGAAGTCTGCGGAGGTCGGCGTTTTCGCACGGATGTTCTGGAAGTTCGGTACCGTGATCGTTCTGTGTATGAAATCCTTGCAATGACGGTCGATGAGTCATTTGCGTTCTTTGGTGGCCATCATCGAATTCAGCAGCGTCTTGGCGCGATCCGAAGTGCGGGTTTGGGATACCTTAAGCTCGGTCAGACCGTGTCAACGCTTTCTGGTGGTGAAATGCAAAGGCTTCGGATTGCGGCTCTGCTTGCGGGGATTTCGCTGGCTGAGATCGAACCAACAGTCAGACTTCAGCGGGAGTCTGCCGGCAGGAACGGGCGAAATCTGTTTTTGCTTGACGAGCCATCGACCGGTCTGCATCTGCAGGACATCGATCGACTGATGGACTGTCTCAGTTCACTGGTTCAGATGGGGCATTCGGTCGTGATCATCGAGCATGACAACTATCTGATCTCTCTGTGTGACTACCAGATTGAACTGGGGCCAGGCGCGGGTCGCGATGGTGGAAAAATCGTGCGTTCCGGACCTGTGCAGTAAGTCCGGAACGCACGGTGCGGTTTTTATCGCGGGCGTCGAGTATTTGCGGGTGGAGTTACATCCTGCTGAAGTTGAAATCCATCGGGGTCTGAGGATGTTTCCTGTGTTTTGACTCGCTCCGCCGGCTTGATCTGAACTCCGGGCTGGGCAACTTCCGATGTGCGGTCGGAGGCTCGTTTCGGATTTGAAACGGTCTTTGCGGGCAACTTTGGCTGGCTTGTGGTTATCGGTTCTGAAGTGGTCACCTGAGCGGATGGCGGTGCACTGCCAGCGATCACATCCTCTGGTTTTGGAGGCTCAAAGAGAGAAATGCCTGAGGACAGCAGTCTCTTTCGGTCTCCGTCGGGATTCGAATTTGAAGAAGTTCGGTCAGTTCGCGGGCTGCGTGGGACTCGTGCGATTTCAATCAACTCGGTCTCGCGCTGAGGCAGTACGCCATCCATTTGTCGAGCAACCTGAATGATCCAGTCGGGTTCGTCCCGAACGGCGCGAGACATCATGCCTGCGTAAAGAGAGACTTCGAACACGTTGCGGTCCATCATTGAGTTCGTGACTGGGGTCAGGATTTTTGCAACGGTCGACAGGCTCTGTGACGGGAAGGCTACGAAGACGTCTGCTTTTTGACTGACCAGTTGTTGCCCGTCGGCACCCGGTGAAAATGCAAATCTGAACCAGACAAGCGCAGACGCTGCGAGTGGTTTTGGAAGCAAGGGGTTATGATACTGGCCATCACAGACAAATACGATTTGTTGATCGTCGCGATAGAGTACGTCTGCAATTCCTTCCGATCCGTCAACTGCTTCGGCTTCGTATTCTGTGGGGCCGGTCTGCCACATCTGGAACTTGGAAATACCCATCACTCGCCACGTACTGACGGCGACGTCGGGATGCTGAATCAGATATCGGTAGATCGCAGGATCTGCAGAGTATTGAAGTTCCGGAAGAGTTCGGAACTGATTGCAACCCTGAATCACTTTGGCGGCGCGATCACGATTTACGGGCGTCATTCGACCCAGTGGGATGCTCTCTTTCGCCTGTTTCTGACGGGCACTGCTTGAGTCACCCCGGGAGATAATGCGAAAGCCGGCTCGTGTTGCAAGCTCTTCAAGCTGCGAATCCGCTGTCGCTGATGCGGCAGTCGAAGACAGCAGAAAGCCGAACAGCACGAGTCTGCAGACAGACCATGCGCGGGCGCGCCAACGAATGTACTGCATGTTTCCCCCAACGAACGGCAGGCAGAGTGCTGCTTTCTGCGTTCCGAATGCGAAATCGCATTCGGATACCGAAATCAGCGAGTCCTGACTGAATTCGAACGCGGTCTGCGGTCGCTCCCCCCCGGAGTCATTTTTGGCGCAAACCCCCCAACCGTTATCATCGGTACGTCAGGCACATTCTCAACAGTGCAAAAGTTCGGAACTGTTAAGTTCAGCGACAGTTGGGACATCGTCGGTTCATGCAGAGTCGCGTGAGGTCCAGTTTTTCGCAGTAAAAGCGGTCGAGATGGATGCTGCTGTCAGAGATGTCGTCAATGTGGTCGGCATAGCGCTCCGTGACGCCGCAGCAGTGACAGCCCGTCAACATCAGGCAACTCAACAGCATTGACATTCGCAACAGCGATCGCATGGCAAACCCTTCCGTGGGAAACTCGAACCCGTGCACTCAATCGTGACTTTGTGTGCAGTCACGACATCAGACTCATCTGGTGAATCTGACATCGATTCACTGGATGATGCGGCTGAAATTTACATCTCCCCGGTTCCATCTCCATTCTCAGAATCCCAGGACCAGGTTTTACATCCGGTTTGTTCCATAGATTCGGATCACCGTCAATGCAGAATGATCGGACGACTCAGCAGGAAAAACCGGCAAGATTCGCTGGTCGAGTCATTTGCGTCTGCGCGGTTTGGTGCTCAACATCTACTCATTCACCATGGCTCCGTTCAAAAGTCGGATGGCACGTTCCGGGTGCCGACCGACAGTCACAGAAAATTCAGGTTTTCCCCAATGACCATCTGTACTTTGCCGCTGAGTTATTGCACCAACGTTCATCCGGCTCGAACCGTAAGCGACGTGATTCAGGGACTGAATGATCATTCTGCCGAAGCTCGACGGATTCTCGATGCCCCGATGGCCGCAGGTTTATGGCTGGCCGCAGGTGTCGTCGAAGAGCTCACGCATTCGCCTTCGGGGCTCGAGGAGCTCGCGCAGACACTCTGGCAGAATGACCTTTGCTGCTACACCCTGAATACATTTCCGTTCGGGGATTTTCACAGCGATCGTGTCAAAGAACAGGTCTATCTTCCCGACTGGACTCAACGATCCCGAATTTCCTACACGGAACAATGTGCAACGCTGCTGGCTCAACTACTTCCGGAGGGTGGGGAAGGTACGTTGTCGACAGTTCCATTGGGCGGGCGGATGAATCCACATGGTCCGGATTTTCACGCCGTTTGCCAAAGCCATCTGATTCAGCTGGCTTCGTTTCTGAAGCGATTGCATGAGCAGACTGGTCGCCGGATTCGGCTGGCGATCGAACCCGAGCCACTCTGTGAACTCGATTCAACGCTTGAAACAACGGTGCCCGTGTTTAGAACGCTCTTCGAAATGGCAGAGGCCAGAAACTGCCTGTCTGTTGTTCAGGAATACATTGGCCTGTGCCTTGATGTCTGTCATCAGGCTGTGCTCTTTGAAGACCTTCCAGGGACGATTGATGAAATCCTCGAAGCCGAAATCAGGATCAATAAAGTACATATCACCAACGCGGTCGAATTGAGAGATCCGCTAAATAATCGCGATGGCCGAAAAGCGCTGGCGGGCTTTGTCGAACCGCGTTACCTGCACCAGACGTTTGCTCGCGATCATCATGGTGTTATTCGACACAGGCTTGATTTGACACGTGAAGATCTGGAACGTGATCCCCCGGACGACTTCCTGAATTCGGAGGCATGGAGAGTTCACTTCCATGTTCCAGTATTTGCAGATTCTCTGGGACCGCTGCACACAACACGCACAAGTCTTGTCGCTGCTTTGCATCGAATTGCTGCGATGCAATACGCGCCTCAGCTGGAGGTTGAAACTTATACGTGGCCTGTCATGCCTGCTGCTTCCGAACATGGAAACGAATTACTGGGAAGCAGAATTGCCCATGAACTGGCGTCGGCTTACGAAATCCTGAGCGAGGCCGATACGGGCCAGAGTTGAGTGAATCCCTGCGAATGTACTTTACGGAATCAATCGCCCTTCACATACCAGCAATCGCCTGTGGAATCCTGGTCGTACCGGGGTCAGCAGAGTCTGCCACTCCTGAATGTCCGTATCGAACACTGCTGCTGTGGACGGGGGAACGGAGAAACTCCTGTGTGCACAGGCCATCATCAATTCCGCCATTCCGGGATTGTGACCGACAATCAGCAGACACGAGTCCTCGTCGCTGGCTTCCTGAGCAGCGACTGACAGATAGCGAGATGCATCGGCGTGATAAAGTTCATCACAAAGGACCAGCGGCAGCGATTGTCCAAATTCAGCCTGAACGATCTCCGCGGTCTGTGTTGTGCGGTCTGCCGACGAGGCAATAATTCGGCAAAGTCGAATGCCGTTTTCCCGGAGCAACGCTGCCGTTCGGCGAGCCATCTCGCGGCCGGACTCCGTCAACGCTCGTTCAAAGTCAGACGCTGTCCCGCGTTCCGGCTCTGCTTCTGCGTGACGCATCAGAATGATTTGTTTCATGACGGAATTATCCAGCTGCTCCGAAAGCAGACGACGGTAAGCAAGTCACTTTCTTGCAGGAATCAGATTTGAAAGCCAGGAAGATGTGGCCCTGATGCTGTGAATCGACGAACGGACTTTCTGAAGTATATGTACATCGCCTTCAGGCACCACTCTCAATAACATGACGCGGCCGGTTTCCAGCGCTTGAAAAAGTGACTCCAGTCTGACAAGCAGTTGACGCCGGAAAGCATCGAGCTCCTCGGTTGTTAAGTCGTACCTGAACAGTATTGTCTCGGTGTTCGTTCGCTTCCGTTCGAGTCGTGCCAGTCCGGTATGCTGGCTTCGAAAGAGATAGCCGTCAACAAATGCTCGACGAAGTCGGCCTTCCGGATCGAACTGGTAGACCGGATCCTGTTCAAAAAACAGGCTCAATGCGCCATTCGATCGGTAACCCGCGGTAATGATCCCGTCGACACCGGTCAGCTGAAACTCAGCACGGTTCGTCAATGCAACTGCTTCTCGGATCAGGTCTTCACGATCAGATTCGTTTCTGGCCATGACTGTGATCGTCCCCAGGCTAAGGCTTTCTGATAAAGTGTCCGGCGAAGCTGCGAATCTGATGACCATTTAGCACATGAAACATACGAAGTTTTTCGATCGTCGCGTTTCCGAAACGACCGAGCGGAACGTGGAGTATCTTCTTGTGATACTTTGCCGCAAGTCGTCTCCAGCCAGCCCCGGGAGGCGAATGGCTGAGCAATGCGATATGACGTTCTCGCGAATAAACAAATGCCGCCGCCAGCAGGCGTTCCTCGAGCGTGTCTGCAAAATCAAACATGGGATCTCGCCAGACGTCCGGAATCGGGCGGGGAGGAAACAGAAACATACAGCCGCCGTATCGAGCAAGCGCGATACCTGGTCCAACCATGTTTCCAAGGAAGTTCGTTGCAAACAGAGAAAGTGTGGACTCGTCGTGGCTCTCTGCATGCCATGTGATTCTCCATGGATACTCTCGTGGATCCGCGGGAGAATCAAAGAGCATCAGCACACAGTCAAGCGTTCCCCGCGCCGGTGGGAAGACCTTGACATACAGATCCCCGGTGTGCCAGTTTCGGAGAGTTTCACGAATATCGAGCCCATCCATGATGGAGGAACTGAATTTTTCCGTCTTTGCAAAATCATTGCCAAGCATCTCAAGAGCAACGTCTTTCACGTGAGTCCGAAATCGCTCGATCGCAGTGTCTTCAGGTGGCCAGCTGCACTGGCCAAATGGATTCCAGGTTTTCTGCCATTCAACTTGTCTTCGTATTTCAGGACGCGACTTCAGCTGACAGGTCCTCCAGACAACCGGATGGCCAGGCAGTCGGCTGATCGGCTGTACTTCAGATCCATCGGGAAGCAGCATTCGGTCGATGCCAAATCTCACAGGAGGAAAAAACTCGAGGGCCGGATATGCGTATTCGCGTGCGGTTTCGGCAACATGCATCGCATACTGGTCCCCGGCAATCTGCTGTGATGCGACAATCAGGGTGTAAAGGTCCGGAGTAAATCGCCGTTCCATCAGACAAAGATTGCGAACATACTTCAAAAGTGTCTTCAGCAGATGAGGCGTAATCCTCCGTGCCCGAACCCCAAATTCCGCCTGGTAACGTTCTCTGGCATACAGCAGCAGAGCTTTGATTCCATCCACCGACAGGTTTTCATCGTCGTCCAGTCGAACTCGTGCCAGCTCATACAGCGCTGTTATGAATGGCAACTCGCCCAGCATGAAGATCAATGTCCGAGCATCCACACTGTAGATCCGACATGGTTCTTCCGGGCCAGCGACCGCAGGCGGACAATCGACGGCCGAGTTGTATGCGTCCCTCAGCCATGGCCAGTCGACCAGACTGCAGATACATAGCACGTTCTCATATTCCCTGGCAAGTTCGTGAAGCCGACTGGCCATCCAGTCGATTCGCGCAGATTGCTCTCCTGCTGCAGGTCGAGCAATCGTCGGAAGGACAGCTGCGGCAAATCGATCCGCAGAAACCTGCTTCAGAGCATACGGATCCGGCAGCACTGCCGTACGAGGCTCGTAGTGATCGCTCTCCGGATCAATCCACGCTCGCGGAATTCGTTCCTGACGCGCAATTCGGATCGCAGAGATGACTGCCTGGCATGGATCAATCGGTACATACGTCGCACGTCGAAGTGATGATGTCGGAGCATCAGAGTCGCCGGATGAAAATGAAGTCGGAGATTCCTGCTGCACGACAATCGAGATATAGGGCAACTGTTCAATCGCCTCCTCAACTGGCTGAGCAAACGACTGCGGAAGCGGGATGGCGAGGCAGTCAAATCGATGTGCCAGCATCAATCTTCGGACTTCAACTGCGTAATCTCCGCTTCCATGAACGACCGGAAAGACTGTGATTTTTCGCCCTAAACGAAGAACGTTTGAAATCTCCGACATAACCCACTGACCCCTCAATCCCTCTCAGGGAACGCTGTTCGAAACGACTCTGAAATCCCTCGATGACTCAAAACAACAAAACAGGACTTCGTGATCCTGTATTATGGAGATCGTGCATCGAGGCAAGTGATTCCCGACGATTTTACTTTTTTTTGATAGTTAAGATTGTAGGGATGCCCTGAACACAGCAACACTGCTGGGACTTATTGATGTGGCTGGTCCACAGATGAATTCACCCCGCAAACCTGCAATTGTGAGGTGGGAGAATGGTCGTTCCGACGATCGATATTTCATTTGTAGTCCCGGTTTATAACGGAGCCTTAACAATTGGATCCGTTGTGTCCCGGATACTGCAGACATACGCGAATTCTTCAATCGAGATTGTGCTTGTCAATGATGGCTCGGCAGATACCAGTACGATTGTGTGCCGACATTTGGTGCACCAGTATCCTCAGCAAGTAATTTTTATTGACCTCGCGAGAAATTTTGGTGAGCACAATGCAGTGCTGGCGGGGTTAGCTCAGACCCGCGGTCGGGTGGTAGCTGTTCTCGATGACGACGGTCAGAATCCGCCCGAAGAAGTTGGCAGGATGTGGAGACTGCTTGAGGACGAGCAGTTGGATGTCGTTTACGGACACTACCGCATCAAGCAGCATTCGTGGTTTCGAAATCTGGGCAGCCGACTGAACGATGTGCTTGCGACACGGATGCTGAAGAAGCCCGCACATCTCTACCTGTCGAGCTTAAAGGTGATGACTCGTTTCGTTGTGAACGAGGTGATTCGTTATCGTGGTCCGTTTCCATACATTGATGGACTGATTTTTCGGACGACTCGACGGATTGGTCAGCTGGATGTGGACCATGCTCCGCGAGTGGCGGGGCAGTCCGGGTATACGCTTCGAAAGCTCGTTCGTCTGTGGCTCAATATGTTTCTGGGGTTCTCAATTGCACCGTTGAGGATCGCGGTTATGGCAGGGCTGCTGACCTCTGTGCTCAGCGTCTTGCTGATGCTTGCTGTGCTTGTGGACAGGCTCTGGCTGAACCCCGATGTGCCGGTAGGAATACCTTCAGTGCTGGTGTTCATTACCTTCTTTAGTGGCGTTCAGCTGACTGTATTGGGGATGGTTGGGGAATACGTGGGTCGCGTGTTTCTTGAACAGAACGGTACTCCTCAGTACATCATTCGGGAAACACTCACTGGCGAGCAGCAGGGCCCATTGGATTCGGGTATCTACGCCGTGATTCGCAGCGACGATGTAGTTCGCGATAAGGGTATTCTGAATGACTGAGCACCATGCAGTGTCGTCCGAATTCGCGTTGAGCTCCGGAATGCGATGTTCGGAATATGAGCTGATGGCGGCAGTCGAAGACCGACACTGGTGGTATCAGGGGCTTCGAAGTTCATTTGAAAGTGTACTGAGCCGCTGCGGAGTGTCACGGACCACACTGTTTAACGGCTCTGTACTGGATGCAGGATGTGGAACCGGAGGAAATCTAAAATGGCTGCGAGACACATATCAGCCGCAGTATCTGACCGGGTTTGATGTTTCATCGCTCGCAATAGAGTACGTTCGAGCTGAGGTTCCCGAGGCCCGCTTGTTTGTAGCGGATCTTTGTGGTTCGGAGATTCCATCCAGCAGTTATCAGCTGATTGTTTGTTCGGATGTGTTGTACGCAACGCATCTTGAGTCTGCAGTTGAAGGATTGCGTACGTTGTGTCGGCAACTGACATGCGGAGGATACCTGTTGTTGCATTTGCCAGCGTGTGAGTGGCTGAAGAGCAGTCACGACGTTGCTGTTCAGACGCGTCAGCGATTCACTCGTGATCAGGTCCGATGCATCGTCGAATCGCTGGGGCTGCAGGTTGAGTTTCTTTCGTTCCGGATGTTCGCACTGTTCCCACTATTTATCCTGCGGCGTCTTCCATCGATTCTTTCACTGAGATATTTGAGGACCGAGAACAGATCGGAACAGTCTTCATCCCGGGGATCACACCTGAAGATGCCGTCGTCACTTGTGAACTGGACGCTTACGCAGGTCATGAAACTGGAGAACGCAGGGCTGAAGAGTGGTGTCCGGTATCCGTGGGGAAGTTCACTCATTGCAGTTGGGAGAAAGAGGTGACAGAAGCGAAAGACTCGGTCCCAATCCTCAACACAATTGTGCACTCGGCGCCGATCCGGGATTCTCGAGTCTTCACGGCAGTTGTACCTTCATCCGGATTTACCGGGATCCTGCTGCTGGGAATTGCTCTGGTCAGTGGCATAAGTCTGATGGTGCCAATGCTGACTGCGGGTCCTGTGGAGCTGGATGAATACGGTACCTACTGGATTGCTGATGATTCCGGCCCGCTGACGCTCTGCCAGCGAAGCCTCGACTACGAGAACATTCCGCCTTTGTCTCCATGGTTCCATCGTTTGTTTATGGACATCTTTGGGAAGTCAGAATGGTCGTTCAGGCTACCTTCGGCGATTTGGTTTGTGCTGGCAATTGGCGTCAGTTACCTGTTTGGTAATGAATTGAGAGGAGCGATTCATGGAGGGTTGTGTGCGATCCTGACTGCATGGCACCCTACGGCATTGGGTGAAATTCAGCTCGCTCGCTGTTACAGCCTTTCGCTGTTGTTGTCGGCCATTTGTTTTTGGGCCGCTGTTCGCTGGATGAAACGGCCGGCCGAATTGACATGGGCAATTCTTTGGTGTGTGAGTGCTGTGGGGCTGACATGGACACATTATCTCAACGTGGCTGTCATAGGAGCGACATTTCTGGTGCTTGTCTGGCGGATGTATACACGTTCGTTTCGGGGCTTCGTGTTTCTGATGATCAGCGTTCTGTCACTGATTTTGTGCTGCACTCCCCTGACCGTTTCTTATCTTCGGATGGCAGGATGGGGGAAACACTTTGGATTTCAGACAGACGTGGCGGTTCTGGAGGTTATCTCTCCAATGTGGTGGCTTGGACTTCCGGCAGGCTGGTGTGCCGGGAGGATACTGGATCGATTCAGTCAACAACCGGCGGACAGTCCGCGGGTCCAGTCAACACGTGTGAGTTTCGTTGTTCTGTTCTTGTGGGGGGGGCTGCCGATCCTCGGAGCGTTGTTCATCAGAGACGGGGAACTTGCCAGTCTCGCGAATCCGAGATATCGCATCGGATTTGACGTCGCTGCCGGATGTCTGCTGGTCACTTTGATGACTCAACAGATCGGAACACGTGCCTCACTGGCATCTGTGGTGGTGGCGATTATTGCAAGCTGGAGTGTTGCTGATCGTCTTCCGTGGGAGCCGAAGCGACTGAACACACCTCAGGCAGTTCAATGGAGAGATCTTGCTCTGCATATTGAACAGAATGGCACGAGTGGCGAGCCTATATTTGTGCAAAGCGGTCTGGGAGAAGGTTTTCTGATCCCATCTCTCTATGAAGATACCGTCTTCATGGATTACGCCGCGTGTCGGCTTGGACGTTTTTATCTTCAGGCAGAGCATCCCAGGTATGCACTGCCCTTTCGCTGGGACCACGGGATCGCCTTGAGAGTTTGGTTCAGACAGCGACTGGAGGAGATTCGGGAGTCCGATCGTCCGGTGCTCTGGGTGGTGAGTGCAACAGATACGGATCTGAATCGACTGTCGTTGAAGTACTTTCAGGAGATGGCGGTTGTTGTGAAGTTTGAAGCCACTGACCGTGTCGATCTTCCTGACGTAACTTTGATTCGGTTCGAGGCAATCGAATGAATGGCCACACCCGCAGAGTGCTCGATCAGGAGAATGTGACATGATTCGCTCTGTCGTGAAAAGGCTGGCTAGTCTGCCCGCTGTCTTCGATCTGCTCCGCTGGATACTCGAAGGAGGATTCTCCGGTCACCAGTCGGTGTTTGAGAATGAACTGCGAGATACGAGCGGCTGGGTTTTGGATTTAGGGTGTGGGACGGGACAGCACTGTCGGAAGTTTGTCGAAGAGTCATATATCGGACTTGATCTGTCGATCGATTATCTCATGGCTGCCTCGAAGTCGAATCGCAGTCATCACTGGTGTCAGGCGGATGCGATGCGACTGCCACTAAGAGATCGTTCGGTTCAGAGAGTAGTCGTAAGCGGTCTGCTGCACCATCTGGATGATACGTCAGTTCTGGAGGTCCTGTGTGAAGCGGCTCGAATACTTGACCATGGCGGACTGCTGGTGGTCTGGGAGGATATTCCATCCGTTGTTCGATGGAATCTGGTTGGCAGGCTGGTTCACAGGTTTGACCTGGGCCACCACATTCGGCGCGCTGAGGGATATGGGGCACTTTTGTCCCGGAGTTTCAATGTTATATCGGAACGGAGAATTCGGAGTGGGTTTATGGACTATGCTGTGTTTGTCTGTGGGCCGCGATTGACCGAATAGGCTTTCGGCCTAAACTGCTGCGGCTTCCAGACCGGCGAAACCAGAACCTGTTTCGATTTTCTTGTGACTGAAACACCCGATGTCAGCCTATCGCGACCATCTCACGACACTCAGACGCGCATTTCCGCAACCTGTTTCCGACCAGGAGCACGATGCCTGGTTCGTATTTTCGATGCTGCGTGCACTTGATCGTGTGGATGACCTGAAGTCTCAGCGGCCGATGCTCGGCGAACCTCAGCAGATCGACTTTTCGAAGGCGATGCTGGCAAAGGTTCCCGAGGGGCTCAGTACCGTCGAAGAGGTCTCGAAACAACTGGTTGACCACCTGGCAGGCATGTTCATCTGGGGACATCCTCGGTCACAGTCAAACGTGATTCCACCACCATGCATTCCCGGGATTCTCGGCACCTTGTTGCCTGCGATCTATAACCCGAATTTGTGCAGTGAAGAGGCCAGCCGAGGTGTTGCTCTGGCGGAAGCTGAAACGATCAGCATGACATCGGCACTGATGGGCTATGACCCTCAGCAGTCTGGCGGCGTGTTTACGTTTGGCGGTACGGCGACTTTGCTTTATGGAATTCGAATCGGGATCGAGAAGTGTTGTCCCGGGACGATTCGATCCGGACTTCGCGAACAGCCGGTCGTTGTGTGTTCCGATCAGGCCCACTATGCCACAAGCACTGCGGCCGCATGGCTCGGACTCGGGCTGGATAATGTGATTAAGGTTCCAACCGCACCCAACAACGAAATGAGAACCTGTCTGCTGGAATCTGAGCTTCGGCGATTGCTGCGAGAGGGAAGAAAGATCGCCACAATTGTCGCGACGATGGGAACAACGGATGCGTTTGGGCTGGACCCGCTCGAGAAGATTCGTGAGATTCGGGATGATCTTGTTGCGGAGTTCTCTTTGGACTACGTACCTCATCTTCATGCTGACGCGGTGATTGGATGGGCGTGGAGTGTGTTCAATGACTATGACTTCGCGAAGAACAGCCTCGAGTTCCCGGACCGAACGCTGAGAGCCCTCGCCGGAACTCACCGCCGCATTCGCCATCTCGGACTGGCGGACTCAATCGGAGTGGACTATCACAAGACCGGATTTGCTCCTTACGTTTCAAGTGCCTTCTTCGTTCAGAAGGCCACAGATCTGAGGCTGATTACTCGCGATCAGTCCACGACACCATATCTGTTTCAGTCAGGCGACTACAATCCAGGGCGGTTCACTCTGGAAACGACTCGGTCCGGATGCGGACCGATGGCTGCGCTGGGGTGCCTGAATCTGATGGGGAAAACGGGCCTTCGAACATTGTTGGGGCACTTGGTGACAATGGCGGAGACTCTTCGCAATCGACTCACGGCACAACCAGCAATCAGTGTGATGAACCCCGACAACTTTGGGCCCGTTACTCTATTCAGAGTGTATCCGGATGGAGTGGATACCTTCGAATTTCCAAAACTCGAGCAGACAAACGCTCAGAATGCCGGGCTCTTGAAAGAATATAACGAATACAATCGTCGAGTCTTCCAAAAGGTTCATGCGGAAGCTCTTCGAGGCGATGGCATCGTGATTTCGATGACTGACCGCTTTCGAGAGACGGACTATGGTCATCCAGTTGTTGCTCTGAAGTCCTACATTATGAGCCCATTCTCGGACACGCAGTATGTGCAGGCCGTCGTGGATTCGATCGAACGGGCAAGGCAACAATTGCGATCGGAAGGCTGAGAGTACACGCCACTCCTGATCGTTCAAACCAAAGTACTCATCACGCTCCGCCGTGATGAGTACTTTGGCAGGGGTTGACTCAGTCGCCTGCGGCTAGCCGTTAAACTGTTTGGGATTTCCGTTCGAAAACCTGGTGGATGGTGTCTAAAGTCCCCCTGTGAGACTGCTCCGCTGGTGGGGCCTCATTTGGCTGGACTTTAGAGAGAATGCTGACAATGACGGATTTGCATGAGACTGGAAGACTGCGGCTCTGGCCGGCATGGTTAATTTCAGCCATAACCCTTGCTGCCCTCGTCATTTCCGTCACGCCTTCCATAGCGAACCGACCACGATTTCTGGTGATGATGGCAGGACCATTGCTGGTCTCAGTTCTGTTTTCCGGCTGGGTGCTGTTTGGGAGCAGGCTTCGCTGGAGGGAAAAACTTGGTCTGGCAGCCGCGGCTGTGATTTTCCCGGTGATCGCAGCGATGATCTCGGTTCCTGAATCTGCACTTCGGACGACTTTATGGACGAACGGAGTTCCTCTGGCAGTGTTCACAGTGACAGCCGGCTTGAGTCTGGCATCCATGCATCCTCGTCGATCCTGGGTGGCTGCCACTTTGCTGGCGATTGGCTGGGGCAGTTTTGCGCTGGTGAGGAACGAAGGGTTTGACGGTGATTACTATCCGGAATTCACATGGAGATGGAATCCGGTTCATGAATCAACGTTACCGCAACTGGGCTCCTCAAGTGTCGGCGGCAAGCTGCCAGAATCACAGGATGCTCAGTCGAGCGACGAGACTGAAACGCTTTCCTGGCCAGGTTTTCGAGGTCTTGATGGAAGTGGAGTAATTGCCGACAGTCTCCCATCGACAGACTGGAAGGCCAATCCACCGAGAGAAGTCTGGAGAATTCCGGTGGGGCCGGCATGGTCTTCGTTCAGTCATCACAACGGTCGACTGTTCACTCAGGAACAGCGGGGCGATCTGGAATACATCACCTGCTATTCAGCGGCGGACGGGCAGCTCATCTGGAGTCACTCGGACTCAACGCGATTTACGGAAGTCGTGTCCGGCGCTGGACCCAGAAGTACTCCCTCTGTTCGGGATGGACATGTGTTTGCACTCGGAGGTCGAGGGTTGCTGACATGCGTTCGGGAGAGCGACGGAGTGTTGGTCTGGCAACGAAATCTGGAAGCAGAGTTGAGTGCTCCGGTCCCTATGTGGGGGTTTTCCGGATCACCTCTGATTCATGATGGGATGTTGATTGTCTATGCCGGAGGATCGGATGGTCACGGACTGATTTCCCTTGACAGTGCCACCGGCAGTCCGAAATGGAAGTTTTCATCGAGCGGGATGAACTACTCAACGGCTCGCGTCTTCACTCTTTCAGAGCAATCGTTGATTGTCTTTTGCGACAGCAACGGAGTGCATGCACTCGAGCCACAGACCGGGACAGAAGTCTGGACTTTCAAGCCTGATGAATGGCAGGGGCCACCCATGGTTGACCCTCAGCTGCTCAGTCCGGATCGACTCCTGATTTCACTGGGCGATGGAATAGGGATGTGTTGTCTTGAAGTGAAATCGTCTGATAAGAAGTGGCTGGTGAACGAGTTGTGGAGGTCAACCCGGTTGCGTCCGTCATTCAATGATTCAGTCGTTGATGGGGATTCTGTTTATGGCTTCAATCAGTCAATTTTCTCCTGCATTGATGCAAATACGGGTGAACGACGCTGGCATGGTGGACGCTACGGTTTTGGTCAGGCGGTCCTGCTGAAGGATTCATCTACAATTGTCGTGGCCGCCGAAAACGGAGATGCCGTATTCCTGAAGGCAACTCCGGAGAAGCTTGAAGAACAGCTGCGAATGCCGGTGCTGAATGACAAGACGTGGAATCATCCGATCGTGGTGGGCAGCCGTTTGTTCATGCGGAACGGCAAGGTTGCTGTCTGCCTCGAATTGGTAAATTAGCGGATTCCATGTCAGATATGACTTCTGAATTTCTCGACTTGCCTCCGCATCTGGCAGAACGATGTCGATTTTTTTTGAGTTCTGCATGCGGAAGATTGGAAACTCTGAGGACACTCGAGTCTCCTGGTTCGTTTCTGCTGTATTGGATGAGAACAGCAATTCGCGTCGACGAGAACCCGGCCCTGGACGTGGCCAGACATGTTGCACACCAGAAGAATGTTCCATTGCTTGTGTATCAGGCGTTGTCAGAATCGTATCCATACGCCTCGGATCGCCACCACGTCTTTATTTTGCAGGGGGCTCGTGACGTTCAGGTGGCGTTTGACGAGATGGGGATCAGTTACGCGTTCCACCTCGAGCGTCCCGGAGTGGAAGATGACTATCTTCGACAGCTGGCAAATGCGGCTTGTGCTGTCATCACAGAAGAGATGCCGGTTCCGCCCTCGCTGGATTTCCTGAAGTGTGTAGCAGAGCAGTCGTCCACGCCTTTCCTGTGCGTCGACACGGCTTGTGTCGTTCCGATGCAGCTCGTCGGTCGCGCCTTTGATCGAGCTTTTGAATATCGTCGCAGGACTCGTACGCTCTACGCCAGTCGTGTTCATCATCATTGGCTCGACAATGCTCCAATGCCGGATCAGTACAGACTTGAGAACCTGCCTTTCAGGCCAGTGAATCTCGTGCACGAAGACCTGGGCAGTCTGGTGGCTGCTTGCCGGATCGATCATTCTGTCGGCCCGGTGACAGACACAACGGGAGGATCAAAGGCGGGGTATGAGCGGTGGACTCAATACCGGGATCAGAGGCTCCGCTACTATGCCGCGACGCGAAACAATCCACTCGTGACGAATGGCGTCAGTCGCATGTCGGCTTACCTCCACTATGGAATGGTGTCTCCATTCCGTATCGCCAGAGAAGCTGCTGACTTCAAACACGAAGGAGCAGAAAAGTATCTCGATGAGTTGCTGATCTGGAGAGAACTGGCCTATTCATTTTGCTTCTATACGGAGCGTCCGCACGACTGGAACGCCTTACCGGAATGGGCACGAAGAACACTCGAAGCTCACCAGTCAGATGCCAGGGTTGCTGATTTCTCATGGGAGCAAATGGCACGAGGAGAAACGGGGGATCGGCTTTGGGATGCTGCACAGAAGTCGCTGTTGATTCACGGTGAGTTGCACAACAATGTGCGAATGACCTGGGGGAAAGCGTTCCTCGAATGGACGAACACACCGCAACGGGCCATGCAGATGGCCTTCGATCTGAATGATCGATACGCGCTCGATGGTCGCGATCCAGCGTCGGTAGGCGGAATTCTCTGGTGTTTTGGACAGTTTGATCGCCCCTTTTTCCCGGAATCAGAGATTTACGGAACAGTCCGACTCCGCCGAACTGCAGATCACGCAAAACGCCTTGATGTCGAACGGTATGGGAAGCATACGACTGTCTCCCGAGCCTCCCGTAAGCCTCGAATTGCGGTGATTGGATGCGGAGTTTCCGGTGCGTCTGCTGCTCGAGTTCTGACCGACCATGGGCTCGATGTCACTGTGATGGAAAGAGGACGTGGTCCGAGTGGACGATCCGCAACACGTCGCACCGATCTCTTTCACTTCGATCATGGCGCGCCCTGCTTCACGGTACGGAGTCGCCAGCTTCGCAGGGATGTTCGATCATGGTCGCAGCAGGGACTGACTGCACGATGGGAGGGACGATTCTGTACTCTGGAAGGAGGCGATCTCTCATCAGGTGCGGTTGTGCCGGAGACGGGAAGGGTGCGTTATGTGGGAGTTCCTGGAATGTCTGCCCTTGGTCGACATCTTGCGAGTTCTCTAAATGTTCTGTTTGAAACTGAGATTGCCAGTCTGCATTCTGAAACAACAGGAGTGTTATTGCTGGATGATCAGAATCGTGAGTGTGGCGAGTTCGATCATGTGATCCTTGCTATGCCGGCTCCTCAGTCAGCACGACTGGTGCCCGAATCGTTGCCACTCAGGAAGGTCCTGGAGTCGATCACCTATGAGAGTGTTTGGGCACTGATGCTGACTCTGCCGCAACGACTGACGGTTGACTGGAATGGGCTCACTTGTTCAGCGGGGCCCATTCGCCGAGTCAGCAGAGAACAAACAAAGCCCGGACGATTGCAGGCGGGTGGTGACAGAAACAGTCAGGATGTGCAGGAGCATCTCGTGATTCATTCCTCCGCCACCTGGGCTTCAGAACGGCTGAACGAGACTCCTGAGCAGGTTGCACAACTCCTGTTTCGGGAGTTGGAGATTCTGATGTCCCGTTCGCTCGCTGAACCATTGCATGTTCAGTCGCATCGATGGCGTTTCGCGTTGCCTCAGTTTGCCTATTCCGTTCAGTCCGGAGCAGGGCCTCAGTCGGCGTTCAAGCCCATACAGCCGTTCCCGGCGACTCAGGTGATCGCGAGTGTTGACGATGAGTCGCGTATACTCGCGTGCGGCGACTTTCTCGGAACGCACAGCGTTTCCGGAGTCGAGTCGGCGTATTTGAGCGGGATTGCGGCTGCCGGTTGCATTTTACGCAATCTGCGAACGTAGCATGCTCGAATGACGAGGTGGACGATTTTTCCCAGAGTCGCCCTTGATAAAGCCAATTTGTGGCAAAAATGAGAGCAGTTGTCGCGGAGTATTATGAACAATTGAACGTTTTGGACGTTTGCGTGGGGCTTTCTGCGGGTTGCACGGAATATCGAGGGGAAAGAGTCGAATGTCATTGATTTTGGATGAAACGTACGCCGATTCCTTGGCCGAAGACGTTTGTGTGCATGGCAACAGAAATGTCGCAGCAGGAAATTCGGCGAGCACCTGTCCGGTAGACTATGCAACCATTCAGGCTGCAGTTCGAATGATTCTGCGGGCTGTGGGGGAGGATCCGGATCGCGAAGGGCTGCTCGAAACACCAAGACGAGTTGCAAAGATGTATGGCGAGATGTTTGCCGGCCTGCAGCTGGATCCGGGCCGGCATCTGGATGTCACGTTCCGTGAAGACTACGACGAAATCGTGCTCGTGCGGGACATCGAGTTCACGAGTATGTGTGAGCACCATCTTCTGCCTTTCCGGGGAGTTGCTCATGTTGCTTATATTCCAAACGGTCGCGTCACTGGCCTGAGTAAGCTTGCTCGAGTCGTCGAGGAAGTCTCACGTCGTCCTCAGGTACAGGAAAGAATGACTCAGACGATTGCCGATCTGATCGAGGAGCGGCTTGGAACATCAGCAGTCGGGGTGATTGTCAAGGCTGAGCATTCCTGTATGTCGATGCGAGGAATTCGCAAGCAGGGCAGTATGACTCTCACAAGTGCAATGCGAGGCTTGTTCAGGACGGATGCAGCCAGCCGCGCAGAATTGATGGCTCTGATCAATTCGCCAAACTAAATCTTTGAGGTGTTCTGTGATTATTCAGAAGCAATACAAGTTCTACGCAGCTCACCGAAACGAGATGCTGCTCGACAAGTGCAGGAATCTCCACGGCCACCGCTATGGTGTTCGCTGTTTCTTTGAGGTTGAACGAGACGGCCATATCAGTACTTTATTCGGAGATTTTGATGCTCTGGTGGAGCCATGGCTGAAAGAAAACTACGATCACGGAATGCTGATCAATAAACACGACCCGTTGTACGAAACACTCCAGCATCACATGCAGCGGACTGGTGAAACGCTCCGCCTGAATGTGTTCGACGGTCCGACAAGTGTCGAAAATCTCTGTCACAAGTTGTTTACAGAGATTACTCAACTCGGACTACGCCTGGAACGGCTGGAAGTGGCAGAAACGGATACATCAGTCGTGAGCTATTCGCGCGAAGACTGGGTTGCAGACAATCGATACTTTCAGCGACTTCAGGCGACTGGCAGACCAACCGAAGCACCGAGTGACTCGTGCCTGTGTAGTCCCGTCGCCTGACGAGAAGAAGGCCATCATCCCCAAAGTACTCATCACGCTCCGCCGTGATGTCGAACCCTGGCCGAAAGTACTCATCCCGGTCCGTCGTGATGTCGAACCCCGGCATGGCGTGCGCATGCTGGACGCAATCCAGCCAGCCAGTCGCCGTCTGCGATGAGCGGCGCCAGGGACTCGTCATTACGACGTGGCATGATGAGTACTTTGGCGACCAGAACTGTTGACCTCCTGCGATTCTCTCGTGTGAGTCGTACCACTTACAGTTGAATTCTCCTCGAGCCGTAAAGATGTTAGACGGCGCGTTGAGTAAGCCATTTGGTTCTACGTTTTGCGAAGCGAAGTTGGCAGTGCGTTGTTTCCGACTTCATCCAGCGCGCAGTCAGCATGGCAGGTAACCACGAAAGACACGAACCACACGAAAGAACACAAACGAGCACCTCTGCGATTCTTCCGTCGCTTCCGCTTCTCTCGTGTTAAAAACCCGAGTCCTGCCTGTGACTTGAATTCAAAGCCACAAACTCTGTCCTGGAGAATTCTCCATTGGCAAGAGAATGAGGGCAAAAGAATGCCGGACTCTGCCATTCTCCTGCCGCCATTCTTCTGCCATCTCCCGAACTCCAGGCCCCCTGCGGTTCTTCTGTCTTTTCCGAGTCTTCCGTGGTCAAAACTCGAGTCCTGCCGACGACTTGAATTTAAAGCCAGAAACTCTGTCCTGGAGAATTCTCCATTGGCAAGAGAATGAGGGCAAAAGAATGCCGGACACTGCTATTCTCCTGCTGCCATTTTTCTGCCATTGATCAATGTACATGCCAGAGCTTTCATCCCGGTCGACGAGCGTCAGTGATTTCGTGAGTCACGTTGAATTTCGTCATTCATCGACAGCCTTCACGCCTTCACCGCTTTTGCAGTTCCGGGACGTGGGTCACCCCTTCAGGGTTGCTGCAGTGCGTTTGTGCTGATTCCTGGGGCGATGCCCCAGGCTGCCTTGGTTTGCCCCCTTGGGGCGTTTGAGCTCGGCCAGCGTGTTCGGTAACCACGAAAGACACGAACCACACGAAAGAATCGCAGGGGGAAGCGGGATTGCCTGATAGCGGGCATGAAACAACAGCGACGGTTTTGGCTGAAGAATCATTCCATTCCAACGTGCCCGTACTCGTTTGTGTTTTTTCGTGTGGTTCGTGTCTTTCGTGGTTACCAATTACCATGGCTGCGCGATGGATGAGGGCGGGAATGCAGTGTGTTCATCATTGCGTCTCTGCGGTTCAATTTGCCATCGCCGAGTCGACATGCCTGAATCCGAAGTCTGAAAAGTGATCCGGAACGCATCAGGAAAATGCAGCGCAGAGGGGCAACGGTCGTGATTGTGACAGTTGCCCCCTCGGCTACAGACGACTCGGCAAACGTCGCAGCTTCAGCGAAGTTCCAGCCACCTTCAAGTTGGCCTAAGTATTAAAGTGACTTACGTACTAAAACGAGTCCTGACCCCTTTTTTGAGGGAGTTTTGGGCGGCGAGGGAGATTGGGCCGTTGGGGTGGTCGTGGCGGATTGCGTAGCGGTAGAGTCGGTATGAGAGTTCGTCAGCGCCGGATTGCTGCATGAGGTCGGCAAGCAGGAGGCTCAGTGACGGAAGTTCTCGGTGCTCCTTTGCGAGTTCTCTCAGTGCCTTCTTCACGTCGATGAACAGGCCAACGCTCCAGAAGATAAATGTATCGTGCAGTTTTGAGGCAGCTTCGCCGTATTGACTTCTGGGAAGTGCGTTCGACAGGACTGAACTGCAGCGAGCATAGTCACCCAGCATTACAAGACAGTGAGCAAGGAAGATGGCAGCTCGAGGGCCCTGGTCTTTGACTTTATTCAGTTGTTCAAAGACTTCGCGTGCCTGTTTGTAGTTCTTCTGCAGCCAAAGTCGGTGGGCCGCAGCGAACAATTCGGCATACGTCAGGTCGGCAGGCTGCCCGTTCATCTGGACTCGAAACTTCTGAATCATGATGCACCTCCAGGTCAGATAGGATTTTTGGGTGAGCCATAGTCGTCTGGGCATTCGCCGTGCCAATCGGCCACGCATTGCGTTGCGGTTCCGTGCTAACACCTTTGATGCGATTCACTTGCGCTGAGTTCCTCGTTCTTCCGGCGTTCGGCACACTGGCAAGATGATTTCCGCGATGGAAAGAAACTTTCCGAGGGCCGACGTGTTTTCCAGTTGGTAAATATCGCTTAGAGCCAAAACATCTGAAAATTCGATTTTGGCACAAAACGAGCAGGATGTATTCGAGCATTGTGTGCCTCTCCGGTTCGAGAGGTGATTGAACACTGGAGTGTGTGTATGGAACATTCGAAGCAGTTGATGCAGATGCTGGCGGCCATTGTTGTCCTGGGCGTTGGTGGTCAGTGGCTGGCATGGCGGATGCGGGTTCCTGCGATTCTGTTGTTACTGGCGATCGGGTGTTTGGCGGGTTCGGTTTCGGGGTTCATCAATCCGGACCGATTGCTTGGAGATCTGCTTCAGCCGCTGGTATCGCTTTCGGTGGGCCTGATACTTTTCGAAGGCGGGCTCAATCTTCGTCTGCAGGAATTGAAGGGAACATGGCGATCGCTGCTCGGATTGTTGACGATCGGAGTGATCATAACGTGGCTGGGCGCGACAATGAGTGCGCACTGGATTCTGCAGATGCCGCTTTCTGTGGCTCTGGTGCTTGGGGCGGTGCTGACTGTCACTGGGCCGACGGTGATAGGGCCACTTCTGCGGGAAATTCGTCCTTCCGGCAAAGTCGGAGCGATTGCAAAGTGGGAGAGCATCATCATCGATCCGATTGGCGCGACTCTCGCCGTACTTGTGTTCGAAGCAATTTCGTCGATACGCGCCGCGGAGTATGGTTCAGCGACTGCGACCGCTATTCGGAGTCTTGCCGGAACGGCCGGTTCAGGCATACTGGTTGGATGGCTGTCGTCGAAGGTCCTTGTGGAATCGTTTCGACGATTCTGGGTTCCCGACTATCTGCAGAATCCTGTGACGTTGCTGTATGTTGTTGCGTCGTTTGCCGGAGCCGAGATGCTGCACAACGAAGCCGGGCTTGTCGCAGTGACTGTAATGGGAATGCTGCTGGCGAATCAAAAGCATGTTGACATTCACAGGGTGATTGAATTCAAGGAGAGCCTGACTGTTTTACTGATTGCGGTGTTGTTTATCGTGCTTTCAGCAAGAGTGCCTTTGCAGGAACTGCAGACTCTGGGCTGGCGTGGAGCCGCGTTCGGCCTGTCGTTGATTCTGGTAATCCGTCCGGTATCGGTTTGGCTGTCGACAATTGGTAGTGGGTTGTCGACCAGAGAACGACTGTTCCTCGGCTGGTTTGCTCCTCGAGGAATTGTGGCAGCAGCAGTCTCATCAGTGTTTGCTTTGCGAATGGGTGAAAGTGGCGCTATCGTGGCACCTGCGACGCTGATAGTAATCCTGATGACAGTCACTGTTTACGGACTCACAGCAGCTCCGCTTGCACGGCGACTGAACCTTGCAGCATCAGACCCTCAGGGGCTGTTAATTGCGGGCGCAAGTCAGCTCTGCAGATCGATTGCCAAAGTGCTCACCCAGGAGGGTATACGTGTTGTGCTGGTGGATACTCGATATGAGCGAATCGCCAAAGCCCGCGAAGCTGGACTCAACATCTGTTACGCCAGCATCCTTTCTGACTATGTCATGGATGCAGTGGATTTCGGGGGTTTGGGTCGGTTTCTCGGAATGACATCCAATGACCAGATCAATACGCTGGCATCTGCCCGATTTCGGGAAATCTTTGGGGCTCAGAATGTCATGCAGCTTCCCAAAAGTGCATCGTCCAGTCGATTACGTACCACCTGGCAAAATCGGCTTGCCGGGCGTACTCTGTTTTCGCCTCAGCTCACCTACGACTACATTGACACAGCACTGGATCAGGGCGCAACTATTAAAGCTACACGATTCAGCGAGGTATTTACGCTTGAGGCTTTCCGTGCTCATTATGGGGATCGGGTGCATCCGTTGTTTGTGATTAGTGAGAAGAAGGTTCAGGTGTTGACATCCGATTCAGTCATTAATCCGAAGGCCGGTCAGCTGATTGTCAGTCTGGTGATGCCTGCGGCATGATCTGTTGCAGGACCGATCGTGCAGGTTCGTGGATCGATCAGAAGTGGAGTTTCGTTGTGAATGAGTCCGGTCGTGACAATGGAGATGCTGATTCGCCTCTGAACTCAAGGCAGATCAGGTCCTGGTCTGAGGGAATTGGGCATTCCTTTGAGCCTATCCGCACGTTGTTGCCGGTACTGGTTGTTGCATCTTTGTGGATCATGGTCAGTGTAGGAACATCGCTGTATCTGAGATGGCTTGAAGCTGAGTACGATCGAGTTTTTAAAGAGAATCTGACATTGATTCAGACGGCGAGTGACCTTGAGTCCGGCGTATGGAAGATCGCGGGGCTTTGGATGGACCCTGCGATGAGTGATGACGTCCTGCCGGTGCGGCTGGAAGGAATGCTGGCTGTCATGACAGAGAAAATGCAGGTGATCGAGCAGATGGCTCACACATCGGATGAGCAGAATAATGAAGCGATGCTTCGGGAGAAACTGCATGCGATCCGAGGCGTGATGCTGGCAGAGATGGGGATTCGTCAGCTGACACATGAAAGGAAAGTCGAAGCCATTCAGAAGCTTCATATTCTGGCTGAGGAATTCTCGGTGCATACGCGAGCAATCCGCTCCGTCAACGACGAACTCATTCGGACATCACGAGATCGGCTTGCAGGAGCTCAGGGTATTGTCATGTCGGTTCGTGTCATTCTGCTTATTCTTGGGCCGGTTGTCGGCATTGTACTCGGGTGGCGTGCGGCGAAGAAACTGATGTCATCCGTCGCTGAGATCGCTGTGACTCTCAGCGATGCAGGCCTGGAATCTGAAATGACACTCAGTATTTCTCCGGAAAGTTCGCTTCAGGAAGTGCGAAGAAAGGCTGAGCGAGTGATGAGTCAGTTGAGAGAAGCCGGGCGCGAACTTCAGTCAGCCAGAAAGGAGGCAATCCGTTCAGAAAGACTGGCCGCAGTCGGCGAGCTTGCGGCCGGTGTTGCTCATGAACTTCGAAATCCTCTGACGTCCGTGAAATTACTGCTTCAGCATGCGGCCAGACAGTCTCGAGAGCTGCCGATGAGTGAATCACAAATGACGTTGATACTGGAAGAGATTGGCAGGATGGAATCGACAATCCAGGGGCTTCTCGATTTTTCAAGAACGCCTGCACTCAATCGTGTGCGTCATGACCTTAGAGAGACTCTGAACCGCAGCCTGAACCTGGTTGATGGCCGTATGAGGCAGCAGAGTATTGAGCTTTCCTGTGCTGTGAGTCTTGAACCACTCTGGATGAATGGCGATGCAGAACAACTGAATCAGGTGTTTGTCAACCTGCTGCTGAATTCCATCGAGGCGATGCCTGACGGAGGTCGACTGCGCGTTGCCGCCAGAAAGCGAGGCGACGGTATGGCAGAGGTCATCTTCACGGACTCTGGGGACGGGATCTCGACCGAAATACTTCCGCGGCTGTTTGAGCCATTTGCAACGACCAAGGAGAGAGGTACGGGACTGGGGCTCGCCGTCTCAAATCGAATTGTGACTGAACATGGGGGCCGAATTGTGGCGGAGAATATTGAAGGACAAGGTGCATCGATGACAGTTGTATTGCCTCTGTCAGAGATGGATTCGAAAAACTTAGGGACGTGAGATTCGCGATTCACTTCAGAGAGTGATCAGAGAGTGAATTGTGCGGGCAGGGTCGATTCAACGGAGTTCAGAACTATGGAAACGCTGCTGCTGATCGATGACGAAGCCGGAATTCGTTCGACGATCAGGTCAATCCTTCAATCCGATGAACTGCAGGTCCTTGTAGCGGCAACTGCCGATGAGGGACTTGAGTTAATGGCTCGCGAACGTCCGCCGATCGTACTGCTTGATCTGCGACTGGGTACGCGATCCGGGCTTGATGTTTTTGACGAACTCAAACGTATCAATCCACGAGCTCTGGTGATTTTCATCACAGGGCATGGAACAACCGAGACTGCTATTGAAACGATGAAACTGGGCGCATTCGACTACCTTGTGAAGCCCCTCGATCTTGATCAGTTATCCGCGGTTGTCGATCAGGCCAGACGGATTTGTCGTCAAATGTATGCGCCGGCGGCACTCGATTACCGGTTTGCCCCGGAGACAGGTTCAGATCGGCTGATTGGCAGCGGACCTGCCATGCAGTCCATTTGCAAGCAGATCGGCAGAGTTGCTCCTCAGGATGTGAATGTGCTGGTTCTGGGTGAAAGTGGCACTGGAAAGGAGTTGATTGCTCGCGCCATTTATCAGCACAGCCGTCGAAGTCAGCACCCGTTTTTGGCGATTAACTGTGCAGCAATTCCTGAGACTCTGCTTGAGAGTGAACTATTTGGGCATGAAAAGGGTGCCTTTACGGGAGCAGACCATCGTCGGATCGGAAAGTTTGAACAATGTCACCACGGCACAATCTTTCTGGACGAGGTGGGTGACATGCCGCTTTCAACACAGGCCCGAATGCTGCGACTGCTGCAGAATGGTCAGTTCCAGCGTGTCGGGGGAAACGAAACGCTCACAGCGGACGTACGCGTGATTGCTGCGACTCATCAGAATCTGGAAGCCATGATTGCGGACGGTAGATTCAGGCAGGATTTGTACTATCGACTGCGGGGAGTGACTCTGCAGTTGCCTCCACTCCGGGAACGGACGGAAGATATTCCTGAGCTGGCGCATTACATGATGTTTCGTTTCAATCAGCAGTTGGGAACCAGTGTCCAGACGATCTCTCCTGAGGCGCTGGAACGGCTTCAGGCTCATCCGTGGCCTGGAAACATCCGCGAGCTGCAGAGTGTTCTTCGAGAAGCACTGATTGTCTCGAGCGGGCCTTCGCTGCTGGCCGAATTTCTTCCCTTGGAAGCGCGCTCAGATGTCCCGGAAGACGTCGTACCAGCGGACTCCAATGCGATTCCGTCAACCCACGAATGGCAGTTACTTGGCCATCGACTGAGCGAACTGCTGGAGACGACCGACAGCGATATCTACCGAAACATTCTGCAGGAGTTTGATCACCTGGTGGTGAGGCATGCGATGAATGTTGCCGGCGGTCGTCAGTCTCGAGCAGCCGAATTGCTTGGCATCAGTCGTCCAACCTTAAGACTGAAAGTTCGGGCGATCGCCGGGCTTTCAAATCCTGCTTCAGTTGAAGATAAGACTCTCCCGGATTGATCGCGTGCACACGCCGGATGCAATCCAGCCAGCCGGGCGATGTCGACCAGGAGCGGACCCAGTGACTCGTCATCACGGCGGAGCGTGATGAGTACTTTGGCATCGTCGGTTGTGACGTCATGAGAGGATTCGGTGAAGCTCGGGTCGTGGTGGGAGATGCTGAGGTTCGATGAGATCCCATGCGAGACCGAGGCGTCTCAGTGTGCAGAGAAACCACCAGCCTGGATCGTTTTGACCGTGTTCGATTCCGAAACGTGCAGAGTCCGGGAATGCATGGTGGTTGTTGTGCCATGCTTCGCCCATGCTCAATAAACCGAATCCAGGCACATTGTGACCCTGCACTGAATGTCCCTCAAGGTGCCATGCTCGAGGTCCAAAATTGTGTGCAAGAAATCCGACGAGCCAGTGGCCTGTGAGTGAAAGTGAAATCCGTACGCAGATTCCCCACACGACAAATGGCCATCCTCCCACAAAGAACAGCAGGCCAGCCAAAGGCAGCTGAATGAGCATCCAGTTACGATCGAGAAATCGATAGTAGCGATCTTCTGATACTTCGGGTTCCGGACAGAACAGTGGTGGATGTTTCAGCATGATGTCGCAATGAAGGTTCCACCACCAGTCGGTCAATAGCGAACTTTGGTGGATGAAGAACTCATGGCACTTGGGTTTCCTCTGCGACCAGTCTCGAATTTCATGGAGGTAGATCATCTTTGTTGGTCCACCCATACCCACAAAGACACCGAGTGTGACGAGTGTCCGTTCGAGCCAGGCCGGGCATTTGAAGCTGCGATGGATCAGGAGTCGATGAAGTCCCACTGAGTGACCTGCACAAAGGGTGATCACAGTGAGGCTGAAGGACATCAGTGATGTGTGCCATGACCATGTCAGTGGACCTGCCAGCAATGCTGTGATCGCGAACCCCGAATACCAGATTGACTTAACGGGTGACCAGACGACTTTGCCTTCAACAGGAGCAGTCAGCGCGCAGCGGGAGTGCATTCGAGGTTCACGACACATGGGTACGACTCCTGAGGCCAACCGCTTTCGCGGGCGATTGGCGGCCAAAAAGGAAGAAGTGTGGCTTCACTGAGCAGTAGGGGGAGTCTGCGAAACCGCAGACATCAGCAGTGGAGTTCTTTGCCAAACCGCAGTGAAAATCTGTCGATAACTCAAAACGTTCACATTTTTTCCGATGCATTCCGAGGCAGAAAGCTTGCTGCAGGCGGCGGGAGTCGTTGAAATCACTGGACTTCCCTCGAAATCGCCTTCCTCCCGCCGCCTCGCAATCGACTTCTACATCTATGTCAGACAGCACGAACCCGTCGAATGACAGAGTGATCCTGGAAGCGCTGGAGGATGACGTGGTCTGTGAAGACATCAGCGGTTGTCTTGCCTTACTGCATGTGACGCCGGAAGCTGCCTTGGGAGATCGCACGTCGGTCCTGATGAAGGATCGGCTGACATCGACAGACTCAATTGTTGCACAGCGGACAAAGACGCCCGATCAGGTCGATCCTCAGGCGGATCGCAGTGGTTTCAACAGATCTGTTTTAGAAACTGGACAGAACTCTGCCGGGGTGTCAGATACGGTTTCTGCAGGAAACGGAGAGCTCTATGGCAGATTTGGGCAGATTCGATTCGTGGGAATCGGTGGATTTGGCGTCGTCTTTCGTGCGTTTGATACAGTGCTCAATAGAGACGTTGCTCTGAAGATGCTGCGACCTTCGTGGAGCGGCGCCGCCACTGTTCGACGCCGATTTGTGCATGAGGCTCACGCAGTTTCGATGCTTGAGCATCCGGGAATCGTTCGCATCTTTGATGCAGGGCAGATTTCAGGTCAGCCTTATCTGACGACGGCATTTATTGATGGTCCGGCGCTCAGCAGTTTTCTTCGGGATCGTTCGGAACCACTGGCACCACGGCAGGCTGCAAGGCTGATGCAGCAGATTGCAGAAGCGGTCGGGTTTGCTCATCGACACGGTGTCCTTCACCGGGATCTCAAGCCGGCCAATATTCTGATGTCTCCTGTTGATCTGGTTCAGTCTGCTGATCATGACCCTTCAGAGGGTCTTGGATATCAGCCGTGCATCACAGATTTTGGGCTTGCAAAGAAGGTGCTGCCAGACTCATCACAGTCAACGGATCTGACAGCCGGTGATGCAATGATCGGCACCGTTCGCTATATGTCACCCGAGCAGGCATCTGGGAGAGTCCGAGAGATCAGCACAGCATCCGATGTCTATTCGCTGGGTGTGATTCTGTTTCAGCTGCTGACGGGACAACTGCCGTTTGAGGGGACATCTGAAGACGAGATTCGATATCACATTTGCCATGCAAATCCACAGAGACTCAGAAAGCTGAACTCCGCGTTACCGAGGGACCTCGAGACAATCATTTTAAAGTGTCTTGAGAAGGAGCCATCAAAGCGGTACACGGCTGGTGCGGATCTTGCGGAGGACCTTAAGAAGTTTCTGAACGGCGAGCCTGTGTCAGCTCGGCGTGTTGGTTTCGTCGAAGGCCTGTTCTACTGGGCTCGACGAAATCCAAAACTCTCAGCCGGAATTGGGCTGGCCACAGTGGTGATCGCGATTTCTATTGTCGTCAACTCATGGGTGATCCTTGATCGACGACAGAAGGTGAATGAAGCTCACCGGATTGCTCGCGGTCAGATCAACGACATTCTCGAGCATGTCGCGGATCGGGCCATGATGGGGACACCGCTTACGGAGGAAGAGTTGTATGTGCTTTGTCGGAAGTGGCTGTCGGCCTATGAGAGTATTGCGGTGCAGGCAGACTATGACGAAGTCAGCCGGCATTCTCTGAGCGTCGGACATCACTACGTCGCAGTATTTTCCCATCGAACCGGTCGATATGAAGAGGCGTTTAAGCATCGCAGAGAGTGCCTCAGATTTCTGGACGAGCTTGTGCTGGAGCATCCGGAGAACCGCTTCTACCGATATCAGCAGTTCTTTAGTCAGCAGTTGCTGATTGACTATGCGATATCAGCCGGCAGTGAGATCAATTCCGTTGAAGTGCTGATGGAAGCTGAACGGCAGATTCTGGATTTGCTGAAACTGGATCCTGGAAACATTGACTATCTGGATGCATATGCAAACAACAAGTTCATGCTTGCCCACAAAGTGAACGGTCGCGATGAACGGATCGCCGGATTTCGGGAAGTGATCCGAGTTTCTGAAGCCAACTGGAAGCAGTCGCCGGATCGTCCTTTTCTGGCGAAACATTCAATTAACTCTCGAGTCGCAATTGCGAGTGAACTCCTCAAAACGAATGATGTTGTTGATGCAAAACGTGAGCTTCAGCTGGCACATGAAATGACGGTGCAGGTTTGGGGAGACGATCGAAGTCAAACCCCGGTGGTGGAAATTGCACATCGTTTGCATGCGGGTCTTCTTCAGTTGCGACAGGCAGAAGAAGACTGGGAAGGGGTCGTTGAACAGTTGAGCTGTCTGATTCAGTTGAGTGCCGAGCTTCATAGTCGATTTCCGGCAAATACTGGTTTTGGGGAACTGGTCAACACCTACAGAAAGAGTCTTGCTGAGGCACAGGCGAGGATCGTAGTGAAGAAGCTTGAGGTGCATCATTGACGGAGGCGACGCCGGACGGCGCTGTAGTCGAAGCCGTGGAACTTTCCAAGTGCTTTTACCTGGAAGATGTTGAAGTCCATGCGCTAAGGGGAGTGTCGTTTTCAGTACCCGAAGGTCAGTTTCTCGCGGTCATGGGGC
This sequence comes from Planctomyces sp., assembly GCA_016795105.1. GTDB lineage: Bacteria > Planctomycetota > Planctomycetia > Planctomycetales > Planctomycetaceae > F1-80-MAGs062. The sequence goes on from JAEUIH010000004.1 coordinate 127,770, forward strand.
CCAGCGGAACCGGGAAGAGTACACTCCTGCATATACTTTCAGGGCTGGAACCCCCCACATCAGGCAGAGTGACAATTGCGGGTCAGCTTCTCAGTGGTCTGTCAGATCTGGAATTGACGTTGCTCAGGCGCCGGAGGATTGGCTTCGTCTTTCAATCGTTTCATCTGGTCCCGACCATAAGCGTGATTGAAAACGTCTGTCTGCCACTCCTTCTCGATGGTGTCTCTCGCAGCCAGTCAAGAGAGCGAGCAGCAGCACTGCTGAGTCAGGTGGGGATGCAGCATCGGCTACACCACCTGCCGTCGCAGCTTTCCGGGGGTGAGCAGCAGCGAGTTGCAATTGCCAGGGCATTAATTATCCGTCCTCTGCTGATTCTTGCAGATGAACCCACAGGAAATCTGGATTCGGTTCGCGGACGGGAAATCACAGGGCTACTGCACGCGGTTGCTCGTGAACACCGCACGACAGTGATTGTTGTGACTCATGATCCCAGAGTGGCGTTACAGGCTGATCGACTGATTGTACTGCTGGACGGAAAGATCGGATACGACGGCGTTCCGGTCGCAGACGCTGAGGCTCTCGCGAAGCTGCTGAGCGGAACGGTCACATGATTCCACTTCGACTCATCGTGAGTGGACTTGTTCAGAGGCCCCTTCGTTCGATTCTGACTGTGTTGAGTGTTGTCTCTGCAGTTGCGAGTGTCGTGGCAGTTGCTCAGGCGATGCTGGCAACGAAGCAACAGATGGCCGACTTTCACAACGCGGTTGCATCACGTGTGAGTTTTGAAATCGTGGCTATTGAGGGCGGCGAGTTCGATCCAAATACAGTGCCTGATCTGAAAGGAGTCAAAGGGGTTGCTTCTGTCGTACCAGTCTGCACGGTGTTTACATCGGTGAGTTTCGGTGAACGGCAGGTTCGAGTCGTGGGGACTGGTATCGAGCCTGAGTTGCTGGATGATCTTCGCGATGTTCGTTTGGCCGCGGGTCGATATTACGAAGTGGCTGCGGAGGCTTGTCTTGAGAAAAGTGTTGCCGACCGATTGGGAGTCGTGGTCGGAGACAAAGTGACGATTCGGACGCGTGGAGTTCCGCTGGCAGCAAGTCGGACAGTGGTTGGGATCATTGAGTTTCCGGGGCTTGGGATTCTCGAAGAGCATGGTTCTGTATTTCTGAGATCAGAAGAGGCTGCGCGGCTGAATCGAACGAAGGGGATGGCGTCTTCAGTCTATGTGGTGGTTTCAGATTCTGCTCAGGAAGCCAGTGTTCGGTCAGCGGTGCTGAGTTTGCTGCCCTCAGACCTTGTGATCGCAGATAAAGTTTCGCCTGCGGAAATCATAGGCCCGACTGAAGTGCTGGTCGATGTAAGCCTGAATATTGTTGCTCTGTTATCGGTAGTCGCTGCGATTTTCATCGTAGTGAACACGTTTCAGATTTCTGTTCGAGAACGGCAGCCATTGTTTGCTCTGCTTCGTGTTATTGGAGCGACACAGGGGCAAATTCGCAGCGCTATGGTGCTCGAAGCTCTGGTCTTTGGTGTTGTCGGAACGGTGTTTGGGATCATTGCCGGGATGATTGGCGGCAATCTGATTGCGGGAGCGATGAAGAACCTGTATTCCCTGCCGATGCCGGTTCCGAGCACGTCATTGGTGCCAATTGCTATGGGCGTTGTCTTTGGCCCGCTCGTCACATTGATCTCGGTCTGGTATCCATCCCGGATTGCGTGTGGCATTCCTCCGCTGTCGATTATGCGAGCACTTCCGGAAGTACGACGCGGTCTGGCAGTGAAGCAGCTCAGCATGGCTGGTGTTGTAGTTCTGGCAGGGGCGGTGGCGATGCTGCTGATTGCTCGAACTTTGCGACTATCGTCCGTTGTTTCAGTTCCGGGGATTGTCGGGCTTCAGATTGCTGCTTTGCTGCTGTTGCCAGCGTTGATCCGACCGGGAGTTCAGGTGGTGTATCGGGTGTTTGAGCGATTCTGTCCGGTTGAGTCTCTCCTGGGGTATCAGCAGATTGTTGACAACTTCGGCAGAAGTTCACTAACCACTGCAGTGATGTTTATCGTGACTGCCGCCAGCATCAGCATTGGCAATTCCATCCTGTATGTCACTCATGATATTCAGACGTGGGTTGATAGTACGGTATCGTCAGATTTTCTCCTTCGAGCCAGCAGACCTCAGATCGATATGTCGGCGGCTGAGCATGTGCCGGATGAAGTTCGTGAGCGGCTCAGTGTCTTCAACGGGCTGGCGGATGTGGATCAGGTGTCCTTTTCACTGGTGACGGTGCGTGAGTTTACGGCGACGATGGCAATTCGGGAGTTTCGAAAGTACGAATATCTGCCGCTGTCACTGATCGAGGGAGGGAATTCGGAAGTTCGCGACGGCATGATGAACGGCGACGTGGTGATTGGAACCGTGCTGGCGTCGAAGTTAGGTGTGCATCAGGGGGATTCGATCCGAATCCGAATGGGGTCGATCGAGCATGAATTCCGAATTGCTGGTGTTGCTCGCGAGTACACAGCCGGGGGATTGATGATCATGATCGACAGAGCGATGGCGATGGAGTTGTTCCCCGTGGACTCGACCCACGTATATTTGATTCGCGCGCAGGTTGGAAAGAAGTCGGAGACTCAGGCGATTGCTCAAAAGCTTGCAGCCGAAGAGGGACTGATTTTTCAGTCGCTGGCCGACATTCGAGAACTGATACAACGGATGGTTGCAGGAATCACAAACGGATTGTGGTTGATCTTGATGCTCTCATTTCTGATTGCCGCATTTGCGATTGTGAACACACTGACGATGAATGTGATCGAACAGACTCGTTACCTTGGCATGCTCCGAGTCATTGGCATTGCTCGAGGGCAGGTGTTCCGTATGTTCCTGATGCAGGCGATTGCCTTGGCGGTCGTGGCCATCATTCCGGGAGTGTTGATTGGGATCGGGATGTCATGGACGACGTCGGTGGCGTTTGAGGGAGTGTCTGATCACGCCGTGCAGTTTCGCCTGGATTCGAGACTGGTGATGGGGTACCCGATTGCAGCTTTGACGCTTGCCGTATTGGCAGCCAGCCTTCCTTCATTTCGAGCAGGTCGACTTCGACCGCTGGAGGCGGTGCATGCGGACTGAACTTTCGGCCGTGCATCAGAACAGAGCCGCCGAGGTGTTGGACTTGCACTGAGTGGGAGGCTGGTAGACTCCAATCGGAATTGTCTTCTGTGTACCTGTCCACCTGACACAGCCTGAATAATTCAAAGATTCTGCGTAATTGGTGGGCAGGAGCCACGTATCTGAGAAGGAATCGAAGCCTGAGGCGGCAAAATTCGAGTGCCCGCCTTGAGATTGCCTGGAAAACGCCATTAGAATCGTCGATTGGCACTCTTCATAAAAAACTCTTGGGAAAAGTAGCCCCCTATGACGCACTTCCGTTTTCAGGGACCACGCCGGATAATTGCCGTGATGGTCGCAGCGGCGATGTCCCTTGCGATGACAGGCTGTCAGGAAAGTGGTTCAACCGCATCAGATGAAATTCTGATCGGCCATTTTGCATCACTTACAGGATCTGAAGCGACCTTCGGGCAATCCACCGACAACGGGATCAAACTGGCAGTCGATGAGATCAACGAAGCTGGCGGTATTCACGGAAAGAAAGTCCGCCTGGTGACGCTGGACGACAAAGGTGATGCTCGGGAAGCCGGGACTGCCGTCACACGACTCGTGACGAAAGACGGTGTTGTGGCGGTATTGGGCGAGGTGGCATCGAAGCTTTCTCTGGCAGGTGCTCCCATCTGTCAGGAAAACGGGGTGCCCATGATTTCACCATCGTCAACAAATCCGAAAGTCACGAAAGTGGGTGACATGATTTTCCGGGTTTGTTTTATCGATCCGTTTCAGGGGGCCGTCTGTGCCAGGTTTGCTCGAGAGAGTGACCGGATCAAGGCTACCAAGGCAGCGATCCTGACAGACCAGGCATCTCCCTACTCAGTAGGATTGCAGGAAGAGTTTGAAAAAGCGTTCACTGCGATGGGGGGCACGATTGTCAGCAAGCAGACCTATAATGCTGGTGACCAGGACTTCTCAGCGCAGTTGACAGCCATTCGAGGTGCGGATCCGGAAGTTGTGTTTGTGCCCGGCTATTACACGGATGTCGGCAACATAGCGATTCAGGCGCGAACACTGGGATTGACAAAGCCACTGCTTGGCGGAGACGGCTGGGACTCAGTGAAGCTCGGCGAAATTGCCGGAGCGAACATTAACGGCTGTTTCTATTCGAACCACTATTCGCATGAAGATCCGAATCCCAAAGTTCAGGACTTCATTCGCAAATATGCTGAACGTCACAAGCAGACTCCGGACGGCCTTGCTGCCCTTGGTTACGACGCCGCACGAATCCTGTTTGAAGCGATGCAGCGAACCCCAAACGTGGATGGCAAGTCGCTTGCCGCGGAGCTTTCAAAGACAAGTGGATTTGAAGGCGTCACCGGGAAGATCTCCATCGACGCAGAGCGAAATGCTGTGAAGTCTGCCGTGATTCTGGAAATGAAAGACGGCAATCCAACCTATGTTTCAACAATTCAGCCGGGCGAGTAACGTCTGATCTGATTCGGACTGCTCCGGAAAGTTAGACAGTCCCGATATCGGGTCGACATTCAATCATGTCAGACTTTACTCAAACATTGATCACTGCGATCGCCATTGGCAGTCTCTACGCGCTCATTGCACTCGGTTACACGATGGTCTATGGGATCCTGAAGTTTATCAACTTCGCCCATAGCGACATTGTTGTTCTGGGTGCATGGTCGAGCTACACGTTTTCCAACTGGCTTCTGAAGCTGATTGGTGTTGAAACGAAAGGAATGACCACCCCGCCCGCAATCTGGGTGGCCGTGGTCGTTCTGGTTCTCTCGATGGCTTTTTGCGGAGTTGTTGGGTTCACGATTGAGCGACTGGCTTACAGGCCTCTTCGTCGGGCGCCTCGTCTGAACGTATTAATTACCGCCATTGGAGTTTCTCTGCTGCTTCAGAATGTCGGGCAGCTGGATCAGGTTTTTGGGGCAAGTCCTCAGAAGATGCCGCAACTGCTGCCGGCAGCGGAACTCGCTTCGTTTACCTTCGGAGAAGGTGAATCTGCTCGAAAAGTCGTCATCGGACTGGTTGACGTGATGATTTTCGTCACAGCCAGCAGCCTGATGTTGTTGATGCAGTACCTTGTCTTCCATACGAAGCAGGGGGTCGCGATGCGAGCCGTGTCATACAACACTGACACCGCTGCCTTGATGGGGATTCCGGTCGATCGAGTTGTTTCAATTACATTTGTCCTTGGGTCGGTTCTTGCCGCCGCCGCTGGTTTTCTGTACGTAATGAAGTATCCGTCGCTGAACCAGCCCGCTCATACCATCTGGGTATTGCTCGGATTGAAAGCATTTGTTGCGGCGGTGATTGGAGGGATCGGGAATGTTCGCGGTGCAGTTTTGGGTGGATTTGTGATCGCATTCGTCGAACAGTTTGGCGCGTTTTATATCTCCACGAACTATCGCGACGTCTATGTGTTTGTGATGTTGATCCTGATCCTGCTTGTTCGCCCCGGTGGTTTGCTTGGCGTTACGACGCGGGAGAAGGTGTAGTCATGACCCAGTCGGCAAACCGTTCCGGAACAGTTGAACGAACTGGCACTGCCGTACTTCCCTGGGGAGCGAACGGCTTCTTTGGGATGATGCCGATCATTGTTGGCATCGGGTTCGCGGTATTGCTGCACTTTGTACTTCCAAAGTCGATCGGCCCTTACTATTCACGAATCGTGACGGATGTTGGGATCGCCATAATCCTTGCCGTTTCACTGAACATTGTGAACGGTTTGACGGGCCAATTTTCAATTGGTCATGCCGGGTTTATGACGTTGGGTGGATATGTTGCGGCATTTGTGACGTACTACGTGTCGTCGATTCTCTGGGAGTCGACGACTCGTCACGGAGGCTTTCTGGGTTCCGGTGAATGGCTGTTTCTGTTTTCCTGTATCATCGGTGGCATCGTGACCGCGATTGCCGGATATGTTGTCGGACTGCCATCTTTGCGATTGCGGGGCGACTATCTGGCAATTGTGACACTGGGGTTTGGCGAGATCATTCGCGTGATCCTGCAACAGACCGGAAAAGTGATTGATCCTGAGGCTGTGAAGTCTGCCACGTGGTCGCAGATCATACCTCCGCCGGTCGGGGGAGCAGTTGGTTTTGACGGAGTTCCCAAGTACACCAACCTGTTCTGGGTGTACACGATTATGGCGATTACTCTCGTTGTCGCCTACCGGCTCAAGAGTTCGAGCGTTGGTCGCGCGATGATTAGTGTGCGTGAAGATGAAATCGCTGCACAGGCGATGGGCGTGAATATTTCTCGCGAGAAAGTCCGCTCGTTTGTAATTGCGGCATTCTTCGCGGGCGTGGGCGGTGGCCTGTATGCTCATGAGCCCGGCGTGATCATCAGCCCGAATGATGCCGGTTTTCAGCGGTCATTTGACTATGTGATCATGACGGTTCTTGGTGGTCGCGGATCGATTTCCGGCGTTGTGATTGCTGCCGCGATTTTGACTGCATTGCCGGAGTTTCTTCGAGACTTTGCTGAGTACCGTTTGATCGTGTATGCATTGCTGCTGATCATTATGATGCTGGTCCGGCCGCAGGGGTTGTTGGGAATCCATGAGATCTGGAATCTCCGAAGAAAGCCAAAGTCGCCACCAATTGCTGAGGAGGTAAAGTGATGAACTCAACCTCTGCCGCAAAGATACTGCTTGATGTGAACAGGATTGGTATTTCGTTTGGTGGGCTGAAAGCGGTGCAGGAGTTTTCTCTGCATCTTCCTCAGGGCGGGCTTTACGGCCTGATTGGTCCAAACGGTGCCGGCAAGACAACAGTTTTCAATCTGCTCACCGGCGTGTATCAGGCCGATACCGGAGCGATTCAGCTTTCGGGTGGGAATCTTTTTGGGAAGAAGCCACACCAGATTACTGCCGCCGGTATCGCGAGGACGTTTCAGAACATTCGTCTGTTTCCCAGTCTGAGTGTTCTGGATAATGTTCGACTTGCCGGCCAGCTTCACAACCGTCATGGGTTGTGGCACACAGTGTTAAGAAGTCGTCGATATCATACGGCTGAAAAGAACCTGTGTGATAAAGCGTCAGAGTTGCTCGAGGTTTTCGACCTCCAGGATCGTGCGCATGAACTTGCCAGCAATCTGAGTTATGGTCACCAGCGTAAACTGGAGATCATCAGGGCCCTTGCGACGGACCCAAGTGTGTTATTGCTTGATGAGCCAGCGGCTGGATTGAACCCACAGGAAAAGAAGCTGTTGGCGGGGTCTATCCGGGACATCCGAGATCGATTCGGGGTGGCGGTCCTGCTGATTGAGCACGATATGGGACTTGTGATGGATATCTGTGAACGCATTGTGGTGCTTGACCACGGAATCACCATCTGCGAAGGAACGCCGAAGGAAGTCCAAAACGATCCGCAGGTGATTACTGCATATCTCGGAAGCGGAGTTCCGGGAGAGGGATAACAACGAGAGAACAGTTCCCGGAAGCGGACTTCCGGGAGTGAAATAGCAACAAGAGAACAGCTCCCGGAAGCGGACTTCCGGGAGTAAAGTCACATTACCTTTTATTGCATTGATTGCAGTCGCGGCTGTCGCATGTCTCTGCTGGAAGTTGAAAACCTGCATGTTTCGTACGGCGCCATTCAGGCACTGCGAGGCTGTTCGCTGCATGTCGATGAAGGCGAAATTGTTACGCTGATTGGTGGGAACGGTGCCGGTAAATCGACGATGTTGAGAACGATCTCGGGATTGTTGACTCCAAAGCAGGGTGAGATTCGCTTTGACGGAAATTCGATTCGCAAGGCGGCCCCACATCTCGTAGCACGAGCGGGTCTGATCCATGTTCCCGAAGGGCGCGGGATTTTTGCGAATCTCACCGTCGAAGAGAATCTGCAGCTGGGCGCATTTTCCCGTACTGATCATCAGCAGATTCGTGAAGATCGGGAGCGGGCGTTGACGCTGTTTCCTCGAGTTCGCGAGCGATTGCGTCAGGCGGCCGGGACGCTGTCCGGCGGCGAACAGCAGATGGTGGCGATTGCCCGAGCACTTCTTGCCCGGCCAAAGCTGTTGATGCTGGATGAGCCGTCTCTGGGCCTTGCACCACAGGTTGTGCAGACGATCTTTCAGGTGATTCGGGAGATTAATCGAACGGGCACAACGATCCTGCTGGTTGAGCAAAACGCGGCGATGGCATTGAATGTCGCGCATCGTGCATACGTGATTGAGGTCGGATCCATAGAGATGGAAGGGCCGGCATCTGAGCTCGCGAAAAGCGATGACATTCGCAAGGCTTATCTGGGGATTCACTAACAGCTGTTAGTGAGCAGGTATTGGCTGAGCGATCACGAGAAATCGTTTGGTTCGTATCGATGGGCACAGATTGGTGCGAGTCATTTCAGACACGATCTGAATTCGAAATCCGGTTTGCTCAAGCAGATAAGGGACCAGGGCGAGTGACTGAGACGCCGAGATAGGCAGCACGTCGACTTCTTCTTCCCACTGTCCCGTCCAGGATGATCGCCCGTAGAATCCATCAGTTACGATGAGTGTTCCCGTGGGTTTCAGCCAGTGGTGCCAGTTGCGAAAAGCGGCAAGCGGGTCGTACAAACCATTGACCAGTTGTCGAGAGACGATGAGGTCGAATGTTGCTTTCGGAAACAGAGTCTGATCCAGAGGGCTGTCGGTGAACCCTGTCACTGTTTCAACGGAGTGAAGTTCGGGTTTCTGTTTCAGCAGTTCCAGCATGGGAATGCAGGGTTCCAGTGCCGTCAGATGAATTCCCTGAACAGTTGCGAGTACGACGCTCATTCCGCCCGTTCCAGCGCCCGCTTCCAGTATCTTCATTCCTGGATTGATGGTCACATGATCCCGCAGGTCATCGAGATAAGCGGCATTGTCTTCCGCAGAGATCTGTCGGACCCACGAATCGTAGAGGGCTGCTTCCTGCGAATTGTATTTTGCAAGGTAGCGGCTCCGCGATTCGGACTGAGAGATGCGCCAGTTCATTGGGGATGCTTCTTTGCATGGTCAATATCGCAGACTGCAAAATAGTGCACACTGTGTTGACTGCCTTCGTCGATGTAGCGGGCGATTTTATTGAGCGGCATTGACATTCGTTCTTCATCGACAAGGAACGCGCACGTTGGGGTTGTTCGATCAGGGATCATCTGTTTAAGTTCAGGATGGAGCGGGACGTAGTCATCGTAGTCCACCCACTGAAAGTGATTCTCCGTTTCGTTCCTTATGACTTCGCCCACATAGGCTCCGGCATACAGAACTGTGCTGTGCCATTCAGCCGCCAGTAGGTTGGCTCTGTGCTGATGCAGATAGTCCAGATATCGATCCACGACACGAAGACTCTCGAGGGACAGATCGAGCTGATCCTGTTCGAGTTGTTCAGGAAAGCAGATCGGTTTGGCGTCTTCGAATGCTCCCGCAAACGCGCCTGCAAATTCTCGGAAGATCTCGTTGAGTTCTGACATGAATTGTCTCCGTGCTGGAATTATCGCCGGGAATATAGCGACTTCATCTTCACGGGTGTAGCAGCCATTGCGCTCAAAAGTACTCATCACGCTCCGCCGTGATGACTCCTTTGGTTGAAGCGGGTAGAATGCCGGGGGGGCGGAAGTATTGACTTGAAGATTGACCTTGGCAGCAACGGATCAGGGCGGGAGCCATATGACGGGCGGTAGCGAGCCATATTGTGTTGAGCAGATTCACTCGGGAGGGCAGACCGGAGTAGACCGAGCGGCGCTGGACGCTGCGATGTTGATGGGAATTACGGTGGGCGGATGGTGTCCGCAGGGGCGGAGATCGGAAAAGGGGGCGATTCCCCTGAAGTACCCTCTGATGGAAACGCCTGCTCGATCCTACGCAGTTCGGACGGAATGGAACGCACGAGACACGGATGGCACGCTGATTTTGGTGCTCAGCGAGATCTCCAGTGGGACTCGGCTTACGATCGAAGCCGCCAAAAACTACGGAAAGCCGCTTCAGATCGTTCATCTTGAGCCGGACGAGCGTCCGGGACTGCTGGAGGATGAGAATTCCGGTGAGGAATCGATTGCTTTAGTTGTGGAGTGGCTTCAACGGCATAGAATTCGCAGATTAAACGTGGCCGGTCCTCGAGGGAGCTCAAACGTTCGAGTCTATTCGCTTGCCAGAGACTTTATGACTCGACTGCTGAAACAGCTGCGGGCGCTGGGGTTGCTGGCCATTTAAACACACGTTTCAGACGTCAGTTCCCAACAGGTATTTGCATTTTCTTAAATCCATCTTTTGTTTGAACCCGAGGTGAATTCATGTCGCAGCAGTACATCATGACAATCGAGCATCTGACTCGGATGTACGATGAGAAAGAAGTGCTGTCCGACATCTGGCTTGCATTTTATCCCGGTGCCAAGATTGGAGTTCTGGGTGGCAACGGAGCCGGCAAGAGCACACTGTTGAAGATCATGGCGGGTGAAGACAAAGATTTCATGGGGACCGTTCGACCTGCAAAGGGGATACGGATTGGATATTTTCCTCAGGAGCCTCGACTCGATCCGAAGAAGACCGTTGGTGAATGCATCGAAGACGCGGTTGCAGAATCTCGAGCCATCCTCGAGCGGTTCAATGAGCTGAGTATGAAGCTGGGTGAGGACCTGACTCCGGAAGAGATGGACAAGGTTCTGGATCAGCAGGCGAAGGTGCAGGACCAGATCGATGCTGCGAATCTATGGGAGCTGGACCGAACCCTTGAAATCGCAGCCGACGCGATGCAGTTGCCTCCGGCCGATGCAGTGGTGGAGAAGCTCTCGGGAGGAGAAAAACGCCGCGTTGCACTGTGCCAGTTGTTGCTGATGAATCCGGATATGTTGTTACTGGATGAACCAACCAACCACCTGGATGCAAATTCCGTGTCGTGGCTGGAGACATTTCTGAAAGACTTCAAAGGGACGGTCGTCGCGATTACTCACGACAGGTACTTCCTTGACAACGTTGCCGGCTGGATTCTTGAACTGGACCGAGGCAAGGGGATTCCGTTCGAAGGAAACTATACGTCCTGGCTGGAACAGAAGCAGAAGCGGCTTGAAATTGAAGAACGGCGTGAGAGTCGTCGGCAGAAGGAGCTGAAACGGGAGCTCGAGTGGGTTCGTATGTCTCCGAAGGCCCGAGCCACCAAGAATAAGGCTCGTCTGGAGCGATACCAGGAACTGGCATCGCAGGAATATGACGCTCGAGACGAAGCAGCCCAGATTCAAATCCCGACATCACGACCTCTGGGAACACTGGTCGTGAAAGCCGAGAAACTCAAAAAGTCATTCGGGGACCGAATGCTGTTCGACGATATGAGCTTTGATCTGCCACCTGGCGGGATTGTGGGTGTTATTGGGCCAAACGGCGCAGGCAAGACAACTCTGTTTCGCATGATCATGGGCAGTGAGAAGCCGGATTCCGGAACGCTGAAGATCGGCGAGACGGTTCAGTTGTCGTATGTCGATCAGTCCCGGGATTCTCTGGATGCGAAGAAGACTGTTTACGAAGAGATTTCGGGAGGCTACGACATTCTGGAGGTGGGGAACGTCAAGATTCATGCTCGAGCATACTGCGGCCGCTTCAATTTCAAGGGGCCTGACCAGCAAAAGTTTGTGGGGCAGCTTTCGGGGGGTGAGCGCAATCGAGTGCATCTTGCGAAGCTCCTGCGTTCTGGTGGAAATCTGTTGCTGCTGGACGAACCCACTAATGACCTCGACGTGGATACGCTGCGAGCACTGGAAGAGGGGTTGTCATCATTTGGTGGCTGTGCAGTCGTTGTGAGCCACGACCGTTGGTTCCTCGACAGAATCGCGACCCATATTCTGGCGTTCGAGAGTGAAAAGGAAGTTGTTTGGTGCGAAGGAAATTATCGTATCTACGAACAACAGCGTCGTGAACGGCTGGGTGACAATGCGGATCGGGCGGCTGGCGGAAGGTTTAAGCCGCTGAACCGATAACCGGCATTGTCATTTGGCGTTGGATTGATCGAAGTCCGTTCAGGGACTGGAGTTTTATGGCATCAATTCCGGATATTCAGCGAATTTTTCCCTGCGTTTGCGGGGCCGAAGTTCGCCTGGAAACTTCAGCGGGTGCCGGGCTCCAGTGTCCTCAATGTGGTCGAAAGATTGCTGAGGAGATGGTTCGTACAGCCGGTGCGGAGATGAGCTGTACGATTATTGGGCGATTGCCGGATGACGATGACAGCCTACCGGTAGCAACTGGTGATCAGCTGGATCACTTCACGCTGCTGGAACCACTGGGGGCTGGCGGTATGGGGGCCGTCTTTAGAGCTCGGGACGAATCGCTTCAGCGTTTCGTAGCAATCAAAGTCATTAAGGGGCAGCAGGCAGGCAGTTTACGAAGGGATCGGCTGCTGCAGGAGGCACGTGCTCAGGCTCGAGTCAATCACCCTGGCGTAGTCCATATTTACTTCGTCGGGATTCACCACGATTGTCCATTCTTTGCAATGGAATTGGTGCAGGGCCAGTCATTGTCACAGATGATTCGCAATCAGCGTCTGTCCTTTGCTGATACGGCTCGGGTTGCACTGGAGACGGCCGAAGCGCTTGCACATTCTGCATCGCTGGGGATTGTGCACGGAGACGTAAAGCCGTCGAATATTCTTATACGAGACAACGGTCACATCAAACTTTCCGATTTTGGACTCTCCAGTTACACCGACAAGCCTGATGCTGAATCCAGCAGCTCAGGGCCCGCTGGAACATTGAACTACATGGCTCCGGAAGTAGCCGCCGGGCAGGTCGCCGATATTCGCAGCGACATGTATTCGCTGGGAATCATGTTGTACGAAATGACGTTTGGTGCACTGCCGCTGCAGGCCTCATCCGAGAGTCTGGAAGAGAACCTTCGACAGCGACAGACAGCCACGATTCGCTTCCCGGAAAAATGGCCTGCGGATCGTCCGGAAGACTGGAAAGAGGTCTTGGAGAAACTGTTGGCAAAACGCCCTGAGGATCGTTTTGCGGACTATGACGACCTCGTGATCGAACTCAGGAAATGGCAACAAAATGCGGTGGTTCCCGCAGGTCGAATCAGTCGAGCCATCTCGATGTTTCTTGACACGAGTATGGTGGGAATCTTTTTTGGGATCACGCAGACCGTCGAAAATGAAGTGGGGACTACGAGTTACAGTATTGGCAAATCTCTGTATTCGCTTCCGGCCCTCGCGATCACAACGGCACTCATCTGGTGGATGGTACGGAGGTGGGGTTGCACACCGGGCAAGAAGCTCATGCAGCTGCGAATTGTCGATCAGTTTGGAATTCGGCCGTCGCGTTCCCGACTGATCGCCAAAGTCGTGGGAACCTATGCGTTGTTCCTGACGTCACGCGTTCGGGATTTCGGTTCGATTTTGCGAGACATTTTGGGGATGTCTTTTTTACCCTCCGACGAAATACTCGGCATCACTTTTGGCATCTGCGCCAGTTTGTGGGTTGTCGTAAACGGATTCTGGCTGTTGATTTCTCGTCAGCGCCAGACGCTTTACGACAAGCTCTTGAAGCTTCGAGTTGTTTTGGACGTCCCTGTTTCATCCTCCGATCAGAAGGCCGCACGCAGGTTCGAAGAGTAAGAGGTAAAACACGGTGAGACCTGCTATTCTGATTTCTCCTGTGTCGACTTTTGATTCACACAATCGGGAGGAATTCGATGGCGCGAATGAGACAGTTCGAACTGTGGGGGACCGCTGCTTTACTGTTCATTTTGGCGTGCGGGGGCAGTGCTGCTTCAGCGTCTGATCTGCTGACTCTGCCTGCACGAACTCGGGTCGAGACCGAGCCCGGATCAAAACGCTGGCACTCCCTGACCAAACAACTGGAGTGGAAAGCGGAAGAGACGGCTATTGTTGTCTGTGACATGTGGGACAATCACTGGTGTGAGAATTCTGCTCGACGAGTCAGTGAAATGGCGCCGCATATGAATCGAGTGATTCATGCAGCCCGTCAGAAGGGTGTCATGATCGTTCATTGTCCAAGTGACACGATGGATTTTTATAAGGATACTCCGCAGCGAAAACTGGCCATGTCGGCTCCGATTGTGGAGACTGTGATTCCGCTGGAACGCTGGTGTCGAATCGATCCTGAAAAGGAAGGTCCACAGCTTCCGATTGATGATTCTGATGGCGGTTGTGACTGTGAGGGGCCTGTTAAGAACTATCGCGCCTGGAGTCGCCAGCATGCCGCAATCGAGATTATGGAACAGGATGCAATCACGGACAGTGCTGAAGCCTTCTATCTGATGAAGCAGAAAGGGATACGCAATGTCATTGTGATGGGGGTTCATACCAACATGTGTGTTCTTGGCAGACCATTTTCGATTCGCCAGATGGTTCGACAGGGGCAAAATGTTGTTCTGATGAGAGACATGACGGATACAATGTACAACCCGTCAAAGGCGCCGTTTGTCAATCACTTTACAGGCAACGATCTTGTTGTTGAACACATCGAACAATATTGGTGTCCGACGATTACCAGCTCAGTGTTTACCGGAGAACCCGCGTTTCGATTTTCTGACGACAAACGTCCTCATGTCGTGGTTGTCTGTTCCGAGCCTGAATACCAGACGGAACTCTCGCTTCCGAAGTTTGCAATTGAACATCTGGGACGTGAATTCAAAGTCAGCTATCTGTTTGCCGATACTGCTGACAATAATCTGCTTCCGGGGTATGAAGTCGTTTCGGAAGCAGATTTGCTGTTGCTGAGTATGAGGAGACGCACATTGCCGCCGGAGCAGCTCAATGTGTTTCGAACCTATATCGCGGCAGGAAAGCCGGTGCTTGGTATTCGCACAGCGAATCATGCCTTTTGTCTGAGAGACCAGTCAGCGCCGGCAGGACGTGCGGACTGGCGAGAATTTGATCAGGACGTGATTGGTGGCAGCTATACCAATCACTGGGGCTATGGACCGAAGACAAATGTGAGTATTGTCAGTGAACAGGCTGGACATCCGATTCTGCAGGATTTGGATGTTTCCCGACTGGTTGGAAATGGTTCTCTCTACAAAGTGAGTCCCCTGAGAGAATCTGCTCAGGCATTGCTGGTCGGCACAATCCCGGATGCTGCTTCTGAGCCAATTGCATGGGTCAATCGTCGCAGTGACGGCGGCACGACGTTCTATACATCGTTTGGTCACATCGACGACTTTTCAGAGTCCGAGTTTACGAAACTGCTCTCCAACGCAGCCCACTGGCTGACACGAAAGGAATAGCAGCGTTGAGTTGGCGGTTTCAGTAGCAGGCAGACTCCGTCTGCCGTCCGCCCGAGCGCCGGCAACGCGATGGCAGCGAACGCCTGTGTGCTGACTACAGCGTTGCGGACGGCACTCGGAGAGTGCCTGCTACATTTGCCGCATGAGTGGCGGCAACGCGATGGCAACGACTGACAGTGTGCTGACTACAGCGTTGCGGACGGCACTCGGAGAGTGCCTGCTACTTCGTCGTAATCACGAAGACGCCGGCGAGAATGCTGAGAATGCAGATGGCTTTGGGACGCCAGTTGAGTTCTCCGTAGAGTCGGATTCCGGCGATGAATGCGATGATAACGGATGTGCGCCGAAGCGGAGAGATGACTGAGATAAGTCCACCGTTTTGTTCGATGGCGGAGAAATAAAGGAAGTCAGAAACGAGCAGCAGCAGAGCGATCATCGGGATGGACCACCGCCATTCAAACTTCGATGTCACCCGGTCGATTAGCAACCAGCGTAGAAACAGAGGGCTCATAAAAGCGACCAGGTAGATTGAGAACCACGCCTGAACAGTGGCCGATCCGAGATGTCTCGACTGCAGCAGGTATTTGTCGTACAGGGCACTTGCGGCACCAAGGAGTGTTGCGAGGACCATGAGGCCAATCCATCGATCGCGATGAAAATGAATTCCCTCTTTACTACCGACGATTGAAAACGCAAAGAACGAAAGCACAACAATGATAACGCCGAACCACTGAGCGGTTGTTGGACGTTCCTGCATGAAGACGACTGCAAACAGGATGGTCACAAAAGGACTGCTGGCACGGATGGGGGCGGCAATGGACATCGGCAGATGCTTCAGGGCAAATGAAGCAAAGATCCATGAACTGCCGGCAATCAGTGCCTTCAGAAACAACCTCGCATGGTCCTCCCAGGAGATTGGGGTGACCATTAGCCAGCGAGGCGGCTGTGAGGCCAGTCGGGCGGCCGCAGCAGGCGAGCTTGTTGCGGCAGTCGTGCCTTGCGAGCCCGGCGTGCCTGCTGCGACAGGCGTAACTGACTTCTGATCGGTCACAATGCCTGCATCCTGATCTGTGGTCGAATATGACCACAGAATCACGGGCAAATAGATCAGGGCCGATGTCAGGACGTTGAAGAACAGGACTGGTGGAACGGCGTTGTTGCGGACGGACGCCTTCTTGGCAATTTCGTACAGGCCGAGAAACAGTGCGGACAGGAGGCTAAGAAAAACCCAGTTCATTCCGTTGAGCAGCTTTCATCCATGGTTATCGCAGGTTCCGAACGTTGATCCATTTCAGGGATGCTGACTATTAGTTCTGAGCCTTGAGATGTTCATCGAACCATGCGATCAGAGCCGCTTCGGCCTGCTGAGTCTGTTCCGGGTTGAAGCCATGGGCCGCACCTTTGACAACGATCAGTTCACAGCGAACCCCGACTTTGTCCATGGCTTCTTTCTGACGTTCACTGTGGGAGATTGGAACGAGTTCATCTTTGTCGCCGTGAATCAGGAGCGAGGGTGCGTCATCGGAAGTGACAGCAAGCAGAGGCGAAATTCCGGGAGCTTCTTCGGTCGGGAACACGATGGCGGGAAACGTTTTGCTGAGTGTCTCGTGGTTGACGTATTCGCGAATATCGGTCGGAGGAAAGTAGGCGGCAACGGCCTGAACCCGGCTGCTCACTTGATTCAGCGGATCGCTGGAATTTGGATCGCCATCTTCTCCCATTGTGCCAAGGCAAAGGGACAGGTGGCCGCCGGCACTTCCTCCACAGACACCAATTCGGTTCGGGTCAACATGAAACCGTTCGGCGTTTGACCGAATGTGGCGAATTGCAAGTTTGACATCGGAGACTGCATCAGGAACCTTGAAGTACGGACTGCTGCCGTGGCGAACGATGATCAGCGTATAGCCATGATCGACAATTTTCTCGAAGAGGTTGTGGTTCTTTGGGGCGGGCCGCACGATGCTTTCCGGCGGGCTCCACGGAGATACCCAGCCGCCGCTCATCATAAACAGGACTGCAACCCCCTTCGGAGATTTCACCGGCTGTACGACGTCATAGGTCAGAGCCATACCAGCTTTGTGTCCGTAGATGACGTCAGGAGTAATCGTTCGCCATTCTTCAGCGCGAGCACTTTGAGTCGCAACGAGGCTGAACATGCACGCGAGGGTAAGTAGTCTGCTCATTTTATGACTCCTGAGAAGGCAATACGAAAAGACCTGAGATCAACGCCACCTGTGATCATCAGAGACAGAAGGCCATGATCAGCGACAGAGTGAAGGATACGTGTTAAGCTGTCTCGGGAACAGCAGCATTCCAGATGTTGAGATGGCTGCAATCGCTGATCCCGCGGGAATGCCGTATATTCTGTTGACGACGCCTGACTCTGTCGAGCGAATCAGAAACTTTGCCAGATCATGACTCTTATTGATACTCAAGTCTACAGGGATCGCCGTGTCACCGTGATGGGGTTGGGGCGATTTGGTGGCGGACTTGGTGCCGTCCGGTTTCTCGCTCAAAACGGAGCTAAAGTCTCCATTACAGATACTCGTACGGCCGAACAACTGACGGATTCACTCGAGCTCATCCGTGATCTCCCGCTTGAACGACTTGAATTGGGGGGGCATACTGCTGAGATTTTTGCTGACTGCGACATGTTAGTCGTGAATCCTGCTGTGAAGCCCGGCGATCTCAACGTGCGTGCTGCTCGTGAGCGAGGGGTTGATGTCACGACGGAGATTGAGTTGTTTATTCGGCACAATCCGGCTCGGGTGATTGGGGTCACTGGTAGTAATGGCAAATCGACGACAACGGCTCTGGTTCATCATCTGCTTCGACCACAACTGGAGAGAGCCGGACATCGCGCGTGGCTGGGCGGGAATATCGGAGGCAGTCTGCTGGAAGAGATTGCACAAATCCGCAGCGGAGACTGGGTTGTACTCGAACTGAGCAGTTTTCAACTGGAGTATCTGCGACTCAGTCGATTTCGGCCGGACATTGCGGTCATTACCAATCTGAGTCCGAATCACCTGGACTGGCATGGAACGATGAGTGACTATCAGCGTGCCAAGCAGGGAATTCTGGATGCTCAGACGCCAGATGATGCAGCCATCCTTCCCGACGAATGCGACGTTGGTGCTGCACCAGCCGGCGGTGTTGGTTTAGCAGGAGACGGAATCAGTCGTGTGTCAGAGATCTTGCCATGGCGAACACGTGGCCGACTTTATCGGTTTGGAATTCGTGATTCCGGAGAAGACGGAGCGTACGTTGAGGAGGGTTCACTGATTTTAAGATCATCGAAAGGTTTGATTGCAGAAGATGCCTTTCGGTTTGCAATGCCCGGTCAGCTTCCGGGAGTCCACAATCAGCTCAACATGGCAGCTGCTTCATGTGCCGCATGGCTGGCCGGCGCAGATGCAAGTCGATTCTCAGAGAAGTCGCGTACATTTCAGCCATTGCCCCACCGGCTGCAGTTGGTTGCTGAGCGAAGTGGACGACGATTCTATAACGATTCCATTGCGACAACGCCGGAATCTGCAATCCAGGCCCTCAGAGTTTTCTCGCCGAAGCCCGGAGAACGGGCTCGTGTGATTTTGTTGGCGGGAGGATATGACAAGCGGCAGGATCTGAGTTCATTTGCAGACGAGATGATTCCTGTTGTGCGGCATGTTGTGCTGATGGGGCAGACGGCGGCTGCTTTGGAATCTCTGCTGAAACAACGTCAATCGGCATCTTCCATGCAAATCGTGACTGGTAACGACTTTCCGGACTCGTTTGCCAGGGCCGTTGCATTCAGCCAGCCAGGTGATATTGTCCTGCTTTCACCAGGATGCGCCAGCTTCGGATGGTTTCGGGATTTTCGTGAACGCGGGGAATTGTTTGCTGAGTTGGCTCGGCAATGGAACTTCGCAGACTGATCTTTCTAAAGGATGTAACGATGTGCTGCATCGTTCGGAAGGCAAATCGAATCACTCGGCTGGGGCCTTTCAGGGGTACGGTGAATTGTTGCCTGATCGTCTTCTGTCTGGCAGGTTGTCAGGGGGAGAATTCACCGGCAGACACATCAGCGTCCGGGTCGACTGGAGCGTCCGAGGCGACCGGTTCTGATTCAGCACCCCCGGTGCGGACAGCCAGTGACGACGGAACCTGGGAAGTAACCCCTTCGGAGCTGAGGGTTCGACTTCGGGCCAATGAAATGGCAAAGTTCCGAATGTCCGGTAACAAGGTTGTTCGGGCAGAGTTGTTTCAGTCGGGGATTTCTTCGATCGACGCCTTGAAAGGTTTGCCACTTGAATTCCTTGACATCGGAATGACAGACGTGGCAGACCTGAGTGTGATCGAAGGTATGCCACTGAAAGAGATTGTGCTGGAGAAGACGCCGGTCAGTGATATCCGTGTTTTGCGTGGCATGCCTCTGGAAGTCGTCAAGCTGCAATCGACACAGGTCACCGACTTGTCACCTTTGTATGAGATGAAACTCAGGCAGCTGAATCTGATGGACATCCCTGTCAGTGATCTGACACCGTTTGCACAAATGCCGCTTGAAACGTTGTGGATACCCGGCACCAAAGTGACGGACCTGACTCCACTGACTGGCACAAAGACTCTGGTTAGCCTCGACCTTCAGGGGACAGGAGTTTCAAAACTGGATCCGATCAGCGGCCTGACAGGACTCAAACGCCTGAATATTGCCGGAACAGGTGTTGAAGATTTGACTCCATTGAAGGATTTACAGTTAGAGCGATTGACGCTGACCCCACAGACGATTCGTTCAGGCATGGACGTCATTCGTAACATGAAGTCACTGGTGGACATTCAGCCGAGTATTGACACACCCATGTCGGCGGCAGACTTCTGGAAACGCTATGACCTTGGTGTTTGGCCAGTTCCAGCGTCGGAGTGAGGAAGCCCTCGTCACAATCCGTCACAATCGTTCATCAGTTGTCATGATCCGTCACGAATAATGTCATTAAAGGTCGCAGGTTCATAAAGTTCGGCAGATCAGTCACGAGTATCAGCAGACACGAGTATCAGAAGGAGATGGGTGAGTGATGAGAAACAGCCAGATGGATTCGAAGTGCTTGTGTGGAATTCTGTTGACTCTTGGCATCTTGTGCACACAAGTCACTGCCGGTGACTGGCCACAGTTTCTTGGGCCGGAACGAAACGGCTTATCGACAGAAACCGGACTCCTGAACGATTGGCCCGAAGGCGGACCGAAGATCGTCTGGCGAGTTCCCGGTGGAGTAGGGATGTCGGGCGTTTCGGTCTCGGAAGACATGGCCGCTACTCTTGTTCAGCGTGAGGGAAGACAGTGGCTGCTGGCTGTCAGCGCTACAACAGGTCGAGAGCTCTGGAAGACCGATCTTGCTGAAGAATACAAGAACAGTATGGGGGATGGCCCACGAGGAACTCCAACGATCACAAGTTCGCAGGTGTTTGCATTCACCGGAGATGGTCAGATATTTGCGGTCGATCGAAAATCCGGAAAGGTTCAGTGGTCTCATCATGTTGTAAAGGAGCAGGGAGCCAAAGAGGCGGACTACGGAATGGCAAGTTCTCCGCTCGTTGTGGGCGGGATCGTTGTCGTAACTCCGGGTGCCCCGACAGGAAGTCTGGTGGCACTCGATTGCACAACAGGGCGTACCGTCTGGACGGCGGGAGAAGAAACGGCGGGATACTCATCACCTGTTGTGCGAACATTCGCCGGAAAGGCTCAGATAGTCTCTTCGACAGGGTCGTCGGTATTGGGGATTGATCCGGAGGATGGTCAAATTCTCTGGCGTCTGCCCTTCGAGACGAACTACGAGTGCAATATTGCAGTCCCACTGGAGGTTGGTGGTCGACTGTTTGTTTCTGCCGGTGAAGACCACGGGAGTGTCCTTATCAATCTGAAGGCAGACGGAGACAAGTTCTCTCTTAAGCCAGTCTGGGAATCTTTGGGAAATCGAAGCGTGCTTCGAAGCGAATGGCAGACAGCGGTACTGGTAGACAAGTTTCTGTACGGCATGGACAACGTTGGCGGTGCTGGTCCCGTCACACATTTGACGTGCATCGATCCGGAGACCGGCAAGCGGCAGTGGCAGGTGCCTCGATTTGGTAAGGGCAATCTTATCGCTGCTGACGGAAAGCTGTTCATGACGACGATGAAGGGCGAGTTGGTGATTGCTCGAGCCAATCCTCAGGAATACACCGAGATCGGCCGAATGACCTGCATTGAGACGACTCGGCAGGCACCATCACTCCAGAACGGGTTACTCTACATTCGGGATGATGCCGAGATTGTTTGTATTGATGTTCGCCAGAAATAGGGTGTGTGGTTTGATCTTTATTCAGGCTGAGCAGGAGATGACAGGTGCAAGACGATTCGAATGAGGTGCTTCAGCTTTTGCGTGCTCAGTGGCACGTGATTCCGATGTTGGTAGTCTACGGAATCGGCGCGTTAATGGCGATCATCAACTGGGGCCGGCACCCGCGAGTGTCTGCCTGCGCATTGGGAGCGTTCTCACTTTGGAGTCTGAGCGTGGTTGGCAATGCAGTGGTCTATGCATTTGTGGTGCATGAATTGAGCGTCGGTGGTGGTGATCATGAGGCGGTCGTGATGATTCAGGACATTGCGAGAATGATGTTCATGGCACTCAGCATCACGGCATACGCGTTGATTATTTGTGCTGTGTTTGGCTGGCGCAGGGAGCCTTCAGGGGGCATGCAATGAAGAATGCGATTGGAGTCACAGTCGTCAGGAACGGGCAGATCATCGATGGCACCGGAAAACCACCTGTGCCTGATGGGGCAGTTGTCGTTGAGAATGGCACGATCACGTGGGTTGGAGTTGCGAAGGACCTTCCCGAGATTGCACCGGGTTATGACGTGGTTGATGCTCTGGGCGGAACCATCATGCCCGGACTCGTTGAAGCCCATTTCCATCCGACCTACTTCAATGTTGCAGCACTGGAAGATCTGGATATCAAGTATCCTGTTGAATATGTGACATTACTGGCCGCGTGTAATGCTCGACTTGCATTCGAATGTGGCTACACAGCGGCTCGCAGCGGAGGCAGCCTGTTTAACATAGACGTCTGGCTCAAGAAGGCGATCGAAAACGATCTGGTGGTGGGTCCTCGGCTTGCATCCAGCGGGCGTGAAATTTGTGGTGTGGCCGGACTGATGGACTGGAATCCGGACTATCGAAAGATTGGCATGGAAGGGCTGGTATTGCTCATCAACGGAGCCGACGAAGCACGCGCGGCCGTCCGGAAGCTGGTCAAAGATGGCGTTGAGTGGGTCAAGACATACCCGACGGGAGACGCAGCGGCCCCCGATGTCAATGACCATCATACTCTGTGTATGACGCTTGAAGAAATGACGGCTGTCGTACGAACGGCCCACAACCACGGCCTGAAAGTCACCGGCCACTGTCGTGCAACGGAAGGAATTCGCAATGCGCTGCTGGCTGGATATGATGCGATCGAACACGGTACGTTCATGGACGACGAGACCATGGAGTTGCTGCTGAAGCGGGACGTTCCGTGCGTGCCTGCGTTGTACTTTGAGTACGCAAGTATTCAGCGTGGCCCTGAGTTTGGAATGCCACAGTCGGTGATTGACGGACATCAGGAGACTCTGGAAGGCGGTGCTGCCAGTGCAAGACGTATCCTTGAAGCTGGCGGGCGACTCGGCATGGGTGGCGACTATGGATTCGCCTGGAACCCTCATGGTGATTACGCCAGAGAGCTGACCTTCTTCGTGAACTACGTGGGCCTGAAACCGCTGGATGTGATCCGATGTGCGACAAAAAACGGCGCCGAGATCATGGGACGCGGCAAGGAGTTCGGCACATTGGAAGCTGGGAAGCTGGCGGATATCCTTGTTGTTGAAGGAGACGTAGCCGCCGACATTCAGCTGCTGGAAGATCGTTCGAAGTTTATCGCCGTGATGCAGGGAGGGATTGTCAAGGCGGCTCGTGGAAAGTCATGCTTTTAGAAACCAGGTCTCAACAGTTTAACGGCAAGCCACAGGCGACGAGGGTCTCCTGTGGAAAGCTTTCGAACGCGATCGGCATTCGGTTTTGATACGGGGGCACGAATGAAGTCTCGAAGAAGAATCACCCGATTGAGCCAGAGTGTTGAATCGTGTGAGTCACGTTTGTTGCTCTCCGGCAATCCAGTACTGGTCTCAAATATCAGAACCGGTGGAGCGGATTCCATGCCCGGTTCCCTTGTCAATGTTGGGGGAACTTTGTTTTTCGCTGCGAATGATGGTACGACAGGTCGAGAACTGTGGAAATCGGACGGCACTGTTTCAGGGACAGTTAGAGTACGCGATATACGAACCGGCTCGACCAGCTCAAATCCGGATAGTCTGCTCAACGTAAACGGGGTGCTTTACTTCACAGCGGACGACGGAACATCCGGGGTTGAGTTGTGGAAGAGCGACGGAACGTCGGAGGGCACCGTTCGGGTACTGGATATCGAATCCGGAGGATCAGGTTCAAACCCAGTCTATCTGACGAACGTTGCTGGAACACTGTTTTTTGTTGCAGAGACCAGTTCTGCCGGCCGGGAGCTTTGGAAGAGTAATGGGACCGCCGCTGGTACGGCTCTTGTACGAGATTTGGTGGCGGGTAGTGGTAGTTCCGGACCAGTTCGACTGACTGAAATGTCAGGGCAACTGTATTTCGCGGCCTGGACGCCTGCAACGGGTGAGGAGTTGTGGAAGTCCGATGGAACACTGGCGGGTACGCAAATCGTACGAGATGCGATTGTCGGCTCTGAGGGAATTAATCCTCGAGACCTGACAAATGTCAGCGGCACTTTGTTTTTCTCCGCCTTTCATCCTGAAGCTGGATACGAACTGTGGAAAAGTAATGGAACAGCCGGTGGCACCATTTTGGTGAAAGACATATATCCCGGAACATACTCAGACTACGGAAACCTGTACTCATATAATTCGAACCCTTCATACTTGACGAACGTGAACGGAACACTGTACTTCACGGCGGTGTCGGCCGTTAAGGACGATCAAGTCTGGAAAAGTGATGGTACGGCAGCCGGTACGGAGATCGTAAAAGAAATAGATAGCTCCGCTCCATACACGGGTCCAGGTCAGTTACAAAATGTCGCGGGTGAGCTGTACTTTCTGTTCAGTCCGGGTGTCGGCGGCAATGACATCTATCGCTCGAACGGTACATCTGCCGGCACTCTACTCGTTGCCGATGGCAGCAACTTCACGTCGAATGGCGAATTCACGGTGCTGAAATCGATCGGAACACAGATTTACTTTAACGCATCGGATTCATCGGGTGGTCAGGAACTCTGGAAGACGGATGGCACACCGGCAGGCACGAGTCGCGTGGCCGATTTGCGTCCTGGCAGCGTCGGCTCAATTCCATCAGAGTTGACCAATGTCAACGGGACCTTGTTTTTCCGAGCGAACGATGGAGTTTCAGGAATGGAACTCTGGAAAATCAGCCAATTGGTCCCGCCAACAACCGTACCCACCGTCAACGGACCGGTGCCGGTTGTCGCACAGCAGCGTCCGACGATTACCTGGACAGCCGTTGAAACGGCAGATCGTTATGAAGTCTGGATCAAGAACCAGAGCACAAACACGAATCCGTTCCGCGTCGTCACAGTTCAGACAAATCAGTATCTGCCGGACGTAGACTTTGGGATCGGCCGATTCAATGTCTGGGTTCGTGCGGGTAATGAGAGTGGTTGGGGACCATGGTCGAGTCAGTACAATTTTCAGATCAATACGCAGGTGACAGCGATCGACCCCGGACGGTATCTGTCGACACACCTTCCGACACTCTCATGGGAAACGCTGCCCGGAGCAGTTCGATACGACCTCTGGGTCAACAACAAATCTGCCGGCGTCAGTCAGGTGATTCGGAACTCGAATGTTTCAGGAACCTCATTTGTTCCGGGTAGTGAATTGCCTCTGGGACTGTATGAAGCGTGGGTCAGGGGGATTGATGCAAGTGGTGTTCCCGGGCAATGGTCTCGAACAACTACATTTCATGTCATGCCTCCACCGACGATCACTGAGGGACTGAATCCGACGTTTGATCGAACACCCACGTTTTCCTGGCAAAGTCTGAATGGTGCTTCGAAGTACGAGGTCTTCGTCCGGAACCAGATCACAGGAACGACTGCGGTCTATGCTCAGAACATCGCGGCTCTTTCCTACACGTTTCCAACGGACCTCGCCTCTGGACCTTATCGCTGGTGGTTGTTGGGAGTCTCCGCTCAGAATATTCGCAGTTTCTGGACGAGTCCGGCAGACATTTTTGTCGGAGGCCGAACGGATCTGCTGACTCCCACAGGTTCGACCACCGACACGACTCCAACGTTCACATGGAGACCCGTTGATGGCGCAGAGCGTTATGACTTGTGGGTAGATCAGGTTGGAGGCACGACTCAGATCATCCGCCAGCAGAACATTGTGTCAGCTGAATATACTGCTGCGGTATCACTTCCCGCCGGCAACTACCGCGTCTGGGTCCGCGCCATCAGTGTCTTTGGCGAGATTGGGCCGTGGAGTCTGACCTGGAATTTTTCGATTAGTCATCTGGACAACAACGTTCTTCCGCACCTTTTCGAAGATGAGGTTCCTGAGTTCGTTGAGAAATCTACTCAGCTTATTGTTATTGAGGAATCAGAAACTGAGGGGAGCATCTCCGAACGCATTTGGCCATGGGTGACGACGTTTCAGCCTGTAGAAGAAAGTTGGCCGACTCCGCTTTAGTCTTCACCGGCGATATTGTCATCCATGACGTTTGCTTCCCAGCCGTCGTATTCACCATTGCAGCGAGAAGCGATATTGGAAAATGTCGTGGTGATCTGTTTGATCTTTGCTTCATCAAGAGCCATCTCGCGGGTGACGGAGAGGGACCATTGAGGTTTTGCAAAGAGTCGTTTCCACCACGGAGGGTTGATGCAGAACTTCTCCGATGCGATCTGCTCTTGGGCCAGCATTCCTGCCGCTCGGTCGGCGTCTGACTCCGAAGGAAAGACGAAGTAGAAATTGAGTTCGCGTATTCTGTCGAAATCGACTCCGAAATTGCGAAGGACATTTAAGAGCACATCATCTTCGTCATGGGAATGCACGATGAACTCTCTTTCCAGCTGGAGATTACCCATTCCGCAATTACCAAGGCTCACGTTGAGTGTGCCAATGCGCTGAACTGCATCAACCTAACATGCGGCAAGCTATGAAACCGTTTCGTTCCGGCCTACTGAACTCGGTCAGAGTGGTTCTGTTTGGGGATTCGCAGGGACATACCGACTTGAAGGTGGTCGGGGCCTTTCATGCGGTCTTTGTTTGCTTCATAGATCTGGCGATATTTGGCCTGAGAGCCCAGAAACTTTTCCGCGATTTGAGAAAGCGTATCTCCATACCGAACCACGTATTCTTCAAACTCCGTTTCAGCAGGAAACGAATCAGGCGGTGACACTGGCGGTTCTGTGCCAGTTGGTTCTGTGCCAGTTGGTTCTGTGCCAGTTGGTTCTGTGGTTGTGGGAATCGTGACGGCGGGTTTCTGCGATGACTCGGGAAACAGCGGAGGGAAGTCAGAGTCAGCAACAGAGCGGAAGTCCTCGGGAGCGTGAAATCCATCTTCCGTTTTGGCTTGATCTGATGTCACGACTGGTTCTCCCTGCATACCGACGGGCAGGGGAACACCGGCGTTACGAGCGTCGAGATCCTTCAGAAGTTCCGGGAGAGTCCAGCGGGGTTCGGCGGTTGTGCCTGACGACGAATCGCGTGCGCCATCCTCGAGATAGACCGCGACGTCACGGTCGCGAAGGTGTTCGTTGAGTTCTTTCTCACGGCGCACCCTCGGCACATCGTCCACTGTCAGAGGCTCGTTTCGGAAAAACAGAGCACCAACAATGCCGATCAGCAGAATACCCATCGCAAACCCAATTTTTCGATCAGGATGCATCGAGGGGCCCTTGGGTAATCAGAAGGTACCGGCAGAAATTGCCGAACAACGTCACATCGTCGTCATCGACCAAAGTTGTCGAACATTTGAGGCTGTTTTTGAATGCTGTTCGGAATTCGGAATTCAACCCATTGATTGATCCGGTTATGGAGGTTGCGGAGGATCGACCGATTTTGCATTAATCGGCAGGAAGCGCGGACATGAAATCGTATGTGCCGCAGACTGCTGAAGATGGCAAGACCGATTCATGGGTGGCGCAAAAATTCAACCCGGAGGTAAAAGACAGAGTCAACGTGTCGTTCGCGACAGGACGAAGAGACCCGCATCACCAGCGTTTGACAGAAGTTTGTTGTCAATCGCATGTGAAGTCAGAATGGTTGACTTTCGAATTCTCTGATCTGAATCGGTCACAGCCGTCCACACACCGGCTGAGAGGAAATCGCGAGGGGACGCATCACCAACAACCTTTTCTGGCAGTCCGGCGATTGAGTCGGGCTACCCGTTCAATCGGGCTATAAAAAGGGAAGCAGCTCTCACCGGCCGCTTCCTTTTTTCATGCGCCGCCTTTTGTAGGGCACTTAATTTACTGAGCTGAATTAGTTCCGGGGAGAACCTGGCAGAAGGCCGGAATTCTCTCGACACCCGAACCCTGTCTGTGTGTTTTGAGGGTTGGACGTGGAAGGAACTTAACGAAGGACTCAGTGATGACAATTTTCAACATGATTGAACAGCCGGTGTTTGCGTACCTGGACCCGGGTGCTGGAAGTATGCTGCTTCAGGCCCTGATCGGGGGAGGCGCTGGATTATATGTTTTTCTGAAACATTTTCTGAAAATGTTTCGAGCGGGTGCCTTCAGACCTGCACGCAGGCAGACAGCTTGTGTCACTGGGAAACATGCGGAAGGTACTTAGGCCGTGTCTTCAGTCATTGATGATGTGCAGGTGGTGGACGGTTCATTCCGCGATCGTTGCGGTCGTGTGTTTTTGCACGGTGACCGAGTCTTCCGAT
The DNA here is from genome assembly GCA_016795105.1 of Planctomyces sp. Taxonomy (GTDB): domain Bacteria; phylum Planctomycetota; class Planctomycetia; order Planctomycetales; family Planctomycetaceae; genus F1-80-MAGs062. Next base: position 156,044 of record JAEUIH010000004.1, read on the forward strand.
CACTGACTGATGAGGGGCTTTCAGACTGGCGTCAGATTTCCCGGACACGGTTTTTCAGGGAAGGCAGCGAAAGCGGACAGATTGTTCGAACCTGGGAAAGTCATCCAGCTGCACTTCCTGCAGATCTATCGGATGCCGTTCTGGTTCTGGAGCATGAACGGATTCCGGCGGTGACGTGGCCCTGGGAGTGGTCATTTTCGATGTTGAAAGATGCGGCGCTTTCGCATCTTGAGCTGATGCTCGCTGCTTTGTCGGAGGACTGTATTCTCAAGGACGCAACACCATTGAATTGGCAGTTCAGCGGTGGACGGTGGGTTTTGATGGATACGGGATCGGTAGTACCGCATACGTCCGGACACACGTGGGAAGGCTATCGTCAGTTTTGTGAGACGTTTCTGTTTCCACTGATGCTTCAGGCATGGAAGGAAGTCCACTTTCAGCCGTGGCTGCGTGGCAGGATCAGCGGAATACCGGTTGATCAGTTTGCGAGGATGCTCTCCTTCCGTGACATGTTTCGCAGAGGTGCAATGATCCATGTCTGGCTGCATTCAAAACTGCAGACGAAGCGACTGTCATCCAGTGCGGTATCCGACAGTGTTCGGGAAGGCGGGTTTGATCGAAGTATGATCGTTCGCAATGTGGAGTCATTGCAGGGTGTTGTTCAGGGACTGCACTGGCGGGAATCAGAATCTGAATGGTCAGACTATGATCAGTCTTCCGAGCCGGTTCAGAGAGACTCTGCGGAAAAAGAAGCATTCGTTGAATGTGTATGCAGCAGTCGACGTTGGACGACAATCTGGGATCTTGGATGTAATCTTGGCCGGTATTCAGAGATCGCAGCTCGTTTTTCAGACCTTGTCCTGGCATTTGACTCTGACCACCTGACGATTGATCAGATGTATCGGAAGATCCGCCGAAAGGAAATTCGTAACATCATTCCGCTGGTGATGGATTTGACTGATCCGAGTCCATCACTTGGCTGGCGGCATCGGGAGCGACTGAACTTGGAGCAGCGGTCAACTCCGGAATTGATCCTGTGCCTTGCACTCATTCATCATCTTGTGATCAGCGGTCAACTGTTACTGCACGATGTGATGGATTGGCTCGCATCTTTTCATGCTGAAGTCGTCTTCGAATACGTCGATCGCCAGGATGCTCAGACAAAAGTACTCCTGCAGAATCGCCGCGATGTGTTTATAGATTACAGTCGCGAGAATTTTCTTGCTGCAGTACAGGCACGGTTCGAGATCGTCGACGAGTATAGTCTGCCATGTGGCACGCGAACATTGTATCACCTTCGACCGCATACGCGGAGGTTTGAGTCAATTGAGACCAATGGTGTGTGAGCGGATTCTGAAACTGGAAGGTTGTCATGAAGAGTCGCGACTCTGCTACACTCAATGGTACTGTGCCGCAAAATTTTCTGTACCTGACCACTTTGAACGCATTTGCCGTTCTGCAGCCGGCTCTTGATCAAATGGCGAAGAACCCTGGCTTCCTGAGGCTGGAAGGGTTCAGCGCTGGTGCGATCATCTGTTCCGTCCTGATTTTCATGCTGGCAGTCCCCGCATTTTTTACGGCGATTGCATACGCGGCCGTCCGGCTGAAGATGCATCGGACGGCCCTGGGAGTATTTCGGGGGACTTCGGCAGTCTTATGCTGTCTGATAATGCTCTACTTCTTCCGCTGGATGTCGGCGACCTTTCATTTGCTGTCTGCTGGAGTTCCTGACTTCGCACTGGCCCCGATGGCGCTGATTGCCGGAGGATTCGCGACTTACGCTTTAACTCGATCCAATGCAGTTCGCCAGATCGTGAAGATCGCAGCTGTGGGTGTCATACTGTTTCCGGTCAGCTTTCTCATGACACCTGCGATTCAGGAACTGGTTTTGGGGATCGAGCAGCGGGAATATCATCGGGCTACGAATGTGGCGAATCCGGTACCTGTCGTCATGATTGTGTTTGATGGGATGTGTGGAATGTCGCTGCTTGACATGCAGCATGAGGTTGACCAGCAGCGTTTTCCATCGTTTGCTCGGCTTGCAGAAATGAGTACTCATTTTCGCAATGCGACAACCGTGCACACGAGAACTGACCATGCATTGCCTGCAATGCTCTCCAGCTGCTTTCCGGAGGAAATCCAGGAGCCCGTTGAGTCAGACTATCCGGCGAATCTGTTTCGGCTGATTTACAACAGCAATCAGTATGCAATGACCGTGTTTGAGCCTGTCACGCAGATGGCACCGGACGAGTTGAGGCAGATTGAGCAGGAATTGTCCGGAAGGGAGCAGGTGCTCCGGCTGACTGGTACTCTGACACGAGTGCTGGCGAGAATGTGGATGCCCCGCGATCTCGAGGTTGCTGAAGTCTCCATACCATCAGCGTGGTTTGGTCTGCCGGATGTGAAGGGGACTGAGAAGACTCGCATGCGTGGCAAGGTCGTCTACAGCTGGGATACGGATCGGGGAGAACAGTTCAGACATTTCATTTCAACGATCAAACCATCGGATCAGCCTGCGTTTCGTTTCTTTCATGTGGCGCTGCCTCATTATCCCTGGACACTGTTTCCATCAGGGAAGTCCTATAGTCGTGTGTGTTCGCTTTCGGAGCCCATTTATGGGCTTCGGTTCGAAGAATGGAGTTCTGATGAGTGGCCAGTAAATCTTGCATGGCAGAGGAATCTGATGCAGATGCAAATGGCAGATCGCTGTCTTGGCGAGTTACTGGATACGCTTGAAGAAAACGGAGAGCTGAGGGACTGCTTGCTGATAGTGACAGCAGATCACGGAATGGCATTCTCCGCCGGCCGCGAAATGCGGACACCGGAAGAATCAACACTCGGTGATATCATTTCAGTGCCGCTGTTTCTGAAGCTACCATCGCAGAATACCGGAGTAGTGACAGATCGGAACGTGGAGATTGTGGATATCCTGCCGACAATTGCAGAGGTTCTTGGGCTGGCTCCCGATGAGTCCTGGGAAGGAGTATCGCTGTTGTCAGCTGGTCCGGAGCGTCCTCGAAAGACAGTTCGTGGGGCCGTAGACACAGTGCTTTCACCCGAGTTTCCGGAGCGTTTTGACCATGTGGAACGACTCCATCGAGTATTTGGCAGTGGGGGATCGAATGACCAGCTTGGGCAGTTGAGCGTACTGCCGGAGTTGACTGGGCGATCAATTCGTGAATTCTTACAGACGGGTGTCTCAGCTTATGAAAGTGTTCTGAGGTCCTCTCCCGTTCGATTACCAGCCGATCGTCCGGAGTTCATACCGGGATTGATCGAGGGGCGCATATCAGAGAACCCGCAGACGACATCGCCCGTTATGATCGCTGTCGCCATTGATGATGTCATTGTGACTGTGACTCGTACCAGTACCGATCCACACTGGGAGGGTCAATGGTCCGCTCTGCTGCCCGACGGAACGTTTGCTCAGGACCCTGCAAGTCTCAAACTGTACGTGATCACAGCGGTCGGAAATGAAGCGTCCGGAAGTACATATCAACTCTCCGAGCTTTCGTGGAGAGTTGGTGAAGGCGGTGCATCGTAGAGTGGCAGCGTCCTGAATCAGCCGAATTTCTTAATATCACGGGCTTCACGATTGCGAGGTGCAAACGCTTCGAAGTCCTCGACGAGGTATTCAGGGAGTACGGTGTTGATTCGTTTTTCAATATTTGTCAGTTCACCACCTTGAGCAAGTGTGACAAAGGTGATGGCTCGACCCTGGCGAGACGACGACATTCTTCCGGTTCGTCCCACGCGATGTACGTAGTCATCGCAGAATTCCGGAATGTCGTAGTTAATGATATGAGAAATCCCGCTGATATCGATTCCTCGGCCGACGACATCCGTTGCGATGAGCAGCCGCAACTGTCCGGAGCGGAGTTCCCTGATGACTTTGTCACGCTGGCGCTGAGGCAGGTCACCGTGGATGGCCGCAATACGATTCGACTTCAGGCGTTTGGAATACATCTGAAACAGAGCGTCAGCACCACGTTTAGTGCGAGTGAACACGATGACTTGCGAGGGCTTTTCTTTGGCAAGAATTCTGAGCAGCAGCGAGCGTTTTCGGTCTTCATCGACAGTGACATAAAACTGTTCGATAGTGTCAACAACAACGCGGTCTTCAGACAGGTCCACCATTTCGGGCGAGACCATATAGCGATGAGCCAGTTTTTCGACCGGAGGCGCCATGGTGGCAGACAGCAGCAGAGTCTGACGGTCCTCAGGGCAGGCTTTTAGGATTTTTTCGATGTCTGGTCGGAAACCGATATCGAGCATGCGGTCGGCTTCGTCGAGAACTGCGATTTGAAGGGCATCGAGCTTAAGTTCGCGTCGTTTGAGCAGGTCAATGACTCGCCCTGGAGTCCCGATGACGACCTGAACGCCTTTGCGAAGAGCTTCGATCTGTCGATGGATGGGGCGACCGCCCACGGCAAGACCGAACTCGAAGCCGGAGTTTCCGGCGAACTTCATAGACTCAGAATAGACCTGTTCACTGAGTTCGCGGGTGGGGACGAGCACAATCATCTGGACTCGTTTTCGACTTGGATCCAGTTGCTCCAGAGACGGAAGCATGAAAGCCGCGGTTTTGCCGGTCCCGGTTCGAGCCTGTCCAATGCAGTCTTTTCCGGTCAGAGCGACCGGGATAAAGGCGGCCTGAATCGGGCTTGGCATCTTGTAGCCGATTTGAGCCAGGCGATTGAGTGTTGCGGGACTGAGACCAAGTTGAGCGAACGATTTTTCTGTGACGACGTCCAATTTCTGCACTTTCGGTAGAAATGTTTCAGGATGACTGCTGAGTGACCCGCAGAAAAATCAGCGAGGAAATCCTGAACGTCACAGGAATCCTGAGAGGGCAACAGCCCGTGCTGATCAATGCCTCAAACTGGAGCAAACAGCAGTCTGAAGCGAAATCTACGTGCGGTGCCAAGCCAACACCCTGCTCTCAATCGGAGACAGGTGTCCACCAGCATTGGGTAACGATGAACTGCTTACGGTGATTGACTGTTGACCGAGTCACGTTGTAAACGTGCACCACAGTCCCCTGCAAAACAGCAACTTCGGTAAGTGCAGTGAGCTAGTGAGGACAGAGAATCCCTTGAATCGGGAGATCTCTACAAGTTCAGATTGGTTGAGGATCGCTTAGCAATTACTCAATGGAGGACTTTAGCGCACGAAACTGTTGCCGTCAACAAGGGATCGAGCGGAGACTGGAATTCGCCGGAAACTCGTCCGTCGGGACCGGAAATATGGAAGTTGGCGGGTAGAATCGGAGGACTGTCGCCGAATGTGATCGCGCGATAGGGAGAGTTGCAAAACGAATTGTTGGGACAGGGACCTGCGGATGTACACGCTTCGGATGGCAAAACGCATGCTGTTTGAGACCAACAAACGGCTGCTTTGGAAGTTGATCTGGAACCTGGGAGTGAAGGGTTCGCGATCCGTATTTCTGCACAAGCGGAGAATGAAGAAGGGGCAGTACTTTCCGCCGTTTCTTTATGTGTCAATCATCAACAGCTGCAACCTGCGGTGTCAGGGATGCTGGGTGGACGTCGCCCACAAGCAGCAGACGATTGATCTGAAGGCGATGAACAAGCTGATTGGGGAGGCTCGGCAGGTTGGCAACAGTTTCTTTGGGATCGTGGGGGGTGAGCCTTTCATGCATCCGGAGCTGTTCGATATTTTTGCCGCCCATCCGGACTGTTATTTTCAGGTATTCACCAATGGCCAGTTCATTACCGACGAGAAGGCTCGTCGCATGTTTGAGCTTGGCAATGTAACACCGCTCATCAGCGTTGAGGGGAACGAGATCATCAGCGACCAGCGTCGTGGACGGCTGGATGTTTACAGTAAGACGCTCGCAGGAATCGACGCATGTCTGCGAAACAAAGTGATGACGGGTGTCTGTACCAGTCTTGCGAAATCCAATATTGATCACTTACTGACAGAAGCATGGGTAGACCGGCTGATCGAAATGGGTGTGCTCTATACCTGGTTCCACGTTTATCGTCCGATGGGACCGGATGCCAATCCGGAGCTTTGCCTGACACCTGAGCAGCAACGGCGGGCTCGGCAGTTTGTTGTTGAGATGCGAGCAAAGAAGCCGATCATCATTATTGATGCTTACTACGATGGTGACGGAAAGGCATTGTGTCCGGCGGCTAACGGAATCAGCCACCATATCAATCCGTGGGGCGACATCGAGCCATGTCCGATTGTTCAGTTCTCAAAGGAGTCGATTCATTCCGGCAAGGACGAACGGACACTGTTTGAGAAGTTCACTCAGTCTGAATATCTGGCCGACTTCCGCAAGCTCTCTCAGGAAACGACTCGGGGATGCATCGTCCTTGAGAGACCGGACCTGCTGGCAAAGCTTGTGGAAAAGCACGAAGCGAAGGACTCCACTGCTCGCGCGACTGCAATGCAGGAACTGCGTTCGATGACAAGCCGAACGTCTCAATATCATCCGGGGTATGAGATCCCTGAGAAGAATATTTATTACCGCATTGCGAAGAAGTTGCTGTTCAATGACTTCGGTGTCTACGAAGGTCATGACCACAGCCGGACTTCGGCCTATGGGCAGGAGCGTGTTCAGCAGGAGTCTGTTTCGCAGGAGCCTGTTCAGCCTGAACCCGCTCAGAGGTAGTTCGATCTGTTTCAGACAGTGACGGATACTGAGGTGCTGAGCGAGGGTGTGGAACTCATGAGCAGTGATGAGCCCGCAGAACAGAGGATCCTGTACGACCTCGATTCCGTTTACCTCGGCAATCAGCAGAATTCTCGACTGAAATCCGTCACCTTGACGATTCGATCCGGAGTGACGGCCGTTGTCGGGATGTCGGGGGCCGGGAAAACGTCTCTTTTGAATCTGCTGTCTGGATTTGAGCATCCGGACAGTGGTACGATTCGGCGGGGCGGCGAGTTCAACCGTGCAGGTGGCGGGCGATTGCCGATGTTCTGGGTCCCATCGGGTGGGGGGCTATGGCCCCACATGACGGCAGGCGAGCACTTGATCAACGTGCATCCTGACCGCGAATTTGCAGTCCGGGCTGGATTTGCAGACAAAATTCTGAAAGCCTTTGATCTAACCCACCGGACCGGAGCGTATCCTGCAGAATTGTCTCAGGGGGAGCGTTCTCGCCTGTCGCTGGCCAGAGCGATTGTGACTGGTGCGGAGATTCTGATACTCGATGAACCACTGTCTCATGTTGATACGATTCGTCAGCCAAAGTACTGGCAGATCCTTCGTGAAGCGGTGGAGGAGCAGGGTGTCAGTATGATTTTTTCGTCGCACGAACCCGAAACAATCCTGAGGGAATCATCACACGTGATTTGCCTTGACTCCGGACAGGTCGTCTGGTTTGGGTCTACCGGAGCTTTGTACCACCAGCCATCGAGTCGGGAGGCTGCCATGTTTCTTGGCCCGGTGAACTGGGTGGGCGGGGACCAGGAGAAGGACTCACTGCCGGCAGCCTGGATTCAGGGAAGTGACTTGGAGAGAGTCACGGGCCTTCGTCCGGAGTCTATTGAGGCGGAGGGGGATGAACGTTCCGCCTTGAAAGTGGTTGTTTCCGTACATCGAGGCTGGATGTCAGAAACTCAGGTTGTTGACACATTGGTCGGGCGTACGGGCGTCATTCTCCATTTGACGACAGGAGAACACCTGAGGTCAGGGCAGGGAGTTCGATTTGTGGTTCGGTCCTCGACGAAACGAGGGTGCTAAATTGCGTTTGCATTCGGGCTGGAATGAAGATTCACCTCGCAGTGGTTCTGTGAATACCTGCCGACTCAGGTTTCGTTTCGTATGCTGGCTGATGATGTTGGCTGGTGTGTTGGGTATGGCTGGTTGCGGGGCATCATCTGAAAGCACGATGACGATGAGTCGTTTTGATGTCTGGAAGGTGCCGGCGGCGGGGCGTCAATTGCCTGCTCCACGGTCTTTATATTCGGATGCGGAAGATAATGTCTACTGTCTGGACGATGCCGGACGCGTGCTGGTGTATACACCGGACGGGCAGATCCGAGCCCAGTGGTTCATGCCGGCCTGGGACATCGGACGTCCGGAGGGGATTTGGAAGCTGCTGGACGGTCGGATTGCCGTCGCGGATACTCATTACCACCGCATCGTGATTTTCTCTGCCGACCTGGATGGCAAAGTGAGTCATATGTTTGGGACGAAGGGGGCAGAAGCCGGACAATTTGTTTTTCCGGTTGCAGTGACTCAGGATCCCCAGGGATTTCTCTACGTCGGCGAATATGGAGACAAACAACGCATTCAGAAATTCACCGTTGACGGAACCTTCGTCGCCGAATTTGGAGAACATGGGACTGGCGACGGTCAGTTTCAGAGTCCTCGCAAGGTGTTATGGAAAGACAAGACAGTATATATCGTGGACGCCTTCAATAATCGGTTACAGGTATTTTCGGAGGACGGGGAATTTCTGCGAGTTCTGGGATTGCCGGAGGGCGCCGACCCGCTGAAGTTTCCGTACGACATCAAAATTGACGACAGTGGTCGATTATTTGTGATTGAAAACAAAGCCGGACGACTCACGATTTTGAATCCGGATGGTACCATTCAGGGGAGATTTGGCCGCCCCAGTCGGGGGCTTGAAGGATTCTTCAATCCCTGGGCAGTCGCGGTTCTGAAAGATGGACGGATTCTTGTAGCGGACACCGGAAATCACCGACTTGTGGAACTGACTCCATGAACGCAGCCCTCAAACAGCATTTCAGGCAGGTCGTTTTGCGACTTGTTCCGCCGGCACGAACTCCGGTGACGTGGCAGTCGGCAATTCCCATGATTGTGTTTGCGGTCCTGTTTGCTGGACTTTCGATTGGCTGGATTCCGCTGCCGCGGCCCGTGTTTCTGAGAAAGAATATTGATATTGGTCCGGTGGAAGTCGATCAGGCGCCTTTGATTTGGTTTGAGTTGATTCCGGAGCTGGAGTTCTTGAGTCCATGGATGCTGAGCCTTGTCGTGTTTACACCATGGATCTGGTGGATGCAGGCTGCGGGACATGCCGGAATGCCGAGAGTCCGTGGCGCGTTTGCTGCATTTTGTCGGCTCGCAATCTGTGGATTGCTGATCTTCGTACTCGCGGAGCCCAGGGCTGTTCGCACGAGTGACGTTGTGTCGGTTGTCTATGCCGTTGACGTATCGGATTCAGTGAATGACTATAAGAACCAGGCGTTGGAGCTGGTTGCCGGAACATCCACAGAACGGGAAGGTCGGGACCAGGCCGGGCTTGTCGTTTTCGGGCGAACGGCAGCAGTCGAGTTTCCGCCGAGGGAATCGTTTCCGTTCGAGGGGCACCTGAACACTCTGGTCTCGCAGGACGCCACAAATCTTGAACAGTCCTTAGCTCTGAGTGCTGCGATGCTGCCCGAGGAGAATAACGGGCGAGTGGTGCTGATCAGTGACGGCACAGAAACTGTAGGACAATTGAAGGATGTTGTGGACGGACTTCAGTCCCGAGGTGTTGAAGTTCATGTTGTGCCGATTGAATACAACTACGAACACGAAGTCTTACTGGAGCGGCTTGATCTGCCTCGATTTGTTCGGCTTGGTGAGACATATGAAGCATCGGTTGTTCTGAGTTCCTTATCTCCCGGTTCCGGAACTTTGGTGCTGATGCAGGGTTCAGAGACGATTGAGCGTCGAGAGATTCAGTTTCCGGCGGGTAAGAGTCGCTATACGTTTCCAATCTCTGTCGACGCTGCCGGATACTTTGAGTACACAGCTCGAATAGAGGTGTCTCCGGAATTTGACAATCGGTCAGAGAACAACATTGTTCAGAACTATCTGTTCATCGAAGGTCCTGGCCGGATTCTGGTTGTGACGGATCCGAATTCGGATGCAAACGAATGGTCGTTTTTCGAAAAGGCTCTGAGGCAGGGTGAACGACAGGTTGAAGTCATCAGTGCGTTTGCGATGCCCGATGATCCTCTGTCACTGATGCCATATGACGTGGTCATTTTTGCCGATGTCGCAGCAGATTCGCTGAATGGCAAACAGATGGACGCGCTTCACGACAGTATCAGAAACCTTGGAATTGGCTTTCTGATGGTCGGTGGCCCCAACAGTTTTGGGCCGGGCGGTTATCAGGGTTCGGTCATTGAGGATGCTCTTCCGATATCGATGGAAATCAGCAATAAGAAAGTGCTGCCTAAAGGTGCGCTGGCCATCATTCTGCACACTTGTGAATTCCCGTCGGGCAACAGCTGGGCAAAGCGAATCACGAAGAAGGCCATTCAGGTACTGAATGGGGAGGACATTGTCGGTGCGCTGGCATATGGGATGAACGGCGAAGAGTGGATCTTCGAGATGACGCCTGCGAAGGAATATGACTCCCTTGTGCCAAAGATCAATAACTCGCAGATCGGAGACATGCCGGACTTTGCCAGCACGATGAAGATGGGGCTGGACGCCCTGATAAAGACGGATGCAAACAGTCATCACATGATTATTATCTCGGACGGTGACGCCAGCCCGCCGCCGGAACCACTGATCAAGGAGTTTATTGATAACCAGGTGTCAGTTTCGACGGTGGCCGTGTTTCCACACGATGGAGATACTCGGACTCTGGAAATGATTTCAGGCGTTACCGGAGGGCGGTTCTACTTTCCGGATAACCCCAATGAGCTTCCGTCGATTTTCATCAAGGAAGCGAAGACTCTGCGTCGCAGTCAGATTCAGAAGCGTGACTTCGTTCCTCAACTGGAGAATGTTGATCCGATCATCCGTGACATCGGAGTTCCACCGGAACTCCATGGATATGTGCTGACATCACCCAAAGAGGATCCTCGGGCAGTCGTTGTTCTAACGGCACCGCCTGGAGAGAACGAAGCGGCGATCACCGATGGTGAAGGTGACCCGATTCTGGCAGTTTGGCGATATGGGTTGGGAGTTACAGCCGCATTTACATCAGACCTGAGTCCTCGGTGGGGCAATGACTGGTTGAAGTGGGACCAGTTTCAGGCGTTTGTCAATCAGACGGTGACTCGAGTTGGGCGTGTTCGGCGAGAACAGTTTCTGCGCGTTTATACGTATACAAACGGCAATGAGGGCGTTGTTGTGGTTGAGGACTTTCATCCGGAGGAGAGCCTTCTGGATGTTGCAGTCAGTGTCTCGGGGCCAAACAATTTCCAGACAACTCAGCCAGTCCGTCAGATTGCTCCTCGGCGATATCAGACAAGTATGCCGCTGAAGGGTGAGGGACGGTATCAGGTTCAGGTGAGTGCTGTCGGGTCGGATCGGAAAGAATCTTCGTATGCCGGCTTTATTGTGTCTTACTCACCTGAGTATCTGCGGTTTCGTTCGAATCCGATTGTACTGAATGATATTGCAGCTCGAACCGGCGGTAAGGAACTGGACTCCGGAAAAGAACTCAAGGAGCTGGGCGAAGAAATCTACGGGGATCGAAAGGTTAAACGCAGCAGTCGTCCAATCTTTGATGGACTACTCATGGCGCTTGCCTGTCTGTTTCCGCTGGATGTTGCTCTGCGGAGAGTTCAGCTGGATTTTGGCTGGATACGGACGATGTTTCGCAGAGAAAAGAAGGAGTCCACCGCGACACTGGGAACGCTGCTTCAGAAGAAAGGCGAGGTTTCGTCGACGCTGGCGGGGATGCGAGAAGAAATTCGCAAACAGACCGGCAATAACGAATCACGGCCTGTGATGAATCGACCCGTTCCGCAGCGACCGTCGCCGCAGACGCCTGCGAAAGCAACTCCGTCAGCGGACCAGAAGCCACCGGCCGGTCAGCAGCCTCCATCGGGAGATGATGGAACCACGACGAGCAGGTTGCTGGCGCTGAAGAAGAAGCGTGATCAGGATGGCGGAACCAAAGAGTGAAAACTGAATGTGAATCGAGAACCTCAGAACAGAGATACAGATCATGAGTGATGTGTCCGGTGAAAAGTCAGGCGGAAGTGGGTTAAGTGCCGCAGAGCTGCAGGCTGAAGCAAGTCAGTTTCGAACTGAGTTTCAGGACGTGCAGGAGGCCGTGGGCAAGGTCATCGTGGGGCAGCAGCGAGTCGTGGAAGCGACGCTGACAGCGTTGTTCTGCGGGGGCAACGTTCTCCTGGAAGGGGTGCCTGGGCTTGGGAAGACGGAGCTTGTGAAGGCACTCAGTAACGTCCTGCGGCTGGATTTTCGTCGCATTCAGTTCACTCCGGACCTGATGCCTGCGGACGTCATCGGAACGAATATGATGACGACGGATGAAACCGGCGGATATCGGTTCGAATTCAGGCGTGGCCCGATTTTTACTCAGCTGTTGCTTGCTGATGAAATCAACCGTGCAACACCCAAAACTCAGTCCGCGCTTCTGGAGACGATGCAGGAAGGGACAGTGACAACCGGTGGAACGACCTACCGGCTTGATCCACCTTTCTTTGTGCTGGCGACTCAGAACCCGATTGAACAGGAAGGAACATTTCCCCTGCCGGAAGCTCAGCTTGACCGCTTCATGTACAAGGTTGTGGTTCCGTTTCTGAGCCGCGAAGAGCTGAATGAGGTTGTCAGTCGTACAATTCTGAGGAAGAAGTATGAAGCGGCCCCCATTCTGGACGGCCCCCGTATTCTGCACCTGCGAACAGTTCTGGATCGAGTAGTGGTTAGTGATCCGATGCGTGATTACGCATGTCGAATGGTTCTGGCTACGCATCCGGGAAGTCCATATGCACCGGAACGAGTCACAAAGTTCCTGCGATGGGGAGCAAGTCCCCGAGCAGCTCAGGCGTTGATTCGCGGTGCGCGAGTTCGGGCTTTGAGTCAGGGGCGACCTCATGTGGCGTTTGAAGACATTCGTTATTTTGCCGTTGAAGTCCTGCAGCATCGAGCACTGTTGAACTACGATGGTCAGGCTGAAAACATTTCAGTCCGTGAAGTCGTGGAAGAGTGTATTCAAAAACTGCCAACTGAGGCCTGAGTTCAGTGACAATTCCTTCATCGAGCAGCCAGTTAACGTCATTGTTTGAGAATTCAGTTCTCAATCAGATTGAGCGGATGCGGCTGAAGCCAATGCGACGACTGACGAACCGCAGTCGTGGAGAGCATTTGTCGGGTAAGGGTGGCAGCAGTACAGACTTTGCTGACTACCGGGACTATGCGGCCGGCGATGACCTGCGGTATGTTGACTGGAATATTTTTGCCCGACTGCATCGTCCGTATATCAAGCAGTTTCAGCATGAAGAAGAGCTGCATGTTGTATTGATTATCGATGCATCGACGTCAATGCTGTTTGAGAACAAGCTGCTGCGAGCCCGTCAGCTGGCTGCGGCGTTTGGGATTATGGGGTTGTTGAATGTCGAACGAGTGAGCGCGTATGCGGTTCATCAGAAACAGGGTGAGCAGTGGATTCTTCCGCCAGGGTCCGGTCGACAGAAGATTCGCCCGCTTCTTACGTTTCTTGAGCAGATCGGAGGAGGTGGAAATGTTCCGGTCGAAAAGGCCATTGAAACGGCTTTAAGATTTCATCGGGGGCGGGGAATTGTCGTCATATTGAGTGACTTCCTGACGCTTGGCGATCTGACTCGGCCGCTCAATCTGTTGTATAGCAGTGGGTTGGAAGTCTGGGGTGTGCAGATTCTTGGCGATTCGGAAATCAATCCCGTTATGCAGGGAGACCTCAGACTGGTTGACAGTGAAACGGGTGAAACTCTGGATATCACGAACGCATCAGAGCTGGTCAATATCTACCACGATCAGCGACTGTGGCTTCAGGAAACACTCGACACGCTTTGTCGTCGAAGAAACGGGCGTTTTGTTTCAACCAATTCGGCTGCCGATTTGCGATCTGTCCTTTTTGATCAGCTATGTCGACAGGGATGGGTGACACGATGAGTTGGCTGTCATTCACTTTCGCGGCTGGAGCCTGGTTTCTCGCGGCATCTGTGCCACTGATCATACTCTACTTTCTGAAGCTGAAGCGGCCAAAGCTTGAGATTCCTTCGCTGGTCCTTTGGCAGTCTGTGGTGAATGACCAGCGAGTCAATTCGCCGTTTCAGAAGTTCCGTCGGAATTTGTTGTTACTGTTGCAGCTGCTGCTGCTGTTTCTGATTGTTCTTGCGCTGATGCAGCCCCGAGTTCAGAGCGGAGCTGGTGCCAGCGAATATATGCCGATTCTGGTGGACTGTTCGGCGAGCATGGGAGCAAAAGACGAAGCGACCGGAAAGACTCGGCTGGACCTGGTCAAAGAGCAGCTGCTTGATCGTATTGATCGACTCGGACCGGACCAGAAACTCGCATTGTTTTCGTTTGCGGATACCGGACGGAGACTTACTGAATTTACCAGTGATCGACGAGACCTCAAACGAGCAGTAAATGCCTTGACCGCATCCGATCTTCCCGGACGTCTGGACGATGTTCTGCGGATGACGGCAGCTTATACCAGGACGTTTCCGATCGATCGGATTACGGTCATGACTGATGGCAACATCAGCAGTCAGATTGACTTTGAACTTCCATTTAAGATTGATGTTGTGAAAGTGGATCCACCTGGTCCAAATATTGGGATTACAGAATTCAGTGCCCGAAGAAGCGGACCAGAAGACTGGGAAGTATTTGTGCGGGTGGCTGGCGCTTCGGCGGACATGAGAGAAGGCACACTCGAACTCTACGAAAACGGACAGAAGACGGCAGACCAGAAGTTAGAAGTGGCTGTGGATGAATCGCAGCGGTTGGTGTTTCCGGTCACCACGACGGAGCCCACACTGCTTGAAGCCAGACTGGTGCCGACCGGATTCGATTCGATGCAGACAGATAACTCGGTGTGGCTCACACTTCCGGCAGCCCGTCCGCTCAGGGTTTGGGTATCCTCTGAACTGAATGCATGGAAGCACGCTGTGCGAGTTCTGACACAGGTGGAACTTGCTGGCGCCGAAGGCGGCGGACCCGGTGCACTCGACTATGACATGGTTGTTTCCGAGTCTGAAGACATTGAGGGTGCAGAATCGCCTGTCTCAATTTTTGTGGGAGTGATTCCCTCCGACCTGGCTGGTATCGTTGAGCTTCGGGAAGAGATCGCGACAGTGGTGGACTGGAACAGGACATCACCACTCCTCCGACACGTGCAACTTGGGGATGTTCAGGTTGGCGAGAGTCCGGCATACATTGCCGGGAAAGGAGTGAAGGATCTTGAAGAACGCGGCTATGAAGTTCTGATCGACGGGAACCTTGGGCCGCTTCTGGTACAGCGACGTGAAGGCCTGCATGTTGCCTTTTACTTCCTGTTCCATACCGATCGTTCGACTCTCCCCTATCGGCTTGGATTTCCAATCATGGTCGCCAACGGCGTCGAGGCCTCTCTGAAGCAGGCAGCATTGTCGGAAGTGGCATCGGCGCCTACCGGCGTGCTTCCGGCGCTTTCCGTTGAACCTGATCGGGAATACCGAGTGCGAGGGCCTGGCGGTGATGAAGTCACGCTCAGATCATCAGGAGGTGGGATGCTGAGTGGTGCGGCTGCAGGGACTGTGGGCAGGTATGACATTCTTGATGGTGCAGACGTTATCACTTCGATCGGTACCGGGCTGTTGAATCCACTGGAGTCCAGCCTTGCTCAGGTACAGGAGCTGCAGTTTACAGAAGTGACAGTCAAGTCTGAAGAGGGTGAAGTTCTTGACAGCGACTTCCCGCTGTGGTGGACAGCAGCGTTGATTGCCTTTGGCCTGATGTTGTACGAGTGGTGGTACTTTCAGCGTGGTCGTGGAGTCATGACATGACAGGCAGGTTACTCCTTGTAATCGCACTCCTGCTGGGTGGTTTTTGGGGGACAGCGAGTGCTCAGGAAAAGCCGCCGGTTCGGCTGAGGCTCTCTTCGCTGTCGGTCCGAAATCGGTCCTGTGCGCCGATCGCGGTTCAGGTGAAGCTGGAGTACAACGACCCGAAGATTCTGGAAGGCGATCTGGAACTTTATCTCTATGATGCGCTCGATATCGTGTCACCGGAAGACATGCTTGCCAGTATGAAGTATGAGGGAATTGTACTTTCCGGATCGGACTACATCTTTCATACGATTCTGCCACCGGTACCAACATCGACGCTGCAGAATCTGGCCGTTCAGGCATGGTTCCGAACAAAAGACGGCAACAGGATTCCGCTCAGCTCATCGCTGAAAGATATCAGCCCTCCCAAGCCTCATGATTTGCTGATGATCAGTCCGCTGGAGCGAGCAACCACGATTTGTTCATGTCGAGCGTCCACGACAGCTGGTCAGTCGTCGGCGAATCGTGAGTTTTTGGAGAAATCGCTTTCATTGGAGAACTACAATCCGGCATTTCGGGCGGAGGGGACTGTTGAGACAGTGGCGGGAGGGCGCTCGCCTCAGTTGATGGGGCGGCATATACAGTATTATCCGGTAGACTGGGCCAGTCGAGACCTTCCATCGAATCCGTTGATGTTGTGTGCCTTCGACATGGTGCTGTTTAGTGACGGCGGCCTGGGGGCTCTGTCCGCCGAACAACTCGACGCTGTACTTGCCTGGGTACAAGCAGGAGGAAGCGCATGCTTCGTGGCCGATTCGCCGCTCAAAGGTTACCACCTGAACATGATTCAGACAGTATTTCAGGGACCGCAAAGTAATCAACAGTTCGTACTTGACGACAGTGGAAGACTCATGGTCCTTACCGGTGAACAGCCTCAGGCTCGTTTTCAGCATTTCGGGTTGGGCCGCATGGTGCTCTTGCGGGCCGAAGAGGACTGGTCAAAGACGCTTCCACCGGAAACGATGGGACTGTTGAACGGGTTTCTCTGGAAGGTGCGGATGGATTCGCCGATCCATTCAGGCCAGAAGTGGAGTTCCCCCGGAATAGAAGACCTGTTGACTTCGAAAGGCGTACCGTGGGAGAAGAATGATGCTGGCAACTACAACATTAAAAACCACTACAATGGTCGCCAGTATTTTGCGGAAGCGTTCAATCTGACACCCGAACAGCTTCGAGAAACTTATACACTTGAAACTCAACTGGCACCGTTGACGGAATCGCTCGTTTCGACCGCCAGCGTGGGCCTGATGCCTGAAGACGTTGAGATGGTTCCCACGTGGGTCATCGCTCTGATCCTGGCGGCCTATGTGACCGTCATTGGTCCGGTGGACTATGTTGTGTTGGGATGGTTTCGACTTCGTAAATTCACATGGATTGCTTTTCCCGTTGTGACAGCCGCTTTCACGGCGTTTACGATCTGGATTGCTCATGTTTATATGGGCAGTACAGAAACGGGCGGTTCGATCGAGATCGTAGATGTTGTCGAAGACGGAAAAGCAATTCGTCAGACTCGACTCGAAATGTTGTTCTACGGAAGCCGGACCACACATAAGTCGAGTCATCGCAATGAAATTTCGGTTGCGGTAGCCGACGTGATGTCACCTGCGGATTACCTTCGTGGAAATTATCGGATGGATAATCCGGTGCGTGCTTCAGGCACTCCGAAGCTGGGTTTTGTCGGCCGGTTTCCTGATAACTACACAATTTCTCAGACAGTCCAGCAGTGGTCGCCACAAATGATGCGAACAACGGCAATCCTGCCTGAAGGAGTTCAGGTTCCGCAGCTGGATTGGAATGATGCGACCCTGGTGTCAACGGCGGGAGGCCGTGTGCGGCTGAGTCAAACGATTATGAAGCTGGGGACGGGCTCTGGTGAAGCAGCGGCATTCAGTGTGCCCAGTGTTCGCGCGTGGGTACTGCACAAAGAGAAGCTCTACGATCTCTCGAGGAATCCGGAACAGTCGATGCCTGGTGTGCAGCCGGCGGTGATGACGAATTCGTATATGTACAGCGATCCTTACAGTAGTGGCATGTACGGGATGAACATGAAGGACGCTCTGCTGCACTGTTTTCTGGATTCGACAGTAGCAACAAAGAGGAATTCATTTATGTCGATTGTCAGCCAGGTGTCCCCTGAGGGATCGGCCCAGCTGGAAGATCTCCCGTTTCTGGACTCAACTGATCCTCGACAATGGGCCCTGGTAATCGTTGTTCCGGAACAGAACGTATACCGAGTCTATCGCAAGTTATACATTGTTGAACCGCAGGGTGACGGAGAGATGTCCGATGAGTAATGAAGACGATCTGGACGTATCAGACTGGATCGCTGAAGGGCCGTTTTCGAAGCCACACAGTGCGTCGCAGAGCGTCCCTGTACCCGCGCCGGCTGCAATGTCCTCTGCGGCCGCAGCAATGCAGCCAGGTCATGGAAAACCACTGGCTGTTTGCATTCGGGACCTGCGAGTTTCGTATGGTAAATTTGATGCAGTCAAGGGAATTTCGCTCGATATTCCTCAAGGGGAAGTCTTCGGGTTTATCGGTCCGAATGGCGCTGGAAAGTCGTCCACGATTCGAGTTTTGGCAACGTTGCAGCCAAAGTTTCGAGGGTTGGCGATGGTGTGTGGGCTGGATGTGCTGACACAGCCCCAGAGAGTTCGCGAAGTCATGGGATATATGCCTGACTTCTTTGGAGTTTATGAAGACCTGACGGCACTGGAGTATCTTCATTTCTTTGCAGCGGCTTATAAATTGCCGGTCGCAAAACGGCGTGGAGTCATCGACGATGTTCTGGCATTGACCGACCTGACCCACAAGGCGGATTCTCCTGTTGAAGGACTGTCTCGCGGGATGAAACAGCGGCTGGCCCTGGCCAGAGTTCTGTTGCATGATCCTCAGGTATTGTTGCTGGATGAACCCACAAGCGGTCTGGATCCACGTGCGAGAATTGAAGTTCGCGAGCTGTTGAAGGCACTTCGCGGAATGGGAAAAACGATTCTGATCAGTAGTCATATTCTCGAAGAGCTGAGTCAGCTTTGTACTCGGATCGGGATCATCGAGACGGGATTATTGGTGGCGCACGGTTCGCTGACGGACATTTACCGTCAGCTGCAGTTGAAGCGAGTGATTCACATTCGCTGTGTTGATCCGGCCTCGGATTTACTGGACAGGGTGCGAAGAATCCAGGGTGTGGATTCCGTTGAGCAGCAGGTTGACCGCTGGGCGATCAAACTTCACGAAGATCAGATGTCTGTTGCGGACCTCCATCAGGCGCTTGTTGAAGAAAAGGCCAGGCTTGTCATGTTCCAGCCGGAAGCCATGGATATGGAGACGGCCTTTATGAAACTCACCGAAGGCAAGACCGCTTAGTCTCTGGTATCTCAGTCACTGGCAAGTCCGTGCGGGGCGTGTTGGTGTCTGGATTCGTTGTGTTTATTACTGATCAGAATTCCGGAAGCCGAACTGGAGATACAGGAAGACCGAATGTTGTTGCCTCAGCTTCCACTACTGAGACGTGAACTGACGGAACTGTCAAACCGTCGGCGCACGTATATCATCCGCATGTTGGGGGCAATTGGGCTGCTGTTTGCGGTGTTTATTGTGTTTCAGAGGTCGGTTGCCACAAATCTGGGCCTTCAGCCCAATGTAGTGGGCGTCAATCGGTTCCTTGGGATTGGGGGACCCATCTTTTCGGATGTCGTTCCGTTGTTGTTTCGGACAATTCAGTTACTGATGCCGGCGCTTTGTTGTTCGGCTATTACAATTGAGAAAGAACGAAACACCATAGGGACGCTGTTCCTGACTCGACTCTCGCCCTTTGCCATCATTCTTGAGAAGCTGGGCAGTCGCATGATTCCGATGTTCACTCTGCTGCTGCTGACGTTTCCGGTACTGGCTTACGTGTATTCACTGGGCGGCGTTGATACTCAGTTATTACTGGGGACGCTTTGGCTGTTGTGGTGTGAGACGTTTTTGTATGCAGCGATTGCGATGGCCTGCAGTGTCTGGTGCCGCACGACGGTTTCTGCATTCATTGCAGCATATACGATTTCGATGTTTATGCTGATGTTCTCCAGTTCGCTCGGAGTTCTGACGCTGACACCTTACGATATCTGGTTGTGGGCATTTTCGTCGTCCAACGGAAATCCACCTCAGCTAATGAGCATCCTGAGTCGGAGTCGGTTGTTTGGCGGAATGCAGCCACTCGCGCTGACCCTCATGACGTTCTTTGCTTCGATTCCATCGTTGATGCTCTCTGTCGGATGTGTTGTGTTCTCGAGGCTTTTTCTATATCGCCGGGCATTTGTCACGCCTTCAAACCGGCTCATGAAAATGTTTCGCTCGATTGATAAGTTCTTTGTTGAGCTGAACGAGAGGACAACTCGTGGTGTTGAACTTGTAAAAGACCACAACGAAATGCCGGAGTTCAATCCGATTGCCTGGCGAGAGAGAACCAGAAAGTCTCTCGGCAAAGCTCGTTACCTGTTCCGGATTCTGACAGCACTCGAAGTACCCACGATTTTCATCTGTGGACTGGCAGCAATCAGTTCATCGAGTCAGAGTTTTGAGGGGCTTCGGTATCTGCTGGTGCTGTTGTGGGGACTGTCATTCCTGATCATCAGTGTCAGGGCATCAACTGCGATATCATCAGAGAGAGCACGAGAGACGATTGAACCACTGCTGTCGACACCGATGACCGGATCGCAGATTCTGCGAGAGAAGATTCAGGGCATGAGTCGGCTCTTGATCGTCCTGACGGTGCCGATGCTGACAATTCATCTGACGCTCTTAACTGCCTATGTCGACTTTTCGCAGGTCGTGCGAGCTGGTATTGATTTTGGTGCTTTGGCCCTGATTTTCTTTTATACATTGTTTGCCGTGATCGGGACGGTGCTTGCGATGCGAATGGTGGCATGGACATCGATTGCCATTGGTGTTCGGTTTGCGTCTCAGACAAAATCGGTCCTTGCAGCTGTGTCAGTGAATGTCTGCTGGATTCTGATGCCTGCCGGGGCCGCAATTTTGATGTTTCTCCTGTCTGGATGGTTGTCGATTGGGTATCCCTCAGATCCACGTCAAATTCTGATGGGAGAAATGAATGGTCCTGAAGATTTTATCTCGGTTGCACTGTCGTCGTTATCACCGCAGGGAGCGATTGTGCTGAATGAACGTTATCTCATAGCTGCCAGCGGGATGCGATACGGTTACAGTTATGCTTCTCAGAACGACACAAATTTGTTGACTGTCCTTCCGTTTCTTGTGGCAGGCATGCTGATGATCCAGGCACTGATGCTGTTTGTGATTCGGTGGTATGTGTTATGGCGGGCGCCCGCGTTTCTGAAACGACTTGATCAGGATCCGAGTCGATCACAACTGCAGGACGCAATACAGGCCGCATCACTTCAGCCGGTGCAGGTCTGATACTTTCGGAACGAGACTTGAGACTGAACAATGATACGAATGACAATGGATTCCCTCAGACCATCGCAGCTGTTCATGAAGCTGCTGATGCAGCTGCAATTGATGATTCCAGTGTTCATGACGATCACCGTAGTTGGTGAGACACAGGCTGCTGCTCAGACCGTTACGGTGAAAGTCGTTTCCACGGTCTGGGGCTTCGATGGACGTGTGGTTCCCGGTCAGTTCATGCCTCTCTCGATTCTGTTGGACAATTTGTCCGAGGATGCGATCGAAGGTCAGGTTTCGCTGCGGGCGACATCCGCCATGATGAGGGATTCCGGCGGTGTGATGGTGGAACCTGTCTATCTGGCTCCAAGGACTCGGCGATGGGTTCAGTTCTATCCGTATATATCCGGGTATTCGTCCACATGGCGATTTACTCTTGCGTCCGGTGGAACGACGTTGCTGTCTGAATCGATAGAACAGCCACGCGCAGCCTATGGCGGGTATGGAAATCAGGAAGAAAAATCGCAGCCGGTTGTGATTCTCGACCGGCCCGGAGGTATGGGAAATCGAATTCCAGGGACTGTGAAGCACATGCCCGCGGAAATTTTTCCACCGTATTCAACGGCGACGGGCGGATTGAGGGCCATGTATCTGGACTTTGTTCCTGACTGGGAAGAGCCGCGACAGGAGGCCTTAATTTCGTGGCTGCGAAGCGGCGGGCAGCTGCATCTGCTGCTCGACAGCAATGCGCTTCGACTGAAGTTCTCGGGTGTGCTGTCGCCGTTAAATGAGCCCTTTACAACGTTCTATGTTGGCAGCGGGAAGGTGATCCGCCATGAGTATCAGAGAGACGGACTCACGGCCGAAGTTGTGGCCCCGGTTCTGAGACCTTCCATCACAGAAAACGTACAGGAGACACAGCAGACGCAAAACTACCAGTATGAGCCGTACCAGAGTACGATTGACCCGGGGAGCATGGATTCAGAGATGATCATGGGACTCCGCGAACTGACACGGCCGGAGCACAACTGGTTTCTGATCTTTCTGTTGTCCGTGTGTTATGTGGGCCTGATCTTTCCAGGCTGCTGGCTGATTTCGAGAGTTCGAACGGTCCATTTTCTGACAACATATGCGGCCATTGCTGGTGCAGCAATTGTATTCAGTGTGCTGTTTCTGTTTATTGGTCGGCGAGGTTACGGAGAATCAACCGTTCAGCATTGTCTGTCAGTTGCCAGATATGATAGCGAGGGCCGCTGGACTGCAACGCAGTGGGGAACACTGTTTGTGACATCCGGCGATCAGTACATCATTGAGAGCGAGAACGAGCAGGCGATGATGTCGGTTGGTGGAGCCGATGACTCCGTGGATGCCATCGTACAGAGTGGCAACAAGGCATCAATCGACGTTCGCATCCCCCCGTTTAGTTCGCAGGCCATTGTTGCACGTCGTCAGCTTTCGCTCCCTGACTGGACAGCCGACATTCGCAACGTCGAGATCAGTGGAGACGGGCTTGTGAAGCTTGAAGTGGAGGTCGGAGCTGCGGCACCACGTGGCGAAGAAGTGACCTATATGCTTCTCCGACAACGAAGTCTCTACAAAGGGGCATTATCCGATGACGGTAAATCGATTGTACTGGGCCAGGCACTCGGCCAGATTGCCTCGTGGTGTGATGATACGACATATGGCAGCTATCGGTCTGGTGGATGGCTCTGGGGCGGTCAATTTGATTCGGAGCTTTCAGAGGAAGAACGTTTCTACGAGGTTGCTCGACGTCAAATGGTTCGACGTTCACTCTTTGATGAGGGCGCTGAGAATACTCGAAGCTGGAGTCTGGCGCCTGATCGAATTCGTCTGTTGATTCTGGCGCCGACGGATAAGGATATGAGTCTGAAAACCGGGCTTGAAATGCGAGTCGATGGGCGAACCCTGTTTATCAGAGATCTGTTGCTGTCCTCAACTGAAGAAGAAAAGTCTGATGTCTGAGTTAACAAAAGATACGATCCCGGCGATTTCAGTGAGTCAGTTGTCTCATTCATTTAAGGGACATCAGGCGCTGAACCAGGTGACATTCTGTGTGTTACCGGGAACGATTCATGGATTCGTCGGCCCAAACGGTGCCGGCAAAACGACAACGCTAAAGGTCATCTGCACTCTACTGAAACCCAATTGGGGCGAAGTGAGCGTGTTTGGTCACAGTGTTCGTGGCGATACGGCTGCTGTTCGCAGAATGATTGGATATATGCCCGACCACTTCAGCATGTATCGGCAGATGACAGTCTATGAATACCTGGACTTTTTCGCTGCAGCCTATGGTCTGGGAGTTACACAGCGGGATCAGGTAATTACGGACGTGCTGACACTCACGGATATGGATGTCCGCCGGAATGACCTGATCAATGGGTTGTCGCGAGGGATGCAGCAACGCGTGAGTCTGGCTCGAGTGCTGGTTCATGATCCAAACCTGCTGCTGCTGGATGAACCCGCGAGTGGTCTCGATCCAAGAGCCCGAATAGAACTCATGGAGATTCTTCGGGAGCTTCGCAGGATGGGTAAGACTATCTTCATCAGTTCGCACATTCTGAGTGAACTGGCAGAACTGTGTGACAGCGTGACGATCATTGATCGTGGGCAGGTTCGTTTCAGTGGCCCGATTGATCACCTGCTGGACAATTCTCAGGATCATCCGACCTACAATCTGAAACTGGCCGATGTAATCCCGGATGTCCTTCCAAAGCTCAAAGCATTGCCGGGCGTTGAAGAAGCCACGGAGCCGGAGTTCGTGACCGGCCGCGATTTCATTCTGCAGCTGTCTCCGTCAACAACAGCGAATGAGATTTTGAGATCGCTGTTGTCTCTTGAGATTCCGATCGTGGCCTTCAGTCAGCAGCGGCGTCAGTTGAATCAGGCATTCATGGACCTGACCACGCGCGGAGTTCGTTCGTGAACAACGGGACTCTGATTCTGTTTCAGTGGTCGCTGCGAGCCGATTCGCGGGCGTTTTGGCCGCATGCAGTTCGGGCCGGGTTTGCCCTGCTGATGATGGCCGGGATTGTGGTTGTGCTTGCGGATCCATTTGGGACGACCGGGCCAGGTTTGCTGTATTTCCAGCAAATCTGTCGGCTGAATATGGTCCTGATTTTTGCAGCAGGAATCACCTACTTTGTCTCGGCCGTCTCAGAAGAGAAGGACTCGGGAACACTGGCGCTTTTGCGGCTCGCCGGAGTCACACCACTGGCGATCCTGCTGGGGAAATCCACGTCTCGGCTGATCAGTTCTTTGATGCTGTTGGCAATTCAGCTTCCTTTCACTCTGTTGTCGATTACGCTGGGAGGCGTCACCTGGAAGCAGGTCATTGCAGCCTATCTGGCGCTGGCGGCATGGATGGCACTTGTTGCAAATCTGGCGTTGTTCTGCAGCGTTCGATGTCAGACGATGGGCAGAGCTGCAACGCTGACAGTATTGCTTCTTGTCCTGCTGATGATCTTAAGTCCGTTGATCCAGCTGGCACTTCCCACGCTGCAGGCTGTATCCACGCCGGCATGGATGCTTGGCTTTTTTGAGTCTCTTCGTTCATGGGTTGAAGATTCACTGATCAATCGTCGGCTGACAGAGATTCTTTCACCAGCCGGCCAGTCCACAGAATTGCTGGGAGCACAGTTTTTCTGGAATTCATTGATGTCGCTGGTGCTGTTTGGTATGTCCGTTCTGGTTTATAACCGCTGGTCACTGGGGTCGGAACAGTCAGTTTCAGGGGACCTTCGATCAATTCGACTGAAATCTCACGGACGCTGCTGGAAATGGGCGGTGGTCTGGAAGGACTTTTTGTTTCTGACCGGAGGCCGGACTGCAGTTGCTGGAAAGCTGATCGGCTACGGATTGCTGGTGGCCGGATGCAGCTGGTGGCATCATGTCAATGCTCCGTTGTCCCGGATGCTGCTGGATGGTGACACCGCATGGATTACTTTGATCCTTCTGGCCCTTGCTCTGTGTGTCGAGGTGCTTCTGTTTTCAGCGGGCTCACTGTTCTCAGAAGTTCGGCAGACAACCTTATCAACTCTGCAGATGGTACCGATCAGTACGCCGATTCTGCTGCTTCAGAAGGTCTGTGCGACCGTTCTGGCGGTTATGCCAGCTGGTCTATGGATGGTCGTCGTGTTTTTCATGGCTCCGCAGGCTGTGATGGAACGATGTTCTATCACAATGGTCATTTCTTACATTCTGGTTGTTATGCTGAGCAGCCACTTGACGGTTCTGTTGTCACTGTACGCCCGCTGGGCTGCATTGCCACTGGCGATATTGATTACAGCGACATCATTCATGTGTTGTCCTATGGTGATCATGGGAACTTTGGCAATGACCGAGTCTGTGGCACGGCAGCACAACATTCAGGTTGGTTTGTTACTTGGAGGCCTGATCAACCTGCTTTGGGTTTGGGTGTTTATTCTGCTTCCGATTGAACTTGAAATCGTAAAACGATGGGATCGGCTCGGCCAGGAATCATAGTCGCCGGATATCAGTCGTGGCGGCGTCTGACGTTTATCCACTGGCGAGTTCCGGTGGAATCAGTTCAGCGACTGTTGCCGAATCCACTGAAGGTCGACAGTTTCGACGGCTCGGCGTGGATCGGACTCGTTCCGTTTTCCATGGAACGTATTCGTCCCTGGTGGTCACCTTCGGTACCAGGCATTTCATGGTTTCTTGAGACGAATGTTCGCACGTATGTTCGGTATCCGGATGGAACGACCGGAGTCTGGTTCTTCAGCCTTGAGGCAAACTCGTGGCTGGCGGTTACGATTGCACGACGAATCTGGAACCTTCCCTATTATCGTGCCGTCCTCGAACTCAGCAGCAGCCCGCGGGATATGACAGAACGCATCAACTGCTATGGTGTTCGTCGTTCGGACGCCCAGGTTGGGTACACGCTCACCACAGATGTGCCAGTCAGTCGCAGGCCGGCTGAAGCTGTCCCGGGGTCACTCGAACATTTTCTTGTTGAACGCTACACGCTGTTTGCCGTTGATCACCGAGGAACACTGTTTTCCGGACAGGTCCATCATGATCCGTATCAGATTTGTCCTGCCAGCGTTGAGATTGAGAAGAACTCACTGGTCAGCGCCTCAGGGTGTTGCATAGAGCATCCCGAAACTCCGGATCATGTTGCGTGGTCTGACGGAGTGGATGTTGTTGTGTCTCCACTCGTCAGACTTTCCTCGCACTGAATCAGGCACTATTTGCCCGGCCAGTTCTTCCACCATTTACGGAAGAGAGACCACTGCTGATCGATGAACGCTCGCTGGCTTGAGCTGAGCTTGTCGTAAGGATTGATTTGATGGCAGTATTCGGGGTTTCCTTCGAGCACCATCAAATACTTGTAGAAGAGAACGAGATCGGGACCTTCGTCATAAGTTGAGAGTACTTTGAGAGCGTTATCGAGTTCGGCGGCAAGGCGACGCGCTTCCACGTCTCCCGCGGCTGCCTTTTCACAGAGTTCCACGAGACGAAGAACTTCTTTGGGAAGCGCATTTCCAACACCGGTAATTGCGCCCACGGCTCCACAGTGGACAAAACCATGAAAGACTTGTGTATCCACACCCACCATCAGAGATAGATTCGGATCTCCCGTGGTGATGTGCTCCGCTGCGTAGGTGAGACTTTCTCGACCGCCGAATTCCTTGAATCCGACGAGATTCGAGTGGTTCTTTCGCAATTCAAAAAACAGGTCAGCTTTGGTTTCGAAGCCATAGTATGGACTGTTGTAGATGACTGCCGGTAGTCTGCTGGCGGCTGAGAGGACTTCTGTGAAGTGGGCTTTCTGAGCGGCTGATGAGGTACCTCGCGAAAGTACACGTGGAATTACCATCAGTCCGGTGGCACCTACATCCTGTGCGTGTTTCGCATGGGCGGCCGCCAGCCGAGTATTTTGGGCACCGGTGCCTACGACAACCGGTACGCCGCCGGCTGTGAGCTGAGCAACCCCTTCCATCCGCTGTTCGTCAGTCAGAAGCGGCCAGTCCCCCATTGAGCCGCAATAGATGACGGCTTTCATCCCCGACGCAATCAGTTCCTGTCCCTTGCGGACGAGGGCCTTAAAATCGGGAACACCCTTCTCGCTGCAGGGTGTCATCAAGGCGGGCATACATCCGCGAAAAACAGTTGAATCAGCGGCCACAATTACGTCCTCGGTCCTGGAAATTTCAAAGTCGTGGGGTAGGTGAAAATCATTGCGGGAAGTCTAGCGATTCCATTCGGGCTCTTCGACCTTCGATGATCCGGTATTGACGATTCCACCAGGGAAAAATCGAGGGTTCACTGATTTCCACTCTGAGATCGTGACCGTCCGGGAGTCCTGATGTGACGGCGAAAATCAATGCCGACTGATATCGGTCTTCCGGATAGATCGGGGCCCCCGTTTGATTCAGGACCCAGCGGTCGAGTCTGACGGGACACCATTCGTCGAGTGGTCGTGCTATGCGGACATACGGCTGCAGAGTTTTTGGAAGAGCTGGGATGGTCTCCTGCTTTACAAACATTGCCCAGACTTCAGGGCGTGATGAGTAAAGTTGCCAGCCCGGCCAGTTGTCTGCCAATCCGAAGAGGCTGCTGACGGGAAAGACGAACAGGACTACCGTAAGGCCGCGGCGGAGCAGATGGTGATTTGGAGGAATCACCTGCTCCTGCGAAGACGTATCGGTTGGTGGTGCTGTGAGAGGTAAACTCCAGAAACGCCTGAACAGCCTGACGGGGCTGAACAGATTGTAGAGAACCGGGAGCAGGCACAGGAAACAGAGATTCCACGTGAGAACGCCTGCGTGGTGGTTCAGTCCCAAAGGCCCAAGACCTGTCAACAGGATCGTATGCAGAATCATGGCGGATATCGCTCCGAATTTCTGGATTCGGGGGATCAGCAACAAGATGCCGATCAGAAGTTCTCCAATGGCGAAGGTCCATGCAAGTCTGTAGACCAGTTCAGGACTTTCTGCGGCCATCCGCAGGTTCGCTGATTTCAGCAAGGCACTTACGACCTGACCGGTCATGGACTGATCTATCTCCGGAGAGAACCTCGAAAGTGCCGAACAGAGATAAATGATCGCCGGGATTTTTTGCAGCACATATCTACGGTCAGAAGAATTGCGAAGGACGCAGATCACCAGCAGGCACTGCATCAACAGCCAGTGCCACGCCTGCAGTCGGTGCATGCTGGTGAGAATGAGTGCGGTTGCCATGATGAGTGTCAGAGTGGCCGTTGACCGAATAAATCCTTCAAACCTGCGAAGCGTCAGTACAGCGGCCAGCGCCAAAATTGCTGAGCAAAACAGGGCGAGGACAATCGAGTCAGCGACGGCGGGCAGCCGCTGCAGAAACCCGAACAATGGGATCCTCGGAACTTCGGATTCTCCATGCCAGACAGGAAATGTCATCGCTGTGAGCAGGAGTTCAAACCCGCACAAAACAAGCATCGACCTGCGGACGATGCGATCGTCGTGAACTTCCGGGCTCATTGACACTGGAAGGTGATTCGGAGATTGTTCGACTGAGTTCGGCATGAATAGAACCAGCAACTGGTGTGCGTCGATCCTGAAACTGAATCAATGAGCAAATCGGAAACTGATCAAAGGCAGATGTTGTGAAAACGCTGATTGTGACAGGTACAGATACGGGTGTTGGTAAGACCTGGATTAGTACTTTGCTGATACGAGGATTCCACCGTCAAGGATATCAGACTGGCGCGTATAAGCCTGTGTGCAGTGGTGCAGAATTTCGAACCGGGGAAAACGAACCATTCTGGGAAGATGCAGATCGGCTTAGAGCGGCCTGTTCAGGAAGTCCACCACCTTCGCTTGTTTGTCCGCAACGGTTTATTGCACCGCTGGCCCCCCCGGAAGCTGCTCGCTGCGAAGGTCGGACCGTGGACGCGGAACAACTGAAATCCGGTTTAGAAGCATGGCGGGGGCAGGCCGAGATTGTTGTTGTGGAAGGCGCGGGCGGATTCTTAAGTCCCCTGACTGACAATCAAACGCTGGCAAGCCTTGCGGTTGACTGGCAGGCACCGATATTCGTTGTTGCGGCGAATCGCCTGGGAGTCGTGAATCATACTTTGCTCACGATTGAAGCAATCAGATATCGAAAGCTGAAGGTTGCAGGTATCGTTTTGAACGATGTGAGTCCGGACAACTCCGGATCTGACGGAAAACCGGTGGATTTGTCTCGACGGAGCAATTTATCGCAGCTTCAGCGGTGGCTGCCGGACATTTCCATCTTTACCTGCGACTGGAAAGGTGAAGTTCTGAAAAACTGTTCAACTGGTCAGGAAAACGAACCTGTCCAGATGTTGACTGACGTCTTATACTCTGATGAACTTCCCTGAAAGTTAACAACAGAGTCAAAGCGGTACCCGGCTGAAATCGGGAAGGCGAGCATCTATGGCTGATGACCAGCAGAATGCCACCAACGGATCGAAAGGTGCTCGCACGCGAGTCCGCGGACCTGCGAATTGGTTTTCGTTCCTTTGTCCGGCGAATGCCATCATTCAGCAGGAAGCGATGATCACGGAGATTCGTCTGTCCGTGGCTCAGGTGCCAACTTCGCCTGCCGATTCAGTCTCTGATGTATCAAGTCAGTGTCATACACTTGTCATCCATGGATACTGGCCGGAGAAGTCGGACGAATCTGTTGAGCTGACTGAGCTCGATACAACCCTGATGTTTCCAACCGTGATTTATCGACAGTGCGACCTGCCACTGCAGAAAGTCGCTTCGAGTCGTGTGAGTTCGGGAGTATCTCGAGTCACATCCGATGGGCCATGGTGGAAACGCTGGCTGCTGCAGAGGCAGACCTACCAATGGAAAATCTGGGTCATTCAGCGTGGTCCGATTCTGATTGTGGCCAACATCCAGTCTGTTCCAGGGCATACCATGCGGCCGGAAGTGCTGCTGGAAATGGAAACGATTCTGGAGTCACTCGAAATCAGTGAAACACCCGCATGGCCACCAGATTTGTATCGCCGTCATGCGGTTGAACTGGCTCGCCGCAAATTTCCATTGTTGCGGGTGGAAGCAGGCAGCGGGTTTGCATTGAGGATCGAAGACTCTCAGATTCAACTGGCAAACTTCTATCGTACCTACCTTCGTTCTCCCGACCTGTTTGAATCGATCCTGCTTCCGGGGATCACGGCAATGGTTCGACTTCTGGAGTTAGGTCCGGAGCAGCTGGTGCCTCCACTGAGTGAAGTACGAACACGAATTCTTCCAATGTTAAGTCCCGTCGGAGAGTCGCACGGGCATCGGCTGGCGGAAGTTCCGTGGGTCGGTGGTCTGAGTGTTCGTTTTGTACTGGATGAGGATGATTCGTATCGGTTCATTCCGGAAGAGATGCTGAGTCGCTGGAACATTTCAGAGGACGAACTTCATCAGATCGCGTTGGACAATCTCGCAACTTACTCAGCGGAACATCCTTTGGAAGTTTCGGTGGTGGGAGATGATGCCGATCCTCGAATGCTGATTCCAACGCGACCCGACGTCTACAACTGTTCGAGAATTCTTGATCAGGGTCTTCATGGTCGACTACGAGAGCTGTTGGGAGCGGAATTGCTGGTTGGAATTCCCAATCGTGATTTCTTCGTTGCTCTGTCACTCAAACACCCTGGTCTGATTGACGAAGTGCAGTCAAAGATTTCAGAAGATTACACAACTCTTCACCATCCCCTTACGCAGCGACTGTTGGTGATTTCGGCTGACGGCGTCAGTGAATACTGCGGTCCGCTCGGCGATCGTTGAGTGTGTCTGCAACGATGGCAGCAACAGGATCCGACGAAACCGGGCCAAAGTGCATCTTCCTTTGCGGAGGCGGATCCGGGGGGCACTTGACTCCGGGAATTGCGGTTGCTGAAGAGCTTGGTCGTCTGTATCCGGATTGTCGGATCGTGTTTCTGACGAGTGACCGACCTGTTGATCGAAGACTGCCCGAACTTATCCATCTTCCGATCGGGCAATTGACCGTGATTTCTCTCCGTATCCCTCCGGCCCGGGATGCCTTTCGTAAACCATGGTCATTCTTTCCACTGATGACTCTCGCGTTCATCGGAGCAATTGTCGCGAATATTCGCTATTGGCCCGACCGCGTAATAGGACTTGGTGGAATCGCAAGCGTTCCGGGAGTACTGATCGGGCGACTGTTTCGGCGGAGAGTGCTGTTGATGGAGCAGAACACGTCGATGGGTTCGGCGAATCAATGGTTGTGTCGCTTCGCTGACGTATTGTGTACGGGCCTGCCACTGGATTCTGAATTGTCCGGAAATCGTCGACTGAGAATTATCCACACGGGGATACCACTCCGACGTGCTTTCACATCTGCGATTTCTGTCGCATCAAGTCATTCAGACCCCGCTGGGATTCAAGGTCATTTGAGGATTCTGATCCTTGGGGGAAGTCAGGGGGCTGCTCGGTTGAATCAGCTGGTTGTCCGAGCGCTGTGTTCGCTCGAGGAGTCTGGGGACTGGGCGATTCTACATCAAGCTGGCGAAGCTGACCGGGACCTTGTGCTGAACTTGTATCGCAGTCAGGGTTTGAACGCTGAGGTACGTACATTCATTGACGACGTTGCTACAGAGATGCGAAGCTGTTCGATCGCCATCAGTCGAGCGGGGGCAACGACGATTGCGGAATTGTGCTCAACGGAAACTCCTGCGATTTTGGTTCCACTCAAAACTTCCGCCCGGAATCATCAGGTTCGAAATGCAGAATGGTATAGTCTGACGAGTGGATTGAAGTGGATTGATGAAGATGCTGAGGATGCCGAAGACCAGATTCGGTTCCTGCTGAGTGAAATCAAGTGCAACTCGGAATGGCAGCAAAACGTTCATCGACGGCTGCCGGGAAATGGCCACGGGGCTGCCACAGCGGCTGTCATAGGGGAAATACTCAATGGTACAAAATGACGACGTGGGACGAGGCATGACCGTGACATCGACGAGTCTGATATTCAGGATTCAGTCGAAGGATCAGGGGGCGTGGAGTCGTTTTGTCAGGTTGTATACGCCGTTTGTCTATGCTCACTGCCGCAAATTTGGACTGCAACCCAGTGATGCGGAAGACGTTTGTCAGAATGTGATGCGGTCGGTCTTCGTGAGTGTTGACCAATATCGCAGAACTGGGTCATTCCGAAGCTGGGTGGCTCACGTAACACGAAACAAAGTCATCGATTTCCTTCGGAAGGCCGGCAATCACCCAGGTGCTGCAGGTGGAACAGATTTTCAGATATTTCTGGCATCGATCCCTGCAGAATCCACGGACGCTTCACAGACACGGATAGGGAATGAATCGCAGAGTTCCGTAGCGGAGGATCCGCTGCTGTTAAAAGCACTTATGATGATCCAGGAAGAGTACGAACCAACGACGTGGACCGCGTTCTGGCGCATGGTTGTCGAGAATCACTCTGCCGCGGACATTGCAGTGGATCTTGGCTGGACACAAAAAGACGATCCTGACAGTCTTCTGAAGGGAACTCGGAGAGTACGCCAGGCGAAGCTCAGAGTTCTGAAACGACTGAAAGAAGAATTCGGTGATGTCCTGGATCTGCCAAAGTAGCAGGCACATTCCATGTGCCGTCCGCGTCATGTTGGTGCATTTTGGGATGGGTTTTGCGAGGGTGTTGCGGACGGCATTCGGAGAATGCCTGCTACAGTAGCGGCACATCATGTGCCGTCCGCGTGGCGCGAAGACGTTTTAATCATTAAGATGAATCGTCCGCATTTAAGGAACTCGCAATGTCCACGCAATCCTGTCCTGATCCAGACCATCTCAAGTCATTTGTACTCAGCCGCCTTTCGGATTCAGACGCATCGGGCGTATTGGATCATCTGGAGAAATGTGGACATTGCGAAGAAACGGTCGCGGGTTTGGAAAAGACGCTGCAGTCGGTCGTACCTGCGCGGGTCACGATTCGAATCTCAGAATTTGAAAGTGAATCGGCGTGTCAGCGTGCGATTGAGTCACTAGGTACTGCGGATTTAACAACTGTTGGCCAATCGGCTGTTGAAGCGGAACGTGCAGCCATGCCGGCAGATACGATTCGTGACTACAAGGTTGTTGAGAAGATTGGTCAGGGAGGAATGGGAGCCGTTTACAGGGCCATTCATCAGCGGATGCATCGAACAGTTGCGTTGAAAATCCTTCCTGCGGAGTTCATGGAAGACACGAATGCCGTTGCGAGGTTTCATCGTGAGATGGCGGTGCTTGGCCAATTGTCACACCCGAATATCGTCCAGGCATTTGATGCCGGAGAAGATCAGGGGCAGCACTATCTGGTGATGGAATTCATCGAAGGGGAAGACCTTGGCACCATTGTTCGACGTCATGGCCGGCTCAGGATTGCCGACGCCGTTCTGATCATTCATCAGGCAGCGGCCGCGCTTCAGTATGCTCACGAGAAAGGGTTCGTGCATCGGGACATCAAGCCGTCGAATCTGATGCTGGCGGGAGGCAGCACTGCTGCCGGCAAGAAGACGGCTGTCGTCAAGATGCTGGATCTGGGACTTGCGCGAGTCTTCTCCGAGAGTGCTGAGTCTGTCGCTGCGATGTCGGCCACGAAGGAACTTACTTCTGCCGGTCAGATCATGGGAACTCTGGACTACATGGCACCGGAGCAGGGTAGCGATTCGCACGTGGTCGACATCAGAACCGATATCTATTCTTTGGGGGCCACATTTTACAAACTGGTAACCGGTGAATCACCGTTTGCCCAACATGCCTCCAAGCCACCAATGTTGAGGTTGATGGCCATAGCGACTCAACCCATTCCTCCGGTGATCGAAAAGCGACCGGATATTCCAGAGAAACTGGCTCGCGTCATTCATCGAATGCTGGAGAAAGATCCTGCAAAGAGATTTCAGACTCCTGGTGAGATACGGCAGGCGATCGGAGAGTATACAACTGGTGCAGATCTCGGAGCTTTGATTGATGAAACTAGTCGGGCGTCTGCTGAAGCTCAACAAGAAGTTCATGGGGTGAAACCTGCTGAGGCCGGAAGAGGTTCAGTCGGAAAGAGACGGCTGGTGGGTGTCGCTGGATTTGCAGCCTCGATACTGCTGGCCATTATTCTTGTGCTGAATACGCGTCACGGCAGAATTGAAATCAACTCACCGGATGGAGCACTCCCGGCAGATGTCAGAATTGTGGTACTCAAAGGAGGCGACGAAATTCAGGTGCTTCAGGCCGACAACCTATGGTCTGCAAAATTGGTGAATGGCGAATACGACATTGAGCTGCGTGGGGGCAAAGATCAATTTGAGCTTCGCGAGTCTAAACTTGTGATTTCCCGGATGCAGAAGACGATTGTGGAGATCGTAAAACGAGAGGTTGCTGCGGCGGATCCCGGGGTAACACGTGACACATCAGGAACCGGACAGGCTGTTACAAAAGCAGAGTCTGAAAACGCAACAGAGTCTGCGGCGAAGATACCAGAACAGTTGCAGGCGGGACCTGCCGAACTGGCAAAGATCGAATTCGACCCAGCAAAAGTATGGCAGCCTGGTTCCGTTGATCAGATACCACAGGGTGTTGTGCCGCAGCCGGCGGAATTTGACGAGTTATTTACCTGGCAAATGCAGCCGGCGACAGCTCCGACCGGAATCCGGCAGGGGGACGAGGCTGGGTTTGAATGCAGTATTGATCCAAAGGGAGAGTTTGTACTCTGGAACGATGCGTATGGAGCTCGAGTTCAGCGAATTTCGGACAGCAGAGTCGTTCAATTCTATAGCCCGCGGTTTGAAGCTGCCTATCACAGTGCTCAGTATAGTTTCAGTGGTGAGTACTTCCTGCTGATGAGCGGTGAGACCGTGGAGGTTCGAAGTCGAAACGGGAGACTTTTGTCGAAATTTCCGATCCCTGTGCCTTCTGCATTGTTTCATGAAGCAATACCTCATTCGCATCGCATGGCTACGTGGATGCGCAACAGCGACCGTCTGCTGATTGCGAGTAATGCCGGGATCGTTGTGATGAGTATCAACGGAGAAAAGATTGCTGAAGTCAGTCTCTACGAAGCAGACGTTGCACCATGGGCGCTTCATTTCTCGTCGCATCCTTCGAAGGAACAGGTCCTGATCGCGGGTGATCGAAATCTGGTTCGACTATGGGATGCTGAAACCGGTGAGATCAGGACGTTGTTGACATTGAGTCAGGGATGTCGGTATCGAGCGGAGTGGTCACCGACTGGAGAGCAGGTGCTGACGATATCAGAATTCTGCCAGCCGGAGATCGTGTTGTGGTCAACCGGTGGGGAAAAGCTGGCTTCTCGCGAAGCGAACGTGACGATGGTCGCCTGGTCTCCGGATCGTCGTTATATCGCGGGTTCCGGCGGGCAGATTTTTTCGGCGACTACTTTGGACGTTGTGAAGACACTTCCAATCCCGGCTGATGTTGCTGAGGGGTTGTTTCGGCCGCAATGGGCAAAGGATGATGAAATCCAGTTGCTGGGTCGAACGTCCAGCGTTGTAACGGCTCTGCGAACGGGACTTCTTCGCTTTCATCCCTCGGGACGACTGATTGGTCGATCCCTGGATTCTCCCCGTATCCTTGATGTAGCATCGGCAACGCTGGAAAAAGATGGAGTGGTGAAGTCTGCTCTGTTCCGCAGCCGTCAGCCGATTCGGATTGCGACGTGGTCAGATGCGGGAGCTCCGGTTGGTGTTGTCGAAAGCCCGGCAGTGTGTTCGTTGTCGGATTACGCGTTTGTCTGGAATTCAGCAACTGGCGAACTCGCTGTTGAAGAGTGGCCGTCACCGCGGATCAGTATTGTAGGAGAGAATGGAAAAATTACTCAGACATTGCCGGGACGCATGAATGGCCCTCTGGTATGGTCCGGTGATGGCAAGTTCCTGTGTACTCGAACTGCTGAGCACAACGAGCCTCTGAGCTTGCTGATCTTCGACAGAACAGGAAGAGAGGTCTATCGGTCTGTGCCGTTGGCGCAATACTATCTTTCTCCTGTTGCAAGTCGAGATGGACGCTGGATAGCGTGGAATTCTATTCCGAGCGGTGCGACGACAGGGTTTTATGAGCTGATTGATCTATCGACTGTTCCTCCCACAACCAGAAAGCTGTCCATCGTGAATGACGGATCGGAACGCTGGATGGCATTCAGTCCGGACAATCGGTGGCTAGCGATCATGCGCAGCAGTAACCCTGCTCACCAGATTGATTTGGTTCGCTTGAGTGATTTGAGTATTCAGTCTGCCACCATCGATCCGAGAGGGTGGCAGAATTCAAGATCCGGAGCCTGGTCCCTGGATTCAAAGCGTGTGTTGATGGGAGACCTTTTTGAAGTTCATGAATCAATACCCATGAAGAAGATCGGGAAGATTGCAACCGTTCCTGGTGTTGAGGGACTTTATGCTTTTGGACCGGATCACGGGATGTTGTGGAATCAGAAGCACGGTACGAATCAGTTTGCAGTCAGTGACACGGATGGAAACGATGTTGCCGTGTTTCGTGTTCCGGGTGTTGCATATCCGGGAAATCGGAATACGGATCAGTCCGTGCGTCAGAACGATCGCAGAATGGTGTTTCTGAGTGGTCTGCAGAGTTCCGTCACGCGTACGGCAACTGGAATCATGGATCAGACCGGCAATCAGCTGGCATGGACCGGATTCGTATTCGAAGACAATCAGCAGGTGACACTGAACGCCGCCGGTCAAGTCCTTCATGGCCCGGAAGACATCGACCGCTACTTCACGCATACCATCCACTACCCAGGAGGACGAAGTGTTCCGGTTACACGGAGGGAACTGGAGGAACGCTGGAACTCTGCTCCAGCTCAGCAGGCCGTAATGTGGCTGAGCGACATCGGGGCAGGGTTTGAGGTTTCCCGGGAAAATGATCTTCTGAAGGATTCAGATGGGAACATCATTCATTCTCAGGCATCCGATGTGATATCGATCGACCTTTCCGGATACATGGAACTGTCTGACCGTGAAATGGCTCAATTGCCGCTGTTCTCGCAACTGGAATTGCTGAACCTCAAAGAGACGTCAGTCAGCAATATTCCGGACCTGAGTTCATTGTTGAAGCTGCGGGCCCTTGATGTTTCGAATACAAGACTGAAATCACTACAATTCCTGCGAGGAGTGACTTCTCTTCAGGAGCTTTCCGTTGCGGGGCTCGAACTCACGGGCAACGACGCGGAAGTGATTTCCGGATTGAAGCATCTTGAAAGTCTGGACCTGAGCAACACGAACATCGATGAGTTTTTTATTCTGGAACTTCGGTCAATAACAACGCTGAAGACTCTGAATTTGTCAGGCACAAAGCTGCTGTCTGACGATGTCGAGCAGTTTCGGCAGTCGCTGCCCGCCTGTCAGATTGAGTTTACTGAACCATGACGGTTAATCCGGCGTCCTCTCAAGTGCGTGAGAACTTCGGTGGCAACTACCAATTGCGACCGGCATCCTGGTATGAACCGTCCAGTGAGGACGAACTACTGACGATAATGAAGTCTGTCAAAGGCCGAAAGATTCGGGTCGCAGGGCGTCTGCATTCGTGGAGTTCAGTGATCTGTGGAAATGATGTACTGATCAGTCTGCACCGATTTAACTCGATTCGACTGGAGACAGAGAAGGCCGTTCCATCGGTGGAAATTGGGGCGGGCGTACAGATCAAGGCCATTCTTGCAACACTCAGTCCACTTGGATGGACACTTCCGTCTCTCGGCCTGATTAGTGAGCAGACAATTGCTGGCGCCATATCGACAGCAACCCACGGTTCCGGCAGATCCAGTCTCTCGCATTACGTGACTGCCGTTCGAGTGGCCATTTATGATCGGGAAACAGGACTCCCGGTGATCGAAGAAATCCACAGTGGAGATGCTCTCCGAGCAGTTCGTTGTTCTCTGGGTTCCATGGGAGTGATCGTCAGTGTCAGAATGGAATGCAGACGGACGTATCGGATTCAGGAACACTGGAGTGAATATCAGGAGCTGAGTGATGTCCTCGACAGTGAGAATCGATATCCGCTGCAGCAGTTCTTCCTCGTTCCGTGGAAATGGACGTACCTCGTTCAGCATCGTCAGGAGTCGGATGCCCCCAGATCATTTCTGGCAGGTATTTATCGGATTTACTGGTTTCTGCTGATTGATCTGGGACTGCACCTGCTGCTGTTGTTTGCCGTGAGGCTTGTGCAAAGCCGCAGATTTGTGCGGTTGCTGTTTCGCAGAATTATCCCGCCACTGGTGATTCGGAACTGGAAGGTAGTTGATGATGCCTCAAAGATGTTGATTATGGAGCACGAATTGTTTCGGCATATTGAGACGGAGATCTTTGTCCGTCGATCGCATGTTGTTGAGTGTCTGCGATACGTTCGACATGTTTTAAGTGTGATGGGTGATCGCGATTCGCAGATATCGGCTGACTTGACGTCGCAGCTTTCCGGAATCTCCAAAACGTCAGGTCGTGTGGAAGAGTTAAAGAGCTTGACGGGAACCTACCAGCACCACTATCCAATTTGTGTGCGAAGAGTACAGGCGGATGAGACTCTGATTTCGATGACAGCCGATGCTTCCGGCGATTGGTATGCGGTGAGTCTGATCAGTTACGCGAAACGAGATGATCGCGCGGGATTCATGGTAATGGCAAGATTCCTGAATGAGACGACTTGCGAGTTATTCGGAACGCGTCCACATTGGGGTAAAGTCAACTTTTTGACCGCAGATGTGATTCGAGTTGCCTGGCCGGAGATTGGTCAGTTTCTCACGGAAGCGAATCTGCGAGACCCGGAACATGTGTTTCGGAACGAAGTTTTGAAGGAACTGACCTGAGTGAAACAGAATCTGGAATCCGCTGGATAACGTGGTACACTGCTGGAAGAATCGATCGGGCATCGAAAATATGACCCCGCAAATTTGCAGTTCCGGAAAGTACCTCAGATGTTTCGTGCGGGCTACATTCTGACTCCTCGGCAGGACCTGTTCTGGTTTCTGTCCCTGCCGTTTCTGGCAGTAGCAGTGGCACTGGCAAGTCAGCAGTGGCTGGCGGCGGTTGTCATGACCACGGTCGGCGTCTGGGTGACAATGCCTCATCAGTTTGCATCCTGGCTCCGTACGTATGGGATTCCGGAAGAACGCCGAATGTGGAGCGATCGACTCTACGTGGCTCCCTTGCTGATCTTCCTGACAAGCCTTGCTGGTTTTTCGGTTGCTCCGATCACCACAGCATTACTGGTGATTCTGTGGGACTATCAGCACAGCATTATGCAGCAGCATGGCTTCATTCGGATTTACGACTTCCGGGGGAAAACGGGAGCTCCGTCGACGGGTTGGTTTGATCTGATTTTAGGGTGGGTGTTGTTTTGTAACATGCTGATCACTTCTCCAATGTTTATGTGGCCTCTGGTTCGGGAGCTCTATCGGCTGAGAATCCCTGTGACAGCGGAAGCCGTGCAGATCGTGATGAATATCAGCTGGACGGTTTGTGGACTCTATCTGCTGGTCTATGTGGGCCATGTTATCTGGTCATTGAAAAATGGTTATCAGATCAACCCGATTAAGTATGTGTTTATTGGAAGCAGCTATTTTTTGTGGTACTTCTGTGCGTGGCATACGTCGAACGTGCTGATCTGGGGCATTGCACACAGGATCATGCACGGCGCTCAGTATATGGTGATGGTCTACTGGTATCTGCGACGAACAACACAGACTCAACAGACTGAAAGTCGCTTTGCCGCAACGCTTGTGAAGCCGGGCTTCGTCGTTGCATTTTTGCTGATGGGATTGTTTTATTCGTTTGTTGTTCAGGTGTTGACTGGCGGCCAGTTGGGCGTCTTCATTTTTGGCTGGAAGCAGTATCCGACTCTGTATGAAGCGATACCGGCTCTGGGGCTGGATGCGATGACTTCGGGCGAAGGCTATGCGTTTACGACCAATGCTCTGCTGAATACGCTTGGGATGACACATTACTATTTTGATTCGTTCATCTGGAAAGTCCGGGATCGAAGAATCCACGGGGGGCTCACATGAGCCGCACCTCCGATATCCGATATCGCAGATTTCTGCAGATTGCATTTGCGATCTGTCTGGCGGTAACGATTTATGGTTATTCCAGCGGCTGGCCTGCCTGGCAGTTGTTGATGGCGTTTGCTCTGGTGCCCGGGATCGCTTTTGTGGTCTGGATGTACACGGGGCGTTTTAGAAGATATCGCTTTCTGTTCGGCATCTATGGAACACTGGCACTCGCTGCAACTTTTGAAGCGTGGGAATACAACCACTTTCCGGAGTCGATTGCCAGGTCCCTGGATTTGCCAAAGCCGCGCGGGGAGCCAAATCTCTACTTCGAATACGATTTGCCGGCGGTGGAAGCTCGACTGTTCCCCGATTCACCCGACACGATGCTGCTTCAGGCGGTTCAGTTGAACTACTGCACGTCGGGAGGTCCTTTCTTCGAGCAGCACCCATTCTGTACAAAGTACAGGGATGCAAGTCCCGCCGCGATCCGTGGGGTTCTGGAAGCGGCGCTGTCGAAGATGCCGAAAACCAATGAAGATATCTACTACAGCTATATTGACGTTCTGATCCATACAGGTGCGGAACAATCACAGATTGATGCTGCCGCAGAGCAGTGGAAGAAGCTGTTCCCCCTGTCAGAACGCACTGACCCCAGGACAAAAGTTCAGAGGCCCCCCCGGTAACCGCTGGAATCGCCGTGCTGTGCCCCTCATGCGCTTTGCCCGTTCTGCACCATGCCCGTCGCTCTGAGTCGTAAGTGCGGGGGGTTCAGTTGAGAGTAATTCAAGGGCAGCGTGTTGCCATTGAATGAGCACATGCTTATTCTTCTCGCCGCTAACTTTTGCCAGGGGCAAACTATCCTGAGAGACTGGAGTCGATTTCATGAGTGACGGTCTGCGAGTGCAATGTCCTCATTGTTCTGTCACCCTGAAGATCAAAGCTGTTGAGGATGTCGATCAACGCAAGTTGATTAAGTGTCCGAAATGCCAGTCTGCATTTTCAGTTGGCGACGGAATTCAGCACTTCAACTCAGGCGCAGCGTCACCTGAAGTTTCTCAGATACCGGTGTCCCGAAAGCCGTCAGCTTCGCCACCCGTCCCAAAGGCAACAAAAGCGTCAAAGGAAGCACCAGACTCAACGGCATCGGCTGGGGCTCGAAAGAGGAGACGGCCGGCGGCTGCCAGATCAGAAGCCAATGAATGGGATGACGGGGGCGGAGACTTGTTTGGCGGGGTGAGTTCCGAAGGATCGGCATATGGTGATGAGTGGGGTGGAGGAGACTCCGCTGGCGATCCGTACCAGAACGATGCATACGGCACGAGTCCTTCGCGGAAGCGAAGTCCTTCATCAAACGGTCGAAAGCCGGCATCAGTTCAGCGTACTGAACTTCCAGGCGTACGTCGGATGGGGTTCTTTGGGTGGATTCTGTTTGGAGGACTGGCCGGCTCTTGGGTGTTGGTTTGTCGACGCTTTCGGGATTCTCCAATATGCCGTTTGTGATTGGCCTGACAGCATTGTTCGTCGGGCCGATTGTCGGCTTTGGTGTCCGATTTGGTGCGGGAGAATCAACAGGCATCGGGCCAGGGCTGATCGCGGTCTGCATTGCTCTGATGGCAATCGGCGTTGGCAAAGTTGGTGCATTCAGTGTAGCAGACACCGGGTTGGGAAAGCAGGATTTGGATGAAATTGTCGCTCCGGACGGAGAAGAGTCGTTCATGGATGGAATCGAGAAGAATTCGTTGACTGAATCCGCGATGATTGGACGCCAGGCCGACAAGGTTCAGGAAGAGTGGCTGGCTGGTGGCAGGTTATCACAAGAGCAACTCGACAACTTTTGGGAGCAGCAATCCAGCTACTCTCCGTCTGAAGATTATTTACCTGAGGTTTGGACGGAAGCGACAACTCGATGGCAGGCAATGACCCCCGAAAACAAATCCGCAACACTGCAAACCGTGCAGCAGGAATGGTATGGTGATGAGCCGGATCTCGAGCCGGCCGACGAAAATGATGCACAGCAATGGCTTGCGGACGCGATCACGGAAGAGTGGCTGAACGGGGGCCGAATTAGTCAGGAACAGCTGGATGCACACGACGAAGCACAGATGAATGCTCCAGTCGATCATTCAACTCAGTATCTGCCGGAGGTCTGGCAGGAGGGGCTGAATCGCTGGACGGCGATGACACCGGATCAGAAAGCGGCGGAATCTGCTGTTGTTCGTGAGGAACTCAAGGAAATGCGTGAAATGGGGGAAACAATCGCTACAGGGCTGGGCTGGATTCTTGTTGTTGGACAAGCATTGGTGAATTGCTTTTGGCCACTCAGCAATCCGTTTTTCATCTTCGGGGGAGTTTCGGCAGCATATCGGATGGGCTCCCATGGCGGTTCTGCCAGCTGACGGCCAAATGGCCGACAAAATTCGGATTTTGGCTTGTGAAATGTCTGAATTTCAGCGTAGAACATAGCAGATCGTATGTGTTTTGCCTGAAATCGATTCTGTCTGAACCGGTTTTCCCTTGAATCGCATCGCTGGAATATTGCTGCTGATTTCCCATGGAATGCTGTCCATTTTGGGGCATTCGGGGCTGCATGCGCTTGTGGATTGCGGTTCTGGTTGCTGCCATGCCTCAACGTTGGAAGGTGCTGCGTCGGCAGAACATGGTGCCGAGCGACAGTCTCGCCCGTCCAGTCGATGCTCCCACGCCGGCTGTTCCCATGTGCATGAACACTCAAAATCGGAACAGTCTTCTGAATCTGTTCCGTGGCATGATTCAAAAAACTGCCGCCTGTGTGAGTGGTATCTGAAAGTTCAGGCAACGTCTCCAGGCTTTGTAGTGCTTGTTGTCGAACGCTATGTAGAGACGTACGAACTCCCCGGAAGTGAGTCGGCGGACACCGTTGCCGTCATTCGATTGTGTTCCCGAGGCCCTCCGCACGCCTGAGTTTGTGTTGTTTGTGGAGAGTTGCCGTGGTGCTCATCAGAAGATCCGTCACGTGGTTTTCTGATCCGCCATAACGAACGGCTGTGAACCTCAACGGGTTTTTGATTCAGCCGGGATTCCGTCTGCCGCTTCTCTTCCTGTGTCCTCAGGCATGCTGCCTGGCGGGCTTGATACATCCCAATGAATTCGCGTCTGACGACCAGTCAGACTGTGCGCCGCGAGGGGCTGCTATGGCCTGGGTACGTCAACTGAATTCGATGTTGAATCATGATTTCTGTCCATCTGCCAATCGATGGGTGTATTGGTTGAAGGATCCGTTCTGGAATCTGGTCCTTGCAACGCTGCTTTCGGTTGTCTGCGGGTTCTGGCTGAATCCGATGGCATTTCTGCTGACTGCCGTCCTTGCATTTGTGATTGGGATTGGAGTTGCGTGGCCGTGGATTGCGGTTCGAGGTCTGGAATCTCACATCGTTTTTGATACTCGACGTGGTCGTGTTGGCCAGGCGGTCCTTGTGCGACTGAGGATTCAGAATCGCTGGCCCTGGCCTGTCTGGGGAGTGTCACTGGTTCGTGGTTTTGCGTTTCGAGACGCTGTTGATACGAACGAGGGTTTCTCGCTGGCGCGAGTGCCTGGCTGGGGTACAGCAGAGTTTACCTGGCCGTTTGTTCCAGAGAGGCGAGGTCTGTATCCGCTGGTCACACCGGAAGTCGAGACCGCGTTTCCGTTTGGACTCTATCGCGCATCACGTCCGGCCACCGTTGATGGCAGTGTTGTGATCTGGCCCGAAACGATTTCACTTGCTGGAATGCCGGATTCATCCGACAGTGACGAGGCTGATGATCGAATGACAGATCGCGCCGGCGAGTACGGAGATATGCTCGGAACTCGTCCGTTCCGTCACGGTGATTCTCTGCGTCGCGTGCACTGGGCTCAAACGGCACGGCAGCAGCAACTGATCGTCTGCGAACGACAGTCTCCAGCGACATCGTCTGTGCGGGTACTTCTGGATTTGAACTGGGGTGGATCAGAGTCTTCGTTGACTTCTGAGATCGGACAGGAAGAACACTTTGAGCTTGCTGTAAGAGTGACTGCCAGTGTTGTGGAGTCGCTTCATCGGCAGCATGCAGGAATTGAACTTCGTCTGGGGAAACAGCTGTTTGTTGTTGGCGAGTCGGTTGCTGGTTATCAGCGAGCAATGGATGCGATTGCGATGGCCGTTCGATCTGCTGAGGCAATGGACTCTGTCGCTTCAACAGCAAAAGCACTGAGCCGCGGTTTCTTCATTGGGGTCTTCAGCATTCACCGCTATCGGGCACATCAGGGAACTCTGCGAGGACTGCACTCGATTGTCCTTGGGACGGAGACTGCCGGGAGTGAGGGAGCTGTGCATTCGCCGCGTCTGTGGATTTCGCTTTCTTCGGAGGAGGAGGTCTCAAGTCGACTTCCGCAACTCTGGAAAGGTGCATGCAATGTCCGCTAGAGAGAATCGTTTGGGCAGTCGCGGTGGAGTGCCTGGAGTTCATCGCACGACGGTGCATCCGCCGGGCTCTTCTCAGCCACGGACTCTGAATGCACTGAAGACAGGAATGCCGAGCAACGCCGGGATGACGAGCGCTGCTGTCCAG
Source organism: Planctomyces sp. (assembly GCA_016795105.1). Classification (GTDB taxonomy): domain Bacteria; phylum Planctomycetota; class Planctomycetia; order Planctomycetales; family Planctomycetaceae; genus F1-80-MAGs062. The sequence goes on from JAEUIH010000004.1 coordinate 200,762, forward strand.
TGGATTTGTGTTGTGCTTGTTCTGCTTTCGTCCGCGATTTTTCTTGTGACTGAGGCGGACGGCAATCGTTCTGCCGGGGCGATGGCTGCTGAGATTGTGATTTGGTCCGGGAGTGTGATTGTCGCCGCATGGTGGATGCGACAGCGACTGAGCCGAGTTCAGGACGTTCCATACATGATGCCGCTGTTTGTGGCGATTGTTGTCCTGAGTTTGCTATGGGAGCCTGTTCAGCGTTCATTGCTGGACAGCGGACGACCATTTGAGATGTTGATTATGTTTAGTCAGAAGAATCTGATTCTGACACTTGCCGTCTTTAGTTGCTGGATCAGTTGCCAGCGACTCGCTCTGATCATTGCCACGTTCCTTACAATTTTCTGTGCAGTGATGTCCGGTGATCGAGTTGTCTACGGGATGGTGGCAGCTTACGGTGTTGTGGCCACTGCATGGCTGGTCGCCAGTTACTGGGAGACGGTTCGCGGTCGGTTGGTCAATCGTGAACGCGATGGGATTCCGGGGGTCTGGGCTTTGGCGGTTTCGGCCATACCGCTGGTGCTGCTGCTGACGATGACATCACAGGGCAACAACGCGATCCAGGCTGTTCGCGGGTTCTTTCCAGGATCCGGTGGGGATCAGGACTCCGATCCGTTTTCAAGAGGCGGAGTGAACGATGGTGCTGCACTCGTGGCAGGGAAGGATCAAATCCGAAGCTTTGCTCCGATCGAAGATGCACCGTTCGCGGACTCTGACAAGCCGAGTCTGTTTGACGTGGTGAATGATCAGTTTGAGGAACCTGCAAAGAAGATAAAGGATATGGACCGATCGGTGGCACTGCCACCGGCCCTGATGGCAGAGGTCGATCAGCGACTTGCAAAATCTCAGCAGGCGTCTCGTGAATTCTCGACTCTCAGGAGAAATTCCGACACGAAAGCCAAACCGATTCGGGACCTCAGCAGTCGAGCATTGTTCTATGTGTCAGGGCGTGTGCCGCTGCATTTTCGTATGGAGACATATGATGTCTATGATGGGATCGACTGGTATCCCGAAGCAGAAGATCATGGCATGCATGGGATGGCATTGTTGACGCTGGGTGGAAAGCCCTGGTTGCGAATTCCCTGTGGGAATCGATCTCTTGGTCTGTTTGGGCATTCAGAGACTCATGCGATTAAAGTCGTCAATCTGCGTACGAATCTGATTCCCAGTCCGCTGGATTTGCGAGGTATTCACATTGACAAGATGGATCGAGCGGACCTGTACGACTGGCACAAACATGGGATGATTCAACTGAACAGGAAAGCGCTTCCCGAGCTTACTGCGATTCAGTTGATGTCAGAGCGAATTGACCGTGGACGGCTTGATGATCATCCACGTCTGATGATGTCGGCTCCGATGGACAGCCATTACCTTCAGGAACCACAGACTCTGCATATGCGGGCAGTTCATGACCTTGCGGTGCAATGGACTGAAGGTGTGCCTTTTGGATGGAAACAGGTCAGTGCGATTTGTGAGCGACTCCAAAGTGAATATGTGCTCGATCGAAAAGCTGTTCCTCCGGAGGAATGCCAGTTTCCCGTGGGTGACTTCCTGTTTCGAACACGACGCGGCCCTGAGTATCTGTTTGCGTCTTCAGCAGCAATGATGCTGCGCAGTCTTGGCTATCCGACTCGACTTGTTAGTGGGTTTTATGCCAGCCCAGACAACTACGATGCCCGCAAACGTCACACGTCGGTTGGGGTATCGAATGTGCACTTCTGGTGCGAAGTATTTGTGGGCGCCGGGACGTGGGTCACCGTTGAACCATCGCCGGGCTACTTTGTGCTGGAGCCACCTCCGACGTTCTGGCAGGAAGTGACACTGGCGATTCGTAGTGCAGTTTTGTTTGCCTGGAGACACTGGATACTGAGTCTGATCACCGTCACTGCTGCAGTTCTGTTGGTTATCTTCCGTCGAGTGGTACTCGATTGCTTTTTCACGATGTGCTGGAAGTTTCTGCCAGCGGGCAGTCCACGGCGGAGAATTCTCCAGACAGTCCGCCTTCTGGATCGTCGTCTGCGCTATGCCGGGGCGCCTCGTCGTCGAGGAATGACGTATCAGCGATGGATGAAGACTCATCCGGCGGTGGCAGGAGTGTCGCCGACATTCAGTCACTTCGCGGGAGTTGCCGGCTGGGCCGCATATGCGCCCGAGACAGCAAGGCCGGAGGTTGAGGATATCAGTGAGTGTTGTCAGCGCATTCAGTTGGAATTGTCGCTTCGTAATTGTCGAAAGGTTGCATCCGTCGTATGAAACTTCTCCGTCCGTCAGATCACACCGTTCCTGACTCGTCAGTAACGGATCAACCTTCACCAGATCAACCTTCACCGGATCAATTCGCGAGGGATCAATCTGCACTGGACCAGGCTGCAATCAATCAGCTTCGTGAGCGATTGAATGCTGCACTGCGAGGTAAGCCGGATGTGATCGAGAAGGTCCTGATCTGTCTTCTGGCAAACGGCCATCTGCTGCTGGAGGACAAGCCTGGCCTCGGAAAGACGACCCTTGCGAAGGCTCTGGCAGATGGAATCGGAGGTCGATTCGCACGGGCTCAGTGCACACCGGACCTGTTGCCCGGCGACATTACCGGGTTCAGCATTTTCAATCAAAAGGCGCATGAGTTCGAGTTTCGACAGGGGCCGGTATTTGCAGATGTGCTGCTGGCGGATGAAATCAACCGAGCCACACCTCGAACTCAGAGTGCGCTGCTGGAAGCGATGGCTGAGCGTCAGGTGACTGTTGATACCCAGCGATATTCTTTGAGTCCTCAATTCTTTGTGATTGCGACTCAGAATCCGGTTGATCAGCACGGAACGTATCCTCTACCGGAGGCGCAGCTGGATCGATTTGCAATGAAGCTGAGTATTGGTTATCCGGATCCTGCAAATGAGCTGCAGATGCTTCAGCAAGCTGTCGCCTCGGGGGAACACAGCGACGCTCCCGCTGGCGCAGCGCTTCAGCCCGGTCAGCTCAGAAAGATTCAGCAGCGTGTAGCCGGGGTTCCGGTTGCTGTTTCGATTCAGGAGTATCTCATTCGCATTGCGGCCGCGACGCGGAGCCATGTCAGTATCTCTCTGGGGCTCAGTCCTCGCGGGTTGTTGATCCTTCAGCGGGCTGCTCAGGCTCAGGCATGGCTGCAGCATCGGTCGTTCGTAACACCGGACGACGTATTTGATGTTTCCGGTCCGGTACTGAGTGTTCGGCTTGGGCTGGAGCAGAACGAGGCCAATACGGTTGTGCAGGAAATACTGGATACGGTCCCGGCACCAGATTATTCGGAGAGCCAGCGATGAACAGAGATCCCGGAATTTGGGGAGTACTGCTGATTGCTCTGGCCATGGCCGGGTGTCAGTCAGAAGCGGAGTCCGTCGGTGTTGATCATCAGGATGATGAGCAGCATGACGGAGACCATCATGAAGATGAACACAACGAACATTTTGTTCCGGCTCATAAGCCCGCAAATCTGGAAGGGGCGGTGAACGAGTTACGTCGCCGGATACCGGAGGCGGCAGGAGGACAGGATGCTGTTGCCCGTCAGGAGTTGTTTGATGTTGTTCTGTGGATCCCGGAACTGGCAGCCGACAGTGACCTCAGGAAGAAGGACTGGGAACGAGCGGCCGAGGCTTCTCGACGTCTGCACGAAGTGTGCACGAAGGCATGTAGTGCCGAAGGATCGCCGGAGGATCGAAAACAGTTGGTTGAGTCAACTCAGCCGTTGATCAATGAGCTCGCGGAATTACTGACCCGCGTCGAACTCGATCTGCATCGTCAACCCGGCGACAACCCAACACGTCAACCCGGCGACAACCCAACACGGCAGCCGGATGAAATCAACTGAGTTAAGGGAGAGTCCGCAATGGCAGCGATGATGTTCTGGGGATTCGTACTGAGGTTTGTGCAATGTCTTGCACAGGCATCTCCCTTTATTCTGACGGGTTTTGTGATTGCTGCCATTCTGCAGCGATTTTTTGGAGTGACGGAAACTCGTCGGCTGTTTGGTGGTACCAGTCGCTGGTCATTGTTGCGTGCCTGGTTGATCGGCATGTTGTTGCCGGTGTGTTCGCTGGGTGTGATCCCGGTTGTTCGCGAGCTTCGAAGGGCTGGGTTGAAAGGGGGCACGATTCTTGCGTTTGCGATGTCGGCACCACTGTTTAACCCATTGTCACTGTTGTATGGGCTGACACTTTCAGAGCCGATTGCCATTATCACGTTTGCGCTGTGTTCGCTCGTGATCGTGACAGTTGTCGGTCTGATCTGGGACCGGTTGTTTTCGGTCACGGAGACTGTTGCTCCGGTTGATCCCGAAATTGATTATGGAATACGGCGAATGGTTGCTGTGGGCGCATGTGCAGCCCGCGACGCATCCGGCAGTTCGTGGCTATATATTCTTGCAGGACTGTCAGGTGTTGCGTTGGCCGGTGCACTGCTTCCGGCGGGCGCATTGCAGCACACATTCAATTCAGACAACTCACTGGCGCCGCTCATCATGTCGGTGATGGCAATTGCCGTCTATGCAACACCAATGCTGGCGATGTCTCAGCTGGGAATGATGTTTCAGCATGCGAATTCAATAGGTGCCGCGTTCGTTCTGCTTGTGCTGGGTGCCGGCATGAATCTGGGGCTTGCTCTCTGGATGTTTCGACAATACGGGGCTCGCAGGTCGCTGGTCTGGTTTCTGCTGCTGATGGGGGTTGTGCTTGGGCTGGCATATGGAATCGAGAGGCCACTGTTTCCGAGAGACATCGAACCGGCCAATCACACTCATGCCTTTGATATTTATTGTCAGCCATTTTCCTCGAACCAGAGTGGCTTCCTGCAGCTGGCTCATGCGACCGGAGAGAAACTGGACCGTGACATTCAGATCTATGAATGGCATTCATTGAAGCTGCTGTTGCTGCTGGCTGTTTCAGGAGTCGTCTTTCGAATCGTGGATCGTAGCGGCCGGATTACTCGCTGGATTGAGAGTTCCTCTTCAGCCAACCAGCCGAAGAAGCTTGATATTGTTTTGCCGCCGAGTGTGATCGGCCTGTGTTGTCTGGTCGGACTGGTCGTTCTGAGCGGTGTCGGCTGCTATGCATACTATCCAACAGCCGAAGAGGCGCTGGAGGAAATGTATATTGTCAGAGGTGAAGCCCTGTCGTCGGCTCGAAGCGGTGATCTGGCTCAGACTGAATACTGGATTGATCTGTATTCGGACTGGAGCCGCAAGATGGAAGTGGGTGTCTATCTGCGTAATTGGGAACTGAGTGACTACCATCGCTGGAAGGCACGCCTGCTGAGAGAACAACTGGAACTTCTGAAACACGAAGTCGAGGATCAGGAAGAGGAGGAGGTTCGCGCCCTGATTCTGAAGATCTCCCGGACCCATCAGCGTATGCGGTATGCATTTACTGAAGAACTTGATGGATAGCAGGATCGGGCGTTGCACAATGAACCTGAAGAATGGACCGAAGTTTGAGTCCTGTTTGAGGCGATCGCTGCTGGGTGAATATGCGGCGATGCTCGGACTGATTTATTCCTGTGGAGGAACTTCTTGCTGGCTGATCTCCGCAGCCGATGTACCCACTGGATTCATAGTTGCATTTTCCCTTGTCTGGTTTTTCGTTCGTTGTACCGGCTCACTTGCGGGAAAACTCTGGACACCGATAATCACCGGCTTTCTGGCCCTGGCTCTGATGTCCGTGTATGTGAGTTTTTCACCCGTCAGTCAGCTCGTCTGGCTGCGGATCGGGCCCTTGTCGGCATTCTCTGTGAGTATAGCTATGTTGATGATGCTGTTGGTCGATGTCGTTGATCTGACAGCCGGGATCCGACATCGTCGAACGGTTTCTCCCGAAGGCGCTGCCTTCAGGAGCGGACAATAGTGACGCAACCTGTTTCCGAACAGCACGAACCCGGCAGCACCGGGCATGAGCACACAGTGCCCGGGGAATCTGCGTCCCGGCACCCGGCGCTGACTCCGTCACTGAAGTTCTGGATGAAGCTCGCAGGCTGGTTGGCCGTCCTTGGTGGATTGATTTATGTTGTCTTGATCCCGGTGGTGGCGGAGTTTGTATTGAGTCTTCAGGGAGGAGGGGCAGATCCGAGCGAACGGCTCTCTGTCTCCAGTGCGATATTGCTCCGACTGATGGAACTGATCATGTCGAGCTGGTTCTTTGTGCTGGGAGCTGCGATTGGCAGCTTCCTGAACGTTGTTGTCTACAGGACACCCCGCGGAATTTCTTTGACTCATGAACGATCTCGTTGCCCGGATTGTCTGACGCCGATCAGGTCCAGTGACAACATTCCTGTCGTTGGCTGGCTTCGGCTTGGGGGGCTGTGTCGCAGCTGCCACGCTCCTGTTTCCGCCCGGTATCCACTCGTCGAAATGCTTGTCGGTTTGATCTTCCTGCTGCTTTACTTCAGCGAGCTCATTTCCGGCGGAGCGAATCTGCCGTTTCGTCCGGTGAATGCATATCGCGGGATCGTATGGGTCATTTTCTATACGAAGTGGGACCTCGTGATGTTCTATGCTTTCCACTGCTGCACGATCTCGTGTCTATTGACCTGGGGACTGATTGCCTTTGACAAACAGACATTGCCATGGCGCGCATTTTTGATCTGCGTGGCAATCGCCATGATCGCCAGTTTCGATCAATTCTGGTTACTGCCCGTACCAGTCAGCGTTCCGTTCGCGATGCCAGCGGAGTTCCCGACGCAATATTCCGGAATCACGTCATCGCTTGTCGGACTGATCGTCGGAGGATGTACAGGGATTCTGGTCAACAGAGTTGTGCAGGTTCAGCAGACTTCGGGACATGAATCGGACGAGGGGGCAGGTCTGCGAATACCATCTCTGGTTGGTTCGTTCATTCTGTGTGGAACGGTTTTCGGCTGGCAGTTTGTGCTCGTCTGTGCTTTGCTCACCATCGCAGTTTACTGGTGCATGGATTTGTCCGGGCGAATCGAAAGAACTCTCAGAAGCCGGTTGACCAGTCTCACATTCGCATGTGTGGTGACGATACACCTTGTCTGCTGGAGACTGATCTTGTGGCCGCTGCACAGCGGTCAGGGGTTTTGAGTGAAAACTGTGTGTGGAACAGAGTCACTTGTTCGGAACACGAACCAGTTTCTGCAGATCGGTGATATCAAACGCTTCCAGCAGTCCAAAGCAGTAGAGTTCCGGAGACTGTTCAAATGACGACTGTTCGTTGAGCAGTAGCTTTAGAGACTCGAGGCGAGCTTCCTGACGAAGTTCCGCGAAGGGCGCAGGAATCAGCACAGAACTAATTACTCCAATCACACTGGTTCTGGGACCAGATGTCATCAGGGATAGCGGTTCTGAAGGATGTGATTCGCGAATCCATGCTGAGGTGCTGAGAATCTGACCGACCTGTACACCAAGTGGCCGTTGGCCGGCGGTGGAGATCATCAGATTCCAGAGGTAACCTCGTTCCGGAATCTGGCATTCACCAAATCCAAAAACATCCACGACGTAGACTCTGTAATTGTCTTTGACGAGTTGAGAAACAACGGCAGTCACCGAACTTCTTCCTCCATCGGAAATCACAAGCATTGATTTCTCGGGCTTGCCATGGAAGACTTCGATCACAGGTACCGTCCAATCTTCTCCCATACGAAGTTTCCAGTGACGCATTTCTGCGCCTTCAATCAGGGACATGGAATGCTGCTGGCCATCCGCTTTCCAGTTCTGCAGCCTGATGATCTGCTGAAGTGCTGTTTTTTGAGCGGCTTCCCAGTCAGCCCGAGCAGGTTCTGATTCCGGGATGGGAGGGCTGGCGGGCAGGGTGGCGGAGACACTGAGAGCAAGTTTAACAAAATCGAGGTTGTCGTCCGGCAGAGGAATATTGAGAGCTTCTTTCGATTTGATGTCCGCTTCTACACTCTGTTCTGTGACAGCAAAGTCTGTGTCTTTTCCTTCGAACCACTGATCTCGGATCATTCGATACAATGCCTGCCGGTTGTCGATCAGGAAGTTGTGAGTGCCTGGGTCGCTGTTGACGTGCATTCGGAGTTTTTGTCCGGCACCAAGCAGTTGATAGACAGGTGTTGCCGCCTGCATGAGTGGAGGCAGGGCGTGGCCCGATGCAAAGCAGCAGTTGTCCTTATCGTTGTACGTCAGTAAAGCCGCGCGAGGTGCGAGCAGGGCAGTGAGCTGTGCATAGTCGGCAGTCACACCCAGATCGACCGGGGTCTGTTCAGAATCACCAAGGTCCGAAAAGTGATCCATACGCGTCAGGAAGCTGGAGTATCCGGCAACCGGATTGCAAAGTGTCACTCGGGTATCAAGCGAGCTGAGGAGTATTGTCTGCCAGCCACCTCCGGATAAGCCGGCAACCCCGACTCGTGAAGAATCCGCGTAATCCTGGCTCAGAAGAAAGTCGAGTCCCCGGGACATTGCGAGATAAAAGGGAGCAAGTCCGCTGGAACCGCACAGGTCAAGCTGATTGAGTTTCCCGTGGCCGAAGCCAGGAGTTGCCAGTTGTCCCATGCCGAACCATTCGAGGTTGAGCGAAACAACCTGATTGCGTGCCAGGTGAATGCAGCGAGCCTGTTTGTAGTCGGCCGCTTTTCCAGTAGGGTCATGGCCATTGACCTGCAGGAACACCGGATACTTTTTCGCTGAGTCGGTTCGCACGGCGACAGCATCGGGCAGATAGAGTAGCGCAGGAATCCAAAGTCCCGGAAGAACCTCAATCCGGTACTTGTCAATTCGGTAACCCGTTCCACCAGGGATTGTTTCGACAAACTCCACTCTCGTCGCAGCTGTCCGCCACTCCTGAGCCGCCTTGCCACGAAATACAACTTCGTCGAGGACTTTCTTTCGTGTGGAATCTGCGAACTGAGTCCATGCTGCGGGATCTGTGGGTTCCGGCACCGGGAGGATCCGAGGCCGAGCGACTCTGCGAACATCATCAAGAGTTTGTCGATCCGGCAGAATCTTCGTTTGCAAAGAAGCGCCCAGCATTTCATCCGCGAGTGCAACATCCGCAGCAAAAAGCAGGCAAAGGCATGCCAGTAACGCTCTACGGATGGCCGTGTTTCTGCGGTTGTTGCTTTTGTGAGCCAGTGTTGGGAGGGTGCGACGCATTGCGGGTTCCTGCGAAGGGCAAAGTTTGGGAGCAGTCAGCGTACCAAAATCAAGCTGAGATCGGTACGGATTCTGTGAATTCCCAGGGAGACCGCGATTTGCGAACTCCGGCGGTACACTCTTCTTGACGCGGGAAACCCGCGGACGTAGTCTTTCAGGATTGAAAAGTGGCCTGAAAGGTCAGGAATGCTCAAAAAACCTGAACATTCGGATGGAATGTTTCAGTTCTTTGTCCTCAACCTGAAAATGGCTGTGATTCGAAACGATTTGAATGCAGAATTGACCGATCCTTTGGAATGGTTCCTTCCTGCCAAGCGACATATACCCACCTACCTGGTCGCACTGTTTGTCAAAGTGTTTGTTGTCAAAGTTCTTGCTGAAGACAATCCTGCGGTTCCGGTCCTCACCAAAATTCTGCCGGAGTATTTGAGATGCTGACGATTTACGGCCAAAAGGCGCGATACTGCGATGGAGTTGCGAGACGCAGCTTCCTCAAGATCGGCGGTTTGTCCATGGGAGCGGTCGGCGGTATGAACCTGTCGACTCTGATGCGCGCACAGGCCGCATCTCCAGGTCCAGTGAAGTCAGATAAAGCAATCATTAATATCTTCCTGGGTGGAGGGCCTCCCCATCAGGATATGTGGGACATCAAGACAGAGGCTCCTCGCGAGATTCGCGGGGAGTTCAGTCCGATCGACACGAACGTCCCGGGAATTCAAATCTGCGAAGTCTTCCCAAAGCTCGCAGCAATCATGGATAAGCTCGTTGTCGTACGATCCGTCGTTGGATGCTCCGGGGCTCACGATGCATTTCAGTGTTTCACAGGCTGGGATCGACGCAGTATCGAATCGATCGGCGGGCGTCCGGCAATTGGTCCTGTGCTCTCCAGGATGTTCGGACCGAAAGACCCCGGGATTCCACCGGCTGTTGCCCTCGCAGATAAGACTCAGCATGGTCCCTGGTCAGAGCCTGGAACTCCTGGGTTTCTGGGAGCTGCCTTCCAGCCGTTCCGTCCGAATGGCAAGGGCATGGAAGACCTGACACTCAACGGTGTGACACTCGATCGACTTCAGGACCGTCGAACTCTGCTTGCAAGCCTTGACGGTCTGAAGCGAGACGTGGATGCGTCCGGGATGATGCGAGGCATGGACTCGTTCACAGACGCTGCATTCGGTGTGTTGACGGGCAGTCGACTGGCTGAAGCACTTGATCTTTCAAAAGAGCCAGCCGAAGTTCGTGCTCGGTATGGAGACGGAAAGCCGTATCAGTTTCAGTATGATGGGGCTCCTACCTGTAACGAGCATATCCTGCTGGCTCGTCGACTGGTCGAAGCCGGTGTTCGTTCTGTCACTCTTTCCTTTGGTCGATGGGACAGCCATGGAAAGAACTTCGATCTTGTGCGCGACCATGGTTCTAAGCTCGATCAGGCTGTCAGTGCACTTGTCCTCGATCTTGAAGAACGAGGCATGCTGAATGACGTCACAATTCTTGTTTGGGGTGAATTTGGTCGAACTCCCCGAGTCAACGACGGTGCAGGCCGAGATCACTGGCCTCAGGTCAGTTGTGCACTGATGGCAGGCGGTGGAATGAGAACCGGTCAGGCGATCGGAGAAACAAATCGTCTTGGTGAATATGCTGCGGTGCGACCAGTTGATATGCAGGAGATTATCGCCACAGCATATCACAACCTGGGAATCGATGTGATGAATACCGCGATTCCTGATCCAACCGGACGCCCGCAGTTCCTGGTCGATATTCGCGAACCGATGAAGGAAGTTGTCTGATAAGGGATCCGGCCGGACACGAATGTTCAGAAGTGTGAACTGCGCCATTCCCGAAGACTGACGGCTCGCTCACCGGCCACTACGATGTGGTCGATGAGCGGTATGCCGATAATCTCCGCAGCAGACTCCAGACGATCTGTTACGCTGAAGTCCTGTTCGCTGGGGGTTGGGTCTCCTGATGGATGGTTGTGGACAACAAGCACGCAGTTCGCAGCGTCCCGAATCGCGGGCCGAAAGACTTCTCGAGGGTGAACCAGGCTGTTCCGCAGCGTACCGACCGTAATCTGATGTGTTGCGATGGGTTGATTCTTTGTGTCGAGCGTTACCAGGTGAAATTCTTCCTGACGAGCTTCACGTGCAAGCCGAGCGAACCGTGAAAGGCAGTATTCCATTGCTGATGCAGGACTACTGATGCGAATCCGGTTTTTCTGACTCTCCGTCATTGAAGCGACAACTCGTTTCCCAAGTTCAATCCCTGCCATAATCTGACAATAGGCAGGCTCGTTGACAGCGCGACTGATTTCTTTGAGTTCCGCGATACCAAGGCCGGGCAGTTGGTCGAGTCTTTCAGCGATCCTGCCTGCGATACGTTCACCAGACTGAACTGCAGATTCACCAGGACGACCGCTGCGAATGAGAATGGCCAGAAGCTCTGACGTTTTCAGCTGATGAGCGCCCAGCGTCATCAGTCGTTCGCGGGGACGGTCTCCCGGTGGCGCTTCGGCGATTCGAAGGTTTCCTGAGTCTGTGTCTGTGTCAGCGATCAGGCGGTTTTTGGCGATGGACATGTTGATAGGCCAGCTTCAAGGTGTTTTGTCCGGGTTGCGGCAGCTTCTTGTGACAGAAGCTTCAGGGTGATGTTATACGATACCCTGGTTTCGTCAAGTGGCCATCACGCTCCGCATAGTACTCATCACGGCGGAGCGTGATGAGTACTTTGGCGGGATTAGCTGATGATTTCGTGGATGACTTTTCCGGCGACGTCTGTCAGTCGGAAACGGCGTCCGTTGTATTTGAACGTCAGGCGTTCATGATCCATGCCCATAAGGTGCAGGATGGTTGCATGAAGGTCGTTGATGTGAACTTTGTTGTCCACGGACTTGTAGCCGATTTCGTCAGAGTTTCCGTAGGTTGTGCCACCTTTTGCCCCACCTCCAGCCATCCACGCGACGAAGTGATGGGGGTTATGGTCGCGACCTGGTTTACCGCCGGTCTGGGCAATCGGTAATCGTCCAAATTCACCGCACCAGATCACGAGGGTATCGTTGAGTAAACCGCTGGCGGCCATATCGGACAGCAGTCCCGCGACCGGTTTGTCGGTTTCGCCGGCGAACTGACGATGATTGCCTTCGATGTCATTGTGGCCATCCCAGGATCGCTGGTTCTCCATACCGCCGGAATAGATCTGAATGAAGCGGACGCCGCGTTCGAGAAGTCTGCGGGCGGTGAGACACTGTCTTGCAAAATGGTCACACTGTTCATCGCCGATCCCGTACAGGTCCTGAATGTGTTTTGGCTCGTTTGCAAGATTCAGAGCTTCCGGAGCCGCGGACTGCATTCGGTATGCCAGCTCAAAGCTTTCAATCCTCGCAGCCAACTCACTGTCGGCCGCATGCTGTGTCTGGTGCAGTGTATTCAGACGCTTGAGAAGATCGAGTTCGTTACGTTGAGCAGAGTCGGTCAATGTTTGTGGTCGGACCAGATTTTCGATGGGCTCACCCTGAGGTTTGAGATAGGTGCCCTGGTAGACACCCGGCAGAAATCCAGCGCTCCAGTTTGCCGCATGCCCCTTGGGAAGGCCTCGCCCCTTCGGATCGCTCATCACCACGAAGCCAGGAAGACTTTCGCTTTCGCTGCCGAGTCCATAAGTGATCCATGAGCCGACACATGGAAAGCCCATTCGGGCGAAGCCGGTGTTCATTGCGAACAGCGCCGGCGAATGATTGTTGGATTCTGTAAATCCGGACCGGATGACCGCCATGCGATCGGCATGTTCACCGAGATGTGGAAAGATGTCAGGGACCATCAGTCCGCATTCGCCGCGAGGCGTGAACTGAAATGGAGACTGCATCAGATTGCCGACGGCATTTTTGAAGAACCCGGTGGTGTCTTTGAACTCCGGGTCAAATTCCCGAATGGTTTTTCCGTCCCACTTTGTGAGTTCTGGACGATAGTTCCATGTGTCGACCCCGCTGGGTCCGCCATTGATGAAGATCCAGATCACTCGTTTGGCGCGTGGTTCGAAATGACCTGGCTGAGGTGCAAGTGGATTGAGCGACCGATTGCCCAGTCCATCTTCAGCAGAAGCCTGATCCAGCAGGCCTTCGCGGATGAGCAGGTCTGCGAGACCCAGGATTCCAAATCCGCAACCGGTGGACTTGAGCATTTGTCGGCGAGAAGAAATCGGCGTCATAGTCTGTATCTCCCGGACTGGATTTGGAATCTGCGGATCGGATCGAACTACCACTCTCCCAATTCTTCCTGCATTTCGCACCACTTCATTTCGGACTCGGCCAGCTGAGCGGCCAGAGATTCGACTTGATTGTGGAGCTCCATTGCTTTCTTCGCATCGGTGGTTTTCAGCAGCAAAGCGCTGAGTTCTTTTTTTTGTTCGTCGAGTTTAGCGATGGTCTTTTCAAGATTGCGAAGCTGCTTGCGCATCTGATGCTGATCTTTTCCGGACGCTGCTCGATCAGATTTACCGAGTTTCGAACTGGGTGGAGCGGACAGCTTCTTTCCGGATGATCGTTCGCGTTCGCCGTCTTCGATTTCTTTGTTGACGTAGTAGAGATATGCGTCGTAATCGCCCGAGTAGTTGCGGGCTCGACCGTCGCGTACTTCGATGATGTTCGTGGCGATTCGGCGAACGAAGTGACGGTCGTGACTGGTGAACAGAACCGTGCCTTTGTAGGCAAGCAGCGCATCAGCCAGCGATTCAACGGTTTCGACATCAAGGTGATTACCAGGTTCGTCAAGAATCAGGATGTTGTAGGTACCAAGCATGAGGCCCGCCATACATAGTCGAGCTCGTTCGCCCCCGGAAAGAACTCGGATTGGCTTCTTCGTGTGTCCGCCTCGGAACAACAGTGAACCAGCGCACGCAAGGCAGTCCTGAGTGGTGGTGCCGGGTTTGGCATTGTATTCGAGGTACTCCAGAACTGTCTGATCCTGAGGCAGCGATGTGTAGACGTGTTGAGCATACACGCCGATTTCGCACCCATAACCCCACTTGACCTTCCCTGCGACAGGCTTGAGAGAATCGACAATTGTTCTGAGCAAAGTTGTCTTACCCTGACCGTTATCTCCGACGATAGCGGCTCGCTGCTGGTGTTCCACTTCCAGTTCAATACCAGAGGCAACGACATGATCGGCATACCCAATCGACAGGTCGAGGCATCTCAGCGCGGGTCCCTGACGGGGCTCGTCGATCAGAGGTGCACGGATATTGGCAGTTGGCAGATCAACTTCGATTTCTTCCAGCTGCAGGCGGTCCAGTTGCTTCTGTTTTGATCGGGCCTGGCTTGCAGTCGTGGCTCTGGCACGATTCTTGTCAATGAACCTTTGCAACTGCTTTTGTTTTGCCATCACGGCCGCATTCGTGCGTTCTGCCCGCTGAATTTCTTCTTCGACCTGCTGGAGGTATGGCCCGATCTTACCATTGTACATGGTCAGTTTGCCGCGGTTGAGATCAAGAGTCTGCTCACAGGTCGCAGTCAGAAACTCGCGGTCGTGTGATACAATCAGGCAAGCAGCTGGGAAGCCTCGCAGAAAATGTTCCAGCAGAATCTGTGTGCGCAGGTCAAGGAAGTTGGTTGGTTCGTCGAGCATCAGCAGATTGGGGTCGTGCAGCAGCAGTGCGGCCAGTTTGACTCGAGTCTGCCAGCCACCAGAGAGGTCTTTGACGGGTCCGTTGAGGTACTCGCCTTTGAGCTCGAATTCGGCAGCGACTTCTCCACATTTCCAGTCCGGCTGTCCGCTGTCCCTCATCAGGAAGTCCATCGCGGATTCGGTTGGGAGAAACGGATCATGCTGCCGCAGGTAACCCACTCGCAGATGCGGTGAACGGGAGACTTCGCCACTGTCAAGTTCTTCGTCGCCCAGAAGGACTCGGAGCAGTGTGGACTTACCAGCTCCGTTGCGGCCGATGAATCCAACCTTGGTGTCTTCGTAAATAGTGACACTTGCCCCGTCGAGCAGTTGCTGATCACCGTAACTTTTGAACGCGTCGGTAAGCTGAAGAAGAACGGACATGTCTTGAGAGATGCTTTGTCGTTTACAAGAAAATTCGAATTGGAAAACCGTCATTTTACGTGAATTTGCCGGAGTTTCCATGTCGTTCCGGGTTCGACAAGGGTCAGTCGGCCAATTCTCTCTGCAAAAATTGATGGTTGTAATGATGTTTTGTTAATGATTTTTGCAGTTTTTGCGTCTGTAAGGGCATTTCGATTTCAAAAAACAAAGGATGCCGGCAAATCCATTTCCTGGATGTTCGGAATTCAGAGTGCCTGAATGGGCATTGAATTCAATCTTCAAAGGCATAGACTTTTTCAACCCCGCCACCTTCCTTCCCGCATCTCCCGCCTGAATTGTGAAACCATCTCCGATTTCGTTAAACTGTTGTGACCTTTGAACATATTTGTCCTCGTATCTACGGTGAACCCATGGCCTTGATTCCTGCCAGATTCCTCGTGCTCACAACTGCGGTTGTTCTGGGCGGACTTTTTACGGCTTCACCTGTTCTCGGATTCAACGACTGGCCTCACTGGAGAGGTCCGAATCTGAACGGGCTGTCCGCGGAGAAAAACCTCCCGGAGAAGATGAATCCTAAAGACGACAGTCTCGTCTGGCGCCATGAGGAATATGCTTCCCGATCGTCGCCCGTGATTATGGATGGTCGCGTCTATCTGGTCTGTCGAGCATTCGAAGAAACCACCAAAGAAGGCGAGCGGACAGTTTGTCTGGATGCCAACACCGGAGAACTGATCTGGGAGAGCATTCACAACATCTTCCTTTCTGATGCTCCTGCTGAACGTGTGGGGTGGTCGAGTGTTGTTTGTGATCAGGAAAGCGGAAACGTCTATGTGCTGGGGCTCGGTTGCCTGTTTCAGTGTCTGAACGGCAAGACTGGGGAGATCGTCTGGCAGAAGTCGATGACCGAAGAATATGGAATGCTGTCGACATACGGCGGTCGAACCAACTTTCCAGTGGTGTTTGAAGATCTGGTCATCATCAGTGGAGTCATGACAGGCTGGTCTGACACTGCAATTCCAGCTCACAGGTTTGTCGCTTTTGATAAACGGACGGGTGAAGCTCGCTGGCTGAAGAGCACCAATCTTCGGCCGGAAGATACAACTTACAGCACGCCAGTGTTTGCAAAGCTGAATGGCCAGCCCACGATGGTCTTCGGAGCTGGAGACGGTGCAATTTATGCAGTGCAGCCTCGCACTGGTAAGACGATCTGGAAGTATCAGGCATCGACTCGAGGTCTGAACGCAACACCGCTCGTTGACGATCAGGGTGTTGTCTATTGTGGTCACAGTGAACAGAACGCATCCGATACGACAGTCCTCGGAGCCGTGTTTGCGTTCAACGGGAATACTGAAGGCGAGATTTCAGAAGGAGATCTGCTCTGGAAAATTCCCAAGAAGACAGTTGGTCGAACAGCACCGATCAAAGTTGGGGAACGCATCTACTACCTGGAAGACGGTGCAATGATGGTCATCGTCGATGCGAAGACTGGAGAAATCGTTGGCCAGAAGAAGCTCGGTCGAATCATGTTTGGAAGTTTATCGGCCGGTGACGGTAAGCTTTACGCGGCCGAAAATACCGGTCGACTCTATGTTATGAAGCCATCAGAAAAGGGCGTAGACGTGATCAGCGAATCCCGACTTCCTCAGGGCGAAGAAGTCTTTGGGTCACCTGCGATTTACAACGGTCGCGTTTACATTCCGTCCATCGGAGCACTGTATTGTTTCGGTGCTAAAGAGCCGGCGGCGACATCGGCTGCAAAGCCAGTCGCTCCAGCAGCTGTTGAAGATAAGACCGTTACACAGATTCTGCTGACGCCAGTGGAGCTGATGCTCGAACCCGGAAAGACGGCCCAGCTTCAGGTTCGTGGCTATAACGCAGTCGGACAGTTTGTAAAGGTTCTGAAGGACGCTGAAATCACTGTTCAGGGTGGTGGCGCCGTTGGAAAAGATCATGTTTATACGGCACCATCCGGTGTTCAGGTGGCAGGCGTTCTCGTCTCAGCCAAATCGGGCGAAATGACTGCCACGGCTCGTATCCGAGTGATTTCCCGACTTCCATGGAAGTTTGACTTCGCTGACGAAAAAGTTCCACCTGTATGGATTGGAGCCGACTATCGACACAAGCCGGCTCCGCTGGATGGCCAGAAGGGACTTGTCAAGATCAGCACGATTCCAAAGGGAACTCGAAGTCAGGCATGGATGGGCTGGACTGACATGCACGACTATACGATTCAGGCGGATTTCAAAGCCACCGAGAAAAATGGTTTGCTCCCTGACATGGGCTTGATTGCTCAACGTTATGCGATTGAACTTCAGGGAGCAAAACGTCTTCAGATTCGCTCATGGACTGCTCGTCGAGAGCTTCGCTTTGCAGAAACCATTGACTTCGACTGGAAAGCCGGAGTCTGGTATCGAATCAAGTTCCAGGCGGAAAACAAAGACGGAGCCGCTGTATTGCGAGGCAAGGTGTGGGAGCGAGACCAGGCCGAGCCGAAGGAATGGCAGATCGAAGGAACAGACGCGACTCCAAACACGACGGGTAGCCCGGGATTGTTTGGAAATGCAACCGATGCGGAATTCTACATTGATAACGTGGAAGTCACAGCCAATAAATAGTCGGTGCCGTTCAATAGCCTGAGACAACTAAACTTTATTTCAACGTTGAGGAATGTTCTTATGTCGTTCAGGAAAATTCGATTGATGATGGCTTTCGCCCTGCCGGCTTTCGCCCTGCCGGGGTTCGCCCTGCCGGGGTTTGCTCTGATGGGAGCAATCGCCTGCAGCGTTTCGGAAGTCGCTGCAGCGGACCCGACTAAAGAAGTGCTGGAAGCAGTTTCCAAACTCAAAGTCGGACCAAAAGACTGGCCACAGTGGGGCGGTAGTTCTCATCGAAATAACACTCCATCCGGAAAGGATATTCCGATCGAGTGGGATGTTGAAGAAGGAAAGAATATCCTCTGGTCCGTGCCGCTGGGATCCGAAACGTATGGAAACCCGGTCGTTGCCAATGGGAAGGTATTTATCGGTACCAACAACGGAAATGGATACATCAAGCGATATCCGAGCAAAGTGGATCTTGGTTGTTTGATCTGCTTCGACGAGAAAGATGGCAAGTTCCTGTGGCAGCATTCCAACGAAAAGCTGCCAACTGGACGCGTTCATGACTGGCCGCACCAGGGTGTTTGCTGTTCACCATTCGTCGATGGCAATCGAGCATGGTATGTCAGCAATCGTGGGGAAATCGTTTGTCTGGATATCGAAGGGTTTCATGACGGCGAGAATGATGGTCCTTTCGTCACTGAAAAGGTGACAGATGCAACTGAGGCGGACATCATCTGGTCTGTGAACATGATGGCCGATCTGCGAGTCTCTCAGCATAATATGTGCAGCTGCTCGGTTACGTGTGCCGGAGAACTGCTGTTTGTCCTGACCGCCAATGGCGTTGATGAAAGTCACATCACCATTCCGGAAGAGAAGGCCCCGAGTTTCCTGTGCGTTGATCGCAACACCGGAAAAGTGCTCTGGTCAGACAATTCTCCTGGTGCAAATGTGCTTCATGGACAGTGGTCTTCACCAGGCTACGGTGTTCTTGGTGGGGTACCTCAGGTGTTGTTTGGCGCCGGCGATGGGTATCTCTACAGCTTCGCTGCCGAGGGAAAAGACGGCAAGGCCGAATTGCTGTGGAAGTTTGACTGTAATCCCAAGGATTCACTCTATCTGCTGGGTGGTCGAGCAACCCGGAATCACCTCATCGCGACACCTGTGATCCATGACGGACTTGTATACATCGGGGTCGGCGAAGACCCGGAACACGGTGAAGGGAATGGTCATCTGTGGTGTATTGACCCAACCAAGAGAGGTGATGTCAGTCCAACACTGGTCTTCAATTCAGCCGATCCATCCAAGCCGATTGCTCACAAGAGATTGCAGGCACTCGATGAAAAGGCGGGTGACTTTGAGCGAGAGAATCCAAATTCAGCGGCCATCTGGCATTATGTCGGAACAAACCCCGAAGAGTTTGAAACGACTATGCACCGCACTTGCGGTACAGTGGCCATTAAGGATGGACTGCTGTTTATTGCCGACTTCAGTGGGTTGTTCCACTGTCTGGATTTGAAGACCGGCGAACCGCACTGGACTCATGATATGTTTGCCGCATCATGGGCTTCACCACTGATTGTCGAAGACCGTGTTTACATTGGCGACGAAGATGGGGATATCTGCATTTTCAAGTTGTCTAAAGAAAAGGACTTGATCGCAGAATTGAACGTTGGTTCTTCGGTGTACACAACTCCGGTTGTTGCCAACGACGTCCTGTACATTGCCAACAAAAATCGCCTCTTCGCAATCAAAGAAGGCGCTCAGTCTAAGTAGGATGGGCATTCCTGCCCGTCGCGAGTACTGCCGTGTTGCGGACGGCACTCGGAGAGTGCCTGCAACGTAGGATGGGCATTCCTGCCCGTCGCGAGTGCTGCCGCGTTGCGGACGGCACTCGGAGAGTGCCTGCTACGTAGGATGGGCATTCCTGCCCGTCGCGAGTACTGCCGCGTTGCGGACGGCACTCGGAGAGTGCCTGCAACGTAGGATGGGCATTCCTGCCCGTCGCGAGTGCTGCCGCGTTGCGGACGGCACTCGGAGAGTGCCTGCTACAGAAATGGGGCTTTCGGACATGTTTTGTCCGAAAGCCCTTTTTTATTCGGAAATCGTAAACCGGAATAACGGCACGAGCGTTCGCGTTTTTGAAAAAACACGGATATACATTGGCCTGGCGAGCGAACAAGCGGCCGAGGTATTGGAATAGACGATGAGAATAAAAAGTGGGGGTGGCTGTGAACAGTAGTGATGCGGTCATAGAAGTGACCGACCTGACGAAAGTCTACCGGAGCGGCCTGTTTGGCAGTAAGAAACTCAAGGCACTTGACGGCGTATCTCTGAAAGTCCAGCGGGGCCAGATTTATGGGCTTCTGGGGCCGAACGGGGCAGGCAAGACAACGCTGATTAAAATTCTGTTGGGGATTTGCCGCAAGACGGCCGGTCATGCCACGGTACTTGGACAGCCAGCCGGTTCCCGGAGTGCTCGACAGGAGATTGGCTACCTGCCGGAGAATCACAGAATCCCGAGGCACCTGACCGGCGATACGGCGCTTGAATATTATGGGTCATTAAGTGGGTTATCCGTATCTGAGGTGCGGAAGCGGAGGCCGAAACTGCTGGAACTGGTTGGGCTGACCGGGCGTGGACGCGAGCGTGTTTCCGGTTATTCAAAAGGGATGCTTCAGCGACTGGGGCTGGCGCAGGCAATTATCCATAACCCAAGCCTGGTGGTATTGGATGAGCCGACCGACGGTGTAGACCCGGTGGGTCGCAAGGAGATTCGTGAAGTCCTGAAGAATCTCGCAACGCAGGGCACAACAATATTCCTTAACAGCCACCTGCTTCAGGAGATTGAGCTGGTCTGTGAAAACGTTGCGATTTTGACCAAAGGTAAAGTGCGAAGGACGGGAAGTGTTCGACAGCTCAAGCAGGAACTGGGCGATGCGCCGGTTCTGTTGCAGCTTGAGGGTGCGGAATCAGAAATCCGTCGGATTGTTGCCGGTCTTTCGCAGGTTGGAATTCGAAAGTCCGGTGAGCGTTTGTTTGAAGTGGAATGGAGAGTTACTTCACAGAAGACACTGGATGGAGTCATTGATCAGTTGCGTGCTGCGGATGTGAGTATCTGGCGAATGGCTCGCCGCGAACTGACACTGGAAGAAGCATTTTTGTCAATCGTGGGAGGCCAGGACTAATGCGTGCTTACATTGCAATCCTGAAAGATTCATTCCGTGAAGCAATGGCGTCCCGAGTTCTCTGGATCGCGCTGATCGGAATCAGTTTGTTGTTGATAGCTTTGGCGCCATTTGGACTGTTGTACGACCGCAGTCTTCAGCTTCGGCAGACTGAACTCACCAATTACGAAGCGTTTGCCCAGGCGATTCGCGAAAATTCCTCGAATCCTTCGACTCCGGCCGGGCATTTGTGGTCGTTGATGTCAGAGTCGCAGCGTAAGGACATGGAAGAATGGTTCTCGGCAGATGACACAGAAGCAGCTGGGAATCCCGGTCAGTCTCGTAAGCGTATCTCAAAGAACGGAATGACAAGGCTATTGAACGATCTGATTACCAGGCCGGAATTCTACAATGAGCAGGCGTGGGCGGCGGTCAAGCTGGATGACGACACGAAGCTGCTTGTTGAATCCAAATCGCCGACTGAAGGTGATATCGCGTTCAGAAATCTGCGACTGATGAATGCCGCTTTTCCGCGATTTGTATCGATCCGTCAGGAGCCTGCAATTTCATTGACGTATATGGGGACGTCGATTGCTGGGCCATTTGATGCGATGCCGACCCAGTTTTCTCAGACAACTGATCAGGTTATTATTACTGTTTTGTCACTGTTTCTGGGGTTCTTTGGTGTATTTGCGTCGCTCCTTGTCACCGCGACCGTGATTCCGCGGACGTTTGAGCCCGGCGAGATCTCCCTGTTGCTCAGCAAACCCGTGAATCGGTCGTTCCTGTTTATCACCAAGTTCCTCGGCGGATGTGCATTCACAACCCTGTGTGCAGTGTTATTGGTTGGAGGAGTTTGGTTCCTTCTGGGAGTCCGACTGAACTTCTGGCGACACGAACTATTGTGGTGTATTCCAATTTACGTGTTCCTGTTTGCGATTTACTTTGCAGTATCGGCTGTGAGTGGACTGATTTGGCGCAATGCCATTGTGTCGCTCATTATGGTTGTACTGTTTTGGGGCGTATTGATTTCAGCAGGCATCACCAAGGGCTTTATTGACGAAAATGTGCTGAAGGCCAGTCGTATCGTTGAGATTGTTCCTGCCGGGGAAGATGTATTTGTTGTTAATGGCAGTCGAGGCGTGCTTCGCTGGGATGCAGGTGCGGAAGCACAGTGGCAGCCCGTTTTTCGGCAGGACATTCAGGGAGTTCCTGCGTTTTTGCAGAGATTCATATTTGCCGGTCGCCGATATCGACCAACATGGGACCCCGCAGGTAAGCGACTTTTGGCTGTCCGCATGGAACCTGCTCGAACCGCTGCTATGGGATCATCCACGATTGTCAGCGGGAATGCTGATGGCAGCTATGAACAGCAGATAGAAGGCACGACACCCGATGGTGTTCTGGGGTTGTTTGTTGACACGAAGGGACGCGTCGTTATGCCCGGACGTCGGACCTTCTATCAGTTTCTCGGTCAATCCGATCAGGAAAAGAAGACTGATCAGTTCATCAAAAATCTGTTTGGCGGCATGGTAAAGCCAGGAGCCAAGAAAGCGTTTGGTGAAATCTATGAAGGGGAATCCGTTGTCTGGAGTGCTTCCGCTGTTTGCGCATTCGACGCGATCGACAACACGATCGTAGTTCTTGATGGGGGAAAACTGAATTGCTTTGATCTTCGAGACGACGGAAAATATGTCGCAGGTCCAATTCGTGATTTGGAATCAGAAGATGCCGCCGTCATGGCAGTTGGTGGTAAGCATGTCGTCGTGGCGCTGGCCAGCGGAAAACTGCTGGCCATCGATAAGTCCACTCTTGAAACGGTCGCAGAATTTTCACTTGCAGCCGATCAGGTGCCTCGGGTGCTCGAAAGTGCTCCTGATGGGCGACTGTTTGCGGTGCTGACGCATCAGGGAAGCGTACGGCTGTTCAGCGGGCCAGAGGCAAAGTTTGTTGATCAGCAGGTTGATGAAGAGGGCGTCGCTGCGGCAATTGCGTTCGATGCATCAAATCGGCTGCTTGTCTCCGATGGTCGTGAGTCTCTGACGATCTACGACGAAAATCTAAATGAGGTTGGCTCACATCGTGTGCGGTCAAGTTTCATCTACTATGCCTACGATTATCTTGTCAATCCGATTTACCACATCCTGCCTCGACCATCGGACCTGGACAATGCCGTGACCTATCTTGTGACGGGTGAGAAGTCAGTGGCGATTGGAGATGATGGAAATAACAACAACGGATCGATGGGACGCGAAAATCTGCAGCAGGACCGAATCACATTCGATATCCGAAATGCAGTTATCTCGAATGTCGCGTTCATCGTCGTGGTGCTTGGGTTTGGTTGTCTTTATGTTGCTCGCAGCGATTTCTGACAGCAGAACTGAAAGTAGATTTCTGCTGCATCAATCACCTGACGAGTCTCAATCCATTCGTCTTTCGTATGTGCCTGGGCAATATTGCCCGGGCCAAATACGACCGACGGTATTCCAATCGCAGCAGTTCTGGATGCGTGGGTTCCGTACGGAACCCCAAGGATCTGTCGTGTTCCCACGACGGAATGGATTGAAGACCGGAGGTCTTCGGCGAGTGCTCCGTTGAGTTCATCACCGAGTGCTGCGCTGAGGCAATACGGGGCATCGTGTGTGAGTTCGAAGTCAAGCCGCGATCTGAGGAACTCAATCACCTCGCTGCGAACCGTCATACTGTCTTCGCCCGGAAGGACTCGTCGGTCGACATCAATCACGCAGGCGTCCGGAACAACATTGACGCTGCTTCCTCCGGAGATCAGTCCAACACTGAGTGTTGCCGGACCGCAAAGTCGATGAGCGGGCCTCGAATCTGGTAGCCATGCGGCGTATTCCTCAAGCAACCCCAGGACCTTCGCCATTCGATAGATCGCATTTGTGCCTTCGGAAGGTCGAGAGCTGTGACAGGCTCGACCAGCAGTTCGGATTTTCCAGCGAGTTGCGCCTCGATGGGCCACCACAATGTCAAGTTCCGTGGGCTCAGCGACAATCGCCACGTCCGGGGCCTGAGGGCACAACTGGTAGGACCCCGTGCGATTCTTCCAGCTGTCAACAAGATGATTGATGCCAAGACTGGTGGATTCCTCGTCACACGTCATGGACATAACAACGTTCGGCATTCCCTGTGGGCGTTCATGGTATAGCCGCGTAGTTGCGGAGAGCATCGCCGCAAGGCCGCCTTTCACGTCACAGGAGCCTCGGCCGTACATTCGACCGTCACGTTCTGTTGGCGTAAAAGGAGGAATTGTCATCCCGTCAACTGGGACGGTGTCCTGGTGAGCATCGAGAAGCACGGTTCCCGTTCCGCCATTCGATTCCACACGCGTCAGTACGTTGCATCGTCCTGATGCAGTTTCGATGATTTCACAGGGCATTCCCTGTGACCGAAGATACTCTGCAAGCCATGCTGTCACGCGTCCCTCAAAGAACTCATCGCCCGAAACATCGCGTCCCATCGGATTGACGCTTGGTATTGAGATCAGCTGTCGCAGGATTGAAAGAGGATCACTGGTCATTGGAAGACTCACGGAGGTAGGGTTTGAGAGTTCAGGAACGTGGTTTTTAGGCGGGCTACGAATGTTCGTCGACTGAGTCTCGGGGATTGTCAGTGAATTGCAATCGTTCAGCGACATCGAAACAATGCAGATCACTCATTCAGGGGAATCAATATGCACTCATTGCGTCTGACCAGACGAATTCTGCTGGTTTCTTTCAGTGTCCTGCTGCTGTCCTCCATGGCCGACGCAGGAGTCAAAGCGAGTTCCTTTGGAAGCACGGTGAGTTATTTTCGTCGTGATCAGGGATTGGCTCCGGCTGGTACCGTTCTTCCCACTGATTTCAGCGAAGGGGCCGGGCGATTGTGGAGATCACCGGTTGATCCCGGGATTTCGTCGCCGTGTGTGGCTGGAGGGCTGGTTGTTGTGACAACCTGGAAAGACGGAGACAAAGAACTGGCGACGGTTGCTCTCGATCGCACATCCGGACAGCAGGTCTGGAAGAGAGTGTCACCGCTGCGTGAAGTCGAACCATTTCATTCGGTGGGAAGTCCAGCGTCTTCCACTCCTGCCAGCAATGGCGAACAGTTGTTTGTCTTTTTTGGAAGTTACGGACTGTTATGCTATGACCTGAATGGGAAGCTTCTTTGGGAACAACCAATGGGGCCGTTTCAGGATGAATTTGGTGCCAGTAGTTCTCCAGTCCTTTCCGGCAACAATGTCGTTCTGAACGAAGATCATGATGTCCAGAGTTTCATCTGCGCATTCGACCAGGCGACAGGCGAGCTCCGGTGGAAAACTGACCGAGAGGCGGCAACTCGCAGCTATTCCACTCCGTTTCTTATTGGCCCTCAGGGCGAAGAACAAATTGTGATTGCCGGGTCGCTTCAAATGACAGCATATTCACCCAATGATGGAACGCGACTCTGGTGGTATGACGGACTGTCTCGAATCGTGGACAGCACACCAGTCGTCGTCGATGGAAAGATTATCGCCGCAACCTGGACACCGGGTGGCGATTCTGAAGACCGGATTGTGATGGAACCATTCGCAGATGCTCTGAAGACGTTTGACACGGATGACGATCAGGAAATTGGAGAGTCTGAGCTACCTGAGGGTAATGAAATTCTTCAGCGGTTCTTCAGGATTGACCTGAATCAGAATCATAAGCTGGATGAAGCCGAGTGGATTAAACATTCAAAGGTTTTTGAACGAGCAAAAAACGTAGCTGTCTCACTTGCGCCAGGCACAGAAGGGCCGGTCGCTCAGGAGAACGTGCAGTGGACCTACACTCGCGGACTACCGACGGTTCCCAGTTCCGTTGTCTATGACGGCATCCTGTACATGGTCAAAGACAGCGGGATTATCACCAGCGTTGATATTCAGACGGGGGAGATGCTGAAACAGGGACGTGCGATCGGTCGAGGCAACTACTACGCGTCGCTCGTCGCTGGAGACGGTAAGGTCTATATGATCAGCGAGAGTGGTGTTATGACAATTCTGAAAGCTGGCAGAGACTGGGAGATCGTTGGCTCCCACGATTTCGGCGAACGCGTTCTGGCGACGCCTGTGTTTGCCGACGGAATGATGATCATTCGTACGGACGCCGCCGTCTACGCGTTTGCCACTTCCAACTGATCAGTTCGTGTTGGGATCCGGTGGCCGGACTTTACCAGGGCTTCCACCATGGTTTTCTTTGAGCAGATGCGGAGTCGTTTCGCTGCCTGTTGATATCCGTTGCGACATTCGACTGCGGACCACTGCCTCCGGATGTGATCACATGTTTTTCAGGAAGCAAAACGCAGCTGAGCTCTCCGCCAACGCCGCCGCTTGTATCAGTACAGATCATGCCATTGCCAAATTGAACTTTTGGCAATGGGACGTGGCCAATAACGATCGTGACGGGACAATCCATCGGCGGGCCGATATGGATAAAATCCTTAGAATAGAGCCATGGCGGGTGGCTGAGTGAATAGTCGCGTTCGCGGAGAATTCGAACCTGAGTCTCAAACGGAAGGTTGCGATCGAGTCCTGCATGCACAAACAGGAAATCAGAATGCTCAATACTCCACGGAAGGTCCGACATCAGAGTGGCGTGCTCTTCAGGAAGTGCCTCCCGAAGTGCTTTCAGGTCGCCGTGCGGGATACCGTAGGATTCGAATGTTGTATGCGCGTCGTAGTGGCTGAGCCATCGCTGAGAAAAGTCGACGAATTCAGGAGTCTTAATCAAGCCCAGTGAACAGGCCATGGCAAGTTCGTGATTGCCACACAACCATGTCACTTTGTTGTGTTGTTTTGCGAGATCACAATACAGCTTCACCGTGCCTGCCGGATCAGGACCACGATCGACGAGGTCGCCGATAAAGACAATCCAGCGACGAGAAATATCCGGGAGCTTTGCGAGCTGGGCAATGATTTTGCGAAGCTTATCCGTTTGTCCGTGGACGTCGCCGATAACAGCGACGGGTCCGTCAATACGATGGGGCACTGATGGCATGATCAATCAAACATTACAGGTTTCAGAACCAAATCGGCTCACTCCGGGAAATCGTTCCCGAACCGCCGGTGACTCATCATGATACGACATTTTCGTTTTTTGTGCCAATGCAATCCCCGATCATGACGTGTGAAGTAGCCCCCGGTCTGCTCCAGCACATTCAGGCATTCGAGGTAATTTAACCTCGAAAAACACGAACCACACGAAAGAATCGCAGGGGGTCAACAGTTCGGGAGATGGCAGAAGAATGGGGGCAGGAGAATCGCAGGCGGGGTTGACATTTGAACCTCGAAAAGCACGACAAAATCCCACCAGTACTCGTTTGTGTTTTTTCGTGTGGTTCGTGTCTTTCGTGGTTACCAATCACGCTGGCTACACACTGGATGAAGCCGGAATCAACGCCCTGCAATCCTCGCTGCGCAAAACACCAGCAACAAACAACTTATGCAACTCACCGTTTAAAATCTTTGCGGCTCGAAAAAAAATCAACGGTTAGAAGTACAAATGAATTGCAGGGGAAGGCAGGGGCGTTTGATATACGGCATGAAACGGCATCAATGGTTTTGAGGGAAGGCTCTTACGTACAATTCCTCTCTGTGACTCCGTGACTTTGTGCGCCAAATGGAATGCCTGGCAGTGATCAAAAAGAATAGGTTCCCTGAAGATAAAGCTGTTCTGCATCTGAACGCGCGAGCCCGCCGTTATTAACGGCGTCGCCGTAGAAAAAGACCAGATATCCAAGCTGCACATTGAATGTTTTGCTGTGGGTGTAGGTTCCGACGAAGTCCAGCTCCGTGCCTACGTTCCTGTCACCACTTCCAGGGAGCGCCGCCCCGGCAAGGTTGTAGATTCGGTCTGATGCCTTAGCGAGATCGAAGTAGTGCCATTGACTCACAATCCCAAGTTTCTCATGGGGTTTGATGCTGGCCTGAACTCCATAGTCCAGCAAATTTTGGCCTGAGAAATTATCGATCTGCCCCCAGTATGCATGTCCGAGCGGATACAGAGTATAGAACGTATTGATGTCACCAGTCGTTGGATCGTTGTCCCCGGAGCCCCAGTAGAAGATCCCTCCCAAACCCGGTTTCCAGATGACGTCTTCAAATGTATAACCACCCAGCGCCCCGAACATCCCCGCCTGAACATCTCGATATTCTGCAGTTCCGAAACTGTCCTCACCAAACTGCCAGGCTCCCTCGATATCCCAGTTCCAGGTACCAACAAGCGTCTTGCCCTCTTTGACCGGCAGCTTTCCGGTAAGTCTCGCTCCCAGCGTATGGCGATTGCCATCGTGCAGTGCTGCACTTGATTCGGACTCATCGAACCAGAGATAGTAGAGATCCAGGCTGTTGTTTTCGAGGCCGTTCCATGTCGAGTAAACGCCGCTGATCCAGCGACTTGAGTCAGCTCGATCGAAGCTGTACGGCCGAGGAGTGTTGCCAGCGGCTGCGTTCACACTTTGCATTGCAAACGCATCGATGGTCCATTCATCGCTCGTGTAGATCAGCTTGTGGCCTTCAAAGTTACGAAACGTATTCGCCCATGCGAGTGAAGACAGAAGTCGCTGGCCGCCATACTGCAGAAATTGCCGACCATATCGATACTTCAGATTTCCATCACCGACGTCCCCGACATTCAGTTCCGCGTAGTACTGAAGCAGGTCTGCACGATTGATGTCAATCGGTGTGGGAAGATAGGGAGCGTCGAGCCCGAACATTGAAGCGTCAATTGCCTGAATGTAACCACCAACCAGGTCTTTGTAGCTGGCCTGAACGTAAGGAGTCATCCTCCAAAGTTCGTATGATGAATGTCCGGGACCACCTGGACGCAGACGATTTTTCTCGTTCATGTGTCGATATCGCAGCTCAGCACCAGCCGAATATGTCAAACTGCCGGCCTTCTGACCCTTCAGGCATTTCAACAACGGTTCATCGCCCAGCACTGAATCAAACAGAGCATTGCAGTCAAGGACTCTGTATTCGATTGGCGGACAGGCGTCGACTTCACCGCAACCAGGGTCACAACAGCATGAGTCACCAAAACTGACTTCGTTGTTTGCCATACACACATTGGTGGCCAGGAAAGCAAAGGCGATCAGTGACGACGTCGACTTTACCACCCGCGAAATTGCAGAAAGCCGTGACATTGCTGACATCCCTGACGACTTGAGGCACTGGCCTTATCTGGACTCTCTGAGTCATTTCCTCCACAGTGTGAGAAAATGAGAGTCTGTTGTCTGATATTTCGCCAATTGCCTTTCGGCACATCTGATCTGACTGATTCGTTTGTTCACTCTGACCCATTGATGGATTGTGATTGCCTTACAATCCTTAAGGTTTTCCCAGTCAGATGGTGGGGAACTGACAACTCTTGATCGTATCGGCGTTCACACATTCGGCAGCAATTGCCGGAAACCTGACGAGCACCATCCCTCGTCTGATTTCCTGATTCACTTCGCAGCGGCAAGCGGAGTATGTTTGATTCTGACCAGCCTGATGCCGTCATCGCGGCGTTCGAGCGTATCAATCCAGTTGACGGACTGCCATGCATATCGGATTTGTACTCTTGGAATCGTGCCGGTGAGTAGAGTCGACTGAGCCAATCGCAGTTGCTCCGCTGTTGCTGTCGAGCTGACTGAAGATCGCTGAGACTGAGGTAATCGCTGCATCAGCAGAATGTCTGAACCGAGAAGCTCAATATCAGCGAACAATTGTTGCACCTGCTCTGCGGACAACATCGCTTCTCGCATTGGAGGCAATTCTTCAAGGTTGAGTCCAGCATGATTGGCCGGTTGAGAGACCGGCTGGAGCGTATTATGCGACTGGCCCAGCGTGTCATGCGATTGGCTCGTGGAATTGCCATCAGCCTCCGGCCCTGAAATTCTGACAGCATCCGACTGAGCGTCAGGCTCGAGGCGTGGCGGGCGAAGTCGAAACCAGTCACGACGAGTCATCTTTGGATTTTCAGGCATGACAACACTGCACTCTTTGATCTGCTGGCCATTGATTTAGGGACCATTGTTCTGGTTGTTACTGATCTCGGGGCCCGGAAGGAATTGTGGTTCAGTATGCTGCAACGTTTGTTCGAGGGTGGCTGAAGGAGTATGGCACTGCAGACAGTTGCTTCGCCATGGATGAGTTGTACGAATGCCATGCCTGCCCGAATAGCCATGGCAGCTCATGCAGTCAGATCTCATCCAGGTTGTGTGAGGCATTTGAGGAGGTGCACCTGGGAAGGCCCGAGGTCCCCCGGTCGGTGCCGGCAAACCAGTAAACAGATTCTCGCGAAACACTACTGATGGCAAATGTCGCGGCTCGCTTTCAACATGACACTGCGTACAGTTTGCCATCATTGTGTGAGACATTTTCGGAATGAGAAGTGACGAAGTCACAGCGCCATTCCTGTGGCAGGCGATACAGGAAACATCTGATTGCTGATCGATTGGGTGAGGTACTGTCGGTGGAGCTCCATTAAAAGCTCGATTCTGAGATCTCTGCTGTAGAGCCATCAGCTTGTCTTCCGGCCGAATTCGAATTTCCGCCAGTGGGTCGATACTGGACTTCAGGCTGGCAAGGTCATCAGGAGTTCGTCGTGCGGCAGTCATTCTCACCATTTCTGAATAGTCAGTGGCCGGGATGACACCATTGTCAGTGGCGGGGACGACACCGACCTCAGGTGGCTCCTCGCTCTCTGTCAGCTGATTTGCGGGCGAACGCTCGGAATCGACAGAATTCGAATTCATGGGAGCCTGCAGACCGGTGAAGTACCCAGCCACAGCAACAGACATGATGACAAAGGCCGTCAGAAGAGCAGCATTCGAAGTGCGGTCCGTCGTCATGAGGGCACCTTGCTGATTCGCACTGCAGCCTTTTTGTAGTCAGGTTGTTTGGAAAACGGATCGACGGCGTCCAGTGTCAGATCGTTGACCAGCAGCGTCTCGTCGAAGAACGGGATAAACAGAGTTCCTTTCGGTGGCTTCCCTCGGCCATCGATCCATACTGGAATGATCAGTGACCCTCGACGTGATTCAACTCTGATTCGGTCGGCATTTCGTAACCGATAAACGGCAGCATCATCCGGATGCATCTCAGCGTATGCTCCAGGCATGGCGCGGCTGAGTTCGGGGATACGTCTAGTCATCGAGCCGGTGTGCCAGTGCTCGAGAACTCGGCCCGTCGAAAGCATAAAAGGATAGTCGTTATCTGGTAGTTCCGCCGGCGCAATCCACGGATGAAACCAGATCTGTGCTCGATCGTCATGCGTCGATGAATGGTAAAACTGAATCTCTTTCCCTTCTGCGACATAGGGATCGAATCCCTCAGCAAAGCGAAAACGTGTTTCCTGCCATTGCCCATCTGATTCGACAACAGGCCAGCGGAGTCCCCTTGCTTTGACGTATTCGCCATATGGAGCAAGGTCCTTATGTTTGAATCGCGTGAACTGCCGATACTCTTCGAACAGGTGTTCATCGACATTGGTGTCGTAGTAGTGTTCCCATTCCCAGATCGGAACTGGAGCCCCATCACCATTCTTAATGTCAAACAGGAACTGGCCGTCTCTGTCCTTCATGCCCTCGACGCCTCGATTAAACAACTCCCGGGCAACCGCAATCGTCTGCCAGCAGTCATCCCGAGCTTCGCCGGGCGGGTCAACCATCCTGAACCACTGTTGTGTTCTGCGTTCAGAATTGCCAACCATTCCGTTCTTCTCAACCCACATGGCGGATGGAAGGATCAGATCGGCCAGTCGAGTTGTTGCAGTGGGATAGACGTCGCTGACGATCAGAAACTTATCTTCCAGCCCGGCTTTATTGTCACCTTTGGGATTGAACAGCTTGTTCAGATTAGGAAGCGTCTGGCCCGGATTTGTCACTTGTACCCAGATTGTGCTGATGTCTCCGCCTTTGTCTGTTGGAGTGCAGAAGCTCTCCCACATTTTGACGGTGTGATGCCCCGGGGTTTCTTGAATTCGACCAGGCGGCAATCGCCACAGTTCCTCTGCCTTCGCGCGGTTCTGAGCATCAGTGACGACCATCCCTCCGGGAAGGGCATGTGACAGTGTTCCCACTTCACGAACCGTGCCACACGCAGAAGGCTGTCCTGTCAGGCTTGTCGGCGCATTCCCGGGTGATCCGAAATGGCCACTCAGCAGATGAATTCCGTGGACCATCGAATTGATCGCAGTTCCCCGAGTATGCTGGTTCATCCCCATACACCACAGGGACGTGATTTTCAGTGAAGGATTCCCAAAGAGATCAGCGAGCATGCGGATCTTGTCCGCGGAAACGCCCGACAGTGCTTCAACGTGCTCCGGCGTGTAAGGCTCAAGCAGTGCCTTATAGTCCTCAAATGTGATTGCCTTTCCGTGAAGGTTGGGGTTTGCGTCGTCCGGAGCTTTGAAGCTGCAGAATTGGTCGACAAACTTTCGGCTCCAGGTACCATTCTTTATCAGCAGATGAGCGATGCCGTTGGCAATCGCCAGGTCGCCGTGTCCCTTCATTTCAAGGTAATGCTGGCAGGCCTCGGTCGTACGCGTTCGGCGAGTTCCAATGTCGATGAGGAGCACATTCTCTCCACGACTTCTCCGATCGATGACTCGAGAAAACAACACTGGATGCATCTCAGCCGGATTGTTTCCCCACATGATCAGAACATCACAGGCATCGAGGTCGTCATAGCAGCCGGCAGGTTCATCAACGCCATAGGTCGCCAGGAAACCAGTGACCGCAGAAGCCATGCAGAGTCGGGCGTTGGGATCGATGTGGTTGTTGGACAGTCCGCCTTTCATAAACTTCTGAACGGCATACCCCTCCGGAATTGTCCACTGCCCCGAGCCATAAAACGCAAACCGATCCGGAGCCGCCTGTATACGATCGGCGATTGTGCTGATCGCCGTCTCCCACGAGATCTCTCGATAGCTGTTGCCATCTCGCAGCAACGGCTTCCTGAGCCGATCTTTGCCGTAAAGTGCTGCTCCGACGTGATAGCCTTTCACGCACAGCAAGCCCTTGTTCACTTCCGCATTTCGATCACCTGCCACTGCAACGACTTTACCACCCTGCACCCCAACCTGGACATGACAGCCCGTGCCACAGAATCGACAGGGAGCCTTCTCCCAGTTTACTCCCGTCAACGATTCGTCACCGAGAATTGGTAATGCAGGACCAGTGATGCCTGCCACCGCCGCCGCAGCAGCCATGGCAGATGCTCTGATAAACTGCCGACGATCAAATGCAGCATCCATCGGTTCTGAGTCAAAGCTCATGGCAAGTTGGCCTTTCAGACGGAGCTCCCGGAATTTCACCGGACTCGTCCTCAAAATGAACAAACACAACATCGACGAACGCCACACCGGGGATCTGCTGCAGCTGCCTCGTTCTTTCTTCGAGCACGTCCGGGCATGAAGAGTCGATCAGAATCGGAATGCGATATTGAAGTCCTTCAGGACCCGGCACTTCCACACCTGGAAGACTGGCGATTTCGTCCATGGTTCGATGAAGGTCAGAATGACATCGGTCCAGAGTAACAACGAGACTGGCAATCATGATTGAATACTGTTTCTCAGGAATCTGCTGCTTTCGTTCCTGAATTGAGGTGATCAGAACTATCAGTGCCAAAACTCAATCTTGCAATTCCAGACAAACGAGTCTACATTTTCGTCCATGATTTCGTCAACAGCGACATACGCACTTCGAGCTGTCGTTTATCTCGCAAGTCAGTCAGACCGTTTTATCTGTCGATCGGAAATCTCCGATGCGACAGTTGTTCCCCATGAATACCTGTTAAAAGTTTTGGGACTATTGGATTCGGCGGGGATTGTTGAATCGCGTCGTGGTCCAGGTGGCGGTTATCGCCTTCGAATCTCTGCTGAGGAATTGACGGCATTTGAAGTTGTCAATGCAGTTGAATCAATTCCTCGGATTACAAAATGTCCATTAGGAATCGAGGGGCACCAAAAACTGTGTCCACTTCATCGACTTCTGGACGAAGGGGCCAGATGCGTCGAAGAGTCATTTGCAGACGCAAGGATTTCTCACCTGCTTTCAGGAAAGCGTTCAAAGACGTGCACTTTTACTGCGAACTTCATGAAAAAGTAAATGGAGACTAATCCATGTTGGGCTGGCCACGTCGTTTGCCTGCTCTCTTGTTGATCGGCCTGCTGTTGCCGTGTGCCATCGTTGTTATTTTCACTGCAGCGATGAATCTGCAGGAGACAGATCATTACGCCGCAATTGTTCAATCCGGAAATCCGTCGGGAGTCGACTCGATTTCGTCTGGTCAGCAATTGTCTGGGCAAAGTTCGACTCTTCGCCACACGGTTGAGATTCGGCGTCCGACAGGACCTCCGCGAGTCATCACCACGTTGAAGGATGCGAGCGGAGAATTTGTGACTGTCGCCTGCTCGACATGTCACACAACTCGACCGCCAAACCATCAGAACAAAAGCGTCCGGGAACTGGATGAGTTCCATAGTGGCATGGCATTTTCGCACGGCACGGTCAGTTGTCTCTCCTGTCACAACTCCGAAGACTACGACTCACTGAAACTGGCAGACGGGGCTCCGGTGGAATTTACCAGCGTAATGACTCTCTGTGGCCAGTGTCATGGGCCTCAATTGAAAGACTATCAACATGGTGCTCATGGGGGGATGAATGGGTACTGGGATTTAACTCGCGGTCCTCAGCAGAAGAACAACTGCGTCGACTGCCATGATCCGCATTCACCGCAGTTTCCCCACATGAAGCCTGTCTTTAAACCCAGAGACCGATTTCTCGAACAATCGGGGACTGAACATTGACGCCTCACAAAACGACTAACGGTCAGGATCCAAACGAGTCAGCGAATCGTCGTTCGGCAGAACCGCTGCTCCCGATTCTGGAGGCGCCTTCGACGCGTCGAACGGTTTTAAAGACGGTCGGCGCTGCATTGGGACTGGCCGCGTTTGGTGAAGCGCTATCACCACTCATGGTTGTTCCGGAGAATATGTCGATCGACGAATTCCTGCAGCAGCACTACAAGGAACTCAGTGACGACGACAAGCAGAGAATCTTTTCGAGACTCGAGGCTGAAACCAAAGAGCGTTTTGGGGCCGAAGTTAAGATCGTCGATCCGAAGCCGATCCCCGGTGTTCGTTTTGGCTACGCCATCAATGTCAGCAAATGCAATGGCAATGGCAAATGTATGGAAGCCTGTAACAGGGAAAATAATCACCATCGAGGAGTTGATCAGTCATATATCAGAGTGCTGGAAATGTCGAAGGGCTCAATGGACATGGAGCATGGTTCTACCACCTTCGATCACACAGTTCCGCAGGACGACAAGTTTTACATGCCCGTCCAGTGTCAGCAATGCGATAATCCTCCGTGTGTGTCAGCCTGCCCGATCGAAGCGACCTGGAAGGAAGACGACGGAATCGTAGTTGTCGACTACAACTGGTGTATCGGATGTCGATACTGTGAAGCTGCCTGCCCATATCATGCTCGGCGATTTAACTGGGAACCGCCGGAGATTCCCGCTGGTGAAGTGAATCCTAACCAGGGCTACCTGTCGAATCGGATTCGCCCCCAGGGAGCAATGGAAAAATGTCACTTTTGCCTGCATAGAACACGCGAAGGGCGAGCTCCGGCATGCCAGGAAGCCTGCCCCACAGGTGCAAGAGTCTTTGGCGATCTGAACGATCCGGATTCGGATATCAACTATGTTCTGAAGAACAAGCGAGTCTTTGTGTTGAAGGAAGAACTCGGCACGAAACCCAGCTTCTTTTATTACTTTGATTCATGAGTAGTCACGACATGGCAAACAGCAGAACAGATGCAGTCCGCAGCTATCCTGGATTCCTCTGGTGGGGTCTGGGTCAGGCGACGAACGGCGGGCTGAGTTTCTATGTCTGGATGTTTGTGCTCACTGCAATTTCACTTGTGGGCGCAAATGCCTGGGCTCATCAGGTCGCTGAGGGGATGATCCTTACGAACATGACAGATCATGTCAGTTG
This sequence comes from Planctomyces sp., assembly GCA_016795105.1. Lineage (GTDB taxonomy): Bacteria > Planctomycetota > Planctomycetia > Planctomycetales > Planctomycetaceae > F1-80-MAGs062. The sequence continues at coordinate 236,690 of JAEUIH010000004.1, forward strand.
GGGATTGTATATCGCAAATTTCACCTTTTGTGTGGGGCTTGCTGCTGGTGGCGTCATGATGGTTATCCCAGCCTATCTTTATGATGACGAAGACATGCACAAAGTCGTCATCATTGGCGAAGCAGTCGCCATCGCTGCAATCGTCATGTGCACACTCAGCGTGATGGTCGATCTTGGACGGCCAGACCGTTTCTGGCACCTGATTCCAGTGATTGGTCGAGTCAACTGGCCAGTGTCAATGTTGACCTGGGATGTCATCGTACTGAACGGATATCTGTTGATTAACCTTCATATTGTTGGCTACCTGCTCTACATGAGATATCTGGGACGTAAGCCAAATCCTCGCTGGTATGTTCCATTTGTGTTTCTTTCAATTCTCTGGGCGATCAGTATTCATACGGTTACAGCGTTTCTCTATTGCGGACTCGGAGGACGTCCCTTCTGGAACACAGCTCTGCTGGCCCCTCGATTTCTCGCCTCCGCCTTCGTCAGCGGCCCCGCATTTATCATTCTCGTGATGCGAATTCTGCGGATCACAACCGGATACTCAGCTCCTCCCGGACCGGCGCGAACGCTGATTCAGATTATTCGCGTCTCGATGACCATCAATTTGATCATGCTGGCGAGCGAGCTCTTTACTCTGTTTTACACAGGCGGTGCTCACAGTGCGTCCGCAAAGTATCTGTTCTTTGGAAGCCACGGTCACTTTGGACTGGTGCCATGGATCTGGACTGCAATTGTCTGCAATTTGGTAGGCACGGCACTCTTCTTTATGCCAAATGCTCTTGAACGCGGCAGCATTCGGATCGTCGCATGTGTTCTGTGCATTGTTGGTATCTGGATCGAAAAGGGAATGGGGCTCATTATCCCGGGGTTCATTCCATCAACACTTCATGAAATCGTTGAATACACTCCCAGCCTGGTGGAGTGGAAAGTCACGGCGGGTATCTGGGCGTTTGGATTCCTGCTGTTGACCGTGCTTTTGAAGCTCATTGCGACCGTCTTCGCCTCTGAAAAGTCCGGTACCGCGCTGGAGCGTGTGTCCGAGTAAGCCGTTGATGTTTTTTCAGGGTTACTTCTTCACCAAACCTGGTGGTCGTCGCTCATGCGTTTGAGACGATGTCGTTGACCAGAGGGGAGTCATTGCCCAATCGGGATGGCAATAATGAGTCCTGCTGTTCTGTCTTTGGTGCTTTTTCGATCCGGCATGTGACACTTCAGGCAGTGGTTGCTGAGTGTAATTGGAGCTGCACGAAGATATGTGTGTTCTGTAACCTGTTCGTGAAATAGTTTTCCGGCTTTCAACGCCTTCACGGCCTCGGTTTCGAATTCACCCTGTGCCACATGGTCCGTGTTCATCGCCTGACCATCAACAGCCAGCCATCGCAGTCTGACATGCTCCATCGACTCGATGTCCCGGAAAATCTCACCCATGGCGGCTGCCGGAATCGGAAGAGCCTCGTCTTCACGGTAGTAGCGATCATGGACGACCCGCAGTGTGGAATGAATGGTCGTATGGAGGAGTTTCGCGTGCCGCCTTGCCTCGTCGATCGTTAATGTCGGTCTGGATTCAGCCCCCTGCGAATCAGATTGCGGGACCTTCGCTTCGTCAGCGCAGATGTGTGTCCCGATTCCCACAATCAGAGCGACAACGATCGCGGCAAATGAGACGTGCCCTGCACAAATTGAACTCATCATGTACTCCGATTCCGGGACTACGGTTGAACGGATTGGTCTTCAGTCACAGGCATGCTGATCACAAGGCCTGCCAGTCTTGGGGTTGTTGACGGCTTGAAGTTGAAGCCCGCATGGCAGTTCACGCACCCGCTGTGCAGAGGAATCGGCGTCGCTCGGCGATAAACACCGTTATCAACTGTTTCATAGGCCGCCACACCTTTGCCAAGTTCCCGAGCCGCCTGCTTCTCGAATTCCGTCGACGGGTCATGGTTAACGCTCATTGCCTTAAGGTTGACAGAAATCCAATTGGCCTTTGACCCCGTTTCTCGCTCCAGTGCCTCGAATACATCCTCCATCGCCCGAGCCGGGATGACGGATCGGTCAGCATGGAAGTATCGATCGTGCATGACCTCCAGTGTGGCCGTATAAATCTGGTGCATCAACACGGCTCGATCGCGAGCAACCGCCAGTGGAATGCGAGACTCTCCGCGAGCGTTTTTTGGCTGATCGTCAGTGGCTGCCGTGTCTGTTTCGCCAGTCGCAGCGCCGCCTGTTTTTTCATCGGCCCCGAACGACCCGGAAACCATCAGCATCAAAACCACAAGACATACGGATACTGATACCAATCCAGAAGTGGCAGCATCAGGCAGGCAGGTTGTTCGCTTCATTCAAAATCTCCGGATGATTTCTGATGGCAGAATTGTGATGGGTCACGACAGATGTGGCAGCCGTTCATTCACACTGGACATCGCACAGCGGAACAATGCGGCTGTCGGAACGAAGTACCTGCCCAATCGTAACATTGGAAAAGGCCTTCTCCGTTGCTGCGTAGGCTTGATCAAGTTGTTCATGCAGCGGGCAGAGACTCGTGTGCGAAGGCAGGCCCAGCGGACAATGCCGAATCCGCTCTAAAGGTGCGACCGCGTTCACAACGTCCAGAATTGTGATCTCATCGGGGGAACGAGAAAGCGAATACCCGCCTCCCGGTCCCGATCGTGAATGCACCAACTGTGCCTGCACAAGATCCTGAAGCACTTTGTGAAGGTAACGCCGCGGAACCTTTGTCTGTTCACATAACGAATCCGCCGGCTCTGACTGGCCGGCATCTCCAGCCAGGCAGGCAACGGTTCGCAGCGCGTATTCGGCGGTTTTGGAAAGCATGTGATTCACCCTCAGATTTGGAATCTTTGAATTCTACACATTGACATGTAGAATTGAAGTGATAAAGTCGAATTCAGGAAAGGCACATCCATTTTTGTGTATTTGAGTTGATTGGTCGCCAGAAAGATAAAGCAAATATTGCTCCTGAATTGATTGGAATTCTCTATATGCTCAGTGAAAACACCATCCAGATTGTTAAGTCCACGGCTCCAGCAGTTGCGCAGCACGCGGAGGCGATTACTCGTCGCTTCTATCTGTTGATGTTTGTTGGAAATCCCGAGGTCAAAGCGTTTTTTAATCAGGCTCATCAGCATTCCGGGGGGCAGCAAAAGGCCCTGGCTGGAGCGATTTGTGCGTATGCAGCCAACATTGATAATCTCGCGGCGCTGGGGCCGGCAGTCGAGCTGATTGCTCAAAAACACTGTTCGCTGGGAGTTCAGCGTGAACACTACCCGATTGTGGGGAAGCATCTTTTGGCGGCGATTCGTGATGTGCTTGGGGATGCAGCAACCGACGAAGTGATCGCAGCCTGGGCGGAAGCGTATGGATTTCTGGCAGAGATCTGCATTGGTCGCGAAGCGGAAATCTATCGCGAGCAGGCATCAGCATCGGGTGGATGGAATGGCTATCGCAATTTCCGCGTGGAGCGAAGGGTTGTGGAGTGCGAGCATGTGACATCATTCTATCTGAAGCCTTCCGACGGAAAGGCTCTGCGTGACTTTAAGCCTGGGCAGTACATCACCGTCAATCTCCCGCACCCGACGACCCCGACATCTCCTCGCAACTATAGTTTGTCTGATCGGCCCGGGTTACCCCATTATCGAATCAGCGTCAAGCGGGAAGCAGCACCAACACTTGATGCTCCGGCCGGTTTGATCTCGAATTTGCTTCACGATCAGGTGCAGCCGGGTGACGAGCTTTCCATTGGTCCTCCCTGTGGGGAATTCACGCTCGATGTTTCCACTGCGGTTGGCAAGCCTGTGGTGCTGCTGGCAGGTGGCATTGGTGTGACTCCGCTCCTCAGCATGCTCAAATCGCTGGCGAAAGTTACAACAACTCCTGTCTACTTCGTTCATGCTTCCCGGAACAGTCGAATGCATGCCCTGGCGGGAGAAGTGCGGGATGCAGCAAGTCAGCGTCCAGCGATTCGGACGCATTTTCGTTATGACGCTCCGCTGGTTGATGACCTGAGCGCAGGGCGTTGTGACAGCATCGGTCGCGTTGATCTTGAATTCCTTCAGTCTATTCTGCCCACAAGCGACGCGGAATTCTACTTCTGTGGCCCGAAGCCGTTCATGACGGGGGTTTACCGAGCTCTGAAAGACTGGAGCGTTGATGAATCACGAATCCACTTTGAATTCTTCGGGCCTCGACAGGAGATCAGTAGAGTTCATTGAGAGGTAAGCCGATTGGTGTCAATCCTCTCCCGGAACGACTTTCTGGCTCACCTATTTTGACAAGGAGCACGTCATGCGTCTCAGCAACACACCCGCGATCGCTTTACTTTCAGCAGTGGCAATGCTGGCGAGCAGTGTTCCTGTCGTCGCATTTCAGGGTGGCGATGAGTTTGAGAAGGAGCCCATTCTTTACAGTACATCCACGCCACGTAACCGCGTTGAGGCATTGAAGATCGCGATCGAGTCCGGCAATAAGACGATCCGGAATTCTCCGAGATTCGGCTACCTGCCAGACCTACTCAACGCACTGGAAGTTCCAGATGAATCTCAGACACTGGTATTTTCAAAGACCAGCCTGCAGATGCGGCGAATCTCTCCACGAACCCCGCGCGCGATCTATTTCAGTGACGATGTTTACATAGGATTTTGCCAGTCCGGCGACGTACTTGAGATCTCAGCCGTTGATCCCGAACTGGGAACTGTCTTCTATACGGTCGATCAACACACTCCGGATCAGCCCATCATTCAGCGTCAGACCGAAAGCTGCCTCGTGTGTCACAGTTCATCCCGGATGGAAGGTGTGCCTGGTCATATCATTCGTTCGCTGTATGTTGATGCCGGAGGTCAGCCACTCCTTTCTGCGGGCAGTCGGACTGTCGATCATACAACTCCGGTGAAGGATCGCTGGGGAGGCTGGTACGTGACCGGTACTCATGGTGCTCAGACTCATCTCGGCAATCTGGTGATTCGTGATCGCGATGTTGTTGAGCCCGTCGACAATTCGGAAGGTCAGAATGTCACCGATTTGAAGTTCCGAATTAATCCGGATCGCTATCTTTCTCCACACAGCGACATTGTGGCGCTAATGGTGCTGGAGCATCAGGTTCTGGTTCACAACCGCATCACAAAAGCCAGCTTCGAGACTCGTCAGGCGCTCGCATACGACGAGATGATGCGAAAGATGATGGATAAGCCCGAAGGGGAGTTGCTCGAAAATACGACTCGTCGAATACAAACTGTGAGTGAACGTCTTGTCGATGCGTTGTTGTTTGTCAATGAGGCGAAGTTGACGGAGCCATTCCGGGGAACATCAGGTTACGCAGAACAGTTTGTCGGACTAGGCCCCCGAGACAGTCAGGGACGTTCTCTGCGGGACCTGGATTTGTCGACTCGAATGCTGAAGTATCCGTGCAGCTATCTGATCTACTCCGAAGCATTTGACCAGTTGCCGAAGGCCTCAAAGGACTGTGTACTCCGGAAACTATGGGATGTGCTTTCCGGGACAGACGTTTCCGAAAAGTATTCTCACCTGTCACCGGATGATCGTCGCGCCATTCGAGAAATTCTGCTTCAGACAAAGTCTGATCTTCCGGACGACTGGAAGAGTTGAGTCTTTTCGGGAATCTGCCGTCTTTCTCTCACGATCTCCAGCTTTGCGTCGACATTCAGAATTACCGAAGGAACAACACATGGCGACTGAACATCTGCAACCCGGCGTTGTTACGCATTTACCGCTCGGTCCGGCATTGGGCGAATCAGCAACGACGGCATTCGTTAAGACGGCTTCATTTGAGTTGATTCGAATGGTGCTTCCGGCCGGCAGGGAAATTCCTCCACACAAGACTCGCGGTGAAATTACGGTTCAATGTCTGGAGGGTCGAGTCCTTTTTTCGTGTTACGGTGAAACGGTGGATCTCCGTCCCGGCGATTTGCTTTATCTGGCTGCCGATGACGTGCATGCATTGAAAGCGGTTGAGCCGTCGTCGTTACTTGTGTCGCTGGTGCTGGCAAAAGATCGGTCACGTTCAGGTGATTGACGGGAGTACTTCTACGTCCATGCAGAACAGATTTCCGGGCCGACGAATATCGCGAATTCGGATGAATCGTCGGATTGTTGTGATGGCACGCCGGAGCCATCGTAAGGGGCGCGACTTTCAGCCGAAATTCTCTTCCACGCAAATGATACTGTCATGGGCGGGTAGCTTTCTGGGAATCGGACTGCTCGCATATCTCTCTGTCGGCAGCAAATATCCGATCATTGCTGCGCCGATGGGGGCCACGTCAGTCCTGGTTTTTGGAGTTCCTCATAGTCCATTAGCTCAACCGAGAAACGTAATCTGCGGAAATCTCATCGGTGCATTCGTGTCTGTGGCTCTGGGGCAATCATTTGGGGCGGCACCCTGGGTGATGGCAATGGCCGTGGCAACAACGATCGTTCTGATGAAGATCACTCGAACCGTACATCCACCGTCGGGCGCCGTGGCTCTGGTCGGAGTCATGTCTGAAGTCTCGTGGGACTTCTTGTTCGCTCCGGTTCTTGCGGGTTCCGTATTGATCGTTCTCTGGACTTACGTCTTCAACAATGTGTCGCCTGGACGCTCCTATCCCACACATTGGCTCTGAATCGCTTCGGGATCTGCAGTGATCGAGGGAAAGCCCGGGCGGGTTTAGTGCTTCTGCCGGCTACTTGTATGAGGGGGGTTACTGATGTTCAACTGGTGAATTACGCCGTCCTCCATTTCATAAATCGCATCAAACACTTCCAGCGTACGCTGGTCATGAGTCACCACAATGACTCCAGCACCGTGTTCGCGGGCGACGTTGCGAAAGAGTTCCATGACCTGACGACCTCGATGACTGTCTAAGGCCGCCGTAGGTTCGTCTGCCAGGATCACGCCTGGATGATTGGCGAGAGCTCTGGCCACGGCGACTCGCTGCTGCTGACCACCCGACAGCATCGCTGTGCTGTGATCCAGACGGTCTCCGACTCCCAGTTCGTCCAGCAGCTCGACCGCGCGAGTCCGAGCTGCCCTGCTGGTCATCCCGTTGAGTTCCATCGCGATTTGCACGTTCTCTATGGCGCTCAGGAAAGGAATCAGATTGGATTTCTGAAACACGTACCCAATGTGTTGACGTCGAAAGCTGCGAAGATTGACGGCTGCATGAGGTCCATCCATCACGAGCATGCCTCCGATGCGAACCTGCCCTGATGTTGGTGGGTTGATCAATCCCACGGCTGTCAGAAACGTGGACTTACCTGACCCGCTCGGTCCCAGTAACGCAATCACCTCACCTCGCCGCACTTTCACACTGACATCGCGCATGGCAACCACTTCGGTATTACCTCTGCCGTAGATCTTCGTCAAGCCGATGGTTTCAATGGCCAGTTCGTCAGGCATTGTGGCTATCCCATCAAAGCATCGTTTGGATTGACACGCATGGCCTTCCAGATTCCCAGCAAGCTCGAAAGCAATGAGATCACGCACACGATGACCGCCAGTTGAATCAGATCGTCGTTTGTCAGAACAACTCGACGCGGAAAATGCGGAAACAGCTTCTGTCCGACAACCCATGCGATCCCGTATCCCAGTCCGCCCAACAGGAGTGCCTGCTGCAGAATGAGTCCCAGGATCACGTGGTTTGGTGCACCGATCAGCTTGAGGAGTGCGATAGAATGAATCTTGTCCAGAGTCAGCGTGTACAGAATTAGAGCCATGATGATGGCGGCAATTATCGTCAACAGAACACGAAACATGCCAAGCTGCCGTTTGGCTTTGTCGACCATACCCTGAACCAGCAACTCTTCCTGCCCGGCTCGACTAAAAACCGACACATCGCCCCACGACGAAATGATGCTTTCAACCTGTTGCAGGTCTGCTCCCGGAGCCACTCTGGCGATTACAGCGCTTAGCGGCGGAGGTGTGATCCCCGGCAGTTCTGATGTTGGCCGCGCCAGTTGTTCCGTGAGTGCTGGTTGACTGAGAAACAGTTCGTTCTTCTGCCCGCGTGAATCACGCGCGGCACGTTCCAGTCGAACAGATTCGCCCGAGCTGTCGAACTGAATGGCCTGAGAATCCCGCACTGTTGTGAACGCCATCCCATCGCCACCCGAGCTGACCATGCCAGAGGTAATGCCAACCACGGTATAGGTTTCTTTGCCGAGTGGAATTTGTTCGCCAAGTTGCAGACCGAGCGTTTTATCGGCAACGATTTCGAAATGATTTTGTCGGAGGGCTCGCCCGGAAGTCAGCGGCAGCCATTCGCCTTTGTCGATCGGCCAACTCAGTCCCAGGACAGATATTCGCATGGGCTGGCCGTTGTGTTGCCGCTGAATCGTGTGGTACACGAATTCTCGCGAAGACTGGATTCCAGGCACGGCTTCGACGCGGTACAGCAGCGACGTTGGGACTCGTGACACTTCAGCAAAAGGGCCACGCGTATCTTTTTGAACGATCCACAAGTCCGCATCGATGCGATTGATCAGCAGCGTGGCGTCTTCCAGCAGTCCACGATAGATACCAGCCATTCCCATGACGATCATCAGCAGCATTCCGATGCCCAGCACCGTCAGAATGAATCGGCCGAGATTGTGTCTGATATCTTTGATTGCAAGGTTCATTGAATGGCAACCTTCCTGCCTTCGAAGTTCTTCACGGCCGCTTCCGACGGCAGCAAAATCTGTTCACCGCCAGGGACGCCTTCCAGAATTTCTACCTGTTCGCGATTGCTGAGTCCCAGCTTGACCGGATGCCACTGAGCTGTACCATCGCGCTGAACAAAAACACCCGGTGTTGCCTCGCGCCATGATACAGCGATGGCTGGGATGATCTTCGCTTTGTCGCGGCGAGCTGTCTCAATATAGACTTCGGCTCGCTGTCCAATGGCCCAGTTGGCGGGCAGTTCCAGCACGCGTATATCGACGGTGAACTCCCGAGTTTCGCGGTCGGTCTCTCTTCCCAGCCGGGCGACTTCACCGCGAAACGTTTTGGCATCTTCCGATCGAAACGCCACCCGAGCCGGTTGTCCCGCAGCGATGTGAGACATTTCTGTTTCATCCACCCACGCACTGACCCACAGCACTTCCGTTGAGATCAAGCTTAGTACCGGACTTCCGGGGACAGCGACGGCGCCGGGATCGCGATATCGCTGCACAATCAGCCCGGCAAAAGGTGCCGTAACGACTGTGTCTGCCAGCCTCGCCTGATGAAATGCCAGCGTACTTTCGGCGACCAGTTCCTGCTGCCTGGCCTCGAGCAACGCGGCATCTGCACGGGCGACTCCGGCAAGAGCGACATCCATCTGTTCGCGAGCTTTGTCCATGTCTGTCGCACTGGCCGCATTAGACGTTACCAGCATCGCCACTCGCTCATGGTTCTGATCTGCCTGCTTCAGCACTGCTTTGGCCTGGTTCTGATCGGCCTCGTACCGATTCAATCCCGCTTTCGCTGCAGCGACGCCGACCTTGGCCATTTCGACCTGTTGTTTGAGTTCAGTGTCATCCAGTTGAAACAGCACGTCACCAGGTTGAACGGTGTCCCCCTGATCGACGCGAACTTCCTGAATTCGCCCTGATATCTTAGGGCTGATAATCGCTTTCTGTTTTGCCTCCAAAGTCCCTGTTCCCATAACCTCCGCCACGATCGGCCCTTCAGCTACCTCAATCACAGTAACTGTGATAGGCAAAAATCGCAGCCAGTAGATTGTCGTTCCGGCAACGAAAATGAACATCACAAGCTTTATCAGTTTGGACAGCCAGTTTGAGGCCATGATTGATTGCCGGGTCTGCTGAGTTGGCATGGTTGTTGGGCTCTCCGGAAATATGACACGGGTCTCGCGTCAGTAGCAAATTCTCACAGCCGGAACGGCTTCGTGCAATCGGTCAATGCCCTCCAGTGTCACACGAGTATTGACAACAGAGAGAAACCTTAGGCTTCGGAGGTTTGTCAAACGCTGAATCCCGGTGTCCGAGATAGTGGTGTCATTATCCCCGATTTGACTGCGAACAGAACCTGCAGGCAACTCGCCGTTCCTGCCGTTGATGGGCACTGATTCGTCTGCAGACGCTACTGTGTTCGCGCAGCAAACGACAAGCAGGTTCGCGCAGCAAACGACAAATAGCCCGCCCTGAAACCACAGCCAGCCAGACGTACAATCACGCACGATACCGCCTCCTCGATCCATTGACTCATGCCTCCACATCAACATAATATTCAAAAAATCGAATATGTGAATCGAATGGTCCCGGTTTGGAACTCGCAGAATGGCAGATTCTCGACAACAAAAGGCGACGGCAGAACTGTTGAAGGCATTTTCGCATCCAACTCGATTGTCCATTCTTCAGGAGTTGCTGGCCGGTCCAAGGTGCGTGACTGATATGGAGGAAATCCTTCCGGCAAGGCAAGCCAATATCTCGCAGCATCTTGCCGTGCTGCGGCATGCTCGACTTGTTGACTATGCTCAGGACGGCGTTCTCAAATGTTACTACCTTTGCCGCCCGAAACTCGTGAAGGATCTACTCACGCTGATGGGACGTGATGAACCCATGGTAATTCGCACTGCAAAGGAGATTAAGGCTGAAAAGAAGCGACTGGCGGATATGAGTGAATCGTCCCGCTCAATCGAAATATCGGCCGCAGTGACCAGCGGCGTCAAGCGGAGGTCGAGAGTTCGATGAGCAGGCAGATCTACCTGGACTACAACGCCAGCACGCCGCTTGATCCGGAAGTCGTCGAGGCGATGCGTCCGTTCCTAAACATGGCGTACGGAAATCCTTCCAGCCTGCATTGGGCGGGAAGTCCTGCACGCGATGTCGTGCGGCAGTTAAGAGGCGAATTCGAGGAGAGGCTTCGGGATGAATTTGGTGATCGAGTCGTTCTCAATGGTCATCCAGTCGACCGACTTCCCAATACTTTGAATGTCAGCTTTCTGGATCACGACGGGGTCGGCCTGTCACGCAGGAACGGCAACGATCAGTCCTGTGCTTGCTGCGATGGGAGCGTCCCCTGAGATCGGTCGGGGCGCCATCAGGTTCAGCCTCGGAAGAACCACGACAGGCGACGACATCAATACAGCCATAGACCTTTTGGCAGGTATTCGAAAATCTGACGAAACGCTGTCGGAAGGCGACACATGAAACAACTGTCACAATACACACCGGATGAGATCAAAGCTGCCGTTGCCGAACGGTACAGTTCAGTAGCCACCGATCCCGCTGAGAAATTCAATTTTCCGGTAGGGCGAAAATTCGCAGAGAGCGTTGGGTACCAGACAGCAATCCTGGACAACCTTCCGCAGGGAATGTGGGAATCGTTCACAGGTGCCGGAAATCCGCAGGCGTTTGTCGATGCGAAGCCGGGAGAAACGGTGCTGGACCTTGGATGTGGAGCAGGTCTTGATCTGTATCTTTATTCTCAGAAAGTCGGGCCGACGGGAAAACTCATCGGGCTCGATCTCTCAGCGGACATGCTCAGCAAGGCTCGCCGCAATCTTCTTAAGATGGGCGTCACAAACGTCGAGTGGCTCTATGCTCCGGCCGACCAGATTCCGCTGCCAGACAATTCGGTCGATCTGGTGTCTGCCAACGGGATTTACAATCTGTCACCTGACAAGGATGCGGTTATGCGAGAAGTTTCGCGCGTCCTGAAACCCGGAGGTCGTACAATTTTTGCGGAGATTGTGCTGAAGAGTGAGTTACCCAACGAAGTCCGCTGCGAGATCAAAGACTGGTTCCGATGCATCGGCGGAGCGCTTGTTGAAGAGGATTTCCTGCAGCGACTGCAGGCCAACGGTCTGACAAACCCGCAAATCCTCTGGCTTGGTCGCAATGCGCGAACAGGTCATGAATTATCAAACTGTGCAGTGATTCGAGCAGAAGAGGGCAGATCGTGAAACTGTGTTCAGAATCACGGCTGCATGTGATCAATGGGGCATGTCCCCTGCACTCCCGCCTCAGAAAGAAGACCATGGCTGCGGAGCAGAAGCCGATCGAGCAGGATCTTGAACAAGTATTCGGTCGTCTGATTGGTGTTCTCGCCAAAGATGCTGTCGGCAAGTTGACTCACCCGGCTACTTCAGTGCATGCCCACCTGATCTTCACAAATGACAAAGGTGAGCTTCTGACCGGACACCTCGAACAATTCGGTCTGCAAAAGAATTCACGGCTATTGCTGCCGGTACAGTCCACTGGCGGGGAGGCATCAAAGTGACCGCCCCGCAACTTTCATTGTTTGATCGAATTGGTGGTGATTCCGTTATTCCCCAGTTGGTCGAACGACTCTACCTTCGCGTACTTCAGGATTCGCAACTGGAGCCATTTTTTCGGGAATCTTCGTTGCCGAGGGTGCTCGCCATGCAGAGAGAATTCATCGCGGCTGCGCTCGATCGCCCGGTAAAGTATTCTGGCCAGGACCTCGCCCGTATTCATGATGGCCGGGGCATACGTCGTGAACATCTTGCCAGATTTCTGGCCCATCTGACCGAAGCACTGACCACCTTTCCAGAAATTGATGCTCGCTACACAGCGGAAATTGTGAGTCGTATTGCAACATATAGTGACCAGATCGTGGGAGACTCCGGTGGGGACGATGGTTAAGCGGAATTCACAATTCGCCTGAATCGCAATCATTGTTGTTCCGGTTCACCTTCCACCACTTCTCGAAACAGTTCCCGTAGTTTTTCTTTGCCTTCACGAAGTAGCTTTTCACCCTTCTTCGTTGCTCGGTAATTCTTTCGGCGTTTGCCGTCGACGACCTCGTCTTCGCTGGTCAGGTAGCCACTTTCGGCTAAGTCGTGCAAAATTGGATAGAGAGTACCCGGGCTGAGTTTATACCCGTGTCGCCCCAGTTCTTCGATCATTTCCACTCCGTGGATCGGCTCTATGACAGCGTGATGCAGAATGTGTAGCCGAACGAACCCGCCGAAAAAGTGCTTCAGCAAATCGCCGGACATTGCATCACCCTCATTGTCGAACTACGATATCGTGATTGGATAAAACTATGAGAGAACTCGGGTTCGACCGGTATGACTCGGTCAGGCGGAGTACCCCTCCGATAGTCTAATGAAAGTTCGTGATGAACCCAATCACGTTTGCATTGCGACGTCCGTTTACCGTTATGGTCGGTGTTGTGGCGGTCGTTTTGGCCTGTTCTGTCGCTCTGCGACCAAGGCAGGTTGATCAGTCTCTGCAGGCACTTGGAATTGAACTTCCGCTCCAGACCATGAAGGTCGACATTTTTCCGGCGTTGAACCTGCCTGTAGTGTATGTCTGCCAGCCGTACGGCGGCATGGATCCGGCGCAGATGGAAGGCCTGCTCACGAATTACTACGAGTATCACTTCCTGTACATCAGCGGGATTCATCACGTCGAAAGCCGCAATATTCAGGGGATGGCCCTGATGAAGTTGTATTTTCATCCTGGGACCGACATGGCTCAGGCGATGGCGGAGACGATCAACTACGTCAATCGGTCACGTGCATTCATGCCTCCGGGAACGGTGTCTCCATTCGTGATGCGATTTGATACCGGCAGCGTTCCGGTGGGTTACCTGGTGTTGTCGAGTGAAACAAAGACCGTTGGCGAGATTCAGGACCAGGCGCTGTTCAAAGTTCGCCCGATGTTTTCTGCATTGCCCGGTGTTTCAGCGCCGCCGCCGTTTGGGGGAAGTGCAAGAACGATTGTCATTCGCGCTGACCCCGAGCGACTGCGATCGTACGCAGTCTCTCCTGACGAGGTAGTCACGGCTCTGGCGTCCGGCAATACGGTCAGTCCGTCAGGGAATCTGCATGTCGGTACAAGCTATCCGGTTGTGCCGACCAACGCGATGGTGAAGGACATTCGTGACCTTGGAAGTATTCCGATTCGAACGAATCAGGGACCGCCCGTTTACGTCCGCGATATCGGCACGATCGAAGATGCCACTGACCTCCAGACGGGCTATGCGCTCGTGAATGGTCGGCGAGCCGTCTATATTCTTGCAACGAAGCGAGCCGAAGCATCAACGATGAGCGTGATCGAAGAGATTAAGAAGGCATTACCCACAATGCAGGCCGAACTTCCGAGCGACATCAAAGTGTCGTTCGAATTCGATCAGTCTCCGTATGTGACGCGAGCCATCACCAGCCTATTCACGGAAGGAGTGCTGGGTGCCGTATTGACCGGACTGATGGTTCTTTTGTTCCTCCGCGACTGGCGGAGTGCGCTGGTTGTGGTGCTCAATATTCCGCTGGCCATCATGGCTTCAATCCTCGGCCTGTGGCTGTGCGGTCACACGATCAATCTGATGACCCTTGGTGGACTGGCACTTTCGGTGGGGATACTGGTCGATGAGGCTACGGTCGAGATCGAGAATATTCATACGCAGTATCTGAAGACGGATTCGATTGCGTTGGCGGTGAGACTTGGCAACGCAGAAACCGCAATTCCACGTCTTCTGGCGATGCTCTGTATTCTTGCGGTTTTTGTTCCGTCGTTCTTTATGCAGGGGGCTGCTCGAAACCTGTTCGTCCCCCTGTCTCTGGCCGTCGGATTCTCGATGATCTCTTCTTACATCCTTTCCAGTACATTTGTGCCGGTTCTGTCCGTGTGGCTGCTGCGGCACAGTGGTTCCGGGCATGGGCAGAATTCCGGCCACGGTTCGATTAAGCAGAAGCAATCTCTGTTTGATCGAGTGACGGGTCTGTATTCGGGACTTCTGAGAGGACTTGTTGCTGCTCGTTGGATCGTCGTTCCCGCTTATTTTGTCTCAACACTTTTGATCGTCACCATCGTTGGTTTACGGCTGGGCGTTGAGATTTTTCCGAGCACCGGAGTGGGCGAGTTTCGGCTTCGATTCCGTGCTCCGGACGGGACGCACTTTGATACAACTGAGAAATACGCGTTGGGGGTTCTAGACGCCATCGGCAAACATGTGGGGCCTCAAAACGTTGAAATTACGCTGGGGTATGTGGGGACGATTCCTTCGAGTTTCCCAATCAATGGTGTTTATCAGTGGTCAAGGGGACCGGAAGAAGGACTACTGCGAATTGCGTTGCGACAGGGCAGTGGTGTGGACAGCGAACGTGCGAAGGATGAACTGCGAGACTTGCTTGCTCAACAGTTTCCTGAACTGCGATTCTCATTTGAGCCCGCCGATATTGTGAGTGAGGTGATGAGTTTCGGTTCTCCGACGCCGCTTGAGATCGCGGCTCGCGGTGCGAATCTGACGGAGAGTAGAGACTATATGCTGGCAGTCCAGCAGGAACTCAAGACGATTCCGGCACTGCGGGATGTGCAGATTTCGCAGTCGCTGGACTACCCAACAGTTAATGTCGCTCTGGATCGTGAGAAGGCCTCGTATACTGGTACCACTGCATCGCAAATTGCTCGTTCTGTCGTTGCTGCGACCTCATCAACTCGATTTGTCGTACAAAACTATTGGCCGGATCCCAAAACGGGTATCGGGTATCAGGTTCAGGTAGAGATTCCTCAGCCTGTGATGACGCAACCCGAAGACCTCGCCACAATTCCAGTCAACTATCGTGATGGACAGCCGCTCCTGTTGCGGGACGTTGCACAGATTTCCTCTGGAACCATGGCTGGACAATATGACCGCTACAACATGAAGCGAGAGATCACGCTGACGGCAAACATTAGTGGACAGGACCTTGGTTCTGTGGCCGGTGAGGTCAATCGGGTTCTTGCGAAGATCGACGCAGAAGGAAAGCGGCCGAAGAGCGTGACAACAGAATTGCGTGGTCAGATACCTCCAATGCGTCAGATTGTGAGCGGTCTGGGTGTGGGTCTGGCTCTGGCGATCCTCGTGATCTTCCTGCTGTTGACTGCAAACTTTCAGTCACTGCGGCTGGCTTTGACCACCGTCTCGACAGTCCCTGCGGTCCTGACCGGCGTCGTGATCTCATTGTGGCTGACCGGCTCAACGCTCAATATTCAGTCGTTCATTGGAGCGATCATGGCGGTGGGTGTCGCGATGGCGAATGCGATTTTGCTTGTTACATTCGCTGAGCAGTCTCGGCGGCGTTCGGGTGATTCCAAAGCAGGAGCGCTGGAAGCTGGAGAACGACGCCTCCGCGCCATTCTGATGACAAGCCTCGCGATGGGAGTCGGTATGATTCCGATGGCATTAGGTTTGGGGGAAGAAGGGGCACAAACAGCTCCGCTGGGGCGAGCGGTTATTGGTGGTCTGGCAGCCGCGACCCTGGCAACTCTGTTGATTCTGCCTTCCGTATTCGCCCTGATCCAGCGGCGAGCACCGAATCGTTCGGCGTCGTTGGATCCGGTCGATGAACAAAGCGCCCAGTTTCGGCAGGAAGCCGCGGCTTTACTGGACGCCCGCTGACCTCGACTGGCTCGATCCCATACAATCAGAAAGAACGGTTCATGAATCTGCGATTGAAGACATTCGAGTCAGTGTTGGTCGTGCTGATCGGGTTGAGTTTCTGCGGATGTCAGCAGTCGCCATCGGTGCAGGGAGCGAGGACTGGTGAGCAGGCTCCTGCTAAGGCCACCGTTATTCCACCGCAGCGGAAGCCGTTGCTTCGGCTGGTCGAATTGCCGGGTCGTGTTGAAGCCTATGAAGTCACTCCGCTGCATGCGAAGGCGACAGGATATGTTATCAATATTCCCGTCGACGTCGGAGACACGATTCGTGGTCCTCATGGCGATGAACCTGGCACTTTGTTGTGCGAATTGCAGGTCCCCGAACTGAAGGAAGAACTTGCTCAGAAGACAGCAGCAATCGCTCAGGCAGAAGCCGAAGTTGCGCAGTCGGATGCCGGTGTCAAAGTGGCTGAGGCCGCCGTACGATCTGCCGATGCCAAAGTCGCAGAGGCGAAATCCGCGATTGAACGGGAGGAGTCCAATTTCATTCGCTGGAAGTCTGAATTTGAACGCATTTCACAGTTGGCGGAGTCTGGTGCTGTCACTCGAAAAGTAGCCGACGAAACTCGCGCTCAAAAAGATGCGGCCGACGCAGGGCGTAATGAAGTTGCCGCACGGATCGTCACCGTGGAAGCACAGCAGCAGGGAGTTCTGGCTGACCTTGAAAAGGCAAGGGCGGACGCCATTGCCGCACGCTCTCGCCTTGCTGTGGCTCAGGCCGATGAACGTCGAACGGCAGCGATGCTGGATTACATGTTGATCCGGGCACCGTTTGACGGTGTCGTGGTAGAACGCAACGTTCATACGGGGCATCTCGTTCAGGCCGGAGCAGGCACCGGGAAACCTCTGTTGATTGTGATGCGGATGGATCCGGTGCGCGTGATGATCGATGTGCCGGAAGTGGACGCTGTGCACATTACTCCCGAAACGAAAGTTGAGATCAAGATACCATCTCTCCCCGGCAGTTTGTGGGAAGGCACCATTACGCGTTCGAGTTGGTCGCTGAATACAACTTCACGAACGATGTCGGCCGAAGTTCATATCCCGAATCCGGACGGCAAGTGGAGACCCGGGCAATACGTACAGGCACGGTTAACCGCTGCCGATGTCAAGGACTGCCTGAGCCTGCCGAAATCTGCCGTGGTCACGCAGGACAAGCAGACTTATTGTTTCGCCGTGGACTCTGCAGGCAAGGTTCTGCGACTACCGATTTCGCTGGGACTCCAGGCCGGAACAGATGTGGAAATTCGAGAAGGACTCACCGGTGATGAGCAGGTCATCAGCGTCAATGCGGGGGCATTTCGGGAAGGTCAGGTAGTCGAAGCAACCCCGCCTGTTCAGTAAGCACCCTGGTGTCCCGAAAGTCTGGTAATTGGCATATTCCGAAAACCAGGCCGCTCCGTTTCGAACGGCATAACCAGTACAAGCGGACTAGGCAAATTCGCAGCGGGAACACTGACGTGATTCGATTCTCATGTTTCGATATCGAAGTTCGATAATAGAAAGGAAGGATTCACGCTCAGACTTCGTCTCGCCAAGGATGGCCCCATGACGCAAAGAGTACCGGTAAGCCTGCTTGCGCTTGCGATTGGTTTTTCCGGATGCGCCGCAGTCCCCACAAAATCCGTGCGAAACGAACGTTCTCGGCCGGAATCTGCTGCACTGGTCGCTCAAACAGCCACCTTTTCAAATACGGCTGCAACCTCCGGCGATAGATCCTTGACGGCGACCCCTGACGGGGAAACGATCAGCACTGTCAGCATGACGGTGACTTCAAACGCGACTGACGAAACCTCAATAACTGGTTCACCAAACTCCGCTGAAACCGGCCAACCTTCATCCGACAGCATTGCCTCTTCGGAAACTGGCGCAGACGCGTACAGTCTGAACCTCGGCAATGTGTTGTATCTTGCCGACGCGCAGAATCCCAATGTGGCCGTGGCTCGCGAACGAATCAATGACGCCTATGCTCGTGTGGAGCGTGCTCGGACTCTGTGGGTCCCATCACTTCGTGCCGGCATGAATTACAATCATCACGAAGGTGCTATTCAGGATGTAGCCGGAAGTGTTTTCAATACCACCCGAAGTTCATTCTATGGAGGTATGGGCGCGAATGCCGTGGGAGCAGGGTCACCGGCAGTGCCTGGAATTGTCGCTCAGTTTCACCTGACCGACGCCATCTTCCAGCCAAAAATTGCAGCACATCAGGTTTCAGCGAGGAGATTCAACGCCACCGCCACTCGAAATAACACGCTGAGAGATGCAGCAGTTGCCTATCTGGAGTTAGTTCGAGCGGAACATGCTCAGGCCATTTCCGAAGAGGCACTGAAGAACACGGAGAAGCTGACAAATTTGACTCGGC
The DNA here is from genome assembly GCA_016795105.1 of Planctomyces sp. Taxonomy (GTDB): domain Bacteria; phylum Planctomycetota; class Planctomycetia; order Planctomycetales; family Planctomycetaceae; genus F1-80-MAGs062. The sequence continues at coordinate 255,441 of JAEUIH010000004.1, forward strand.
AGTATGCGGAATCCGGACAGGGATTGAATTCGGACTACCAGCGACTCGAAGCAGAACTTGCGTTGCGACAGGAAGAACTGATCACACGTCGCGAAGCTGTAGAGGTCGCTTCGGCTCGACTCGCTCAGGTACTTCACGCCAACCCTACGGTCCTGATTCAAAGTGGTGAGCCCAACATCATTCCCCTTGATATTGTCAAGCTCGATGGGGGTCCGGCGGCTTATGTGGCTACTGGTTTGTCACGTCGCCCGGAGTTGGCGGAACAGCAGCACCTTGTCTGCGAGGCGGTCGAGCGACTGCGTCGTGAAAAGTATGCTCCGATGGTTCCAAGTGTACTGCTGGGAATGAGCTACGGCGGACAGGGAGGTGGGTTGGGCAGCGCAATTACGAATACTGATGACCGATGGGATGCTGATGCCGGGGCGTATTGGGAAATTCGAAATCTTGGCTATGGTGAGCAGGCAGCCCGCAAGGAAATGAGTTCCCGTCAACGTCAGGCCCAGATGCAAAAAGTGGCTCTTATGGACGGGGTGGCCCGCGAGGTGACTGAAGCCCATACGCAGGTAACACGGCGACACGAGCGAATCGAACTCACGCAACGAGGCGTCGAAGCTGCGATGAAATCGTATGCCTTGAATCTTGAGCGAATTGAAAACGCCCAGGGGCTTCCGATCGAGACGCTGCAGTCCATTCAGGCTCTGGCCAATGCTCAGCGTGCCTACCTCAACGCCGTCGTCGATTACAACATCGCCCAGTTTGAACTGAGCCGCGCGATCGGATGGTTCGTCCAGAGTTAGTGTCTGGCAGGGATCTCAGCGCGTGCCACTGCAGAAACCTCTGATTCTCAAGCGATTCAGGACCGGTCGCAGTTCGTTGTTATCGACTCTCGATATTGATCGACGATAATTTGCGGCTAAGAACCTCTGGATCGTGCAGCATTCGGCACTTTGAAATCGGGAGGTAGTATCCTGCCAGAGAAGTTGAATCAGTCGAAAGTGCTGTTGGGGCAGTCTTTGTTCTGGGATCAACGTGTGTCCGGCGATGGCAAGACCGCTTGTGCCAGTTGCCATCTCCCGGAGGACTGGGGAGCTGACAAGCGTCCGTTTTCACTGGATGCTCGTGGCAAGAATACTTCTCGAAACTCTCAAACGGTCTTCAATGCGGTCCTTCAGCCAGCACTGCGATGGACAGGCGACCGGAAGTCAGCAGCACATCAGGCCGAACGATCACTGACAGGTTCGATGGGCTTTGCTGCTGCAGAAGACGTTGTTCCAGTGCTAAAGAAGTTTGACTATACGGAGGCTTTTCGAAAGGCATTTCCCGAAGGCAGTGAGCTAATAACTCCAGTCAACTACGCTGCAGCTCTTCAGGCATATGAAGAAACCCTCATTACGCCATCGGCTTTTGATCGTTACCTGAGCGGTGACGAAAAGGCACTCGATGCGACAGAGAAGCGAGGCCTGTCTCTCTTCATCTCGACCGGATGCGCAGACTGCCACAATGGAAAGCTGCTCGGTGGCAATTCGATTGAAAAGTTCGGCGTTGCGAAGGATTACTGGCTGGCAACGAAATCGGACAAACAGGATGTCGGCCGGTTCGAAGTCACCAAAGACGAAGCGGACCGCCACAAGTTTCGCGTGTCGATGTTGCGTAATATCAGCAAGACCGGACCGTACTTTCACGATGGTTCCGTGAAGACGCTGGAAGAAGCCGTGAGAGTCATGGCCGACGTTCAACTGAGCACGGAATTGACGACCGATGATAGCGCCGCGATCGCCAAATTTCTCAACTCGCTCACAGGAGAAGTTCCTCTGAACACCAAAACCCCTAGTCAGCTCTACCAATGGCGGGCTTCTCGGAGTCGCTCGTTTGCGGTGGGCGTCGTCGACGTCGAGTAGTGCATTTGTGAGTGAATCAAATCAGCGGGGTGGAGAGCATCGGGAGGCGAATGGGCGGTCCGAAACGCAAGTGAACTCGATTCGGCCTGTTGTCGCGGCGAGCCTGCTAGCTAATGGCGAA